>NZ_JBNPUE010000005.1:0-346188 GCF_051168015.1 Bradyrhizobium sp. HKCCYLRH3061
GCGCCAATGGTACTATGGCTCAAGCCCTGGGAGAGTAGGTCGCTGCCAGGCCTGCAAAGGACATCCCCTCTTCACACTCAAAACAACAACGCCGCGCTGAAACCTCAGCGCGGCGTTGTCGTTTGTCTCGGTGTCGTTTGTCTCGGTGCGGTCGTTCGCGCGGCGACATGCTGTCTGGGTCGAAGCTCGAGCCCCGCCGAGATCTCGAGGCCAGCGTCCGCCGGCGATGACTCGCGGCGCAACCGAGGGCAGGCTAGCGATGCCAGGATGACCATGCTGCATCGGTTCGCCTGCGCGGCCAACGCGATTGAAATGATCGAGAGGCGCGGATGGAAACGACCTCGGCGGCGCAGCCGCATCGCCTGAGCGCAATTGCGAGCTTTCATGCCCACATCTATTTCGATGATGCCACTCGAACCGAAGCCGCACGGCTACGGCAGTGGATGGCCGACCGCTTCCTCGTGACGCTCGGGCGTTGGCATGACGCGCTGGTCGGGCCTCACGAGCGGCCGATGTATCAAGTCGCCTTCGCGGTCGACGTGTTTCCAGTGCTGGTGCCATGGCTGATGCTCAATCATGGTCGCCTCAGCGTGCTCGTGCATCCGAACACGACCGAGCCGTTGGCCGATCACACCGCGCATGCGTTGTGGATCGGATCGCCGCTCGGCATCCGCAGTGAGAATCTTCCTTCGCACGGCGAGGCAGAGCTGGCGCGTGAGCCGAACACCACGCCGACGATCGCCGCCTGAGCTCGCGTGCCCACGGGTGACCGCTCCGTCTCGTCACGCTCGGAGCCTGGGCGGACTTGCCGGACTACAGCGTGCGCGCGAGATCGAACGCGCGGAGAATGACCTCGGCGGCATCGATGTCGAAATTGCTCGGGCCGAGCAGGCGCGGCGCCAGCGGGCGGCGGCCGGGCAGGGCATGTCCGCCACCTTCGACGCGATACAGCGACACGCCGCCGATCACCTGGCAATCGCGCCAGCTGAGTTGCGTGACGGAGGTGTCGCTGGCGAGATCCCGATGCGGCAGCGCGACGGCCTGGCGCGCGCCGCAACCGTCGCGCCGCGCAAAGAACTCCGCCGTCCTGTCAGCGCTCCACACCCGGCCGCGCCCGCCGCGCAGCCCGACCTCGCCGCCGCGATAGGGCACCATCGGATCAGCCGTGCCGTTGATCATCACCACCGGCAGCGGCCGCGCGGCGCAGGGCTCGATGCCTTCAGGCATGTTGGCGATCACCGTGCCGATGCCGGCAAACAGCTCCGGCGCCTTGCAGGCCAGGGTGAAGCTCATCATGCCGCCATTCGAAATGCCGGCGAGATAGATGCGCCGGGAATCGGCTGTGCCGTCGGCGACGAGCTGCCGCACCAGGGCGCGGATGAAACCGATATCATCGGGACCGCCGGAGCGGCCGTCGCGGCCGTCATTCCATTGCCGGTTGATGCCATCGGGAAAGACCGCGGCGAAGCCATGGGCCGCCGCAGCTTCGGCAAAGCCCGTCGTGCGGGCGGTGCCGGCGCCGCTGCCGAGCGCGCCATGGAGCACGATCACGGTCGGCTGCGGCGTCCTGCCCGCGGTCATCACCAGCGCATGGCGCGGACCGTCGCTTGTGTCGATGGTGATGCCGCGCTCCGCGGCGACGGCCGTGGTCGAGACGAGCAGAACGGCCGCCATGGCGGCCATGGACGATCGGAGATGTGACGTCATGAGCATCCTTCTCGGTTGTCGGATGACTCCCGGCGGTGGCGCTTGTCTCCGGGGGCCGCGGTCAGCACGCGCAGCCGCGTGGCCCAGCTCCGCGCCGCCGCAAGGTCGCGGGCGATCGCAATCCATTCGCCAAATGCGATCCGCAACGGATTGAAGCTCGGTTCAACGCCGACGAGGCCATAGCGCAGCGTCTCGCCGGCCGGGGCCTCGGCGAAACTGCCGAACAGCCGGTCGAAAATGATGAGCACGCCGCCATAGTTGCGATCAAGACAGGACGCGTTGGCCGCGTGGTGGACGCGGTGATGCCGCGGCGTGTTCAGCACAGATTCGAGCGGACCGAGATGCGGCGCGAGCTCGGTATGGATGAAGAACTGGTAGAGCAGATTGACGCCGAGCATGGCGATGATGGCGAGCGGATGGAAGCCGAGCAGCGCCAGCGGCAGATAGAACAGGAAATGACCGGAGATCTCGCTCGTCCAGCCGAGACGAATCGCTGCGGTCAGGTTCAGACGCGTGGAAGAGTGATGCACGGCATGCGTGGCCCACAGCCAGCGAACCCGATGCGAGGCGCGATGGTGCCAGTAATAGACGAACTCGCTGGCGAGAAACAATGCGAGCAGGGCCAGCGGCCGGCTCGGATCGAAATCGAAGATCCTGTAGCGATAGGCGATGATGAAGGGAACGGCCGCGACGAGCGCGACCATTGCGCGGATCAGGTGCTGTCCGACCGCGACGGCGAACGAGGCTGCGGTCTCACGCAGGTCGTGAGTCTCGCGACCGGCGAGCCGGCTGAGCCCATATTCCAGCGTCATGAAGCCGATCGCCGTCAGCAGCACGATCATGCGCGTCGACGGGGGCAGGGAAGAGAGGATGGGCATGGCGCGTGTCCGGCGTCATCGGATGGAGACGGCGCGCCGGCCCGCTCCGGAACAGCAGGCGGACCGGCGATGTCAATGCTTCCGGAGGGCCGCGGCCAGCGGCGCCGCGGCGTCTGCTCAGCGCGTGACGGTGCGGCTGTAGCTGTAGGAATTGCCGCGCGGTCCCGTGCCCTGGCCCTGCCGGGTGCAGCTGCCGTCGCTGCAGCTCGCGGAGCCGGAGCGCGACCAGCTGCGGCCGGCGGGACCGGTGCCGCCACCCTGCCAGGCGCAGGCGCCGCCGGAGCAGCTGCCTGAGCCGCCAAATGAGGTGGTGCCGCGCGGTCCGGTGACCGAGCCGCTGCGGGTCCAGGCATTCGCGTCGACCGCTGCTGCCGCCGAAAGCACTGCCACGAGCAGAAATGTCGCGATGGATGTCTTCACGTCAGTCTCCCAATTCGTTCGCGCGGGCGATCGCGTCGCCTGCAAGGGGATACTGCGCGCTCGATGTCGCGGCCTGATGCACCGCCGGTGTCGTTTGGTCGCGGTGATTGGCTGGATTGTAACGGCTTGTCACACGACGGCCGTCCGATGCCACGACATCGCGCGGGGCGGACTTCGGCCCGCCGCCCCTCGACGCTCCGGCGCCCGTTCAGGCCGCTACCGGCCCGCCGTTGCGCTTCACCACCGGGTCTTGGTCGCCGTGTTGACGTTGATCACCGAAGTCGCCGTGTTGGACGTCGTCGTCGCCGTGGTGTTGATCAGGGTCAGAAGCTTGTAGTAGTCGACGACCTTGGCATTGGCGACGTACATCACGTCCTTGCTGCGCATCTGGAAGCCCGAAGCCAGCAGCATGCCGGAGGGATCGCGCAGGTTGATGTGATAGATCGTCGGGATGCGGTCGTAGATGAAGCGGCTGGTATCGACGCCGAGCTTCTGCAGCAGCGGGCGCTCCTCGTAGCGATACAGGAAGACCTCGGCCGGATCAGATTGCTGATCGTTCAGGCCGCCCGCCTTGCCGATCGCCTGCGCCAGCGTGAGGGTCTCGGTATCGAACGAAATCTCGGAATTGAAGCCGAAGACGTTCTGATTGAGGGCACCGAGGGCCGTGAAAGTCGGGGATTCCCGCGTGATGTAGACGACGTCGTTCGGACGGATGAAGATGTTCTCGCGCGGATCCTGCACGACGCGGCTGAGCAGCACGCGCACGCGCTTGCCGTCCCGCTGCAGGGTCACATAGCTTTCGATGGCCTCGTGCTTCGGGCCGCCCGCACGTGCGATCACGGCCAGCAGGCGTTCGCCCACGCTGTTGAGGGCAAGCACGCCCGGCGTATTGACGTCGCCGAGCACGCTGACCACGCTGGAATGCTGCTGGTTCAGGCTGACCACGACCTGCGGCTCGAGGGCGCGCTTCTGCAGCCGGAAGACGATCTCCTGCTCGATCTGCGGCAGCGTCCGGCCGGCGGCGGCGATCTCGCCCGCATAGGGCACGCGGATATTGCCTTGCTGGTCCACCGCCTGCGCCGGCAGATCCACGAAGTTGCCCGGGCGGGCACCGGCGGCCGTGGGGGGCGTGAACAGTCCGCCGGGCGCCGCTTCGAAGATGGAAACGTTCAGCACGTCACCAACGCCCGCGACCTGCACCGGCTTCGGCCGCTTGTCCGGGAATACGCCCTGGAACGTGATCAGATTGGGCTGCGACAGGAAGCCGATCGTCTCGGAGCTGACGTCGACCAGCGCATAGGGAAGCGCCGTGTTCGACCGCACGCTGGCCGTGGCATTGTCGCTCACGGCGTCGCTGGTCGGTCCTGTCCCGGGGAGCAAGGAACAGGCGGGCAGAAGCGCCAAGATCGCCAGGGTGAGGAGCGCGCGCGAGCGGCGGCAAAGGCCATGAAAGCTGCGCGGGTCCACTGTACTGCTGCGCACAGGAGACCCCCCGCCGCCGGTCGGCCCGGGCGGATTGATCAAGGCCTTCAAACGCGTCCCCGAATACAGCAAAAATACATTTCCCCACGCTGCTCCCTCCACCAAGAAGGGAGAACGTCCCACGTGTTTCAACCTACCCGGCGGCCATACTGGACGAAAGCGTACGGCCGTTCGGATTGGTCCGCTTTTGCCCGGCCGTGCCAATTAGGTCACAGTCTGACATCACCATATTACCGCCCCAAGCTGTCGGCGCCGCCGGAGGTCCCACGGTGAAGGGATGATCCATTCGACCTAACAGGGTCCGAACAATTTTAAGCACAAAGCCGTTGCGCAACGGTTAGCCCGAGTCGCTTGCTCGCGCAGGGGGCGACGACATCGCAGCCCGCGCAGCGCGTCGGTGAGCCGAGGCAGCCGGACAGCCGAGGGAGGCGGACCGGCGCCGCCAAGGCGGGCTGTAGCTGGCGAGATTCGAAGGCCGTGCGGGCGTCGGGACTGCAAGCGGGCGGCCGGTTGTCCAAGGCCGCCGATCAAGTCTATGCTGCCGCGCCAGCCCTTGAGGCTCTTTTTGCAACGGAGCACGCAATTGTCGAACGTGATCAGGATCGCCGCAGCCGCTTTCGCGATCGCCTTCACGGGCCTATCCGATCCCGCGTCGGCGCGCGGCCTCTATCCGCTGACGGAGTGCGGGCCGGATCTCAGCAGACTCTGCCGGTTGCACGGGACATTCGAGGCCACTCCGTTTCATTACAATCTTGCGATTCATCCCGGGTGCATTCGGCGTGTCGCCGTCGAGACGCCCCAGGGCGTATTGTACCGGCGCGCGGTGGTGTGCGGGGCGCCGGGGCGGCCTATGGTGTGGTAACCCGACCCCTTCCTCGTCGTCTCCGAAGGAGCTGGACGCTCCGCTCGGCCGAGTCATGGTCAAGCTTGGCGGCGAGGACTGATGAGGGCCGTGCTCGGCCGGTCCGGCCGCGTTCGGCAACGTCGATCGTCGCTCAGACGATTAAATGGGCAAGTTCCACACCGTATTCTTACGTAATCTAGAATTAAATTAATTGTGTAGAGACGATTCTGCACGGTCGGAGACATAAAAGGGTAGACTGAACAAACTAAAGCTTCAATTGTACCGGACGAAAGGTGCTTAAAAAGGTCTTTCTGGCAATGCGGTAGCATTTTACGGCAAACCGTGGCGAGTGCCAGAAGTATTTAATGTCTTGCTGTCAGATGGTAAATTAACTTGTCGCGAGTGGTTAATTTAATGCCGAAAATCGAATCCGTGCATCATCGCGATGACGGTTCGGCATTCGGGGAAGATGCCCTCAAAACTCGCCAACGAGTGGGGTCCGTCCTTGTGTGACGAGCTTGGTGCCGCGTTGATTGAGGATATTGAGATGGATGGCGGCGGTCGCGCTTTGAATGCCGTCCTGAAATCGCTGAATAAAATACGCCTTGCCAAATTACGTTTCGGCCGGCCAAGGTCGGGCCGTTCGCAGCAATCCGTGCTGCGGTCGCAGATCGAGCTTTGTGATGTCCTGCTCGATGAGATCCAATCCATCAGCACCAGCCTCGGCAAACGCGCGAAGAAGTCCGCGGCACCCAGGCGTCGCCCGATGGCCACGCGGCACGGCCGCGGGACGGCGCACGTGATTCCGCCCCGGCCGGCGGTGCCGGGTCGAACCAGGCAGCAGAAATAATCGCATCGGAATTTGATCGCTGCGGCGGCCGGCCGTCATGGCCGCGCCGCTTGCCGGCGCGAGGCGACAGCCGCTCGGCATTGACCCTGATGACGCGTCAGGTCGCCCCGTGCTGCTGTCGGCGGCCGCTCGACGGCCGGACGTCATCTGGACGTCCTTCAGCCGTCGTGTCGGGCAAGGACGGCGCTCCAAGACGGGCCCGAAACCATATCGCGGCGAGCCATGCGATGCGGCCGCTTCACCTGGCGCACAGGCCGCTGATGTCGCCTCCACGGACGATGACTTTGGACAACGGGTTTTCGGGATCGGCCGCCGGGTGTCCGCAGCCGTCCTCAACCTCACGGCCGATCGCAGCGGCAGTTAGTTCCGCTGCCGGTGTGTGCCTGTCTGACGCCGCGCGCCCCGCTGTCGGCGCGACGTGCGCAAGTCTGATCTGCGTGAGCGCACCTGAAGGATCTAATATTTAGGGAAGGCGTTTGATTCGCCGGAACGATGTCGGCTGCTTTGCGGCATATTCACGGTGGCGTGCTCAATTAAACCCGGTGGCGGCATTTTGTGCGCATGCAAAAATATCTCGATCCGGGTCTTCAGGGTGCTCGCTCGAAAAGGTTGTAAGTCCGTCGCGGCAGCTTTGAAAACCATGTCGTGGTGAGAATGTCAGCTATCAAATACGCGCAAGTTCGATCATCGAAACTACGTCACTTTGACGCGGTCTTGCCGTAGTATGCGACGAATCCGTTGCAGATCGTGTTGATTCGGTGGCTTCTTCCGGCGTGCAAACGAATGCTGCCGCAATCTCGAAGGCGGCGCGACATCGTTTCGGAAATGGGGTTGCGGGTTGAGTTTTATTTGAGTTACAACCATATGGCTTGGCCGGGTTGGTATAACTCAAATATTCAGTTTTTCCGACCGCGAGCCACTTGCGGAACGAAATACCGAATTATATGACGTTAATCCGGCAGGATAGAGATCACAGACAAAGGTCGCTGTATGTCCACCAAGAAGATCGATTTCGAGGCGATGTCTTTCGATGACCTCTGGTCTCTCCACGAGCAGATCAGTCAGATCCTCGCCGTGAGGATCACGTCGGAGAAGCGCGAGCTCGAACGTCGTCTGGCGGTTCTCAACCGCAGCCGCGGTGCCATCGAAGGTGCCGGCAGTGAGGGTGGGCAGTCCTACACCACGAGCGGCAAGGCGCGGCGCAAATATCCCCGGGTTCTGCCGAAGTATCGCAACCCGCAGACTTCCGAGACCTGGTCCGGCCGAGGCAAGCAGCCGCGTTGGCTGGTGGCGGCGATCAAGACCGGGCATCGGATCGAGGAGTTTGCGATCAATGGAGCGGCGGGCGGTTCGAAAAGTCGCCGTCAGCGGGCCTAATCGGGGCCGACTGAGTCAAGCCCGTCGATAGCCCGAGCGACGCGCAGCGTCGGTTCTGCACCTGATTCGCTCCCTCAACATCAGCGAACGACATGTGAGCGGTCTGACGCCCCCGCGTCGCGATCCGCAGTCTCGAGCCTGAGATCGGTCCGATCCGCCCGCACGGCTCCGCCGGTAGGCTTGCGATCATCATCCCTTGCGAATATGCGCTAATAGGCATTGTTGCCGCGGATCAGCTCGATCGGCGTCCTCAGCAGGATCGCGACGTCGAGCGACAGGCTCCAATTGTCGATGTACCAGAGATCGAATTCGACGCGCTGTTCGATCGACGCACGCGTGGGCGTCGGGCCGCGGCAGCCATGCACCTGCGCCCAGCCGGTCAGTCCGGGCTTGACGCGGCGACGGAATGCGTAGTTGCGCACGAGCTTGTCGAATTCGTTGTCGTGCGCCAAGGCGTGGGGGCGGGGGCCGACCAGCGACATGCTGCCGTCCAGAACGTTGAGCAGCTGCGGCAGCTCATCAATGCTGGTCCGGCGCAGCCAGGTCCCGAGCCGGGTGAACCGACTGTCGCCGATCTGGGCCTGGACGATGGAGGGCCCGTCCTCGAGCACGGACATCGTGCGAAACTTGTAGATCTGGAACGCCCGGCCGTTGAATCCGCAACGCTGCTGCCGGAACAGCACCGGTCCGGCCGAGTCGAGCTTGATGGCGATCGCCACCAGCAGCAGCAGCGGCGACATCAAGGTCAGCGCGATGCCGGCCAGCATGACATCCATGAGCCGCTTGGTGGCGTGTTCGAGCGGGCTCAGCAGGCCGCGCTGCAGCTCGATGGAGACGGCATTGCCGAGCTCGCGGCACGGCCGCTTGAAGATGTCCGACGCCGCTCCGACCGGCACGAAGCTCACTGGAAACGGCAGGACTCTCAGCTCGGCGCCGAGCGTGCGCAGGTCGGACAAGGGTTCGGGATTGGCGCCGACGACGATCTCTTCGATGTCGGAGCCGCGCACATAGTCGATCACGCTGGACACGATCCGCTGCCGCTGATCCGGATCCGCACCGGGCTCGGGAAGCAGGAAATGCCGCTGGACGCGAAAGCCGGTGTCGGTGAGCACCTGGGTCAGCCCGGCGTTGTCCTTGCTTGCTTCATCGGTGATCAGAACGATGTTTCGGCCCGAGAACCGTCTCTCCGCCAAGCCCTTTGCCAGCAGATATGCGGTGGTGCGGCGATGCAGGATCAGCGCCGCGAGCCCGAACATCGCGAAGACGATGCTCGTGCCGCGCGAGAATTCGCTGCCGATCTTGAGCGCAAACAGGGCGCCGGCCAGCACGAGGAACGCCGTGACCCAGGTCAGGCAGGCCGCGCGGATCTGGCGCGGCAGGATCAGCAGTTCGGCCGGCCGGTACATCCCGCGGATCTTCATCAGCGAGACGAACAGCGCCGACACGAGGATCGCCAGGCCGAGCGATTTGCTGACGTCGTTGGCGCCCGCCGCATCCTGCAGGTGATACAGAAACCCGGACAGGACGCTCGACATGGTGATCGTCGCAATGTCCGCCACGATCGCGAACGGCTCCACCGAGTCGTAGTGGACGGGCCATTTGCGCCCCTGGAACTGCCGTTCCACCAGGACGGCCGGCATGCCGTTTCGATCGAGAGTCTCGGGCTGATCCACGTAATGCATGGGATGTCGGTGTTCGAAACTCGGTTAAATAGCGATTAGCGATTTATTATATGTTTTGGCATTTAATTTAAACAATGAAAAATTGCCATCGGAATTTATTCGCGCCGTCGGATTATCCCCCGCTACCTGCGCTGCAGGCAGCATGACACCTGACGGTGGTGCGGAGGGGCGGTCAGATACCGCCCGTGCTCGTTTCGGAAGCGGCTCCGGGGAATTAATGGATGTAAGATTAATATCCGTGGGAGCGGATATTTCGACGTTTGTCACCAAGAATGGCATTTAAAAAGAGATATAATTGGACTATTAATCTGGTGCCGGATGCCCGTGATGCGGGTGGCGTCCGTAGCCGACCGGATGCGGAGGGATTTTCCCTGTGCGGACGGGAGGGCGACACGAGGGCACGACGAGCTGTCGTCGAGGCCCGCCGGCGAGGTTGAAGATAGTGATGCTCATTTCAGAGATTGAGAACCCGAAGGACGTCGCGCCATGAAGGTCGTATTGTTCTGTGGAGGACTCGGGACGCGGATCCGGGAATATTCCGAGAGCATTCCGAAGCCGATGATTCCGATCGGCCACCAGCCGATCCTCTGGCACGTCATGCAGTATTACAGCCAGTACGGGCACCGGGATTTCGTTCTGTGCCTGGGCTACAAGGCCAATGTGGTGAAGGACTATTTCCTGAACTACAATCAGGCGGCGACCACCGACTGCACGATCTCGCAGTTCGGCAAGAAGGTCGAGCTATTGGGCGACCGCCCGCCGGACTGGCGGGTGTCGCTGGTCGACACCGGCATCTGGCGCAACATCGGCCAGCGACTGCGGGCCGTCCGGCACCTGGTCGAGGGCGAGGAGATCTTTCTCGCCAACTACAGCGACGGCCTGACGGACGCGCCGCTGCCGGAGATGATCGATCGCTTCAAGCGCAGCGGCAAGATCGGCTGCTTCATCGCCATCCATCCGCCGATCAGCTTTCACCTCGCCGAATTCGACGCCGACGGCACCGTGGGCCGCATGGCCGCGAGCAACGATTCCGATATCTGGATCAACGGCGGCTACTTCATCTTCCGCAAGGAGATATTCGACTACATCGAGGAAGGGGACGAGCTCGTCGTGCAGCCGTTCAAGCGGCTGATCGACCGCGGCGAGTTGATGGCCTACCGCTACGAAGGGTTCTGGCGGGCCATGGACACGCTCCGCGACCGCCAGGTGCTCGAGGAGATGATCGAGCGCGGCGACACGCCCTGGCATCTCGGCTCCAGTCTTCCGGCGGTGGTGAACGGATGAGGGCGTTGCAGCTCGCCGGTCGCGGCGGCCGGCTGTCGGTCCTGTGTCTCGGCGCGCATTCCGACGACATCGAGATCGGGGCCGGAGGCACGCTGCTGTCGTGGCTCGACCAGGGCATCCGCCTGGATGTTCATTGGTGCGTGCTCAGCGGCAATGGCGAGCGCGGCGTCGAGGCGCGGGCGTCGGCCGATGATTTCCTCGCCGAGGTCGCCAGCCGCAATCTCGAGATCATGCAGTTCCGCGACGGCTTCTTCCCCGAGCAGGGCGAGGAGATCAAGGCCTGGTTCGAGCAGCTCAAGGGCCGGATCAATCCGGACGTCATTCTCGCGCACCGCCGCGACGACGCCCATCAGGACCATCGGCAGGTCAACCGCCTGGTCTGGAACACATTCCGCGATCATCTCGTCCTGGAATACGAGATTCCGAAATGGGACGGCGATCTCGGACGGCCCAACGTCTACATGCCCCTCTCCGAGCGGATCATGAAGCGGAAGGTCGCGCTGCTGATGACGCATTTCGGCAGCCAGCGCTCCAAGCAATGGTTCGATCCGGAAACGTTCATGGGCCTGGCGCGGTTGCGGGGCATGGAATGCCGCGCCGCCGAGCGCTACGCCGAGGCCTTCGTCGCGCGCAAGCTGTCACTGGGGTGAACGGCGGCTGAAGCCGCCTCGCCGCGAGGCCCTCGCACACGGTCTATCCATGCCCTATGGGCGAGGCGATGAGCGGCGCCCGGCCGCTTTGCCCGGCGGCGGCCTGCCGTCAGCCGGCCGCCCGCCGCGGAAGTTCGACGATCTCCTCTGCCGGCGGACGCTCGATCGCGGTGGCCGGCACCTTCTCCAGCCAGACCTCGCGCCACCATGCATAGATGCCGCGCGGGCAGAACAACCGGTTCTCGCTGTAGCGCGACTGGCAATAGACGCCGTCGAGGATGACGGCCGGTGTCTTCATCCGCCGGATGTAGCCGGTGCGCTCGTCGATGAACTTTTCGACCCGCGTCCGTACCCGGAACACCTTTCCGCAATAGGGCACCATCTCGGCGTCGAAGCCCATGCCGCGGTTGTTGGTCTGCTTGTCGATGGTGGCCAGGATCTCCTGGTGCGGGCGCACGCGGACGAGATCGCCGGGCTGCAGCCCGAGATCGGCGATCGGCGCGTCCTTGTCGGTCAGGAGGACGCCGCGCTTGCGCGGGAACGGTACGCCGCCCCACAGCGACTGGATGCGGTCGTAGATCCAGCGCGCGGGCCGGCCGAGCCGCGGACGGCGGGCCATGGTGGCGCCGACATAGGCGAAGTAGAGGAGGCCCTTGAACATCTTCGCGAGCGAGACATTGCCGGACGCGATGTCCTCGGCGTACTGCCGGGCGTCCCACCATTTGAGCGGCTGGGTGTAGGTCGGGAGCTCGGTCGCCTGGCAGGCATAGCGGGGGCCTTTTCCCGGCTGCTGGTCCGGCGACTTGGTCGCATCCCACACCTCGCGCACCGTGCATCCGCCGGGCGGTTGAAGCGCAGCGGCGCGGTCCGGGATGGCCGCGGCGGGCTTGGCCGGATCGACCGGGGTCAGCCACGCCTCTTTCCAGAAGATCAGGCAGGCCGCCTGGCAGCCGCCATAGGCCTCGCCGTCGCAGCGATGCTCGAGATGCACGGCGTTGGGGAGGCGCCGTCCGAGCCACTCGCCGGTGTTGTATCCGGTGACCGTGTCGCAGGTCTTGTGGGCGCGCTTGTAGACCTGGAAGCGCTGGCCGCACCATTTGAACATCTGCGGCATGAACGGCAACCCTTCGAGGCGCCCGTTGGCATCGAGCGTCGCCAGGATCTCTTCCTTGCTGCGCACTTCGACCCAGTCGCCGGCGGATAGTGTCATGCTCTGTCTTTCAATGCTTCAATCAATGCGTCGTCAGGCCGGGGCGTTCCCGCACGCGGGACGTCCTCATTTCCATGGATCGAATTAAAGCTGCCGAGATTTGCGGTCAACATTTGTTCCTATTGTGGCATTATTTAATTTGGTGGAATAAATTAAATGGGAGAGGTTGCCTGATGCCGCATCGATCGGCGCCGTCCGGATGGGGCGCGGTAACAGGCGGATCGAGATGGCGGAGAAGGGATTTTTACCGAGTTTTGCGTATCCCGCCGGAGAAGGCGGGCGGCACCGCCGCTGCCGACGGATTCACTGGACGCCGGCTGGAATATTAAATTATAATCGATTGCAGGTGATTTAAATTTTGTTTTGGTCGGTATCGTAGAGGGTGAGATTTTGAAGGTCCTGATCACCGGAAACATGGGCTATGTGGGTCCGGTCGTCGCGCGGCATCTGCGGGCGCAGCGCCCGGATGCGACGCTGCACGGCTTCGACAATGCCTATTTCGCGCACTGCCTGACCGGAGCGCCTGTCGTTCCCGAGCGATATCTCGACGAGCAGATCCATGGCGACGTCCGCGACATGTCGCTCGACCTCCGCGGCTATGATGCCGTGGTCCAGCTGGCGGCGATCTCCAACGATCCGATGGGCAATCGCTTCCAGGACGTGACGCTCGACATCAACCAGAACACCACCGTGTCGCTCGCCAGGAAGGCTGCGGCGGCCGGCGTGAAGAACTTCGTGTTCGCGTCGAGCTGCAGCGTCTACGGCATCGCCGACGGACCGCCGCGCAAGGAGGGCGATCCGCTCAATCCCATCACGGCCTACGCCAAGTCGAAGATCGGATCGGAGCAGGAGCTCGCCGCGATCGACACCGGCATGACCATCACCTGTCTGCGCTTTGCGACCGCCTGCGGCATGTCGGATCGGCTGCGGCTCGACCTCGTCCTCAACGATTTCGTGGCCTGCGCGCTCACCCGCCGCCAGATCAGCGTGCTCTCCGACGGCACGCCGTGGCGCCCCCTGATCGACGTGGCCGACATGGCGCGGGCGATCGACTGGGCGATCGACCGGCCGGCGGCGACGGGCGGCCGCTTCCTCACCATCAATGCCGGCTCGGACGACCGCAACTACCAGGTCAAGGATCTCGCCAACGCGGTGGCCGCGCGCGTGCCGGGGACCAGCGTGTCGATCAACACCTCCGCGCCGGTGGACAGCCGCTCCTACAAGGTCGATTTCGGCCTGTACCGCTCGCTGGCCCCCGATCATCAGCCGCAGGTCACCCTGGACCAGTCGATCCAGAACCTTGTCGATGGTCTCAAGAGGATGCAGTTCAAGGATGCCGAGTTTCGCTCGTCCGATCTGATCCGTCTCAAGGTCCTGCAGGACCACATGGAGACGGCCCGGATCAACGACAGGCTGCAATGGACGTGATCGCGCCGGCCGCGCCGGGCAGATGCTCGCCTCAGCCGGCAAGGACAGTGACGGAGACACCATGGAACTGACCCTTCCCACCGCCGTCGGCGTCGCGCCCAAGTGCCGGCACTGCGGCGACGACCTGACCCTCAAGCTGATCGATCTCGGCGCCTCGCCGGTCGCGAACGACTACATCGATCCGGCCAACTACATGCGGGCGGAGCCGTTCTATCCGCTGGAGACCTTCGTCTGCCGCGAGTGCCGTCTGGCGCAGACGCGCGACCTCCTGGCCGCGTCCGAGATCTTCCGCGCCGACTATGCCTATTTCTCCTCGCACTCGACCTCATGGCTCGAGCACGCGCGCCGCTATGTCGAAGCCATGGCCGATCGCTTCAAGCTCGGCCCGGCCTCGCGGCATGTCGAGATCGCGTCGAATGACGGCTATCTGCTGCAATACTCGCTCCAGAAGGGCATCAACTGTCTCGGCGTCGAACCCTGCGAAAGCGTTGCGCTGGCCGCGCGCGCCAAGGGCATCGAGACCCGGGTCGAATTCTTCGGCCGCGACTATGCGACCCGTCTCCGGGAGGAGGGCTGGTCGGCCGATCTCCTCACGGCCAACAACGTGCTCGCGCACGTTCCCGACATCAACGACTTCGTCGGCGGCGTCAAAATCCTGCTGGCGCCGGAGGGCGTCGCGACCTTCGAGGTCCAGCACCTGCTGACCTTGATGCAGCGGCATCAGTTCGACACCATCTATCACGAGCATTTCTCGTATCTGTCGCTGATCGCGGGCCTGCGCATCTTCGCCCAAGCGGGCCTGCGGGTGTTCGACGTCGAGCTTCCGGAGACGCATGGCGGCTCGATCAGGTTCTTCGTCTGCCACGCGGAGGCCGCTCATGCGGAGAGCCCGAACGTTGCCGATGTCCTGGCGCGGGAGCGGGCCTATGGGCTGCATGACGATGCCATCTACATGGCCTGGAACGAGCAGGTCAAAGAGACCAAGCGTGCGCTGCTCGAATTGCTGACGGCGCTCAAGCGCGATAACAAGAAGATCGTCGGCTACGGTGCCCCGGCGAAGGGCGTGACGCTGCTGAATTATTGCGGCATCCGCACCGATTTTCTCGACTTCACGGTCGATCGCGCCCCGTCCAAGCAGGGCCGCTACATGCCGGGCGTGCGCATTCCGATCCTGCCGCCGGAAGCGATCTTCGAAGCCAGGCCGGATTACGTCCTGATCCTGCCGTGGAACATCAAGAGCGAGATCAAGGCACAGATGGCGGCGATCCGCGACTGGGGCGGCCGCTTCATCGTGCCGGTCCCCAAGGCGACGATCGAGGAGTAGAGCAGGGCATTGCCGCACCATATGCGCGAAGAGTGTTGAGCCATGAGGTTTGTCCCGCTTGGACGGTCGGATGCGCGGCTGATCGAGCTGACCGTTCGCTCCGACGAGCGCGGCAGCTTCACGCGGACCTGGTGCGCGAAGACCTTTGCCGAGCAGGGCATCGCGTTCGTCCCGATGCAGGGCAACAGCTCGGTGACGCGTCTCCGCGGCAGCGTCCGCGGCATGCATTTCCAGCGTGCGCCGAAGCCTGACGCCAAGATCGTCCGCTGCAGCGCCGGGCTGATCCATGACGTCATCGTCGACATCAGGCCGAACTCGCCGACGCGCGGCGAGGTCTATGCCTGCGAGCTCGGCCCCTCGACGGCGCGGATGCTCTACGTTCCCGCCGGTTTTGCCCATGGATTCCAGACGCTGACCGACGACGTCACGGTCGAGTATCTGATGGGCGAAGACTATGTCGAGCAGCTCTCGGACGGCTTCCGGCACGACGATCCGATGATCGGCATCCGATGGCCGCAGCCGGTGACGGTGTTGTCAGCCAAGGATGCCGCCTGGCCCTCGCTTGCCGAACGGGGTCTTTGGTGAAGCAGCATGACGACAGCGCGGTATCCTGGGGGAGGGATCTGGCGGCCACGGAGCGGCCCGATCGTCTCGAACGTTCTGACGATTTGTCGAGGAGGATCACGGAATGACGAACATTTTCGTTGATGCCACGATGCCCGATGACGAGCGGCGCCAGAAACTGTATCAGGGCGCGCTGTTCCTGCATTCGCCGACGCCCTCGCTCAATGCGCTGGTCGCGTTCGCCAGGGAGCTGATCGAGGAGGCGTTTCATCCCTATGATCCCCGAACGGCGCAATTCGAGCTCCCGGTCGAGCGCTACGTCGAGATCCTCGCCAGGCTGAAGCCGTTCTTCATCCATCACGCCCGGTCGAAGGAGCTGGTGCAGGGCACGCTCCGCGAGTTCGGCTGCGATCCCGAGTTGACCTATTTCGACGTGCCGCGGCTGCGGTCGGCAACCAGCAACGACTATCTCACCACCGGGATCGCGTTCGCATTCCACCCTCATCGCGACACCTGGTACTCGGCGCCGCCGTGCCAGCTCAATTGGTGGCTGCCGGTGTATGACATCGCGCCGGACAACGGCCTTGCATTTCATCCGCGCTATTTCGATGAAGCGATCAAGAACGGCTCCAGGACCTATAACTACTACGAGTGGAACAGGACCTCGCGTGCGTCGGCGGCGCAGCACATCAAGACGGATACACGGGTGCAGCCGAAGCCGGAGCAGGAGATTGCACTGGATCCGCAGATCCGGGTGATCGCGCCGAGTGGCGGCGTCACGATCTTCTCCGGAGCGCATCTGCATTCGTCCGTCCCGAACACCTCGGGCGTGACGCGCTTCAGCATCGATTTCCGTACCGTGCATTTTGCCGATGTCAGCAGCCGGCGCGGCGCCGTCAACATCGACTCGGAATCGACCGGCACGAACCTGCGCGACTTCCTGCGGGTGGCCGATCTCGCGCGGCTGCCCGAGGAGATCGTCACGCCATACGATCAGGTGGAAGCTCCGGCGGAGCATCTGGTCTACCAGCCGACGATCGTGCCGCTGCCGGCCGGCGATCTCGCGGCCGATGCCGCGCAGGCGTCGGCCTGACCGATGAAGTAGGGCTGACGCGTCATGCTGGACATCCTCAAATCCCCGGCTGGTCCGAGAACGCCGGCGATCGATCTCCACGATCTGGTCGCCGAACTGTTTCCGATCAACCGCAGCCTCACCGGGGCGGGTGTCCGTCAGACGCTCGGCATCGTCGCGCGGAATGTCGGGCTTGCGATTCACGAGGTGCCGTCCGGCACGCCGGTCCTGGACTGGCACGTGCCGGCAGAGTGGAACATTCGTCGCGCGACGATCTCGACCCTGTCGGGCCGCGTTCTCGTCGACTTCGCCGACAACAATCTGCACGTGATGGGCTACAGCAAGTCGGTCCAGGCGGTGCTCAGCCGCGCCGAGCTTGCCAAGCACGTCCATACCTTGCCGGATCAGCCTGATCTCATTCCCTACCGGACCGGCTACTATGCCGACGATTGGGGCTTCTGCCTGCAAGATCGTCTGTGGCGGGGGATGACGGACGACAGCTACCGCGTCGAGATCGACAGCGAGCTCTCGCAGGGGGCGTTGACCTACGGCGAATTCTTCGTCCCCGGGCAGACGGACAAGGAAGTCCTGATCACCTGCCATATCTGTCACCCGAGTCTCGCCAACGACAATCTCTCAGGGATTGCCGTCATGACGGCGCTGGCGATGCGGCAGGCGCAGCAGCCGCGCCGACTCGGATACCGATTTCTGTTCCTGCCGGCGACCATCGGCGCGCTCGCGTGGCTCGACCGCAACGAGCGGAATCTCGGACGTGTTGAACACGGCCTCGTCCTCACCTGTCTCGGCGATTCCAGTGGATTTCACTACAAGCAGAGCCGGAGCGGGGCGAGCATCGATCGCGCCGTCGCGCATGTCCTGAAGCACTCAGGCCATCCTCATGAGATTCTGCCATTCAGCCCCTATGGATATGACGAGCGGCAGTTCTGCTCGCCGGGATTCGATCTGCCGGTCGGGTGCCTGATGCGCGGCGTGCACGGCACGTTTCCCGAATATCACACCTCGGCGGACAATCTGGATTTCGTCAAGCCGGACTGTCTCGAGCAGTCCTACGCGGTCATCGAGGAGGTGCTGGATCTGCTCGATCGCGACCGCATCTATGAGCGCGTCGATGGGCGAGGGGAGCCGCAACTGGGACGGCGCGGCCTGTATCGCGCGATTGCCGGCCAGCGCGAGGCGGGCGGGGCGACGCAGATGGACCTGCTATGGGTCCTCAACCTCGCGGATGGCAGGCACAGCCTGCTCGACATGGCAATCCGGGCCGACGTTCCGTTCGCGCGCATCGAGGCCGCTGCGCGGATCGCGCTGGACGCCGATCTCATCAGAACACCGGTTTCATCATCGTGACGTCGCCGCCTTCGTACAGCACCGTGCAAGTGGTCCAACAACACCAGAGTGAGGCGTCATGAGTTCGCAGCCGGGCAAGCCCCGTATCGCCGTCTTCTCACTCCGAAACATCTTCGGCAAAGCCCTCAACCGCGGTCCCCATGTCGAGTTCGAGGACATCATCTGCGAGGTCGATTCCGCCGAGCTGTTCGCGCCCGAACTCGACCCGTCGAGCCGACGGGCGAGCTTCGCGACCCGGCTGGGCTACCACGCGCCCGTGCTGCTGAATCCCGGGCTCACGCGGATCAAGCCGCAGCAGCAATACGACGTTCTGTTCGCGATCTGCGGGTTCCCGCAGGACCTGATCATGTTCGACGCGATCGAGGATCTGAGAGGTGCGTGCGGGACCTCGGTGTGTCTGCTGGACGAGCTCTGGATCAAAGAGATCGCCAAGCACCGGCATTTCCTGAAGATCCTCGCCAAGTTCGATGTCGTGATGCCGTTCCAGATCGGCACGGTGAAGCCGCTCGGCGAGGAGATCGGCAAGGCTTGCGTGCATCTTCCGCTCGCCATCGACGCGATCCGCTTTTGTCCCTATCCCGATCCGCCCGAGAGGGTCATCGACGTCTTCAGCATGGGGCGTCGCTCCCGTGTCACCCACCAGTCGCTGCTCGCGATGGCGCAGCAGAGCGGCCTGTTCTATCTCCACGACACGATCGGCGGCAGCCAGGCCATCGACCTCCGGGAGCACCGGACGCAGATGGCAAACCTCGCCAAGAGAAGCAGGTATTTTCTGGTCAATCCCGGCAAGTTCGACGAGCCGCAGGAGACCGGGCGGCAAGTCGAGTTCGGCTACCGGTATTTCGAGGGCGCGGCGGCGGGCGCCATCATGCTCGGCGAGCGTCCCGACAATGACCTGTTTCCGCGGCTGTTCGATTGGCCCGAGGTGATGATCGACGTGCCGCACACATCGCCCGACATCGACCGGGTCATCAGGGAGCTGGACGGCGATCCGGTCCGCCAGGACCGGATGCGGCGAACCGGCATGGCCCAGACCTTGATGCGGCACGACTGGGTGTATCGGTGGGAGACGATCCTGGAGGCCACGGGTCTGCAGCCGATGCCGGGCCTCGCTGCCCGCAAGGATCGGCTGAAGAGGCTGGCGGAGATGGCGGCTGGCTCGGGGATGGCTCGCGAGCAGGAATTAAATCGCAAGCCGGTATTGTTGGCGCAGTGACGTTTCAATCCTTTTCTCCGCCACAAAGTGGCGTCATCGCTCCAGCGGCCTCCGCGAGCTATTTTATACCGGCTGCATTTTCGACGATCGGATTTTCATTGCCCTGGACGGATCTGTTTGGCCGTGACTGGGAATCGAAAGGTTGGTTACGATGATTGAAAGCGATTGAACGGAGATGTCGGAAGCCGTCGCCGCTTACTTCGAGGAACATCGGGAATCGAGCGATCTCGGACGCCGTGCGTTGCGCGGCGGCCTGATTTCCATCGTCATCCAATACGGCAATGCCGTGCTCCAGATCGGAGCGGCCATCGTCCTGGCCCGGCTGCTCGCGCCGGAGGATTTCGGGCTCGTCGCCATCGTCACCGTGCTGACGAGCTTCGCGCCGCTGCTGATCGACTTCGGCCTGCTCGATGCCACCGCTCAGCGCAGCAGGATCACGCCGGCCCAGGTCAGCGGCCTGTTCTGGGTCAGCACCGGCATCGGCGTTGCGGTGGCGATCGTCGTCGCGGCATCCAGCCCGCTGATTGCCTGGGTCTACGGTGATCCGCGACTGGAGCCGATCGCGCTTTGCGTCGCGATCACCTTCGTGCTGTCCGGGCTGACCAACCAGCATATGGCGCTGCTCCGGCGCACGCTGCAGTTCGGTCGCATCGGCCGGATCCAGTTGTTCGGCACGCTGGCAGGGACGGTTGCCGCCGTCGCCATGGCGTTCGAGGGCTACGGCTATTGGGCGCTGGTCATTCGTCCCGTCGTGACATCGATTTGCGTCGTGGTCGCCGCATGGTCGGCCTGTCGCTGGAGGCCCGGCGTCCCCGTTTTCGATGCTGAGGTGAGGTCGATGGTCCGGTTCGGGCTGCACGTGGTCGGCTTCACCGTGGCCTATACCTTGTCGCGGGCGGTGGACCGGATCGCGCTCGGGCTGCTCTACCGGCCCGATCAGGTCGGCTACTACCAGAATGCGATGAACCTGTACGACAACTCGATCTATGCGGCGCTCAATCAGACGCATGCGGTGGGAAGCTCGGCGCTGAGCAAGCTGCAGGCGAATCCGGCTGCGCTTCGGCAGAAGTACGAGGTGGCACTCTCGATGCTGGCGTTCTTCCTGATGCCGGCGGCGGCGATCCTCTCCGTCACCGCGGAGGACCTCACCGTCGTGCTGTTGGGGCAGAAGTGGCAGGCTGCGGGAGGGCTGCTCAGCATCATTGCGCTGCGCGGCATTTCGCACGTCGTCGAGGGCTCGCAGGGCTGGCTGCATCTGTCGCTCGGGAGGGCGGACCGCTGGCAGACCTGGGGCATCATCTCTCTCTTTGCGCAGGTCGTTGCGGTGCTGGCCGGGCTGCCCTTTGGGCCGGTCGGCGTCGCCTGGGGCGTCGTGGCCGGATACTCGCTGATCGCGTTGCCGTCGGTGATGTATGCCGGACGTCCGATCGGGATCGGTGCGGAACTGGTGATCCGGGCCGTCGGTCCGCAGACCGTCGGCGCCGTTGCGACTGCGGCTGCGGGCTGGTGGATGCAAGCGACGCTTCTCGGAGCCTATCCCGCGCTCGTGCGCATGGTTCTGTCCGGCTGCTTCTGCGGCTGTCTCTATCTCGCGATCGTGGTCGGAATGTTCCGGGTCCGCGAGCCGCTCAGGATCGCAGGTACGATCATCCATGATTTCGCCGGCAGGCGCTGAGATGGAACGAAGGGGCCTCGGACAGCACCGCACGTCGCGATTAACTATCGCAATCGTTAAATGCCACATATAAAATATCCCGTGATTTAAATGCTTTAAATGGTCATGGCCCGCGACAACCACCAAGGCTTGGATGTGATGGAGGTCGAGCCTGCGCCGCCGGCGCAGCGCGATACCGAATGGTCGGTGGCCGGTTTCGCCGACCGACGGCGGCTCAGCATCCTCTGCGTCTCGCATATGCCGGCGAGCCCGCCGCGGTTCGGGGCACAGGCGCGCATGCACGGGCTGATGACCCAGCTCGCGCGCCGCCACGACCTCACGGCGGTGATGCTGGTCGATGACGCCTTCGACATCGACGAGTGCCGGCTGGCCATGCAGTCCTATTGCCGCGACGTGGTGCTGGTGCCGAACCCCTATGGCCGTGACGGTCTCGCGAAGCGGCTGCTGCAGCTGCGCTCGCTGGTCTCGGTGCGGAGCTTCGACCGGTTGCGCGTGGCCCTGCCGGAATTGCAGCGGGTGCTGGATCGGGTGCTGCGGTCCACGCGGTTCGACATCGTCAATCTCGAATTTCCCTATCTCGGTCACTGCCTGTTCCGTCAGGCGCCGGCAGGCGCAACGCCGCCGCGGCTGATCGTGGACTCGCATGAGATCGCCTACGATCTGGCGCGGCAGTTCGCGGCCACGGGGGCGAGCCTGGGCCGCCGGCTCTATGCCGGCGCGAACTGGCGCAAGCTGCGCCGCGAGGAGATCGCAGCCTATCGCCAAGCTGACGGCGTCTATCTCTGCAGCACGGACGATGAGAAGCGTCTGCATGACGACATTCCGAACGCCCGCACGGCGGTCATCCCCAATGCCGCCGATGTCGACTTCTATCAGCCGCGCGGTACCGATCCCGCGCCCGACGGCCGTACGCTGGTCTATTTCGGCCTGCTGTCGACGGTGCCCAACATCGATGCGGTCACGCATTTCGTGCAGGACATCTGGCCCCGCATCGCCGCGCGGCACCCGGATGCGCGCTGCAAGATCATCGGCGGCCGGCCGCCGCAGGCGTTGACGGCACTGGCCGGGCCGCGGATCGAGCTGACCGGTTTCGTGCCGGACCTGCGGCCGCACCTCGCCGCCGCGGCGGCGGTGATCGTCCCGCTCCGTCTCGGTGGCGGCACGCGGCTCAAGATCGTCGAGGCCATGGCGATGGGCAAGGCGATCGTCTCGACCAGCCTGGGTGCCGAGGGCATCGAGGCCATGCCCGGGCGTGACATCCTCATCGCAGACGAGCCGGATGCCTTTGCAGATGCGGTCAGCGGGCTGCTCGCCGAGCCCGATCTCGCGGCGCGGATCGGCGGCTCGGCGCGGCAGGTCGCGGTCGAGAAGTATGCCTGGAGCGCGGCGGCGCAGGCGCTGGAAGACTTTTATTGCGAGATCCTGGAGGCAAGTTCGTGATGAAGGCCGTGCTCATCGGGGCAGGGCAGATCGCCCGCCAGCATCTTGCCTGCCTCAACACCTTGCCGGGCGTTCAGCTGGCCGGCATCTGCGACCTGTCGCCAGCGACCGCGGAGGCCGCGGCCGAGCGCTACGCGATTCCGTCCTGGTTCACCGATCATCGCGCGATGCTGCAGACGGTGCGGCCCGATGTGGTGCATGTGACGACGCCGCCGACCTCGCATTTCCGGCTCGTGATGGACGCGCTGGAGGCCGGAGCGCATGTGATCGTCGAGAAGCCCGCGACCTCGACCTTCGACGAGCTGCAGACCCTGACGTTGCGCGCCAAGCAGACCGGCCGCCACGTCGTCGAGGACTACAACTACGTCTTCAACCGGGCGCCGCAGGACATCCTGCGCCGGATCGAGACCGGCGAGTTCGGCGCAGTGACCCATGTCGACGTGCTGATCTGCCTCGACATCCTCGGCCCCGACGGCTTTGCCGATCCGAACTCGCCGCATCCGGCGCTCAAATTGGCGGGTGGCGCGATCGCCGACTTCCTGCCGCATCTCGCCTCGCTGTCACATGCGTTCGTCGGCCCGCACCGCAAGGCGGAGACGGTCTGGAGCAAGCGCAAGCCGTCGCCGCTGCCGTACGACGAGTTTCGCTGTGTGGTCGAAGCCGAGCGCGGCACGGCGACGCTCGGCTTCAGCGCCAGCGCTCAGCCCGACGCGTTCTGGCTGCGGGTCTATGGCGAGCGGATGCAGGCGACCGCCAATCTGTTCGAAACGCGGTTGACCTTCGATGGCCCGCGCAACGTGCCGAAGCCGCTGCGCCCGTTCTTCAGCGGATTGGAGGAGGGCCGCGACATCCGCCGCGCGGCGCTCTCGACCCTGCTGCGCAAGTTCAAGGGCCCGGGCGCCTATGAGGGGCTGTGGGAGTGTCTGGCGCGCACCTATCAGGCGCTCGGCGCGGGAACTGCCCTGCCGATCACGATCGAGGACGTCCTCGCGGTCAATCGGATGGTCGAGGCAATGAAGCCGACCGAGCAGGCGGACATGAGGGAGCTGGCGATATGAGAGCCCTGGTCACGGGCGCCAACGGTTTTCTCGGCCGGCATGTCGTCGATTCGCTGCTCGCCCGCGGTATCGAGGTTCGTGCCATGGTCCGCCCGGCGACGCGCGTCGATGCGCTCGGCTGGCCGTCGTCGGTCGACGTCGTCAGGGCCGACCTGCGCACCTCGCGCGACCTTGTCGGCGCGTTCGAGAATGTGGACGTGCTGATCCATCTGGCGGCCGTGGTCTCCGGCGGCGAGGACGCGCAATTCGCCGGCACCGTGGGCGGAACCGAGCGGCTGCTCGAGGCGATGGCGGGCAGTGCCTGCCGCCGGCTCGTGCTGTGCAGCAGCTTCTCGGTCTACGACTACACGGCGACGCGCGATGTCCTCGACGAACGCGCGCCGCTGCAGCAGACACCTGACGTCTACACCCGTGGCGGATACACCGTCGCCAAATGGTGGCAGGAGCGGGTGACGCGCCGCTACGTCGAGACGCATGGCTGGGACCTCACCGTGCTGCGTCCTGGTTTCATCTGGGGTCGCGGCCACGGCTATCTCGCCGCGCTCGGCCAGCAGATCGGACGCCACCACGTCGTGATCGGGCCGCTGACCCGCATCCCGATGACCCATGTCGAGAACTGCGCCGACGTCTTCGCGCTGGCGGCCAGGGATTCGCGGGCGATCGGCCAGACGCTGAACGTCGTGGATGGTCCCGGCGAGCGGGTCTGGTCCTATCTGTCGGACTACATGCGCGGCACCGGCGCGCGCGGCTTGCGGTTGCCCATCCCTCATTGGCTGGCCAGCAGCGTCGTGCGGCTGGCGTTTGCGACCGTGTTCAGGCGGGCCACGAAAGTGCCGGCGATCCTGACGCCCAAGAAATTCGATGCGATGCTCAAGCCGCTGCGCTTCGACAATCGCAAGCTGAGGGAGACGCTCGGCTGGACGCCGCCGCTCGACTACGAACAATGCCTGGCGCGAACCTACGGTCCGCTGCCGGCGTCGGCACCAGCGCCGGCGTCCTGGTCGTCCGGAACGGCTGCTTCCATTTGAGGGCCGACAATGGTCCAGCGATGCCCGTGCCCTGTTAGTCCGCGATCTCGCGGGCGAGGCCATTCCGTGCCGTCCGTCATTTTGACGTCGCGCGTCTCAAACGGATTGTTCTGATGTGTGGCATCGCTGGGATCATCGGACGGGTGGACGACGACAACCGCGCCGCGCTGCAGCGGATGAACGACGCCATGCTCCATCGCGGTCCGGATGCCGGCGGAATTTGGACCTCGCCCGCGGACGAGCGTGGCTGGGGCGCGCTGCTGGCGCACCGCCGGCTCGCGATCCTCGATTTGTCGCCGGCCGGTGTGCAGCCCATGATCGACCCGGTCAGCGGGCACGTCATCGTCTTCAACGGCGAGATCTACAATTTCGCCGACCTGAGGCAGCGTCTGGTCGCCGACGGCCAGCATTTCAGCTCCACGGGCGATACCGCGGTGATGCTGCGCGCGCTCGGCCTGCATGGGCCGGAGGCGGTGGCGTGGCTGCGCGGCATGTTCGCGTTCGCCTGCTGGGATCCGAAGCAGCGCCGGCTGCTGCTGGCGCGCGATCCGCTCGGCATCAAGCCGCTGTACGTCGCCCGCGCCTCGAACCCGGACGCGGGGTGGTCGGTCGCCTTCGCATCCGAGCTGCGTGCTCTCCTGGCGTCGGGCCTTCTGGGCAGCGCCCAGCTCGATCCGCAGGCCGTCGCCAGCGGCGTCTGGAACGGTTTCGTGGTCGGCCCCGGTACCGCGGTGAAGGGCGTCGAGCTGCTGCCTCCCGGCCATCTCACCGCATTCGACGGCGTCGGCAACACCGTCCGCGATGAGGATTTCTGGTCGATCCCGGAGCGGGCTCCGGATCCGACGATGGATGAGGACCAGCTTGCCGAGATCCTCGAGGAGGGGCTGAGGCTGCACCTCGCCAGCGACGTGCCGCTGGCGGTGTTTCTCTCGGGCGGCATCGATTCCTCGGTCATGGCCAATCTGGCGCAGCGTGCGGCCAGGAGCCCGATCCACACCTTCACGCTAGCGTTCGAGGAGCAGGAGCTGAACGAGGGGCCGATCGCGCGACAGATCGCCGCCGCCATCGGCACCGAGCATCATGAGGTGGTGCTGACGGAGCAGCACTTCGTCGACAACCTCGATGCCGCGCTCGACAGCCTCGACCAGCCGACCTTCGACGGCTTGAACTCCTACTTCATGTCGCACGCCATCCGCGGCGCAGGCTTCACGGTGGCGCTGTCGGGGACCGGCGGCGACGAGCTGTTCGGCGGCTACACGTCATTTCGCGACCTGCCCATCCTGCAGCGATGGTCGGAGCGCACCGCCTGGGTGCCGGCCGGCGTCAAAGCCGCTGCGGCGAAACTGGCCGCGCAGATGCTGTCGCCGTCGCGCGGGACGGTGGCGCCGCAGACGCGCTGGGCCAAGCTGCCGGAGATGGTCCGGTGCGGCGACGATCTCCTGGCGCTGTACCAAATGGCCTATGCGCTGTTCCTCCCCGGCTTTCAGCGCGAGCTGCTCGCGCCTGATCTCGTCGACACGCTGAACGATGGGCTGCCCGCCGCGATGAGAGCGAAGATCACCGCGGAGACCCGTGCGCGCACCCCGCTGTCGGCGATCAGCGTCATGGAGCAGCGCCTGTTTCTCGGCGAGCGCCTGTTGCGCGACAATGACGTGGCGAGCATGGCGGCCTCGCTGGAGCAGCGGGTGCCGCTGGTCGATCAGGTGCTGTTCGAAAGCGTCGACCGGCTGCCCGATGCGACGCGCTACGCGCCGCTGCGAAGCAAGGCGATGCTCAGGCGGATCGGCCTGCGTGGCCTCGATCCGTCGTTGTTCGACCGGCCGAAGAGCGGCTTCGTGTTGCCGCTCGATCGCTGGATACGGCGCGGCCTGCAGGATGCGATGGACCGGACCCTGCGCGACCCGCAGGCGATTGCGCCGGTGGGGCTTGAGCCTGCGGCCGTGGAGCGCCTCTGGCGCGCCTTCCTCGATGGCGCGCCGGGGATCTATTGGTCGCGCGTCTGGTCGATCTACGTGTTCGTGCGTTGGTGCCACCGTCATCGCGTCTTCCGCTGAGGCGCGATCGACATCAGGTGAGCTGGCTGCATCGAAGCGCGCGTGGTCAGGCTTCCGGCATGACGATTCCGCCGCACACCGGCACGCGAACGCCGGTCACGAAGCCGGCGAGGTCCGAGGCCAGAAACGCGATCATGTTGGCGACGTCCTGATCGTAGCCACGCCGCCCGAGCGGCACTGACCGCTCGTAGAGCGGCTGCACCTCGTCGCGGTCGCGGCGGTCCCTGTCGGAGATGACCCAGCCCGGGGCGACCTGATTCACCGTGATGCCATGCCCTCCGAGCTCCCGCGCCAGCGATCGGAGCATGCCGTCCATGGCGCATTTGGCCGCCGTGTATGGCGCGCGGTTGTGCAGGGCCAGGCTCGTCATCTCCGTGCCGAGAGAGATGAGGCGTCCCCATTTCCGCTCGATCATCGGTCCGGAAAACACCCGCGCGGTCGCCCAGGCCTGCAGGACCGAAGAGCGGAACACCTTGTCGAACTGGTCGGGTGTCTGCTCGACCACGGGACGTTCGTCGTACCATGTCACCGCATTGTTCACGACGATATCGACAGGACCGAGCGCGCGCTCGGTGGCGCGGCGCATGGCCTGCACGTCCTCGAGCTCGGCGACGTCGCCCGAGATCGTGCAGGCATGTTGCGGCTGAAGCTCGTTCAGCTCCTCGCACAGTCTTTCGGCGGCAGCCCGCGCCGTCAGATAATGGATCGCGACCTTCGCACCACAGGCCGCGAGCGTCCGGGCGATCGGCCGGCCGAGCTCTCCGGCCGCTCCGGTGACCAGCGCGACCTTGCCCGAGAGATTGATCTGGAGCGGGGACTTCAACGGGCGCAGCGCCGGATCGTCCGGCAGGGGACCGAGCGTGTTTCGCCGAATTCGTCGTGCAACCGCGCGCGCGATCCGCATCCACCCGTCCCCGAAAGTATTCATTCGCCCGGGTCGCAGTATTAAATGCGGGACTAATTATTTAAATTGCACAATTTGACGCATTTGTGTGCCGCAGCCGATCGAGCGGTGACGTGGGCCGATCCGCTCAGGATGCGCGCGGCGTCGGACTCTCGGCGAGACGGTTGCCGAGCGGCCAGTCTGCGCCGGACGCGTCATGCACCGCTCCGGCAGCAGGCGCAGGCCTGAACTTGTGCCGGAGCTGCCTGAAATACGGCTCGATGAAGCGCTCGATCGCCGCCGCGTAGATGACGGAGATCAGGAGCGCGAGCGGAAACAGCAGGTACGGCTTGGCGGCGATCGCGGGCAGGTTCTTGTCGATCGTTCGGATCACGACGTTGTGGATCAGATAGATCGCATAGGAATAGGTGCCGAGCGTCATCACCCAGGAGCGGTTGAGATCACGAAACAGCGGCGCGTCGGCGAAACGCACCGCGAAATAGAACAACGGCATCAGCGCCAGGCCCTGAAGGCTGTAGCGCGCGGTCTCCCGGAACACCGGATCACGGTAGACCAGCGAGACCAGCAGCGCCGCGACGGCGCCGGCCAGCAGCGCCCATTGGGCCGCCGACATCCGCCCCGAGGCAGAGCGCTGCCGCACCGGGTTCATGACCAGCGCCAGAATGCAGCCATAGGCGATCGAGTCGATGCGGGTGTCCGAGGCGTAATAGGTGCGGTCGGAGAAGAACCCAGGCGCATGCACGAGATGGAAGCGCCAGGCGAGGACGCCGAGACAGACGAGCCCGAGCAGCGCGCCGATGGTGCGCGGCCGCAGCGCCGATCCGAGCAGCAGCGTCATCAGCAAGGGATAAACGATGTAGAAATGCTCTTCGACCGCGAGCGACCAGAGAATGCCGGTGCCGTCGGGCACCGTGTTGCCGGGATCGAAGAACAGGCCGTAATAGTTGGCGAAATACAACACCTGGGCGGCCAGGCCCTTGACGGTCATTCCGCCGTCCAGCAGGCCGGCGGCGGTCAGGCCGTAGGCGATCGCCAGGGACAGCAGCAGAGGCGGCATCAGCCGGAACACGCGCCGCGCATAGAAACTGGGAACGTCGAGCCCCCCGGTTCGCTCATGCTCGGCCAGCATAAGCGTGGAGATCAGGAAGCCGCTGAGGAAGAAGAAGATGGTGACGCCGAAGCCGCCGGGGACGATGGCCTGAAGTCCGGAATGGCCCAGGACCACGATCAGCACCGACAGCGCGCGGATGCCGTCGAGTGACGAAATAAGCGTGGATGCACTGCCCTTGATGTTCGTTCCGCGTGATGCCGCTGGCGCGGTCGTCCCGTCGCCGGGCGCCGTCATCGGCGGTAGAGCGGACGCGGCACGAAGGCGGCTGAGCTCGAGAATCTTGGCCATGCTGTCCAGACGGAGTCGGAGAAACACGTAGCTTCGTAATCGTCGTGTCAGTGCCGCGGCGATCGGCCGCCGAGCGTCATCGCGTGTCGGCCGCGGCGTGGCTGGCCCGCCAGAGCTGGGCCCGCTCCGCGTTGATCCGGGCCGTGGCGGCGCGCTTGCCGAGGCGCAGGCAGGCGTGCTGGTAGGCGCGGAGGAAGCGGCGGAATTCGAGATCGTCGTAGCGCGGCAGGCCCGTCAGCCAGCTCCGGAAATAGCCCCACAGCATCGCGGTGCTGCCGATCAGGGCGGGATAGGCCGGCAGGTGATAGACCGCCACCGCGAACTGATACAGCGGCGACGTTCCCATGAAGTACTGGCCAAAACCCTTGCGCAGCCGCCCGGTCCAGATGCCCTTGTGACTGGCGCCCTGCGGCCGCAGATGGATGAAGCGCAGCGCTTCGCTGTCGATGCTCTCGGCGATCCAGCCGAGCATGCGGCAGCGGTGGCAGTCGATGCCGTCCCACATCACCTGGCGCACGAAACCGCCGATCTCCTGGAAGCAGGCGACGCGGTAGAACTTGGTCATCCCGACCGACATCTCGTCGCCGCAGACCTCCGGCTCGAGCGCGCCGGTCTGGGGATGGACGAACCACGGCTTGCCCGAGGTGGTCCCGACCCGCGGATCGCTTTCCATCCGCTCCATCAGCAGCTCGAAGTAGCGCGCGGGCAGATCGAGGTCCATGTCGAGCTTGCAGAGATAGTCGAAATCCTCCAGCCGCACGCTCTCCAGCCCGGCATAGAACGCCTCGATCACGCCGGGCCCGACCTTGCGTCCGCCACGATCGGCGCGGCGGATCACGCGCAGATAGGGCAGGCGCTGGGCGTACTCGTCGAGAATGGCCGGGGTGTCATCGGTCGATCCGTCGTCCACCACGATCCACAGCGCCGGCGGCACCGATTGCGCAGCGACGCTGTCGAGAGTCCGGCGGAGGTATTGGGCCTCGTCCCGGCAGGGCGAGATGAGCAGGTAGCGGCGCGATGGCGTCACGTATCAAATCCCTTGCCGAAGGCGGAAGATTGCGACGAATCTCTGCCGAGCAGGGGCGTCGCCGGCCGCCTTTCAATAAATTAAATCGTGAATTAATATTATGTCAGGGCGCGTGTCAAAGTCATGGTGTTTTTAAATCGGCGCCCTCGTTCGCTGTGACCGGTCCTGCAAGAGGTTAACATGGATGGCATCGGCCCCGTGATCCCCGGCTGCACCCAGGCTTCGGCCCGGCCGGTCGCGCGTGGGACGCGCCGGATCGACGCCGCCTGCATCCGGGCGCTGCTCACGGCGGCGCTTGCCCTGCTGTCTGTCCGCGGCATTGCCGCAGCCGCCGAGCCGACCGCGTCCGCCGGGCCGTCACTGGCCGGCAATCTGCTGCCGGTGGAGCGTCTCGCAGCCTGGAATCCCGGGCTGATGTCAGCCGGCGGTATTCCGAACCGCACCATCATTTATCGCGCGCTGTCTCCGAGCGGGAGAGACGACAGCGGCGCGATCCAGGCCGCCCTGACCGCCGCGCCCGCCGGCCAGGTGGTGATGCTCGGCCCCGGGACGTTCATCGTCAACGAGCCGCTCCTGATCAGCCGGCCGGTGACGCTGCGCGGCGCGGGCGCGGGTGTGACCAGGCTGGTGAAAACCAACGGTGCACGGGCACGAACGTCGGCCGTGATTGCCGGCACCAAGGGAATCCTGACGCCGGTCGATCCGAGCACGTACAGCTATGATCCCAAGCCGATCATCATCGTCGGACCTTCGCGCTGGAACAATGGCCCCGACAGCAGCGCGTCGCAGGACCTGCTGGCCGACGGCGTTCAGGGAACGTCGACTGTGACCCTTGCCAACACCGCGAACCTGAAGCCGGGGGATTTCGTTCTGCTCGACGAGGTCTCGGGCGCATCGTGGCAGGCGACACCGGCCGGCTTTCCGGCGGGAGCGAAGGTCTGGCAAGGCGATCGGGTCGCCTGGAACATGCACGATCCGGTTCAGCCGGGGGACGACAATGCCGGCGCGAATGCCGGAGGTCCATATGACCAGACCCCCGGTGTGCTGCCGAAATCGATGTCGTGGTTCGCCCGGACCGACCGGGCGACCGCCGAGATCAAGGAGATCGCCTCGGTCACCGGCAGCACGGTGACATTCACCTCGCCGCTCACGATCAGTTATCGCAGGGATCACCAGGCGCAGCTCACGCCCTACAGCACCGACCCGAACAGCGGTCGCCACGCCGCCAATAATCGCGACATCCACGTTGCCAGGGTGGGTGTCGAAGATCTGAGCATCATCGGCGGGGCGGACGGCGCGTTGCGGTTCGAAGCCGCCGCTTATTCCTGGGCCAGATCCGTCGAGGTGACACAATGGCTCGGCGAGGGCGTGGCGATCAACAATTCGTTCCGGATCGAGCTCCGCGACTCCTACATTCACGCCGGCTCGTGGCCGCAGCCGGGCGGGGCGGGCTACGCGATCAGCCTGGCGGCGGGCTCCTCGGAGGTCCTGATCGAGAACAACATCCTGGTCGATGTCTGCAAGAACATGGTGTTCCGGTCGTCGGGCGCCGGCAGCGTCGTCGGCTATAATTATGCCGACGACTCGTTCGATTTCGACAATCCCGGCTGGGTCGAGGTCGGCATCAACGCATCGCACATGGCCGGCGCGCATCACGTCCTGTTCGAAGGCAATCTGTCCCACAATGCCGACAGCGACTACACGCACGGCAACGCGATCTATCTCACTTTTTTCCGCAACCATCTCACCGGCCAGCGCCAGCGCTTCGTCGATCGCTCGGGCATCCGGGCCGTGGGTCTCGCCTACGGCTCGTGGTGGGATTCGTTCGCCGGCAATGTGCTGGGCCAGCCGGGACGCATGAGCGGTTGGGTGTACGACGATCCATCGATGCGGGCCGGCACGGCCGCCTGGGGGCAGGGCGGTGTCGGCAACGTCTGGATGCTTGGCTACGACCCGGAGCGATGGACCATGGCGCCCGATCCGAAGACGCTGGCCACGGTGATCCGCGGCGGCAATTTCGACTATCTCACCGGCAAGGTGGTCTGGACCGACGCTCTCGCGGCGCAGCCGCTGCCGGCGTCGCTGTATCTCAGAGCCAAACCCGGCTTTTTCGGCGATCATCCGTGGCCCTGGGTGGACCCGACCAGCGATACCAAGCTGCATACGTTGCCGGCCAAGGCGAGATTCGATGCGGGCGCGCCATTCGCGGCCGCGCCGGGATCAACGCAATAGAGCGGGCGTGAGACGTCCAACGGGTTTCCGTCAGGTGCGGACGCCGAGCCGCGGGCGCCAAGCCGGCCGTGTACGGCTCCAACGAGCCGGCCGCCTGTTCGCCGGCTGAGCGGCGGGCATGCTCTGTTGTGACCTCCGCCAGTATCGCGCGGCCTCGACCGTGACGAGCACGAACACCACCCAGGTCACGTCGAACGCGCGCAGCCACAGGGTTTCGAGCAGGTTGTAGAGCATGACGAACAGCGCGACGGACAGCAGGATCCACGCCCGCTTGTAGTCGTGCTTCATCACGCGGCCGATGACGTGAACGGTGGCCGCCAGAAAGACGAGGAGAAAGGCAAAGCCCACATAGCCCAGCTCCAGCATCGCATCGTAGTAGCCGTTGTGGGAGTTCGGCATAGCCTTCACCCAGCCGGGCGCATCGGTGATGCTTGGTGCGTCGGCGCCGACCAGCCAGAAGCTCTGATAGCCCCATCCCAGGAGCGGCCGCTTCGCGATCTCCAGATTCGAGAAGGCCCATATGGTCGTCCGGCCGGTGAAGCTGGAATCACCCGTCAGCAGATAGGCGATGCGGCCGGTCGTGAAGCCCGCGAGCTCGCCGACCACGAAGTAGCCGAGGATGATCGCCATCAGGATCAGAAGCGGTGCAACCCGCAGCGTTCTCGCAAGCGCCAGCGTCAGGACGGCCAGGATCGGGGCGACCAGAGCGAGGCCGAGCGCGGTCTTCGAACTGGACAAGAAGATCAGGACGACGGCAGCGGCGGCGACGACGATCCCAAGCGCGCGGCGCGTGCCGGGATAGAGCAGCTCGTGAACCGACAGCAGGAAGGCGATGGCAGCAAACTCGCCCAGCAGGTTCTTGCCCGAGAAGTAGCCCTGATAACCGATGTCGACCAGCGCGTTGCCGTACTGCGCGTAGGTCGCGTAGCCGCCGGGGATCAGCAGAACATTGAGGATCGCCCCCGCTGCAAAGCAGAGGAACATGCCGCGCAGGATGTCGGCGCTCGGCCTCGATAGCAGGGCGGGCAGCACGATGGCGGTGAGGACCATCGCTTCCTGGACGAAACGGACGAAGGCGAATTCGGGTTTGAATGCCCACGCAATGCTGGCGCCAGCCAATCCAAAATAGGCGCAGAGACTGATGATGTTGGGCGGAACGGCAAACCGCTCGCCGCGGGCGAGGCGTTGCATCGTAACGATGATGGCGACGGCCGCGAGAACAGGCCAGAAGACCCGGTTCTCGACCCTGCTCTCGAGCAAGCCCTGGAGTCCGGGCGATGGCGGGAAGCTGAAATAGATCAGCGGCTGAATGAGCGACGAGTAGGCGAAGGCGAGGACCGGAATCAGCGCGCAGACGTCGAACGTCCCCGCGGAGGCCTGCGGCCCGGCCGACATCGACGTGCTCGCTGCAATTCTCGGCATCAATCTCACTCGGATATTCGAACGGGGCGGCCCCCGGCAGCCGCCGGGAATACCGTCCATGATATTATCCAGAAATGGAATTAAATAAAAGAACCTTCGACGCGTGCTCGGAAGGTATCGCTGCGGACGCGCCGCAAATCTGCTCTGGCATTCACAAATAAATCGTATTAAATAAATCATGTGATTTAAAATTAAATAGTGGCTTTTAGGTCGCACGTTTTTCGGTCGGGGAGGTGCGGCAAGGGTCCGCGGCCCGGCATCCTCGTGCGGCGGGGCAGATTGAGGGAGAGCGGTTGATGCTGACCACGCATGAATTGCAGGAGCCGGGATCCTCCCTTTATCGCGTGGGGCGCTCCGGGGCGGGTCGCGATCGGCCGGAGGTCGATGCTGTCGCCCCGGCCGACGCCGCAATTCCCGACGACCTCGCGCGCGACGTCTATTGCGTCCTCGGAATACCGGTCGATGCCATCAACATGCGCGGCGTGCTGCGCCGCATCCGCGATGCTGCTCAACAAAGAACGCGGCTTCTCATTTCGACCCCCAATCTCAACTTCCTTGTCGCCAGCCAGTCGAACAGGAGTTTCAGGGAGTCGCTGATCCTGAGCGATCTCTGCACGGTGGACGGCATGCCGGTGGTCTGGATCGCCAGGCTGCTCGGGATTCCGATCAAGAGCCGGACGGCCGGCGCGGACATCTTCGACGCGCTGAAGTCGGAGGCCGCGCCGGCAAGCGCGCTGAAGCTCTTTCTTTTCGGTGGCCCGGAGGGGGCCGCCGAACGGGCCGCCCGGACGCTGAACGGTCAGTCGGCGGGATTGCAGTGCGTGGGCTGGTCGAACCCCGGTTATTTGTCGGCCGAGGAGCTGAGCCGGGATCACATCATCGACGAGATCAATTCCAGCGGGGCGGACTTCCTGGTTGCCTCGCTCAGCAGCGTGAAGGGACAATCATGGCTGCAGCGCAACCATGAGCGTCTCGAGATTCCAGTTCGCGCCCACCTCGGCGCCGCGCTCAACTTCCAGGCCGGCACCGTGAAGCGAGCACCGGCGTTCCTGCGCCGATCAGGCTTCGAGTGGCTGTGGCGCATCAAGGAGGAGCCCTATCTCTGGCGCCGCTACTGGAACGACGGCACGGCGATGCTCGGCCTCATGCTCACCCACGTGTTGCCGTTCGTGGTGTGGACCTGGTGGATGCGCCGCACGCATGAGCGGGGTGAGGCGCTGACCATCACGCAGGACTATGGGACACGCGCGGTCACGCTCAGCCTGTCGGGGCCCGCCGACTCGCGCCACGTCGACCGGGCCATTCCGGTTTTCCGCGCCGCGACGGCGTCCCGTAAGCCCGTCGCGGTCGATTTCTCCAACGTCTGCGCCATCGATGCGCGTTTCCTTGGATTGCTGCTGATGCTGAGGAAGCAGTTGGAAGCCCAGGGCTGTACCGCGACCTTCGTGGGCGTTTCGCCGCTGATGGCCCGCATCTTCCGCTTCGGCGGTCTGGACCGGCAATGAGAGGGGGAGGCCTGTCATCGGTGGCATCACGGCTTCAGCAGTCGATGGTTCGATGATCGCCGCCGCGACGCTTGCCCGCGTTGCGAAGGATTGTCGGAGTCGTCAGTCCGGCTGGCGCCCATCGGCCGATCGTCGCCCATGGAGCGGCGCATGTTCGGAGCTCGACCGATGAGCGCAGCCGGCGGAAAGCGGCGCGAGCTTCTGATCGACTTCTATCGAAGCTGCGCGATGCTGTTCGTGTTCTATCATCACACGGCCAACGTCTTTCCGGACTCCGTCGATCTGTTCACGAAATTCAATCCCTTCGCCGAGCTGTTCGTCGTGATCTCGGGGTTCATGGTCGGGTACGTCTACCTGCACAAGGAGAGACACGGAGAACTCGTCGTCCGCGGCTTGAAGGTGCTCGCCGCCTATTTCGTCATCTCGGTGCCGGTCGCGATCGGCATGGCTGTTCTGGGGAAGAAGCGAGAGCCGGTGGGGCAGGCGATTTTCGACGTGCTGACGTTCCAGTCCGAGCCGACCGCCATCACCATCCTCAAGTTCTACGGGCTGATCTTCCTGCTGCTGCCGGTGATCCTGCCGATGTTCAAGCGCAGCAGGCTCCTGGTGCTGGCGCTGTCTGCTGCGATCTTCGTGGCCTGCACCTGGTTCAGCAATACGAGCACGGCCGCCGAGCTGGAGAATCCGGCCGCCATACTGTTGCTGTTCTCGCTCCAGGCGCAGATGTTCTTCGTCGTCGGTATCTGGCTCGGAGATCTTCATCGGTCCAACCGTCTGATCGGACCCGCGTTCTACACGGCGCTGGCGGGGATCTTCATCTTCGGGCTGCTGCTCGATTACAGCCTCGGCTTTCCCAGCAACGGCGAAAAATACCCCTATCGGTTCGACAAGCTCCTCAACCTGCTTTGGACATTGCCGCTGCTGTTGGCGCTGCTGTGGGCGGTGTACGCGCGCACCCGGCGATCGCCGGCAGTCGCGCTCATCCTCAACGTCGGCCAGAACTCGCTGATCGCGTTCCTCGGGTCGGAGGTGGTGCGGCAATCGGTAAAACTCGCGCTCCTCGTGGGCGGCGTCCACCCGCAGGTTTACGGCCAGACCGTGATGGGTCTGTTCGATGTCGTCCTGGTGACCGCGGTGCTTTGGCTCTACCGGGCGCACTGGCAGAACCGCCAGACAATGCTGCACCCGCTCAGCGGGCCGTAGGCGCATCTTTCGCCTGAAAGTGTTGCTCCGATGCGCTTGTTCGAATCCTCCCGGGCGGCTTAGCTCATCGCTAACCATTGGCCGCTAGCCTCTCGAGACGCCCGAGGAGGCATGAACAGATGTGGGTGATAGCGCTTCATTTTGCAGCCGGCGTGGTTGCCGGGACGATGTTCACGGTGCGCACGCTGCTGGCGCTTGCCGCGGTCGTCTTCATGGAGTGCATCGCCGCGTCGATCATCAGCGGGCTGCCGGCCGCGCTCTATGCCGGCGCCGGTCTGGTTGCAGTCCAGGTCGGCTATCTCTCGGGGATCTACGTTCGCAGCGCTCTGGAGCGTGCCGGCATCGCCCAGCCATCCATTCGCGCCGAGCACCAGCGCTGACGGCCGATCGATCTCCGTCATCGGTTGCCGTCCATGGCGCGCACCGGCCGGCGCGCGCCGATGGACCTACTCGGCCATCACGCTCCCGTAACGAGCATAGTATTTATGGTTGTAGTAGTCGCCGAAGTGATTGGCGTAGCGCTTCAGCGCCTTCATGTCGGTCTTGTTGAGCACGACGCCGAACAGGGCATCGTAGACGTTGGGCGCCGTGTTCAGCGCATGCTCGACCACCTCGGCGGGCGTCCGTCCCCATTCCACGACAAGGACGAAGCTGTCGAGCAGCGCCGAGATGGCCCGCGCATCGACGACGGGGGCGAGCGGCGGAAGATCGACGATGACGTAGTCATAGGCTTCGCGGAGCTGCTCGAACAGCTTGCGCATCTGCTCGTTGCCGAGGATATCGCTGGTGTCGCGCTGTGCGGCGCCCATTCCGGGCAGAAAATCCAGGCGCGTCACCGGGTCGGTCCAGACGGCGTCCGCGAGCTGACGCCCTCCCGAGACGATGTCGGCGATCCCGGTCCCGGCATCGGGGGCGAGCATGGCGGAGAGCGACGGATTCCTGAGGTCGCAGTCGACCACGATCACCCGCTTGCCTGAATTGGCGACCAACTGCGCCAGCGACGCGGCGATGACGGACTTGCCCTCGTTCGGCAGGGCGGACGTCAGTCCGAAGACCTTCCGCGACGTCCGGTTCGGGTCCTGGTCGATGGCGACTTTCAACGAGCGGATGGATTCGGCGAAGCGCGAGGTGGGCATCGCGGATGCGGCCCAGCAGGTCCCGGGGCCTCTCGAGACCATTCGCCGGCTGCCGTCCGGTTCGACCTTGGCAACGGCGTTGGCCGTCGCCTTCTTGGTGAACTTGTCGACTTCGCCTCGTTTGAGCAGAGGGACGACCGAGAGGCAGGGCAGGCGCAGGCGATCCTCGACCTGATCGGTCGTTCGAAAGCTGCGGTCCTTGGCCTCTGCGAGAAGGCCAAGGCCGCCGCCGAGCGCCAGGCCGCCGAACAGGCCGATCGCCATCAGCACGATGGACTTCGGCTTGATCTTCTTCTTCGGTGGCGTGGCGGCGGAAATCACACGCGCCTTGGCGATCGGGAAGGAGCCCTGCTGGACCGAGCCCATGTAGCGCTGAAGGAAGGTGTCGTAGAGGGCACGATAGCTCTTGGCGCTCGTCTCCAGCTCGCGGATGCTGACCTCCGCGGCCCTGGTGTCCTGCGACTTGCCAACGGCTTGCGCCAGCTGCCTCTCGATCTCCTGCTGCTGCTGCTTGGCCTCCGCATAGTCATGCTTGGCGACGTCGGCAAGGCGCCGCACCTCGTCGAGCATGGCCTGACGGATGCTCTTCATCGTCGCACGGATATTGACGACGGCGACGTGATCGTTGCCATATTTCGCAGCATATTCGTACTCGCGCTTGGCGTTATCGAGATATTGCTGACGCAGGCTGTTGATGATCGTCGTGCTGTTGGAATTGCTCAAGGAGAGGCCGTCCGGCGGATTGAGATTGCCGCTGAGTTCCGCCGGGGAGAAGTCGGAGACGGCGGCAATGCGGTCGACCGGCATATCGGCATTGCTCGTCGCGAGCATGTCGTCGAACCGATTGAGCCGGGTCATCAGCGAGGCGGTATGGGTGCGCGCCGCCACCAGACGGTTGGTGAGTTCTGTGACCTGCTGCTGGTCGATGAGCTTGCCGTCTGCCGAAACGATATTGTACCGGCTCTTCAGCTCGTTGACGGCGCGCTCGGCCGTCGTCGCGTCGTTGCCGAGGTCCTGCAGGCGGTCGTGGAGCCAGGCCGTGATGGTGCGCTGCTCGTTGGCCTCCGCCTTCAGCTGCTGATCGAAATACTCCTTGGCGATGGCATTGGCGATCATCGCCGCCCGATGGGGATCGCTGGCGCTGAAATCGACCTCGACGACCGAGCTGGTGCCGATCCTGAAGGCGTTCATCCGGCGCTGGAATTCGTCGAGGAGATCGTCCATGGACGGCGCGTTTGGCTCCGGCGCCAAACCGACGAGCCTGCGGACCGCGTTGACCGCACCGTGCAGCGGGCTGCCTTTACCGTTGAAGTCGGGGTCGTCGGCCAGGTTCAACTGGTTGATGACGCTGGTCGCGATCGACTTGGATTTCAGGATCTCGATCTGCGACTCCATGTCGAGCGGGGGCTCGTCCTGAACCGCAGGTTGTGGCTGCACGACCGCGGCCTTGGAGGTGCCCAGCATGATCTTGACGTCCGCCGAGTAGGTCGGCGGGAGGATTTTCAGCAGGGCGAAGCTTGCCAGTAGCGAAAGCACCGTGGTGATCGCAATCACCAGATAGTGCCGGCGCAGGAATCCCAGTGCCATGTCGAACGGCCCGGGTCCATTCCGGTCCCAGCCCTGCTCCTGCTGAGGGGGGTAGGCAGCCGTGCTCGCGTTGGGATTGTGCAGCATGTTTTGAAGCTTCATCAGTTGCGTTTCGGACGTCGGAGCCGTCCGATTGCCTGCGAGAACGAGAATTTATATATTCGGAGCCATTAAATGATCTGGGACTGTCGCTTGATTTAATTTATATTAAATAAGGTTTTGCTCAGCAAGTGGCCTTTCGAATTAAATATCGCCGGTGTGGAGCGCGCCCGCGCGCCAGCAAGGGCTTCTCCGGCCGTCGGATACCGGCGTCCCGCTCGCCGGCGTCTCGGTATTTGGCCGTGGCGTAACGGTGTGTAACGGCCGTCGCCGGACCATTGCCAAGCCACGGGTTTTGGGCATCAGTCCTGGCGATGAGCATGCCTGCGGCCACGCTTTTGATGGTGGAGGACGACCCGGAGATCAGCCGGCTCGTGAGCGATTTCATGCGCCGGGAAGGGTTCGAGATCGAGGTCGCCGCCACGGCCGCGGCGATGGATGCCGTGCTGCGGCGGCTGCGCCCCGATCTCATCATTCTCGACCTGATGCTGCCGGGAGAGGACGGGCTTTCGATCTGCCGCCGGCTGCGGGCGAGCGACGACATTCCCATCCTGATGCTGTCGGCCAAGAGCGACGAGATCGATCGCGTGGTCGGGCTGGAGCTCGGCGCCGATGACTACATGGTCAAGCCGTTCGGGCCGCGCGAGCTTCTGGCCCGCGTGCGCGCGCTGTTGCGGCGCGCCCAGGCGAGCCCGCCGCGAGACGCGAGCCGGCGTTTCGGTTTCGACCGCTTCGTGCTCGACGTTGATGCCCGCAGCATCGAGATCCCGGATGCGCAGGGCGCGCCGATCCAGCTGACCTCGGCGGAGTTCGACCTGCTCGCCTGCTTCGTGCAGCGGCCGCGGCGGGTGCTGAGCCGAGACCAGATCCTGGATTGGACGCGCGGCCGCTCCGCCGAGCCTTTCGACCGCACCGTCGACATGCTGATCTCGCGGTTGCGGCGCAAGCTCGAGGCCGCAAGCCCGGGAACGAACCTGATCACCACCGTCCGCAACGGCGGATACCTGTTCACGGCGACGGTGAGGCCGGTGGCGTGATGATGCGGCTGACGCTTGCGATGCGTATCGGCCTCATCGTCATCATCGGCCTGTTGGCGATCTGGATCGTCACCCTGGCGCGGTTCTACCGCGCCCGTACCGCGGAGCTCGAAGGCGCGACGCCGCTGCCGATGCGGCTGGCCGCGCTCGCCGAGCTGATCGAGCGAACGCCCCGGACGGAGCGGGGCCGGGTCGTCGATGCCGTGTCCTCCGACCGCTTCGAGGTCCGGCTGGTCGGGGCCGACGCGGCGGTCCGGCTTCCGCGGACGGAGCCCGCGCCGGTCCGGTCCGGATTGCGCGAGGCCTATGCCGAGGCGCTCGGTGCGCGCCCGCTGGCCATCACCTCCGTGCCGGAGCCGGAGGGGCGGTGGTTTCCGCGGCTCTCGCGGGCGCCGCAGAATGCCCTGGAGTTCCGCATCGGCCTGAACGGCGGCGACGTGCTCGTCGTGGATTCGCGCTCGTCGCTGGTGTTGACCCAGCAGGGGTTGCCGATCGGACTCGGCGCGGGCCTGTTCGGAACGGTGGTCGCGCTGTTCGCGCTTCTCATCATGCAGCGCGAAACGCGGCCGCTGGCACGCCTTGCCGCCGCCGTCGACCGGGTTGACCTCGGCGGAGCGGCGGTGCCACTGCCCGACGTCCGCCGCAACGCGCCCGAGGTGCGCGCCGTGGTCACGGCGTTCGGGCGGCTGCAGGACCGGCTCGCCGATCTGATGCAGGCGCGCATGGCGCTGGTCGGCGGCATTGCTCACGACGTCCGCACCTTCGCCACGCGGCTGCGGCTGCGTATCGACCAGATCCCGGACGACGCCGAGCGGCAGCGCGCCGTGGTCGATATCTCCGACATGATCCGTCTGCTCGACGACGCGCTGCTCGCGAGCCGGGCGGGGGCCGGCGAGCTGCCGCAGGAGCTCATCGCCTTCGACGAGCTGGTGCGGGCCGAGGTCGATGATCGCCGTGCGCACCGGGCGCGGGTGCGTCTCGACGCTGCGGGCGATGGACGCGAGCTGCTGATGCTCGGCGACCGCGTCGCGCTGCGCCGGATCGTCGCCAACATCGTCGACAACGCGCTCAAATATGGCGAGGCGGCGCACGTCTCGCTGCAACGCCGGCCGGAGCACGCCGTGCTGACGGTCGATGACGAGGGGCCCGGGATTCCGCACGACCAGCGCAAGGCCATGCTTGAGCCGTTCACGCGCCTGGACACGTCGCGCAATCGTGGCACCGGAGGAGCCGGGCTCGGACTGGCGGTGGTGCGGACGCTGGTGGAGGCGCATCGTGGCAGCATCGAGATCACTGACGCGCCGCGCGGCGCCCGCATCGTCGTGCGGCTGCCGCTGTTTCTCGACGGGCCCGGCGATGTGCATTCCGATCTGACGTGATCGATGGCAGCGTGGTGATCGGAGCGCTGTCTTCAAGCGGTGGCAATTCGCCGTTCTTCCCGCAAAAGTTGAGATAACGACGTAGCGGGCGGGAAGGACGCGGCGGCTTGGTCTTCGCCTTACGCGACGTCGACGATGCGCCCGCTTGATGATCGCGTGGAGATTGTGATAGGTATTCGATGCATCCTCATTGCATCGCCACGCGGATTGAACTGGGCGCGGCGCCGATTTTGTAAACCCATCGTACCGAATGTCATTCAACCGCACGGGCCGCGCGGACCGCGGACTCGTGCGCCGATGGACGACGTCGTTCCGGCTCGCCCGGGCGAGAACGTCCGAGGTCAGGGCAGGATCATCGACATGGCAGCAAGAAAGACCCGCGTGGCGATATTGGGCGGCGGCATCGGCGCGTTGAGTGCGGCCTTTGCCTTGAGCGAGATCGATCCGCGCGGCGAGCTCTACGAGATCACCTTGTATCAGCTCGGCTGGCGTCTCGGAGGCAAGACCGCCAGCGGACGCAACGCCAAGCAGGGACAGCGCATCGAGGAGCATGGGCTGCATATCTGGGCCGGCTTCTACGAGAACGCCTTCACCATCCTGCGTGCCGCGCTGAAGGCACTGGATGCACCGCCGAGCGACCCGATCAGGACGATCGATGATGCCTTCAAGCGGCAGAACGAGATCTTCTACGCCGAGTATACCGACGGCCAATGGCTGCCCTGGCCATTCTGGTTTCAGCCGGATGTCGACGAATCGGTCTATCCCGGCCGGGATAGCCTGTGGGCGCCCGCCGACAACATCGTGCCACCGCTCTCGACCCTGCTGCTGCGGACCATCGCCAGCATCATCTTCAACCTGAACTACTATCTCGAGGATTGGCCGGGTGACCTGAATGCCGAACTGACGAAGGCGATCGCCGCCATGCCCGCCGAGCGGCAGGCCCGGCTGGCGGCGGTCCCGTCCAATGGCAAGGGCCATCCGCTGCTGCTGCTGGCTCACCGCGTCGGCGAAAAGCTGCACAGTGACGTCGAAGCGATCCGCCGCGATGCCCAGGGCGACATGGCGGCGCTTCTCCGTGCGTTCCGCGGCATCGTCAAGGAGCATCAGAAGATCGATGGCCTCGAGGAAGGCCTGCGCCGGCTGTTGATCCTCGCCAATCTCGGCATCTGCATGCTGCTCGGCATCATCGAGAACGACTGCCTGACGGATGGGCTGGAGGTTCTCGACAGGTTCGAATTCCGCAGCTTTCTGGCGCAGCAGGATGAAGAGGCTGCCAACAACGCCATCGTGACCGCTCTCTATGAGTACATCTTCGCCTTTCGCAGCGGCTCCCGCGAGCCGTCGGAGCAGCAGGTGTCGGCCTGCTCGGCCGTTCAGGGACTGCTGCGGCTGTTCTTCACCTACAAGGGGGCGTTCTTCTATAAGTCCGTCGTCGGCATGGGGGATACAATCTGCACCCCGATCTACCAGCTGCTGGCGCGGCGCGGCGTGAACTTCAAGTTCTTCCACAAGGTCACGAGTCTCGAGCCGACCGAGGACGGTAGCAACATCGCGATCATCAACATCGACAAGCAGGTCGAGTTCGTCGATGGCAAATATGATCCGCTGGTCCTGGTGAAGAACTACTGGTGCTGGCCGTCCGAGCCCAAATGGAAGGAGATCGAGAACGGCGAGTACTACGCGCTGAAGGGCTATAATTTCGAGAACGCCTATGGTCCTCCCAACCCGCCGCAGCCGCCTCCGGCGGCGCGGCTCAGCCTGCAACTCGGTCAGGATTTCGACCAGGTGGTGCTGGGCATCGCGGTCGGCGCACTCGATGACATCTGTCGGCCCTTGGTGCAGCAGAAGCCGGCCTGGGCCGACATGGTCGGCAATCTCCCAACCGTGCGCACCATGGCGCTGCAGCTCTGGCTCGACTGCCCGGTCGGGGATCTCGGCGGCCCCTATGTGGCGCCTGGACCGTCGCTGGAGACGATGGGGCCGATCGTCACCACCTGCAAGCCGCCGCTGGACACCTATTCCGACATGTCGCAATTGCTGCCGGCCGAGGACTGGCCGGCGCCGGGGCCGCGCTCGATCGCCTATTATTGTGCCATCATGAGCGACAAGAGCGCGCCGGACAATGAGGAGCTGGCGGCGGATTATGTGAAGAGCGCATCGAAGGACTGGATGACATCCTGGCTCGATACGCTCTGGACGAACATCGGCAGCGGCAGCTCGTTCCGATGGGATCTGCTGCACGCGCCGAGCGACATCAGCGGATCGGCGCGGCTCGATTTCCAGTTCTGGCGCGCCAACATCAATCCGAGCGAACGCTATGTGCTGAGCCTGCCGGGCACGCTGCGGCACCGGATGGAGCCCGGCAAGTCCGGCTACGACAATCTCTTCCTCGCCGGCGACTGGACCCGTGTGCCTGAGATCAACGCCGGATGCGTGGAGGTCGCGGCGATGTCCGGCCTTGCCGCGGCGTCGGCGCTGTCGGGCGTCTACATTCCGATCGTCTCGATGAGTCCCGAACCCTACATCACCAACGCCTATGTCAACTACGCCGGATGGATCACGCTTCCGCCGGCGCCCTATCTCTGCAACGACTCGACCTTCTACGGCTTCGCCGTGCCGGCCGACCTCAGCGCCTGCCAGCGGTTTCTCGACCGCTCCTTCAACCGCGTCGCCGGCCGCGACCAGTTCCGCGTGATGCTGGACATGGCCTTCGTCAACGTCATCCAGGTGCGCGAGAGCCAGGCCGCGACGTCGCCCTTCGCGGAGCAGGGGACGATGTCCGAGACCGATATCGGGCTGTGGCTCCTGGTCGGCAGCTATGAGCGGGGTGCCCTGCTGCCAAAATCGATCGGCTTCGTGCCGGCCTATCTGTTCGTCGACAATGCCTGGTCGGTGGTTGCGGGGCAGGAGGTCTGGGGCTTTCCCAAATATCACGCGACCATCGTCCAGCCGGCCAGCGCGCCATCGAACGACCCGTTCGACGTCTCGGGGCTGGCGATTGCCTGCTACGGGCCGGATGCCCATGCCTGCCAGCAGCGCGTCATCCGAATCGAAGGCACGGACGGATCGCCCCCGACCGCGACCGCGGTGGCCTCGCCGGCGGATGCGTTCCGGCGGCTCTGTGCCGGAGCCGACGACGAGCGGCTGAAGCAGGTGACGACCGGGCCCGGCATGGCGTCGTTTCTGGGCGGCGTCTGGGGCCTGCCGATTCCCGTGTTCTATCTCAAGCAGGCGCGGTCGGCGGACAGTCTCACCGCGGCGAGCTACAAGACGCTGTTGAACGGCGCGCTTGACCTGACGGCGCTGCGCAGCTGGCAACTGCAATCGGGCAACTGGACGATCGAGATGAGCGCGCTCGACAGCCTGCCGTTCATTCGCGACCTCGGGCTCGGCACGCCCGTCGACGGCAAGCTCGTCCTGACCGCGACCACGCGCATCTGGGCCGAGATCGACTTCACCGTCGCGACGGCCACCCCCATGGCCTGAACAGGTCGTCACGCCGATTGTCGCCTCGGCGCGTCATCATCGACGGCGGCGAGCCGCGCCGCCGCCCGGCGCAGGAACGCCGCCGCGCCCTGCGCCTCGGCCACCGTGACGGCCTCGCGCAGCGCGGCCGTCACCTGGCCCGGCGCATGATCCGGAACGGCGGCCAGGATCTCGGCGCGCCGCCGATGCAGCGGCGACAGGAAATAGCCGTCGCCATAGCGCCGCGCGGCGTCGATCGCCGCATCGATCGTCTGCATCGCCTCGGCCGTGTTGCCGACGATCAGTTGCAGGCCGGCGACCTCGCCGAGATAGAAGCAGGAGAAATGCATCATGCCGAGCGTCTGGAACGCCGGCAGCGCCTCGCACGCCGCCGCCAGCGCCTCGTCTGGATTCCTGCCGAGATGGCCGCGGGCGTGCGCCTGCAGGCTGCCCGCCACCAGCTGATAGAGCGGATAGCCATGGTCGCGGCAGATGGTCAGGGCTTCCTCGGTGGCGAGGAGGACATCCTCGTAGTCGCCGCGTGCGAGCTGATAGAAGGCGAGCCACGACAGCGCCCAGGCGAGGTCGAACGGACGTCCGAGCCGGCGCGCATGCGCGATGAGATCGCTGGCGACCGCGGCCGCACCAGCGTCGTCGCCCATCGCATGCAGCACCTGCAGCAGCGAGGCCTGGGCGGCGACCAGCGGATCCTGCGAGGACAGTTGCGGCAGCCGCGCGCCGTCCGACGCCTGATAGAGCTGCACCGCGGCGGCCAGCAGCCGGCGCGCGGCGGGGAGGTCGCCTCTGGCGAAGAGAATGTAGCCCAACGCAACGCCGCTCTCGATGCGGTGCTCGGGAAGGCCGGTCTGCTCGCCGATTCCCAGGCACAGATGCGCCATCTCCTCGGCACCGTCGAGATCGCCCGCGATGATCAGGAAACTGCAGATGCCGCGCAGCACGGCGAACAGGCCGGCGGTGTTGCCGAGTGCGTCGCAGATCGCCCGTGCCTCGGACAGCGCCTTGCCGACCTCGGGCACGGTGTAGCCGCGCGAGGCGGCGAGGCTGACGGCAAGCCCGATCAGGAGCTCGAGCTCCAAGTCGGCGCGCTCGCCGTCGGCGGATTGATGACGCAGCAGGTCGAGCGCCGTTTGCAGATGTCGCGCCGCTTCGACATGCGCGGCGCGCGAGGCGGCGCGCCGGCCCGCGGCCGCCCATAGCGGGATGGCTTCGGCGATCGCGCCGCTCTCGGTGAAATGGTAGGCCAGCAACTCCGGCTCGGTGTCCCGCGTCTCGGGAAAGCGATCGCGCAGCACCGCGGCGATCCTGCCATGCAATGTCTGGCGTTCGCGCCGGAGCAGGGACTCGTAGGCGGCGTCGCGGATCAACGCGTGCTTGAACGTGTAGAGGCCGTCGGGCGGCGCGCCGCTGCTCTCCACGAGGCCGGACTTGACGAGCTGATCCAGGCTCTCGCCGAGCCTGGCTTCGGGCTCCGCCACGATGGCCGACAACAGATCATAGCTGAAGCGGCGACCGATGGCGGCGCCGAGATTGGCAATCCGGCGCGCCGGCCCCAATCGGTCGAGCCGCGCAACCAGGGAGTCCTGCAGCGAGGCAGGAATGGCCACGCTCGCATGGCCGTCCCGTGCGGGCGCCGCGGAGGCTTCGACGACGTACTTCGCCAGCTCTTCCAGGAATAGCGGAATGCCTTCGCCACGGCTGACGATCTGGCGCAGCGTCGCTGCCGGCAGCGCGGCCGAAGCGGCCACATGGGTGCAGATCCGCTCGGCGTCGCCGTGACTCAATCGCCCGAGCGGGAGCCGCGTGACCTGCGGGCTCCCGGCCCAGGGCGGCTCATATTCGAGCCGGGCCGTGACCACGATCAGCCAGCGGCGTTGTGCGGCGCGCCGGATCGCCCGATCGAGCAGCTCGAGCGTGGTCGTGTCGCTCCAATGCGCGTCTTCCAGCACCAGCAGCGCGGGCCCGGTCGGCACCATCATGTCGATCAGCCGGAGCAGCGTCTCCCGCGTGACCTCCGAGCGCTTCTCGACGGTCATCGTCTGCAACGGACTGTCCGGCTCGGGAGCGACGCCCAGGATATCGGCGAGCACGGCGCGCGCCGTGGCGTCGCCGACGCCGTGCGCGTTCATGAAGCGATCGAGCTTGTCGCGACGCGTCGCTGCGCCGTCGGAGCGGTCGAAGCCGGCGATGAGCGCGAGCTGCTCCGAGATCGGATACAGCACGCTGTCACAACGGGTGGGGCTGCAGTGCCAGATCATCTGCAGCTGGGAGACGTCGGCCACGCGCCGACGCAGCTCCTCGACCAGCCGCGACTTGCCGATGCCCGGCTCGCCATGGAGCAGCACCACCTGTCCGCTGCCGAACCGCGCCGCCGCCCAGCAATCGAACAGACGCGCCAGCTCCTGGTCGCGCCCGACCAGAGGGGAGCTTTCGCCGCGAATGCGGGCGTGGAAACGGCTCGCGACGGCGGCTTCCTCCAGCACCTCGAACGCCTCGACCGGTGCGGCGAATCCCTTCAGCGCGAACGTGCCGAGATCGCGGAAGTCGAACATGCCGCGCGCGATGCGCTCGGTCGTCCGGGCCACGACGATGCTGTCGGGGGCGGCGATCGATTGCAGCCGCGCCGCCAGATTCGGCGTCTCGCCGACGATGTCGACCGGGCGGCCGTCGGCGCGGGGCAGGAGGTCGCTGACCACGACGAGGCCGGTGGCGATGCCGATGCGCAGGCGCAGCTTCTGTCCATGCGGGGCCTCGAGCCGGCCGACGGCGTCGCGCAGCGCGATGGCGGCGCGGATCGCGGTGGCTGCATCGTCTTCACCCGCGCGCGGATAGCCGAAATAGGCGAGCACGCCGTCGCCGGCATATTGCGTGATGGCGCCGCCATGGTGGCCGATGACGTTTTCGCAGGTCGTCAGGAAGGCGTCGATGACGCTGGTCATATCTTCCGGATCGAGCCTGACCGTGAGCGAGACGGAGCCGACGAGATCGCAGATCAGCGCCGTGACCTGCCGCCGCTCGGCGCGATGCATGCCGAGCAGGCGCGAGCTCGTCGTCGTATCGGATGACGGCTGTCGCAACGCCCCGCCACACCCGCCGCAGACGTCCGAGCCCGGTGGATTGGGCCGACCACAGGTTTCACAATCCATCTGCGTTCGGGCTCCCGGACACGACTACGGAATGCGAATGAGCGCGAAGCGCGGAGCTTGCGATGAGGGCGCGATCGCGGCGCCCGTATCGACCGACGTCGCGCGCCGAGCGCGAAGCATCGGTTTGCGGTACTGGCATTTCGAGTGCGACCAGGACCGGCTGATCATGTTCAACTCATAGCGCATTCGTGGCAGAGTAGCAACGGTGCCGGATTGCTCGCGGTCGCTCCGGGGAGGGGGGAACGATGTCGGACGGCTCCCTCGGGTGTCCTCGATGCCGGCGGGACCGTTCAAGCCTGCGACGATTTGACATCAATGTGGAAGCATCAGGCCGCCTCGCTTGCGGAAAGGCGCGCATGATCGCGCGATCCCGCGGCGGATGGCCCGTCCGGGTGATGCGTCGTGAGGCCCTCGGAAAGCGTGAGGGCGCAGGGAAGGCCGGACCTCGACTGAGGCCCGTGGCCCGCCTGCGAAAAAAATGCAGGCGGCAGGTACCACAGGTCAGCCGGAAACCCGGCCCTCCCTGCGCGATGGTTGAACGGCTGCTTCGCGTTCTCCCTGGTGCGCCGGGCTTTCTGGCCACCATCCCCACGCGAAGCCAGGGCCTCGACGTGAGTTGATATCAGCATCGGGATATCAGGACCGCGCGACTTGACCGTGCGTGGCGAATTGTTCGTCGGCGCGAGCAACCCGCGCTGCAATCCACCACGCCCACCGCTCCCCGCCTCGCATGTCGTGACGACCGCGATACGCCCCTCAGCTCGAGACGGGATGTAGGAATAGAACCATGATTTTCGGAAAAACGAAAGAGAAATATTTTCGGCGCCGGGACTGGACAGGCCAAATCAGCTTGATCGCGCAGCGGAAATCAGTTTCTCGGCGCATCGAGCATCCAACGATTGCGCCGCTCGTCCGAACCTCGGGATTTTCTGGTCCGACGCTGACGCGTCGTCCTGGACCGACAAGGAGGACGACCGAGGCGCCTGGCTGCGCCGCTCCGTCACGGCCAGTCGGCGAAGTTGAGGATGGCCCGCGGCTGGCCTTTGGTCCGCTGCGACGAAACGCCCTTGCGCCACGCGCCCGGTGATTGGCCGGTGTGCCTGACGAAGAAGCGGTTGAAATAGGCGCTGTCCTTGAAGCCGAGCGCGAAGGCGATCTGCTTGATCGTCGCGGTGGTGGTTTCGAGCCGGGTCGCCGCCTCCTGAATGACGCGTTGCTGAATCAGCGCGCTCGGTGACCGCTGCAGCACCCGGGTGCACAGCGCGTGCAGGCGATCCGGCGTCACGCCGAGCAGCGCAGCGTAGTCGGCGACCCGCAGTTGCTGATGAAAGCGTTCCTCGACGAGCCGGCGAAAGCGGCTCAGGATCTCGGCGCTGGAGCCCTGCGCCTCGCCGGCGCTGTCGTCGGCAAACAGCCGCCAGAAGCGCAGCACGCACAGGGTCAGCTCCGATGACGTGATCGAGGCCGCGCCGCGCCGTGACGGATTTTCGATCTCGGCTGCGATCGCCGCCATCGAGCGCGCGATGACCGCGGCGAACTCGGCCGTGACCGAGAAGGCCAGGACGGCCTCGGTGCCTGCGAGGTCGAGATAGGCGGGCTCGGCGGAGGAGGGCAGGTGGCGGTGCCAGAGCCCGGAGCGCAGCCGCAGGAGATGGCCGGCCGAGCCGGCCGCGACGTCGAGATGCTCGGCCTCTCCCGCCGGCAGCCAGACCAGCGCCGGACCGGACCAGGTCTGGATTTCGTCATCGGCGAAGCGCGCCGAGGCAGCCCCGGCGGAGAGGCAGAGCAGGTGGACGAACGGCCGCGCGGCATCCGAGCGCAGGGCCCAGCGCCGTGCCTCGAAATGCGTGGGAATGGCTTCGGCGCCGAGCGCTGCCGGGGTGCCGCGAGCCACCGGCGGCAGCGTCCGAGGCGCGGCATTACGCGCAGTCGTCGCCCCAGAAAAGTGCACTCTTTTGCCGGAACTGTCCATTGCGCCACCCAAGCTTGCGGTGTTTCCCTCGTCAAGTCCCGACGACCGCAAACAAAAAACCGCGGACGACGCCGGGGCAGAGGAACGTCACCGATTCACCCGCGCGGTCCGCGCGCGTGAACATGGGAGGAGGACAAGGACATGACTTCGACCAACCGTCGTCAGGTGCTACGGATCGCGGGAGCGGCGGCGATCGCAGCCGGCTTTGCCGTATCGGCCGCGCAGGCCCAGACACAGGACAAGATCCGCATCGGCTATGCGATCTCGAAGACCGGCCCCTATGCCGGCGGCGCCGGCATCACCACGCTGCCGAACTATCAGCTCTGGGTGAAGGACGTGAACGCGGCCGGCGGCATCAAGCTCGGCGACAAGCGGCTGCCGGTCGAGATCGTCGAATATGACGACCGCAGCTCGTCGGAAGAGGCGGTGAAGGCGATCGAGCGCCTCGCCAACCAGGACAAGGTCGACTTCATCCTGCCGCCCTGGGGCACCGGTCTCAACCTTGCGGTCGGTCCGACCTTGAACCGGCTCGGCTATCCGCATCTCGCGGTGACGTCGGTGACCGACAAGGCGCCAGAGCTCGCCAAGCGCTGGGCTAATGCCACCTTCTGGCTCGGCACGTCGGCGCAGATCTCCAACGGGCTCGCCGAGCTGCTCGGCAAGCTGAAGAGCGAGGGCAAGATCGGCGGCACCGTCGCGATGGTCAGCGTCGCCGATCAGTTCGGCATCGAGCTGGCCGCCGCCGGGCGCGAGGCTTTCAAGAAGGCCGGACTGACCGTCGCCTACGACAAGACCTATCCGATGGGCTCGCAGGATCTGCAGCCGCTGCTCAAGGATGCGATCGCGAGCAAAGCCGATGCCTTCGTCGCCTTCAGCTATCCGCCGGATACGATCGGGCTGACCGAGCAGGCGCAACTGCTCAAGTACAATCCGAAGGTCTTCTATGTCGGCGTCGGCACGGCGTTCCCGCTGTTCAAGGGCAAGTTCGGCGCGGGCAGCGACGGCGTGATGGGCATCGGCGGCTGGAACGCCGACTCGCCCGCGCTCAAGGACTATCTCGCCCGCCACAAGGCGGCGACCGGGCAGGAGCCGGATCGCTGGGCGAGCCCGATCACCTATGCCAGCCTGCAGGTGCTGCAGCAGGCGATCGAGAAGGTCGGCAAGGTCGACCGTACCGCGGTCGCCAAGGAGATCCGCGAGGGCTCTTTCGACACCATCATCGGCAAGGTGAAGCTGAAGGACGGCCTGCTGCAGGAGGTCTGGAGCGTCGGCCAGTGGCAGAACGGCGAGTTCTACGCCCTGGCGCCGGCCTCGCTGCCCGGCGCACGCGCCGCGGTCGTGCCGAAGCCCGAGTGGAAATAGCCGGAACGAGGTCGTGAGCTTGCGGACGCGCGTCAATGCGCGCGTCCGCGGGCCTCGCGCAAGAGGCACCATCCCATGCTGCTGTTCGACATCCTGCTGCCCGGTCTGGTGCTGGGGGGCATGTATGCCCTGATCGCGCTCGGCCTGACGCTGCAATATGGCGTGGCGCGCATCATGAACCTGTCCTATGGCGAGTCGCTGGTCGCGGCCGCGTTCGGCACGCTGTCGCTCTATTCCGGCCTGCAACTGAGTCCGCTGCTGGCGCTGCTGCTCGCGATGCCCGCCGCGGGACTGCTGAACTGGCTGCTCTACAGGCTGTTGCTGCAGCGCCTGATCCGCCGCGGCAAGGACGCCGGTGCCCAGGAGGTCGACAGCATCCTCGTCACCTTCGGCGTGCTGTTCGTGATCCAGGGCATCATGCTGGTCGCTTTTGGCGGGCAGTATTACAGCTACAGCTATCTCTCCATTCCCGTGACGGTGCTCGGCTCGACGCTCGCGGTGAACCGGCTGGTGGCGCTCGGTTTCGCCGCGCTGATCGGCACCGGCGTCTATCTCGCGCTGACGCGGACGAGGATCGGTACGGCCGTGCGTGCCGTCGCGGTCGATGCCGATGCCGCGCGGCTCGTCGGCATCGATGTCGCTTGGCTCGCAGGACTGGCGTTTGCGTTCGGTGGTGGACTGGTCGCCGCCGGCGGGGTGCTCGTCAGCATGTTCCTCACCTTCAACGCCTCGATGGGCGTCGTCTTCACGATGAAGGCGCTGGTGGTCGTGATCATGGGGGGCGTCGGCAATGTCATGGGCGCGCTGGCCGCAGGGCTGCTGCTCGGCGTCGTCGAGACCGCGGTGGCGCGGCTGGTCGATCCCGGGCTGACCTTGGCCGCGACGTTTGCGATGTTTCTCGCCGTGCTGCTGATCCGGCCGACCGGACTGTTCGGAAAGGCGGCGTCGTGATCAGCCCTGGCAAGATTCTCGCCTGGTGCATCGGGCTCGTCGGCGTTGCCGCAGCGGTCACGCTGCCGCTCTATGCCAACGGCTACTATCTCGCGCTCGGCATCAGCATTCTCTATTTCACCGTGCTGGCAACCGCCTGGGCCATGTTTTCCGGACCGACCCGCTACGTCTCGCTGGCGACGGCTGCGTTCTTCGGCATCGGCGCCTATACGGCGGCGGCGACGGGCGAGACGCTGAGCTGGCCGCTGCAACTGATGACCGCTGCGGGTGTCGGCGCCGTCGTCGCGGCCATCACCGGCCTGTCGACGCTGCGGCTGTCCGGCATCTACTTCATCATCTTCTCGTTCGGCCTGGCCGAGCTGATCCGCCAGCTCGTGATCTGGTACGAGGTCAACATCCACAAATCGGTCGGCCGCTATTTGTTCAGCGACATCACCCAGGAGATGCTGTACTGGCAGCTCTGCGCGCTGACGGCGCTGGTCTTCCTCACGGGCTTTCTGCTGACGCGCTCGCGCTATGGCCTCGCGCTGCGCGCGATCGGCGCCGACGAGACCGCCGCGCGCCATTCCGGCATCGATGCGACGGCGGTGAAGCTCGGGGTCCTCATCCTCAGCGCGATGTTCATGTCGGTGACCGGGGCGATCATGGCGCCGCGCTGGACCTATATCGATCCGGCGATCGCCTTCAATCCGATGATCTCGTTCCAGGTCGTGATCATGGCGCTGCTCGGCGGCGCCGGCTCGCTGATCGGCCCGGTGCTCGGCGTCATCCCGCTGGTGCTGCTGTTCGAGGTGCTGACAGCCGCGCTGCCGAACCATTTCAGCATCGTGCTCGGCCTCGTCTTCATCGGCATCGTGATGGCGCTCCCGAAGGGCGTGATCGGGGTGGTCGATCGGGTCTGGCGGCGCGAGCCCAAGGTCGCCGGCGCCAAGCCGGAGCAGGGCGGAACGCTGCTCATCGCCGAGACCGTCGGCAAATCCTTCGGCGGCCTGCGCGCCGTCGACAAGGTCAGTCTCGACGTCCGCGCCGGCGAGATCCTCGGCGTCATCGGTCCCAACGGCTCCGGCAAGACGACGCTGCTCAACATGCTCTCCGGCGCGCTGGTGCCGTCGGACGGCACCATCCGCTTCGACGGCACCGTCATCAACGGCATGGCCGCCCACCGGATCGCGCGGCTCGGGCTTGCCCGCACCTTCCAGTTGGTGCGGGTGATGCCGGACCTGACGGTCGCCGAGAATGTCGCGGCGTCGGCGTTGTTCCGCACGCGCCAGACCGGTGCGGCCGCGGAATCGATCCATGAGCTGCTCGCCCTGGTCGGCCTCGATGGCATGGCGGAGATGCTGGCGGGCGATCTCACTTACATCGACCAGAAGCGGCTGGAGCTCGCCCGCGCGCTGGCGTTGCATCCGCGTGTTGTGCTGCTCGACGAATGGCTGGCCGGGCTCAATCCGACCGAGCTCGAGACCGGCATCGGGCTGATCGCCTCCCTGCGCGACCGCGGCATCACCATCGTGATGGTCGAGCACGTGATGGATGCGATCCGCGCGCTGTGCGACCGCTGCGTCGTGATGAGCGCCGGCAACGTGATCGCGCGCGGCACGCCGGGCGAGGTGCTCGCCGATCCCACCGTGATCACGGCCTATCTCGGAGAGCCCGATGCTTGAGATCACGCGGCTGTCGCATGCCTATGGCAAGCACCAGGCGCTCACCGACGTCGCGCTCGAGGTCGCGCGCGGCGAGATCGTCGCCATCCTCGGCGCCAATGGCGCCGGCAAGTCGACCCTGCTGAAGGCGATCGCGGGACTGATCCGGCCGTCGCCCGGGGCCGTGATCCGGCTCGGCGGGACGGACATCGCCTCGCTCGCGCCGCATCTGATCGTCGAGCGCGGCATCGCGCTGGTGCCGGAAGGCCGCGGCGTCTTCGGCGATCTCACCGTCGCCGAGAACCTCCAGCTCGGCGCCTATCCGGCGCGCGCCCGCGACGGCGAGGCCGCGCGGCTCGCGCACGTGCTGCAACTGTTTCCGCGCCTCACCGAGCGCATGAGCCAGGCCGTGAGGACCATGAGCGGCGGCGAGCAGCAGATGGTCGCGATCGGCCGCGCGCTGATGTCGCGGCCCGAGCTGCTGCTGCTCGACGAGCCGTCGCTCGGACTGTCGCCGCTCTTGAGCCGCGAGGTGTTCCGGGCGCTCAAGACGATCCGCGGCGACGGCGTCGGCATCCTGATGGTCGAGCAGAACGCGCGCGCCAGCCTGGACATCGCCGACCGCGTCTACCTGATCGAGCAGGGGCGCAATGCCGGCGAAGGCGCGGCATCCGAGATGAAGAACAATCCCGACATCCAGCGCGCCTATCTCGGCCAGTCGCGCGCGCCGAAATCTCCAGCAACCTCCAGCGAATCCGGGAGTCTTCCATGAACGCGATCAATCTCCTGATTGGCGGCAAGGATCAGTCCGCCACCAATCAGCGCACCTTCCAGCGCCTCAATCCGATCAGCGGCGAGATCGCAACCATCGTCGCGGCGGCGTCGATCGACGACGCGCTGCGCGCCGCCGATGCCGCCGCGGCGGCGTTTCCGGCGTGGTCCCGGCTCGGCCCTGGCGAACGCCGCAAGCGGCTCAATGCGGCAGCCGATGCGCTGGCGCGCAATGCACCGGAGTTCGTCGCGCTGATGATGGCCGAGACCGGCGCCACCGCGGGCTGGGCCGGCTTCAACGTGCATCTCGCCGAGGGCATGCTGCGCGAGGCCGCGGCGATGACGACGCAGATCGCGGGCGAGGTGATTCCGACCGACGTGCCCGACAACATCGCGCTGGCGCATCGCCAGCCGGTCGGCGTCGTGCTCGGCATCGCGCCGTGGAATGCGCCGGTCATCCTCGGTGTCCGCTCGGTGGCGATGCCGCTCGCTTGCGGCAACACCGTGGTGCTGAAGGCCTCGGAGATGAGCCCGGGCGTGCATCGGCTGATCGGCGCGTGCCTGGCCGAAGGCGGTCTCGGCGACGGCGTCGTCAACGTCGTGACCAACGCGCCCGAGGATGCGCAGGCCGTGGTCGAGGCGCTGATCGCCCATCCCGCGATCCGCCGTGTCAACTTCACCGGCTCGACCCGCGTCGGCCGTCTCATCGCCATGGCCTGTGCCAGGCAATTGAAGCGCGCGCTGCTCGAGCTCGGCGGCAAGGCGCCGCTCGTCATTCTCGACGACGCCGATCTCGACGCCGCGGTGAATGCTGCCGCGTTCGGCGCCTTCATGAACCAGGGCCAGATCTGCATGTCGACCGAGCGCATCGTGGTCGACGACAAGGTGGCGGATGCATTCGTCGCGAAGTTCGCCGCCAAGGCCAACAGCCTGCCTTACGGAGATCCGCGCAAGGGCGATGTGGTGCTGGGCTCGCTGGTCAGCGCCGCCGCCTGCGACCGTGTCGGCGGCCTGATCGAGGACGCGGTGGCCAAGGGCGCGGTGCTGGCGGCTGGCGGCCGCGGCAGCGGCACGATCATGCCCGCGACCATCGTCGATCACGTCACGCCGGCGATGCGCATCTATGGCGAGGAGAGTTTTGGTCCCGTCGTCACCGTCGTGCGCGTCAGCGGCGTCGACGAGGCCGTGCGCGTCGCCAACGACACCGAATATGGCCTGTCGTCGGCGGTGTTCGGCCGCGACATCGCTCGCGCGATCGCTGTCGCCAAGCGGATCGAATCCGGCATCTGCCACGTCAACGCGCCGACGGTGCATGACGAGCCGCAGATGCCGTTCGGCGGCGTCAAGGCCTCCGGCTATGGCCGCTTCGGCGGCAAGGCCGCGATCGACGAGTTCACCGAGCTGCGCTGGATCACGGTGCAGACCGGCGAGCGGCACTACCCATTCTGAGGCGGGAACTCATCCGTGGCCCGGCTCTGGCGCATCGTCGGATGCAGCCGGAGCCGGTTGCATTCCGCGCGGCCATGCGCGGAAACGATTCGAACTGTGTCCGAGACATCGGCAGCAGCGACGTCGGCGCGCGACGTCGCGGCGGTGAGACGCGCCCCCGCCGGGCATCGATGGTGCGAGGTGCGATCGAAATTCACGTTGCAGCTCCGCTGGTTGCGGCAGACAGGCGCGCTACTTTAAAGAAATTCCAACGGCTTTAGATCGATTCAGTTTGCTGCGGCCCTTCTCTTGCCGGACGTTCGGCTCAACACGTGCAACGTCGATGACGAAGGGTGGGTTCGAGCGCATGCGGCTGTGGGTTCAGGTTCATACGTGGACGTCGCTGATCAGCATGATCTTCCTGCTGATGCTGTGCCTGACCGGGCTTCCGCTGATCTTCCATGAGGAAATCGATCATCTGTTCGAGGACGAGATCGCCGCGCCGGCGATGCCGGCCGACACGCCGCTGCTGCCGCTCGACCGCCTGATCGCGGCGGCCAAGCAGCAGTTGCCGCAGCAGCATGCGCTGTTCGTGAGCCTGAAGCAGGCGGAGCCGCTGATCGTGGTTGCGATGTCGCCGACCGCCATTCCGGTGCCCGGGCAGTTTCATCGGCTCACCGTTGATGCGCGCACCGGCGTCGTGCTCGGCGAGGAGGCGCCGCATCAGGACGTCATGGACGTGATCCTGCGCATCCACCGCGACATGTTCACCGGCCTGCCGGGCGAGCTCTTTCTCGGACTGATGGGACTGGTGTTCGCGGCGTCCATCGTCTCGGGCGTCGTCGTCTACTGGCCCTTCATGCGGCGCCTGCAGTTCGGCACGGTGCGGGATCGCTCGGCGCGGCTGAAATGGCTCGACCTGCACAATCTGCTCGGCATCGTCACGGTGAGCTGGGCGCTCGCGGTCGGTCTGACCGGCACCATCAACACGCTGGCGGTGCCGCTGTTCGACCTCTGGCGCGCAAAGACCATGCCGGCGCTGCTCGCGCCCTATCAGGGCAAGCCGCTGGCGGAAGCAAAGTCGATCGAGGCCGCCGTCGGCGCCGTCCGCACCGCATTCCCGGACCGGCTGGTGACGTCCATCACCCTGCCGACGACGACGCGGTTCGGCAGCCCGCAGCACCTGATGATCTGGACCAAGGGCCGCACGCCGTTCACCGCGCGCATGTTCAAGCCGGTCCTGGTCGACGCCCAGGACAGCAGCAAGATGGTCGTGCCCGAGCTCGCCTGGTACCTCACCGCGTTGCAGGTATCGCGGCCGCTGCACTTCGGTGACTACGGCGGCTTGCCGCTGAAGATCATCTGGGCCGTTCTCGACGTGATCACGATCATCGTGTTGTGCAGTGGACTCTATCTGTGGGCCGCCAAGCGCTGGGGCTTCCGCAGGAAGGCGTCAGGTGTCGTGGCATCGGCCGCGCCGGCAGTGGTGTCGACATGAGCTCCTCCGCTGCCTCGGCGACGCCGTCCTCCCGCGTCGCGCAACTCTCGACCTGGCAGGTGTTTCGTGCGCCGCTGCTGATCGGCCTCGTCGCCGCAGCCGGGCTCGCCTTCGGACTGTTCGGCGACGGCCTGTGGGATGGCCTGTGCTGGCTCGGGCTGTCGATTCCGATCCTGTTGTCGCTCGCCTACGGCACGAGACGGAGCCGCGGCGCGAAGGCCGGAACGCAGGGCGCTCAGGCCGGAACGCAGGATGGGCCGCTCTGAGCGCTGACGTCCGCCGCCGGTCGGCGGAAGACGCCCCGCATCATTGACCTCGATCCGGGCCGCGGGACTACGCGCTCGGCCGGCCAACGATCCCACGCATCTCTTCTCTTACGCGTCTTCTCTCGCGCGCCGCGTCATCGCGATGGCCGCACGCTGCGTCGGCGGCGCGTGATCGGTCTCGCGCAGTGAGCGCCGCCGCGAGCGGCGTCTCTCCGCCCCGGAAACAAACAGATACAACGGTCACGATGCTCTCTCCGATCTGCGCGCGGCGCGGCGGAGATGCGGCGCATTTGAACGCAAAGATTGATTCAAAAGTGGCAATGTGATTAGTTATCATCGTACGATTGATCGAAATGATTTCGATGAGTTCGAGACGATTGGTGTCCTGAGTTGTATCAGCCGACACGATCACGTCGGCCTTCCGCGCGACATGCGCTTCTTTGGAAGGCTTCAAAGAAGCGGCGGGAAAAAAATCTCGTAGTAGCGGCAATCTGTTGAGCTGACCGATTCGGCGAGACTGTCGCTCGTTAGACGGGTTCTACGTCGCGCGACGCCATCCTCAAATACCTGTGTGTTAGGACCACCGACGAGCCGAGTTGGAACTTGGAATGATCGGGGTGTCAGGATGGTTTGTCGCATTTTGGATAAAGACGTTGGATTGACGATGTCGTTGGGACTTGTGAGCTCATTGGCGCTCACGCTGAATGTCGGAGGCGTTCAACCGGCCTTCGCGCAGACCAAGCTCCCCGACGTGACCGTCGACGCGCCGAAGCCGAAAGTCCGGCAGACCGCCTCGAGACCGCAGGCGACCGCGACGCGAACCGCTCAGCAGCGCCGCGTCGCGCCGCGCAACCTGCCGCCGACCGCCCCGGTGGCCTACGTGACGCCGTCGACGGGAACAGTCGGCGCGCCGCCGTCGCCCTATGCCGGCGGCCAGGTCGCCAGCGGCGGCGGCCTCGGACTCCTCGGCAACCGCGGCATCATGAACACGCCCTTCAACCAGACGAGCTTCACCTCGCAGCTCATCCAGAACCAGCAGGCCCGCACGATTCGCGACGTGCTGATCAATGATCCCTCGGTGCGGACGATCCAGGCGGCCGGCGGCGGCGCCGACAGCCTGTTCATCCGCGGCTTCTACTATGACAGCGGCGACTACGCCTTGAACGGCCTCGCCGGCATTGCGCCGTATTATTCGACGGGCGCCAATTTCATCGAGCGGGTCGAGCTGCTCAAGGGGCCGGCGGCTCTGCTCAACGGCATGACGGTCGGCGGCACCGGCGCCTCGAGCGGCGGTGCGGTCGGTGGCAGCGTTAATCTCATCACCAAGCACGCGCCCGACACCGACATCACGCAACTCACGGCGACCTTCGCGTCGCGATCGCAGTTCGGCGAGGAGGTCGATGTCAGCCGCCGCTACGGCGAGCACAAGGAGTGGGGCGTCCGTCTCAACAGCAAGTATTCCAACGGCAATACGCCGTGGGACCGCCAGACCGACGAGTTCGGAAATGCTCACCTCGCGGTCGACTATCACGGCGAGAACGTTCGCATCGACGCCGATATCGGATATCAGGCGGACAAGCTGAATCCGCCGCTTCGCTTCTTCACGGTCGGCCCGACCACGACCAGCATCGCGTCGCCGCCGCCGTCCGGCACCAACTTCCAGATGCCGTGGGCCTATTATGCGCCGACCGATTTCTTCTCGACGGTCAAGGGCGAGGTCGATCTCAGCGATCACATCACGGCCTACGCAGGGTTCGGCTATCACGACAGCAACATCAACTATCGCTATACGTCGCCGGTTCTCGGCAATAACGGCGTTCTCACCGGAACCCCGCTTACGGGGAGCGAGACCTATGAGACGTTGGCGGGCGAAGCCGGCCTTCGGCTGACCGCCGACACCGGGCCCGTCAACCACGCCATCAATGTCGGCTACTCCGTCACCGATCGCACCTATACCCAGCGTGTGGTCACGGGGACGCTGTCGGCGGCGACGCCTTGGAATCTCTATCGTGATCCCTCGAACATCGCGCTGCCGGGATTCTCGTCGACGCTGGCAGCCAATCAGATCGTCGGCGCGAATCTCTGGAGCGTCGGCGTCTCCGACACGATGTCCATTCTCGACAAGAGGATCCAGCTGACCGTCGGTGCGCGCCGCCAGACCGCGGGGACCGAGATAACGAATTTCGTCGCGCCGGGGTCGAGCAGGCCGTTCGCGGACACCTCGGTTTGGACGCCGGCCTATGCGCTCGTCGTCAAGCCGGTCCAGCAGGTCGCGCTCTACGCCAACTATATCGAGGGTTTGCAGACCCCGGCCGTCGTCACCGGCAATTTCAGCAATGTCGGCACGGTGTTTCCACCCGGGCAGACCAAGCAGGTGGAGACCGGAATCAAGGTCGATTTCGGCCGCATCACGACGACGCTCAGCGCCTTCGACATCTCGCGCCCGAGCATCATCAGCGTCGCAACGGCAGGGGTGGCATTGCCCGCCCAGGTGCTCAACGGCTTGCAGCGAAACACCGGAGCTGAGTTCAACGTGTTCGGCGAGATCACGCCGGAGCTGCGCCTGCTCGGAGGCGCGGCCTACACCCACGGCGTGCAGGAGAAGACGCAAGGCGGCACGACGGACGGCAAGCGCGCCATCGGTGTGCCCGAACTGACGGTCAATCTCGGCGCCGAATGGGACACGCCGTTCGCACGCGACCTGACCCTGACGGGCCGGGTCGTCTACACGGCCGCGCAATATGTCAACGCAACCAATACGCTCTCGTTGCCAGATTGGACGCGAGTGGACCTGGGCGCGCGCTACAAGTTCACCTCGCCGTGGAACGGCAAGCCGATCATCGTTCGCGCCAGCGTCGAGAACGTGTTCGACAAGACCTATTGGGCGTCCGCCTATAGTGGCGTGATCACGCTGGGCGCGCCGCGCACCTACCTCGTTTCCACGACGTTCAACTTCTGAAGCGTCGACGTACATGAGGGCGACCAGGCCGCCGCACGGCAGATGTGCGGCGGCTTGGTTAGTTGGAGCGACGCGTAGAGTTGCATGTCCATTCGACGGAGAGCGTGCGGTCCGTGGCGCGCATGCCAAGGCGGGCAAGCGAATGGAGCGTGATTCAACACCGAACTACACGGCAATTGCTGTAGAGCCGCCGGAATCACCGACTTGAAGCCGATGCATCCAGATGTTGAGTCGTCACCTGCGTGTCACCTTGGAGAGATTAAAAACTTCGATCGGCGGTATCCTTTTGACTGTCATTATCAACTGCATTACTCGTAGTTCATCAACGTCGCTTGTTAGTAGGGAGTAGCCGCTCATGATGGTCTTCGACAGGGACGACGTCACCTTCACCGTCGTCGTGAATCACGAAGAGCAATATTCAATCTGGCCGACATTCAAGGACATTCCGAACGGGTGGACGGCCATAGGCGTCACCGGGAACAAGAAGGAGTGTCTGGACCATATCGAACAGGTGTGGACCGACATGCGGCCGCTCTCGCTGCGGAAATTCATGCAGGAGAACACGCAGGCCTCTGCCGAATCCTGAAGCGAGGGAGGATGGCTGCCATGCGGCTGATCTGTTTGCCCCATGCCGGCGGCAGCGCCATGGTCTACGCGCGCTGGAGGAGAGGTCTTCCGTCCTGGATCGAGGTCCTGCCGCTGGAGCTGCCAGGACGCGGGGCGCGGATGGACGAGCCGCTGCAGACGGATGCGGCCGTGCTGGCCGATCAGCTCGCGTCCGAACTGATCGGGGCGCCGTTGGCGCAGCCCTACGCTCTGTTCGGGCACAGTCTTGGCGGCTTGCTCGCCTTCGAGCTCGCGCACCGGCTGCTCGCGCGCGGTGCGCCGCGGCCGCAGATGTTGCTCGTGTCCGGAACGGAAGCGCCGGCCGTGCGCGACGGCAGCCGCTGGCGCGAGCCGCTCGGCGACGACGCGTTGCGCGACGAGCTTCTCAGGCTGAACGGCACACCGCCGGAGGCGTTCGAAAGCATGGAGATCATGCGCAGCGCGCTGCCGATCCTGCGGGCCGACTTCCTGATATGCGGGACCTACGTCTATCAGCGGCGCCAGCCGTTGCCCTGTCCGCTGCACGTGTTCGGCGGCGATCTCGACGAGACGCGCGCCGAGGCGCTGGAGGCGTGGCGGGCCGAGACCTCCGGCGCGTTCGGCCGCGACACGTTGCCGGGCGACCATTTCTTCATCCATAGCCGGCAGGCGGATCTGCTGAATCTCCTTGCCGCATTGCTGGCACGCGCGGCCCGGCCGGAGCTCGCCGTTGCTCGCGTGGGGCCTTGAGCGGCGTGCCGAAAGCGTGGCCCAGCCGGCGAGCCGGCTGGTGATGAGACTTTGATGCTGAAATCGACGGGAGACGGGGAGAGGTCATGTTCGCAACACAATCTAAAGTAGATCAAGATTCGTTGCCGTTCCTTCTGCGGGCCAGCCGCGAGCAGCAGCCGCTGATGGAGGCCGTCAGCGACGTCCGCGACATGATCGAGCGTCAGCTCTACGCCTGCGGCGGAATTCTCTTCCGTGGCTTCCATCTCGATGGCGCCGAGGCGTTCAGGAGCTTTGCCGCGAGCTTCGGCCATCCGCTGCTGTCCTACGAATTCGGCTCGACGCCGCGATCGAAGGTCAGCGCCGGCGTCTACACATCGACCGAATATCCGCCGCACCAGAGCATCCCGCTGCACAACGAGCAGGCCTATACGCGCGACTGGCCGATGAAGATCTGGTTCTATTGCGAGCAGGCGGCGCAGCAGGGTGGCGAAACGCCGGTCGCCGACAGCCGGCTCATCCACCGCGACATGCCTGCCGCGATCCGCAACCGTTTCGCCGAGCGCGGCGTCATGTATGTCCGCAACTATGGCAGCGGTCTCGACGTCGACTGGCGGCAGGTGTTCGGCACGGAGTCGAAGGCCGAGGTCGAGGCCTATTGCGCCGCGCATGCCATCGCCTGCGAATGGAAGGATGGCGACGAATTGCGGACACGGCAGGTCTGCCAGGGGACCGCGGTGCATCCCGTGACCGGGGACATGGTGTGGTTCAATCAGGCGCATCTGTTCCACGTCTCCAGCCTCGCGCCCGAGGTTCGGGAGAGTCTTCTCGACATCGTCGGCGATCCGCTCGAGTTGCCGCGCAATGCGTTCTACGGCGATGGTGCGCCGATCGAGGATGAGACGCTGGCCACGGTCCGCCGCGTGCTCGACCGGCACAAGATCGTCTTCCCGTGGCAGACCGGCGACGTCGTCATGCTCGACAACATGCTGACTGCGCACGCGCGCGAGCCGTTCAAGGGGCCGCGCAGGGTGATCGTCGCGATGGCGCAGGCCCATCGCGTGAACTGAATCCGCGCAATCGACCACCAGCCGCGATCGGACCTTCGCAAGATGCCGCCACAGACCCTCGTCGAACGACTCCGTGAGCATGCCGCCTCGCGTGCCGATCATCCGGCGCTGCGCTTCATCGAAGGCGACGACGTCGTCGACGAGCTGTCATTCGCGGCGCTGGACCGGCGCATCCGTGCCCTTGCCGCGCATTTGCAGGAGATCGCGCGTGCCGGCGAACGTGCCGTGATCCTGCTGCCGAACGGGCCCGACTATGCGGTTGCGTTCTACGCCTGTCTCTATGCCGGGGTCATTGCCGTGCCGGCCTATCCGCCGGAGGCCGGTAAGGAGCGCTACGCCAGCCGCCTCGACGGCATCCTGCGCGATGCGGCGCCACGGCTCATTCTCACCCAGGCGCGGCTTCGCGACGCCGTCACGGCCTGTGTGGGCCAGACCCGGGCCGATGTTGTTGCCGTCGACGAGGTGCCGGTCGGCGCGGCCGTCTCCTGGCGCGAGACGGAGCTGAACGGCGATGCGATCGCGTTCCTCCAATATACGTCGGGTTCGACGTCGCAGCCGAAGGGCGTCTGCGTCACCCACCGAAACCTCGTCGCCAATGAGATTGCGATGGAGGCGGTGCTCGGCGGCACCCGGGATGACGTGTTCGTCAGCTGGCTGCCGCTCTATCACGACATGGGATTGATGGGCGGATTGCTCAATCCGCTGTTCACGGGTTTCACCGCGGTGCTGATGACGCCGCGCAATTTCCTCGAGCAGCCGCGGCGATGGCTCGAGGCCATCGATCGCCACGGCGGCACCTGCAGCGGCGGGCCGGACTTCGCATTCGCGCTCTGCGCGGACCGGATCTCGGATGCGGCGATCGCGCACCTGGACCTTAGCCGCTGGCGCTTCGCGTTCTCCGGCTCGGAGTTCGTGCGGCGCGCGACGCTGGATCGCTTTGCCGCGCGCTTCCGGCCCGCGGGCCTCGATCCTCGCGTTCTGACGCCTTGCTACGGCCTTGCCGAGGCGACCTTGCTGGTGACCGCAGGCGACAGCGCGAGCCTGGCGGCTTGTCATATGCTCGATTCCGCAGCACTCGCTGGCGGCCGTGTTGCCGATACCGACGCAGGGACGGACCTGATGGTCTGCGGCACCGTGGCCGACGGTCACGCCGTCCGCATCATGAGAACCGATGCGTCCGCCCAGGCCGAGGCGAACGAAGTCGGAGAGATCTGGGTCGCGGGTCCGAGCGTCGCGCAGGGCTATTGGAACAATCCCGAGGCGACGCAGCAGACGTTCGTCCTTCGCGACGGCGCGCGCTGGTTGCGGACCGGCGACCTCGGATTCGTCCGTGACGGCGAGCTCGTCGTCACCGGGAGGCTCAAGGATCTGCTGATCGTTCGCGGCCAGAACATCTATCCATTCGACCTGGAGCAGGCTGTCGAGTCCGACGTGGCCTCGGTCCGGAAGGGGCGCGTCGCGGCCTTCCCGGTCGAGATCGATGGCGCCGAAGGCATCGGCGTGGCGGCCGAGTTCAGCAGGGCGGTGCTGCGGCGGACGCCGGCCGATGTGCTGATCAAGGCGATCGGCGATGCGGTCATGCGGCAGACGCAAGATTATCCGGCGGTGGTCGTGCTGCTGAACCCGCAGGGCATGCCGTTGACCACCAGCGGCAAGCTGCAGCGCTCCGCCTGCCGCGCCGGGTGGGCGCACGGCACGCTCGACAGTTTCAGGGTGTTCGAGCGGCGGCGTGAGGCGGCGGACCGGTCGCCGTCCTCGGAGCTTGCAACGGAAACCGAACGCCGTCTTGCGCTGATCTGGCGGGATGTGCTCCGGGTCACGGCCGTCGGCTGCGGCGACGACTTCTTCATGCTCGGCGGCAATTCGGTCGCAGCCGCCCAGGTCGCGGCGATGGTGCGCGAGCAGTTCGGAATCGAGCTCGCGCTGCGCAGCTTCTTCGATGCGCCGACGCTCGCAGCGCTTGCGGCGCTGGTCGATGCGGCCGGCACCGATGCAAGAGCGCTGGCGCCGCTGCAGCCGGCCCCGGCGGGCGTGCGCGAACTGCTGTCGCCCGCGCAAGAGCGGCTGTGGTTCCTCTGGAGCATGGACCCGGCCAGCACGGCCTACACCATCGCCTGCACGCTCCGCTTCGACGGCGCGCTCGATCAGGCGCTGCTGGTGCAGGCGCTGACCGAGATCATTGCGCGGCACGAGACGCTGCGCACCAGCTTTGCCGCGCCGGACGGTCGTGTCGTGCAGGTGATCCATGCGGCAACCGAGATTCCCGTCGCGGTCGAGGATCTACGGCGCAGGCCGGCAGCGGAGCGCGCGTCGCGGGCCGCGGCGCGGACACGCGAGGAGCTGGCGCGGCCGTTCGATCTCGTCGATGGCCCGCTGCTGCGCGCGGTGCTGATGCAGCTCGCGGACGATCGCCACGAACTGCTTTTGTCGGCGCATCACATCGTCGCCGATGGCCTCTCGCTCGACGTGCTGCTGGCTGAGATCGCTACGCTTTATGACGGGCTCCGGCGCGGAGCAGTCGCGCTGCCGCCGCCATCCGCCATCCAATATGCCGACTACGCCGCCTGGCAGCGGGAGTGGCTCGCCGGCCCCGAGGCCGCGCAGCAGCTCGCCTATTGGCGCGGGCGGCTCGGCGATGCGGATGCGCCGCTCGCCTTGCCGTTCGACCGGCCGCGACCGGCGGTGCCGAGCTATCGCGGCGACACCATCCACCTCGCGATCCCGCCCGATCTGGCGCTGAAGCTGCGCATGCTCGCCAGGGAGCATCGCGTCAGCATGTTCATGCTTTTGCTCGCCGCCTATCAGTTGCTGCTGTTCCGCTACTCCGGCCGCTCCGACCTGCGCGTCGGGGTGCCCGTCGCCGGCCGCCGGCAGGCCGAGCTGGCATCGTTGATCGGCTGCTTCGTCAATACGCTGGTGTTGCGGGCCGACGTGGCCGACGGCATGAGCTTCGCCGAACTGCTGGCGCAGGCGAAAGAGGAGGTCATCACCGGGCTCGCGCATCAGGATCTGCCGTTCGACCGTCTCGTCGATGCGCTCAAGCCGGCCCGCTCCGGCGGCCACAATCCGCTGTTCCAGGTCAAGTTCAACTACATGGCCGCGCCGGCCGGACTTGCGCTCGGCGACGGCCTGCGCGCCGAGACGCGCATCGTCGATCTCGCCGGCTCGCATTTCGATCTCGCGCTCGATATCGTCGACGGCCCGGCGGGCATGGATGCGAGCCTGAATTTTGCGACGGATCTGTTCGATGCGGCCACGGTCGAGCGGATCGGCGGCCAGCTCGTCGATTTTCTGCGGCAGATCGCGGCCGGTCCCGACCGGCCGCTGCGCGACTTCGCGATCGCGCGGGAAGTCAGGCAGACCGTCGCAGCGGAGGCGAAGAGCTTCCCCGCGACGGATATCCTCGATCTGATCGGCACTGCGTTTGCGGGCCGCGACGACCGGGTCGCGCTGCGTCAGGGACAGGACACTGTCAGCGCAGCCGGGCTGGCGCGCTGGTCGGACCACATCGCGGGCGCGCTCGTCGCGGCCGGCGTCACGCGCGAGACGCCGGTGGCGTTGTGGATCGAGCGGTCGCCGGCCTTCGTCGCGGCGCTGCTCGGCGTCCTCAAGGCGGGCGGCGCCGTCGTGCCGCTCGATCCGGCGTGGCCGGTGGCGCGCGTTGCGCGCATCCTTCGGGACGGCGAGATTGGCATCCTGATCGCAACCGGCGAGCATCTGGCTGCGGCGAGGGCGCTGGCCTGTCGTACACTCGACGGCACTGAGCGCGGCGATGCGTCCGCGTTCGATGCCCCGCGGCCCCGTCCGGCGCAGACCGCCTACATCATCTACACCTCGGGTTCGACCGGCGCGCCCAAGGGAGTTGCCGTCTCGCACGGCGCGCTCGCCAACTACGTGCAGGCGCTGCTGTCCCGACTGCAGCCGCCTGCCGGCGGCGGCATGGCGATGGTCTCGACGGTCGCCGCCGATCTCGGCCACACCGTGCTGTTCGGCGCGCTCGCGAGCGGTGTGACCTTGAACCTGCTGCCGGCCGATGCTGCGTTCGATGCGGATGCGTTTTCGCAAGCGATGCGCGATGGCGAGATCGGCGTCCTCAAGATCGTGCCGAGCCATCTGCGCGGCCTGTTGCGGGCGCGGCGCTCGGCCGACATCCTGCCACGCGACGTGCTGATCCTCGGCGGCGAGGCCTGCGATCCCGGCCTGATCGCAGAGGTCCGTCGGCTGCGGCCGCACTGCCGGATCGTCAATCACTACGGCCCGACCGAGACGACGGTCGGCGTGATGACCCATGAGTGGACGGACGCCGACGCCGAAGGTGTGGTGCCGGTCGGATTGCCGCTTGCGAACCTGCGCGCCTACGTTCTCGACGATGCGTTGAATATCGTGCCGGCCGGGGTCGCTGGTGAGCTCTACATCGGTGGCGCCGGGCTGGCGCGCGGCTATCGCGGCGCGCCTGGACAGACGGCCGAGCGCTTCGTCCCCGATCCGTTCGGAGTCTCAGGCGAACGCCTCTACCGCACCGGCGATTTGGTGCGCTGTGATCAGGCGGGTCGGGTCGTGTTCGTGGGCCGGCGCGACGATCAGGTGAAGCTGCGCGGCTACCGCGTCGAGCCCGCCGAGATCGGCCGCGCCGTCTGCTCGTTGAATGGCGTCGCCGATGCCGCCGTCGTGGTCCGCGCCGTCGACGCGGAGCGGGAACGCCAGGAGCTCGTGGCCTATTGTGTTGCCGCGACAAACGTCGTGTTGCAGCCGGAGGCGCTGCGGCACCAGCTCTCGGCGATGCTGCCGGACTACATGGTGCCCTCGCGCTTCGTCGTGCTTGAGCGGCTGCCGCTGACCGCCAACGGCAAGCTCGACCGAGCGGCGCTGCCGCAGCCGGACGAGGACGTCGTGCTGTCCTATGCCGCCCCTGTCGGCGCGGTGGAGCAGGCGATCGCGGAGGTCTGGCAGGACGTGCTCGGCCGCGAGCGGATCGGCCGCAATGACAATTTCTTCGAGCTCGGCGGCGACTCCATTCTGAGCCTCCAGATCATCGCGCGGCTGCGCAAGCGCGGCGTCAGGCTGACGCCGAAGCAGATGTTCGCGCAGCAGACGATAGCGGCGCTGGCCGGTGTGGTTGCGACCACCTCCGCACCGGCCATGACGCCGCCGGCAGCAGCACGCAACGCAATGAACGCCTGCGCTGCGGAGCTGCTGCCGATCCAATTGCGCTTCTTTGCCGACGACATTCCCAACCGCGATCACTTCAACCAGGCGGTGCTTCTGATCCCGCGGGACCGCATCGACTGGAGCGTGCTGCAGCGGGCGCTCGATGCCGTGGTGAGGCATCACGACGCGCTTCGCATGACGTACCGTCAGGTCGCGGGCGAATGGCAGGCGGCGCCGGCCGATCTGCCTGCCGAGGCTGAGCTGCTTTGGATCCGCACGGCGGCCGAGCCGGCCGACATCGGTGCGATCGCGGCGGCGGCACAGGCGAGCCTGTCATTGGCAGCGGGATCGCTGCTGCGCGCGGTCGGGTTAGACATGGCCGACGGCAGCCAGCGGCTGCTGATCGCGGTTCATCACCTCGCCGTCGACGGCGTGTCATGGCGGATCCTGCTCGAAGACATCACGATGGCCTATGAGCAACTGGCAGGGCGGGCGGCCGCCGTCACCCTGCCGTCCACGAGCTCCGCGCCGTCGTCATGGGCGCAGCGGCTGCGCGCGCATGCGGCGTCCGATCGGCTGGCTGGCGAGATGGCCTTCTGGCTGGCGTCCTCGCGCGGCCGCGCGCTGCCCTGTGACGACGATCATGGCGGCGCCGATGTCGAGGCCGAGGCCGAGGAGGTCGTGCTCAACGTCGAGGCGGAGCTGACCGAACAGCTGCTCGATGCCGCGCCTGCGGCCTATCGCACGCAGGTCAATGACCTGCTGCTGGCGGCGCTGGCGCGTGCGCTCTGGAATTGGAGCGGGATCGATGGCGTCGCGATCGAGCTCGAGGGCCACGGCCGCGAGGATGTCTTTGCGGACGTCGATCTCACGCGGACGGTGGGCTGGTTCACCACCGCATTTCCGGTCTGTCTCGACGGCGGCAGCGAGACCGACCGTGCGCTCATCGCCCGCGTCAAGGAGAGCTTGCGCGCCGTGCCCGACCGTGGGCTCGGCTATGGCGTCCTGCGCTATCTCGGCGCGAAGGAGCAGCGCGAGGCGCTATCGCAGACGCCAAGCCCGCGTATCGTCTTCAACTATCTCGGCCGCTTCGATGGGCAGCTCGGCGCGTCGGCGCCGTACCGGATCGCGCCGGAGAATCCGGGACCGATGCGGGCCGCAGACACGCCGTTGCGGGCCTGGCTCACCATCAATGGCGAGGTGCGCGAAGGACAGCTGCGTCTCGGCTTCCGCTATGGCAGCCGGCGCTATCGGCGCGCCACCGTCGAACGGCTCGCGGAGCTCTATCGCGCGGCGCTGCATGGTCTCGTCGATCACTGCCTCGGCGCTGCCGGCGGTCTGACCCCGTCCGACGTTCCGGTCGCGGGGCTCGATCAGGCGGCGCTCGACAGGCTCTGCGCGACGATCGACTGTCGCTCCGTCGAGGACATCTATCCGCTGTCGCCGATGCAGCAGGGCTTGCTGTTCCATGCGCTGCGCGATGGCGCTGATGACGTCTATGTCAACCAGCTCTCGATCGAGCTCCGCGGGGTGACGCCGTCGCAGGTGCGTGCGGCATGGCAGGCGGCGAGCGCGCGGCATGCGGCGCTGCGGACGGGGTTTGTCTGGCAGCAATTGTCCGGCGCGGCTCAGCAGATCGTGTACCGCCAGCTCGACGTGCCCGTGGTCGAGGAGGATTGGTGTGGCCGTATCGCTGATGGCGCCGCCGCGGCGGAGATCGATGCGGCGCTCGCGGAGGCGGCGGTGCACGAGCGCAAGCCTGGCTTCGACATCACGCGGCCGCCGCTGCAGCGGCTGCGGCTGATCCGGCTCGGCGAAGACAGGCTGTGGCTGATCTGGACGCATCATCACATCGTGCTTGACGGCTGGAGCTCGGCGCGGCTGCTTGCCGACGTCCTTCAGCAGATCGGCGGCCATGCGCCGTCGGCGGCGCAAGGCAGCTATCGTGACTACATCGCCTGGCTGCAGACGCGAGACCAGGCGGCAGCCGCGGATGTCTGGCGCGAGACGCTGCGCAATTTCGAGCCCACGCCGCTGGCCGGTGCCTTGCGCGCCAGCCGCGCGATCGACGCTGCGAGCGGCCATGGCCGGCTGACTTTGCGCGTGGACGGCGATCTCGCGGCTCGCCTGCGGCGGTTCGCGACACAGCAGCGCATCACGATGAACACGCTGCTGCAGGGGACCTGGGCGCAATTGCTGCGGCAGTATACCGGGCAAAGAGCGGTCTGCTTTGGCGTCACGGTCTCGGGCCGTCCGGCCGAGCTGGCAGGCGCCGAGCACATCGTCGGCCTCTTCATCAATACGCTGCCGCTGATCGACCGCGCGCATCCGCACACCGCGACCGGCGACTGGCTGCGCGCGCTGCAGGCGCACAGCGTCGCGGCGCGCGACTATGAGTGGCTGCCGCTGCACGAGATCCAGCGCCTGGCCGACAGGGCCGGGCAGCCACTGTTCGACAGCCTGATGGTGTTCGAGAACTATCCGATCGATCGGACGCTCACCGCGCGCGACGGAGCCGGGCCGCGGATCGGGCGGGTCGACCACGTGACGCCGACCAACTATCCGATCGCGGTCATCGTGTTCGACGGACCGGAGGGGCTGCGCCTCGACTTCAACTACGATCGCGCGCAATTGGACGACCATGCGGTCCGCCAGGTGAGCGCGTCGTTGCGGGACTGGCTGACGCAGATATCGGCGGATGCCACCCGTCCGGTCGGCAGCCTTCGAATGGTCGACGGTGAGACACTGGCGTGCGTCCTGCGCTGGAGCGGAGCAGCGGTCGGCGAGACCTCATGCCGGCCGCCGTTCAGCGATTTGGTGCCCGGCCTTGTGGCGCAGATCGAGACGCGCGCGAAGGCCATCCCGGACGCGGTTGCGATCGTCAGCGGCGACCGCCGGATCAGCTACGGCGAGTTGAACGCACGCGCCAACCGGCTGGCGCGGCGACTGCGCGCGCGCGGGATCGGCGCCGATGTCCTGGTCGGACTGGCGCTGGAGCGCGACGCCGAGATGATCGTGGCGCTGCTCGCCGTGCTGAAGGCCGGCGCCGCCTACCTGCCGCTCGATCCGGACTATCCCGCCGAGCGCCTCGCCCACATGCTCCGTGATAGCGGCGCGAACTTGCTGCTGACGCAGGCCCCGCTACAGGATCGGTTCACGCGCGCGCTGGCCGACGGCGGAGTGGAGGCCTGGCTGCTGGATCGTGCCGACGAGGGCGGCGACACCGACAATCTCGACCTTTCCATTCATCCTGAGAGCCTTGCCTACGTCATCTATACCTCGGGCTCGACGGGCTTGCCCAAGGGCGTGATGGTACGCCACGGCGCATTGACGAACTTCCTGGCGACCATGGCCGAGCAGCCGGGGATCACGTCCGACGATCGCGTGCTGGCGCTGACCTCGTTATCGTTCGACATCGCGGTGCTGGAGCTGTGGCTGCCGCTCACGCGGGGCGCACGCATCGTGCTGGCTGACCGCGCGTCGGCTCAGGATCCGGCGGCGCTGAAGGCGGTCGTGGCCAGGCACGCCGTAACCTTGATCCAGGCGACGCCGTCGAGCTGGCGCATGCTGCTCGATCATGACGCGGCCGCGAGGCTGCCGCTTGGCTGCCGCGCGCTCAGCGGCGGCGAGGCGCTGGCTCCCGATCTGGCGCGGCGGCTCCTCGCGCTGAGCGGCGAGGTCTGGAACCTGTATGGGCCGACCGAGACCACGGTGTGGTCTGCGCGTCACCGGCTCGACTCCGATGATCCAACGCCGGTGCTCGGCGGTCCGATCGGCAGCACGACGCTCTATGTGCTGGACGCCAATTTCAACCTGCTGCCGCCTGGCGTGGCCGGCGAGCTGTTCATCGGCGGCGAGGGATTGGCGCGCGGTTATTGGAAGCGCGCCGGGCTCAGCGCGGAGCGCTTCATTCCGGATCCGTTCGGCGGCCCCGGTGCGCGGCTGTACCGGACCGGCGATCTGGCGCGCTGGCGTGCCGATGGCGCGCTCGATTATGTCGGCCGCGCCGATCACCAGGTGAAGATCCGCGGACATCGCATCGAGCTCGGCGAGATCGAGGCGCGGCTGCGCGCGCTGCCCGGCGTCCGCGACAGCGTCGTGGTCGCGCAGGAGTTCGGCGGCGGCAGGACCCTGGTCGGCTATGTCAGCAGCGAGAGCATGCTCGATGGCGGCGAGCTTCGCGCGGCGCTCGCGGCCGTGCTGCCGGACTACATGGTGCCGTTGCGCGTCGTCGTGCTGCCGCGGCTGCCGCTGACGCCGAACGGCAAGATCGACCGCAAGGCGCTGCCGACGACGTCGCAAGGCGAGGCGCGGGACGGCTATCAGGCTCCGGTCGGCGAGATCGAGAGCACGCTGGCCGGCATCTGGGCGGAGCTGCTCGGTCTCGACCGTGTCGGGCGGGCGGATCACTTCTTCAAGCTCGGCGGCCACTCTCTGCTGGCGGTACGGCTGCTCAGCCGCGTCGCGCAGGAGTTCGGCACGTCGATGCCATTGTCCGAGCTGTTCGCTCATCCCGAATTGGCGGAGCTCGCGCGCGTCCTCTCGATCAGGCTGATCGAGCAGGAGTTCGCCGAAGGTGAGCTCGAGGACCTGATGACGGCGGAGCTATCATGAGCGGACAATCAGGACAGTCTCGACTGCGCGACCTCGATCCGGACGCATTGCGCCAGCTGGCTTCGCGCGCACGGCAGCGCGGCCGCAACGCCGGCAGACGCGACGTCAACACCATCCCGAGCATCGATCGCGGGGGTCGGCTACTGCTCTCCTTCGCGCAGCAGCAGCTCTGGCTGCTGGCACAGCTCGAGGGCGGAGGCACGAACTATCACATCGACGTCGCGCTGCGGCTGCGGGGCCGGCTCGACATCGGCGCATGGCGCCGCAGCCTCGATCGGCTGTTCTCCCGCCACGAGGCGCTGCGGACGGTCTTCGTTGCCGAGCAGGGCGAGCCGCGAGCCATGCTGTTGCCGCCGGATACCGGCCTGCCGCTGGAGATGCACGATCTTCGCAGCTGGCCGGACCGCGAGACGCGGCTGGCCGACCTGCTGAATGCGTGGACGCGCGCGCCGTTCGATCTCGCTCGGGGTCCGTTGATCCGCGGCCACCTGATCAGTCTCGGCGATGATGATCACGTCTTTCTGCTCAGCCAGCACCACATCATCTCCGACGGATGGTCGATGGGCGTCATCGTTCGCGAGCTCTCGGCGCTGTATGGCGCCTTCGCCGCAGGCGGCGACGATCCGTTGCCGCCGCTGGCGATTCAGTATCCGGACTATGCAGCATGGCAGCGCCATGCGCTCACGGCAGATCGGTTGCAGCGGCAGCTCGATCATTGGACCGCCGTGCTGCAGGACGCGCCATCCGTGCTGGCATTGCCGACGGACCGTCCGCGTCCCACGCCGCGATCCGACGCTGGCGCAGCGGTGGCTGTCGAGATCGACGACGGTCTTTCGGCCGATATCAGGCAATTGAGCGTCGCGCTCGGCGCCACCCCGTTCGTCATCGTGCTGGCGGCCTGGGCGATCGTGCTGTCGCGGCTGGCCGGCCAGCAGGATCTCGTCATCGGCACGCCGACGGCCAATCGGATGCGTTCGGAGCTCGAAGGCCTGGCCGGCTTCTTCGTCAACATGCTGGCGTTGCGGCTCGACCTCTCGCGCGGTCCCGCTGTGGCCGAACTGATCGAGCGAGTGAAGACGGCCGTTCTTGCGGCGCAGGATCATCAGGACCTGCCATTCGAGCATCTTGTCGAGGCGCTCCAGCCGCCGCGGCATCCGGAATACACGCCCGTGTTCCAGGTGGTGTTCGCATGGCAGAGCCATGATATCGGCTCATTGGCGCTGCCCGGCCTGGCGGTCGAGCGCCTTGCGACCGAGCAGCACAAGGTCAAGTTCGATCTCGAGCTCGATCTCAGTGAGAGCCGTGGCCGCATCTCCGGCAAGATCAACTACGCGACGGCGCTGTTCGACGCCGAGACCGTGCGGCGCTATCGCGGCTATCTGCTGGCTACGCTGCGCGCCATGGTCGCTGACACCAGCCAGCCGGTCGACCGCATCGAGCTGCTACCGGCCGAGGAACGCGCGCTGCTGCTGGACAGCTGGAATTGCACCCGATCGTTCACGCCGGCCGACTGCTGCATCCAGGATCTCATTGCCGAGCAGGCACGCCGCCGGCCGTCAGCGGTGGCGCTGGTCCATGACGAGGTCAGACTGACCTATCGGGAGCTCGAGCTGCGCGCCAATCGCCTCGCGCATCACCTCGTCGCGCTGGGCGCCGGTCCGGACCGGCTGATCGCGATCTGCCAGCAGCGCGGCGTCGATACGATCGTCAGCGTGCTCGCGGTGCTCAAGGCCGGGGCCGCCTATCTGCCGCTGGATCCGACCTATCCGCTGCAGCGGCTGCGCGAGATCGTGGCCGATGCCCAGCCGATGCTGCTGCTCCGTGACCGCGAGAGCGCCGGTGCGCTCGGCGACGTGGCATGCCCCGTGGTCGATGTGGAAAGCGATGCACCGGCCTGGAGCGGGCTGCCGGACAGCGCGCCGGATGTTGATGCCCGCGGCGTGACGCCGCGCAATCTCGCTTATGTCATCTACACCTCGGGCTCCACCGGGCGGCCGAAGGGGGTGATGATCGAGCACCATGGCCTGGTCAATCTCGCGCAGGCCCAGATCGGGCTGTTCGACACCGGTCCGGACAGCCGGGTCGCGCAGTTCGCCTCCTTCAGTTTCGACGCAAGCGTGTGGGACATCGTCATGGCGCTCTGCGCCGGCGCCGAGCTGCATCTGCTCGGAAGCCGCGAGCATCGCGACGCAGCCGAGCTGTTGAACTATCTCGCCGACCATCGCATCACCCACGCCACCCTGCCGCCCGCGATGCTGCAGGGCCGCTCGGACCTCGCGCGGCTCTCCGGGCTCGAGGTGCTGGTTCTTGCCGGCGAGTTGCCGAAGTCGGAGCTGTTCGAGGTTTTGCCGTCGGAGATTGCGGTCTTCAACGCCTACGGCCCGACGGAAGCGACCGTCTGCGCCACCGCGTGGCGTCGTCCAGCCGGCTTTGCCGGCGGTATCGTCCCGATCGGGCGCCCGATCGCCAATGCGCGCATCTATCTGCTCGACGCCCAGGGCATGCCGGTGCCGCGCGGTGCCGTGGGTGAGATCTGGATCGGCGGGGCAGGGGTTGCGCGCGGCTATCTGAACCGTCCGGATCTGTCGGCGCAGCGCTTTGCTGCCGATCCCTTCGGGCTGTCGGCCGACGCGCGGATGTATCGAACCGGTGACCTCGGCCGCCATCTGGCCGACGGCAATATCGAATTTCTTGGCCGCAACGACCATCAGGTGAAGATCCGCGGCTTCCGTATCGAACTCGGTGAGATCGAGCATCGGCTGAATGCGCAAACCGGCGTGCGGGACTCGGCGGCGCTGGCGCGGCGCGATGCGCAGGGCGATCTCAGGCTCGTCGCCTATGTGGTGCCGGCAGACGACACCGATGACGCCGCCGCATGGGCCGCGCAGCTGCGCGGGCAATTGCAGGCGTGCCTGCCGGATTACATGGTTCCCTCGGCGATCGTCCGCCTCGATGCGTTTCCGCTGACACCCAACGGCAAGGTCGATCGGCAGGCGCTGCCGGCGCCGGACGACGAAGCGTTCGGCCGCGGCGCCTATGATCCACCCCGGGGCGAAATCGAACAGGCCCTCGCGGCCATCTGGCGCGAGCTGCTGGGCATCGAGCGCGTCGGCCGCAACGATCATTTCTTCGAGCTCGGCGGCCATTCGCTGCTCGTCGTCCGCATGCTGGACCGGCTGAAGCGCCATGCACTGACGCTCGATGCGCACATGGTGTTCGCCAGGCCGGTGCTGCGCGATCTCGCGGCCAGCCTGCGGCCCGGCGAGGAGATTGCGATCCCCGCCAACCTGATCGCGCCGGAGAGCGCGGCCATCACGCCGGACATGCTGCCGCTGATCGCGCTGAGCCAGCCCGAGATCGACCGCGTGGTCGCCCAGGTGCCGGGCGGCGTCGCCAACGTCCAGGACATCTACGCGCTGTCGCCGTTGCAGGAAGGCATCCTGTTCCATCATCTGCTGGCGACCGAGGGCGATCCTTACGTGCTGGTCGCACAGATGGCATTCGCGGGCCGCGATCTGCTGGATCGTTATCTCGCCGCGGTTCAGGACGTGATCGACCGGCACGACGTGCTGCGGACGTCGTTCCTCTGGGATGGGTTGTCGGTTCCGGCGCAGGTGGTCTGGCGCCACGCACCGCTGAGCGTCACCGAAGTCGCGCTCGAAGGTCACGCGCCGGCTCAGGTCGAGCTGGCCCGCCGCTTCGATCCGGGATCCTGCCGGCTCGATCTGACCCGGGCGCCGTTGCTGCGTCTGGTTGTCGCCCGTGACGAGGAAAATGATCGCCTGCTGCTGCTGGTCCTGCTGCATCACATGGTCGGCGACCATACCACGCTGCAGGCGTTGCATGAGGAGGTGCAGCTGATTCTGTCGGGGCGCCGCGCTGATCTGCCTCCGCCGATTCCATTCCGCAATCTTGTCGCCGAAACGCGCAAGCCCGCCGGGCAGGATGCGCAGCAGCGTTTCTTCCGCGGCATGCTCGCCGACATCGATGCGCCCACGGCACCGTTCGGATTGATGGAGGTGCGCAGCGACGGCGACGGCGTGCGCGAGGCAAGGCTGCCCCTGCCGGCCGCGCTCGACGCGCGGCTGCGTGCACAGGCGCGGCGCCTTGGCGCGAGCCTCGCCAGCCTCTGTCATGTCGCCTGGGGGCAGGTGCTGGCGCGCAGCAGCGGGCGCGAGCAGGTCGTGTTCGGCACCGTGCTGCTCGGCCGCATGCAGGCCGGTCACGATACCGGCCGCAGCCTGGGCCTGTTCATCAACACGCTGCCGGTGCGGCTCGATCTCGACGGCACGTCGGTGGAGGACAGCGTTCGCGCGGCGCATGCGCGGCTGGCGGAGCTGATGGCGCATGAGCATGCCTCGCTGGCGATGGCCCAGCGCTGCAGCGGTGTCGCGCCGCCGACGCCGCTGTTTTCCGCGATCTTGAACTATCGGCACGGCCGGAGACAGGATGCGCAGGTGGATGCTGAGCTCCCGCAAGGCGTCGAATGGCTCGGCGGCGAGGAGCGCACCAACTATCCGCTGATGCTGGCGGTGGACGATGACGGCCATGGGCTTCACCTGACGGTCCAGGTCGCGGCGCCGGTCGCGCCCGAGCGGGTCGGCGCGATGATGCAGCAATCGCTCGATCAACTCGCGTTGGCACTGGAAGAGGCGCCCCATACGCCGGTGCGCCGGATCGACGTCGTTCCGGACGATGATCGCGCGCGGCTGCTGCAGGCCTGGAATGCGACGGCGACCAACGCTGCGAATGCGCCCCGCGTGTATCGACAGTTCGAGGCGCATGCGGCGCGAACGCCCGATGCGGTCGCGCTGGTGCATGGACCGGAGACGATCAGCTACGGTGCGCTGAATGCGCGGGCGAACCGGCTGGCGCGGCGGCTGCGGGATCGCGGCGTCGGCCCCGATGTGGTGGTCGGGCTCGCGCTGGAGCGCGGCGTCGCGATGATGGTGGCGCTGCTCGCGGTGCTCAAGGCGGGCGCGGCCTATCTGCCGCTCGATCCGGACTATCCCGCCGAGCGTCTCGCGCACATGCTGAACGACAGCGGTGCCAAGCTGCTGCTGACACAGGCCACGCTGCACGACCGGTTCGCGCCGGTGCTGGAGCGGAGCGAGGCCGAGGCTTGGCTGCTCGAGGTCGCGGCCGGCGATGGCCTCGGCCAGACCGACAATCTTTCCGTCGACGTGCACCCCGAGAACCTCGCCTACGTCATCTACACCTCCGGCTCGACCGGGCTGCCGAAGGGCGTGATGGTGCGCCATGCCGCGCTGACGAACTTCCTGGCGACGATGGCCGAACAGCCGGGCATCGCGGCCGGCGACCGCGTGCTCGCGCTGACGTCGTTGTCCTTCGACATCGCCGTTCTGGAGCTGTGGTTGCCACTCACAAATGGCGCCCAGGTCGTGCTCGCCGACCGTGCCGCGGCCCATGATCCCGAGGCCCTCAAGGCGATGGTCGCACGGCACGGCGTGACCATGATCCAGGCGACGCCATCGAGCTGGCGCATGCTGCTCGATCACGACGCGGCCAATCCTGATCCATGGCTGCCGAAGGGCTGCCGCCTGCTGAGCGGCGGGGAGGCGCTGGCCTCGGATCTGGCGCGGCGGCTGAACGCAGAGAGCAGCGAGGTCTGGAATCTGTATGGGCCGACCGAGACCACGGTGTGGTCGGCGCGCCACCGCCTCGATGGCGCGAATCCGGTGCCGCTGCTCGGCAGCCCGATCGGCAACACCGCACTGTACGTGCTCGACGGCGAGCTCAACCTCGCGCCGGTCGGCGTCACCGGCGAGCTCTTCATCGGTGGTGACGGGCTCGCGCGCGGCTATTGGAAACGCGCGGCGCTGAGTGCCGAGCGCTTCATTCCGGATCCGTTCGGCGACGACGGCGCGCGGCTGTACCGGACCGGGGACCTCGCGCGCTGGCGGGCCGATGGCGTGCTCGACTATGTCGGCCGCGCCGATCATCAGGTGAAGATCCGCGGGCATCGGATCGAGCTCGGCGAGATCGAGGCGCGGCTGCGGGAGCAGCCGGGCGTGCGCGACAGCGTCGTCGTCGCGCACGAGCTCGGCGGCAGCCGTCAGTTGGTCGGTTATGTCGGCGGCGAGGCCCCGCTCGATGGCAGTGAGCTGCGCGCCGCGCTCGCAACGGCGCTGCCGGACTACATGGTGCCCTCGCGCGTCATCGTGCTGCCGGAGCTGCCGCTGACCCCGAACGGAAAGATCGACCGCAAGGCGCTGCCGCGGCCGGATGCGACGCCTCCGGGGGCGCGGCGCGTCGATCCGCGCAATCCGACCGAGGCTGCGCTCGCGGCGATCTGGGCCGAGCTGCTGCACAGGCCGGCGGTCGGCGTCACCGATGATTTCTTCGAGCTCGGCGGCGACTCGCTGGTGGCCGTCCAGCTCGTCGGCCGCATCAAGCGCGATCTCGCGCGGGAGCTGCCGTTGAAGCGGCTGTTCGAACTGACCACGGTCGAGACCATGGCATCCGCGCTCGCCGCGGACCCGCCGCCGAGGCGCAGCGACGACATCGCCGCCATGTTCGATCTGCTTGAAGAAGTCGAGTTCGCCAATGAATGATCAGTCCGGGCTTCAGGCCCAGCAGCTCAGCGAGATCGCGCGCCGGTTGGTGCGTCTCGACGCGCCAAAGCAGCGCGCCTTCCTGACGCAGTTGGCGGCCAAGGGCATCGATCTTTCGATTCTGCCGATCGCCCGGCAGCAGCTGCAGCGCGCGCTGTTGTCGTTCGCGCAGGCCCGCCTCTGGTTCCTGTGGCGGATGGATCCGGACGGCTCCGCCTACAACATGCCGGTCGCGATCCGGCTGCGGGGCCGTCTCGATGCCGCCGCGCTTCAACGGGCGCTCGACGAGCTGGTCATGCGCCATGCCGCGCTCCGCACCACGTTCAGGCAGGACGGCGGCGAGCCGGAGCAGATCGTGGGACCGCCGGCGCCGGTCGCGCTTCGCCGCATCGAGATTGCCGGCGATGATTGCGAGCAGCAGGCGCGCCGGCTGCTGCGTGAGGAAGCGGCGCTGCCGTTCGATCTCGAATCCGGACCGCTGCTGCGCGCGGCGCTGCTGAGGCTCGACGAGCACGACCATGTTCTCTCGGTGACGCTGCACCACATCGTCGCCGATGGCTGGTCGATGCAGGTCCTCACCGAAGAGTTCTGGCAGCTCTATCGCGCAGCCGTCCGCGGCGAGACCGCCTCGCTGCCGGCGCTCGAGATCGACTACGCCGATTTCTCCGCCTGGCAGCGGCTGTGGCTCGGCGCGGTGGAGGAGGAGCGGCAGCTCCGCTACTGGACCGGCCGGCTGCACGACACGGCGATGCTGCAACTGCCGTTCGATCGGCCGCGTTCGGCCCAGACCGACCAATCCGGCGGTGCCATATGCCTGTCACTCGGCGCCGAGCTTTCCGATCGTCTGCGCGAGCTTGCGCGGCAACATCACACGACGCTGTTCGTCGTGCTGCTCGCGGCACTGAAGCTGGTGCTCTATCGCTACAGCGGCCAGGACGACATCAGCATCGGCGTTCCCCTCGCCAATCGCGATCGGCCGGAAACGCGGCGCCTGATCGGGCTGTTGGTCAACACCCAGGTGCTGCGGACGCGGATCGACAGCCTGGGGACGATCGCCGACGTCGTCGAAACGCTGCGCGCGGCTTCGCTCGAGGCCAGGGATCACCAGGACCTTCCGTTCGAACGGCTGCTCGACGTGTTGCAGCCACAGCGCAGCCTGAGCCAGACGCCGCTGTTCCAGGTGCTCTACAACCATCAGCATCGGCGCGGGCCGGCGCATGCGCCGGCTAGCTCTGAATTGCAGATCGAGACGATCGCGGCCGAGATTGAGACGGTGAAATTCGACCTCGCGCTCGACAGCGAGGAATTGCCGTCGGGGGACGTCTCGGCGCTGTTTTCCTTTGCCACCGCGTTGTTCGAGCGGTCGACCATCACGCGGCTCGCCGGCCATTGGCTGACGATCCTGCAGGAAATGGTCGCAGATCCCACGCGCCGGATCGCGGCGCTGGAGCTGTTGTCGGACCGGCAGCGCGACGACGTCAGGCAGTGGAATGCCTGCGCGCCCGCGCGCGCGGCGTTCCAGTCGGTGCACCGGATGTTCGCGCGGCACGCCAAGGACACGCCGGGCGCGACAGCCCTGGTGTTCGGAGCCGAGACGATCAGCTATCAGGCGCTCGATCGCCGCGCCAATGCCATCGCGCAGCATCTGCTGGCGCTCGGCGTTCGACCCGGCGAGCTCGTCGCGCTCTCGATGCAGCGTTCGCCCAATCTCGTCGCCGGTTTCGTTGCCGTCCTCAAGGCCGGCGCCGCCTATCTGCCGCTCGATCCCGATCATCCACCAGCGCGGCTTGCTGCAACCGTTCGCGATGCCGGCGCGCGCGTCGTGCTGGTCGATGCGGCGGGACGATCGCAATGGCCGCCGATGCCGGGCATCGCAGTCGTCGATCTCGGCGTGATCCCGGCCGAGACGACGGAGATTGATCCCGCGGTCGATGTCCATCCCGCGAGCTTCGCCTACGTGATCTATACGTCCGGCTCCACCGGTGTACCGAAGGGCGTCGCGGTCGCGCATGGACCGTTCGCGATGCATTGCGACGCCACGGCCGGTCTCTACGAGATGGACCAGCAGTCGCGCGAACTGCACTTCCTTTCTTTCACCTTCGACGGCGCGCATGAGCGGTTGTGGACCGCGCTGAGCTGCGGCGCGGCCTTGGTGATGCGCGACGCCGATCTCTGGTCGGCGGAGAAGACGCTCGAGGTGATGCGCGCGGAGCGCGTGACCAATGCCGGCTTTCCGCCGGCGTACCTGCAGCAGCTCGCCGAATTCGCGGCGTGGCGCGGCGATCCGCCGCCCGTGTCGCTGTATTCGTTCGGCGGCGAGGCGATGCCCAAATCGGGCTTCGACAAGGTCAGGCAGGCGCTGCGGCCGCGCAAGCTGATCAACGGCTACGGTCCGACGGAGACGGTGGTCACGCCGCTGGTCTGGAAGGTCGACGCCGATGCCGAGATCGACTGCGCCTATGCGCCGATCGGCCGTCCGGTCGGCCGGCGCTCGGCCTATGTTCTCGACGGCGATCTGAACATCGTTCCGGTCGGCGTCATCGGCGAGCTTCATATCGGCGGCGAGGGGCTCGCGGCCGGCTATTGGAATCGGCCGGCGCTGACGGCGGAGCGCTTCATTCCCGATCCGTTCGGCGCACCCGGCGCGCGGCTGTATCGCACGGGCGATCTGGCGCGCTGGCGTGCCGACGGCGTCATCGACTATGTCGGACGGTCCGATCATCAGCTCAAGATCCGTGGCTTCCGCATCGAGCCGGGCGAGGTCGAGGCGCGGCTGACGCGGCAGACGGGCGTTCAGTCGGCGGTGGTGGTTGCACGCGAGATCGGCGGACGCCAGCAGCTGATCGGCTATGTCCGCGGCGAGGATGGCCTCGACGAGGCAACGCTGCGCGCGGCGCTGACGGAGGAGCTGCCGGACTACATGGTTCCGGCCCGCATCGTGCCGATGTCGCAGATGCCGCTCACGGCGCATGGCAAGGTCGATCGCGACGCTCTGCCGGTGCCCGAGTCATTGTGTGCCGAGACAGACTATGTCGCGCCGCAATCGGCCGTGGAATTGGAGCTGGCGGCGATCTGGGCCGAACTGCTCGGCCATTCGCGGATCGGGCTCACCGACAATTTCTTCGAGCTCGGCGGCGATTCCATCATCTCACTGCAGGTGGTCGGACGGGCGCGGCAGCGTGGCCTGTCAATCGAGCCGCGCGATCTGTTCCGGCATCAGACGCTGCAGGAGCTGGCGCGGGTCGCACGCCGCGATCGGGCGGTCATTGTCTCCGCTGAGCCCGGCGCGCGCGACGGCGATCCGGTGCCGCTGTTGCCGATCCAGCGCCGCTTCTTTGCCGAGGACGCGGGCCAACGGCATCACTGGAACCAGGCCTTGATGCTCGTACCCTCGGCGCGGTTCGACTGGCGCGTGATGGCGCGGGCGGTCGATGCCGTGGTGGCGCATCACGATGCCCTGCGGCTGCAATTCGAGCAAAGCGACGGCACGTGGCACGCGAGATACGGCAAGATGCCGGCGAGCGCCGATCTCCTCTGGATCCGCACTGTTCAGGACGCGGCGGAGATCACCTCGGTTGCGGCGGCCGCGCAGGCGAGCCTGTCCTTGCAGGGGCCGTTGCTGCGCCTCGTCGGCATGGACGTTGCGGACGGCAGCCAGCGGCTTCTGATCGTCGTGCATCATCTCGTCGTCGATGGCGTGTCGTGGCGCGTCCTACTCGAGGACATCGCCGCGGCGTATCGACAGGCGGCGCAGGGCGCGGCCGCGATTGTTTTGCCTCCCAAGAGCCAGTCCGTGGCGTCGTGGGGCAAGAGGCTCGAAGACTACGCCGCGAGCAAGGAGCTGGCCGACCAGCTCGTCTATTGGAGACAGCGCAGCGTCGCTGACGATCTGCCGTGCGACGACGATCACGGGGAGACCGATCGCGTCGCCGACGGCGAAGACGTCGCCGTGTCGTTCGATGCCGACGTGACCGGGCAACTGCTCAAGCAGGCGCCCGCCGCCTACAGGACCCAGGTCAATGATCTGCTGCTGGCGGCGCTGGCCCGCGCGGTCAGCCGCTGGTGCGGACTCGGTGAATGCCTGGTCGAGCTCGAGGGCCATGGACGCGAGGATCTGTTCGAAGGCATCGACCTGTCGCGCACGGTCGGCTGGTTCACGACAGCATTTCCGGTTCGGCTCTCCGCTGGCGCGAGCGACGACGCCACCCTCATCAGGTCGATCAAGGAGGAATTGCGGGCCATCCCGGCGCGCGGGCTCGGCTACGGCGTGCTGCGGTATTGCGGCAGCTCCGAGCAGCGCGCCGCCCTGGCGGATGGAGCCGAGCCGCGGATCGTCTTCAACTATCTCGGCCAGTTTGGCGCCGGCTCCGACCTTGCCTTCGCGCTCGCGCCGGAAGGCGCGGGGCCGTCGCGCAGCGCCAGCGCGCCGCTCGGCCGCTGGCTCAGCATCAACGGCCAAGTGTTCGACGGCCGGCTGAAGCTGACATTCAGCTTTGGCCGCCGCCGCTATCGCCGCGCGACGATCGAGCGGCTGGCCGCGTGTTATTCCCTGGCGTTGCGCGAGCTGGTCGCGCATTGCACCGGTGGCGCACACGGCCTCACGCCGTCCGACGTTCCGCTGTCGCGCCTCGGCCAGCTGGAGCTCGATTTGCTTGGAGCTATGTGCGATTGGCGCGATGTCGAGGATATCTATCCGCTGTCGCCGATGCAGCAGGGCATGCTGTTCCACGCGCTGCGCGACGGCGAGAGCGGCAACTATGTCAGCCAGATCGCCGTCGACGTCGAAGGCGCGGACGCGGCGCGCCTGCGCGCGGCGTGGCAGGCGGTGACGGCACGACACGCGGTGCTGCGGACCGCGTTCGTGTGGAGGGAATTATCGAGCGCGCCGCAGCAGGTCGTCCATCGGCAGGTTCCTGTTCCCTTCGTCGAGGAGGATTGGCGCGACCGTGCGGACTCGATGGATCGAGCCACGCGTGACGCGGCGCTGGCCGAGGTGGCGGCGGCCGAATGGCGCGCCGGCTTCGACCTGTCACGGCCGCCGCTGCAGCGGGTCCGTCTCATCGATCTCGGCGGCGGCGTTTGCCGCCTGATCTGGACCCATCATCACATCCTGCTCGACGGCTGGAGCGCGGCGAGGCTGATCGGGGAGATCATGCAGCATGTCGGCGGCGCGTCGCTGGGCGTACCGCGCGGCCGCTATCGCGATTACATTGCCTGGCTGCAGCGACAGGATCGCGAGGCGTCGATTGCGTTCTGGTCGCGCTCGCTGTCGCAGCTCGGCGAGCCGAGCCTGCTCGCCGATGCGCTTGGCTGGCCGGCCGCACCAGCCGAAGGCCGTGCCTCGATCGACCTCGTCATCGATGCGGCGGAAACCGAGCGGCTGCAGCTCGTGGCACGACGCGAGCGGGTGACCTTGAACACGCTGCTGCAGGGAGCCTGGGGCCAACTGCTGCGGCGCTTGACCGGCCAGGATGTCGTCTGCTTCGGCGCCACGATTTCCGGCCGGCCGCCCGAGATCGCGGATGTGGAAGAGACGGTCGGCCTGTTCATCAACACCGTGCCTGTGCTCGAGGATACGAGACCGCAAACGCTGGTGGGCGACTGGCTGCGCGGCTTGCAGGATCGCAACGTCGACCTGCGCGAGCATGGCTGGATGCCGCTGCACGAGATCCAGCGTCTTGCCGGCCGGGCCGGCCGGCCGCTGTTCGACTCCATCTTCGTGTTCGAGAACTATCCGGTCGACGCGGCGCTACGCGATCAGGCCGCCGAGGGGCCGCGCGCCAGCCGCGCCGAGCAGATCTCGATCACCAACTATGCGCTGACGGTCGCGGTGTTCGCGACCGACGCCGGCATCCGGCTCGGATTCCGTTACGATCGCAGCCGGTTCGACCGACCGCAGATCGAGCGGATGCAGGCGGCGTTCGCCTGTCTGCTCGGGCGCATCACCGACGACAGCAGCCGCCCGGTCGCGGAGCTGCATGGCCTCGACGCCGACGCTTTGCAACGGGTGCTCCGCTGGAGTTCTGGGCCCGCCGCGCCGACGGCGAAAGACGGCTTCATCGACGTCGTGACGCAGATCGAACAGCAGGTCGCACGGTCGCCCGCGGCCGTCGCCCTGATCTCTGATCAGGAGGGGATCAGCTACGCCGAACTGAACGCGCGGGCCAACCGACTGGCGCGACAGATCAGGCAGGCCGGCGTCGCTCTTGATGCTCCCGTCGCCCTCGCATTCGAGCGCAGTGCCGATCTGGTCGTGGCCGTGCTGGCGGTGCTGAAGGCCGGGGCCGGCTACCTGCCGCTCGATCCGGATTATCCCAGCCAGCGGCTCGCCGCGATGCTGGGCGACAGCGGCGCGCGACTGGTGCTGACGCAGCCGCAGTTGCACGATCGGCTGATGGAGATCACGGCAGGGGCGGGCGCCGAGCTGATCGCCGTCGACGACAGCCGCGCTTCGCACGGGATCGATGCCGGCAATTCGGATCTCCGCAGTCCGATCCACGCCGAGAGCCTCGCTTATGTGATCTACACGTCCGGCTCGACCGGCATGCCGAAGGGCGTGGCCTGCACGCGTGGCGCGCTGGCGGCACGGCTGGCCTGGATGCAGCGGGAGTACGGGCTCGATCCCGGCGAAACGCTGTTGCAGAAGACGCCGTTCAGCTTCGACGTCGCGGTGTGGGAAATCCTGTGGCCGTTGACGGTCGGCGCGCGGCTTGCGATCGCAGCGCCGGGCGCCCATCGCGAGCCGAAGCGGCTGATCGATGCGGTCATTGCGCATGGCGTCACGACGCTGCATTTCGTGCCCCAGATGCTCGCGCAATTCGTGGCCGAGCCCGAGGCGCGCCGATGCGTGAGCTTGAAACGCCTGTTCTCTGGCGGCGAGGCTCTGCCGGTCCAGCTGAGGGACCAAGTCTACGCGGTATTTCCAGCGATCCGGTTCGACAACCGCTATGGACCGACCGAAGCGCTCATCAATGCCAGCTTCTGGAGCTGCCGCGAGGCGAGCGGGCCACGCGTTCCGATCGGCGTGCCGATCCCGGGTACGATCCTGCGCATTCTCGATGCCGACCTCAATCCGGTCGCCGAGGGTACGACGGGCGAGCTCTATATTGGCGGCGACGGGCTGGCGCGCGGCTATCTCGGTCGCGCGGCGCTGACGGCCGAGCGCTTCATTCCCGATCCGTTCGGACCTCCCGGCGTGCGGCTGTACCGGAGCGGCGATCTGGCGCGCTGGCGCAGCGACGGCGCCATCGACTATGTCGGCCGCACCGATCATCAGGTGAAGGTTCGCGGCTTCCGCATCGAGCTCGGCGAGATCGAGGCGCGGCTTCGGCAGCAGCAATCGGTCACTGCGGCCGTCGTCATCGCCAGGGAATTCGGGGCAGGCCGCCAACTGATCGGCTATGTCTGCGGTGACGGCACGCTCGATGCTGCGGTGCTGCGCGACGCCTTGTCCGCGACGCTGCCGGACTACATGGTGCCGGCGCGGATCGTGGTGCTCGATCGTCTTCCGCTGATGGTGAATGGCAAGGTCGATCGCAATGCGCTGCCAGCGCCGGAGGCGCCCGCATCAGTCACGCGGATTGCGCCGCGGACGGCGGCCGAGGCTGCGCTGGCGGCCATCTGGGCCGAGTTGCTGCATCAGCCCGATGTCGGCATGACCGACAATTTCTTCGAGCTCGGCGGCGATTCCATCATCTCGCTGCAGATGGTCAGTCGCGCGCGGCGAGCCGGCCTTCTGATCGAGCCGCGCGACGTCTTCAAGCATCAGACACTGGAAGCCCTGGCGCGCGACGCGCGGCAGATCGCTCGGCTGGAGACGACGGCGGAGCAGGGCCTCGTCTCCGGGCCACTGCCGTTGTTGCCGATTCAGCTCCGCTTCTTCGAGCAGGAGCTGGACGCGCCCGATCACTGGAACCAGGCCCTGCTGCTGCGGCCGCAGCAGCGGCTCGACTGGGACGTGCTGCGGCGCGCGGCGGTGGCCGTCGTCACCCATCATGATGCGCTGAGGCTGCGCTTCCAACGCATCGACGGCACTTGGCGCGCCGAGCACGCGTCGGCGCCGGCCGCCTCCGGTCTGTTCCGATCGTGCGAGCTGGCCGACGGCGAGGCGGTCACCGCGCTGGCCGCTGAGGTCCAGGCGAGCCTCTCGCTCGCGCAGGGTCGTCTGGTGCAGATGGTCGGCATCGATCTGCCGGACGGCGGGCAGCGCCTCCTGATCGTGATCCATCACCTCGTGATCGACGGCGTGTCGTGGCGTGTGCTGCTGGAGGATCTCGCGGCGGCCTATGATCAGCTCATGCGTGGGCAGGAGGCGACGCTGCCGCCCAAGACGCACGCCTATGCCCAATGGGGCGCAGCACTGCACGCGCACGCGTGCTCGGATGTGCTGGCTGCCGAGCTCGATCATTGGTCCGGTCTCCGGCAGACGGATGACCTGCCGTGCGATGTCGATCATGCGGATCGGGATACGAGCGCCGACGCTGACGACGTGCTGCTCGCGATCGACGCGGAGCTGACCGCGCGTCTGCTGGGCGCCGCGCACGGCGCGTACCGAACCCAGGTCAATGATCTGCTGCTGTCGGCGCTGGCGCGTGCGTTGTGGCAGTGGTCGGGCCGTGAGATCATGGCGATCGAGCTCGAAGGCCACGGCCGCGAGGATCTCGGCGACGGGCTCGATCTGTCGCGAACCATCGGCTGGTTCACAACCGCCTTTCCGGTGCAATTGACGGCTGGATCGCAGCCGCCCGCCGAGCTGATCAAGGCGACCAAGGAGATGCTGCGGTCCGTCCCCAACCGGGGACTTGGCTACGGCGTGCTGCGTTACCTGGGGTCTGATGCCCAGCGTGCGGCGCTGAGGACGGGCCTGCAGCCGCGCATCGGGTTCAACTATCTCGGTCAGGTCGATGGCAGCGCGGACGAGACGGCGCTGTTCTCGATCGCGCCCGAGAGCGCAGGACCTTCGCGTGCGGCGTCGAGCCCGCTCCGCCACCATATCGCGATCAATGCGAGGGTGCTCGACGGCCGTCTGCAGTTGTCGTTCGGCTTCAGCAGGAAGCGCTATCGACGCGAGACCGTGACCCGCGTCGCCGATTGTTTCGGAGCGGCGCTGCGTGAGCTGGTCGACCACTGCACGAGCGGTGTCCATGGCCTGACGCCGTCCGATGTGCCGCTGTCGAAGCTGAGCCAGGCCGAGCTCGATGCGCTGGCGCTGGATTGGCGCGAGATCGAGGATATCTATCCGCTGTCGCCGATGCAGCAAGGTATGTTGTTTCACGCGCTGCACGACGACGGCACCGGGGTCTACGTCAACCAGGTTGCAGCAGAGATCCGCGGCCTCGACGCCGGCAAGCTGCAAGCCGCTTGGCAGGCGGTCAGCCGTCGCCATGCCGTGCTTCGCACCGGCTTCCTCTGGCGTGAATTGCCCGGACCACCGCAGCAGGTCGTTTATCGCAATGCCGACGTTGCCTTCGTCGCGGAGGATTGGCGGGAACGTGCGGCGGGACTTACTCCGTCGGCGCTGGAGGCTGCGCTCACGGCGGCCGCGGACCGCGAGCGCGCCGACGGGTTTGATCTCTCGCGACCACCGCTGCAGCATGTGAGGCTGGTCCGGATCGACGACGACCGGCATTGGTTGATCTGGACCCATCATCACATTGTCATGGACGGCTGGAGCTCGGCCCGCTTCATCGCCGAGGTGATGCAGCAAGAAGGGCAGGGGACGCTGCAGGGACAGCCGCCGCGCTTCCGCGACTACATCGGATGGCTGCAGGCGCAGGACCAGGGTGCTGCGGCCGCGTTCTGGCGAGCGGCGTTGGCCGGGCTCGACGAGCCGAGCCTGCTGTCGCAATCCGCGGCTGGCGCGCGCGTCGGCCATGGCTCGCTCGCCATGGCGGTGGACGCCGATCTCAGCGAGCGGCTGCAACGCTTCGCGACCCGCGAACGGGTCACGCTGAACACGGTGGTGCAGGCGGCTTGGGCGCAACTGCTCCGTCGGTTCACCGGCCAGCCGACGGTCTGCTTCGGCGTGACGGTATCGGACCGGCCCGCCGAGCTCGCCGGCGCCGAAGAGATGGTCGGCCTCTTCATCAACACCTTGCCGGTGGTCGATACCAAGGATCCGGAGCAGCGCGTCGGCGCGTGGCTGCGGGACTTGCAGGATCGCAATCTCGGCCTGCGGGATCACGGCTGGATGCCGCTGGCCGACATCCAGCGGATCGCGGGCAGGAGCGGGCGTCCACTGTTCGACAGCATCCTCGTGTTCGAGAACTATCCGGTGGACGCGGCCTTGAAGACCCGAGATGGCCGTCTGAGCGTCAGCCGGACGAGGATCCTCGAAACCAGCAACTACCCGCTGTTCGTGAGCGTCGGTCTCGAAAGCGAGCTACGGTTGGTGTTCAATTTCCAGCAGCAACATTTCGACGACGTTCAGATCCGTCGGCTGCAGATGGCGTTCGTGCAACTGCTTGCGGCCATCACTCGCGATGCGGAGCAGGCGGTCGGCCGCATTGAGGCTGATGATCCCGCGGATCTCGCGCTGCTGGCACAGGTGAACGCGACAGCGGCCGCCGTGATATCGCCCGGTGTCGTCGCTCAGTTCGAGGCGCAGGCGGAGCGCGCACCTGATGCGATCGCGCTCGTGCACAATGAGGACACGCTCAGCTACGTCGCGCTGAATGCGCGTGCGAACCGGCTGGGCCATCGGCTCAGGGAGCACGGCGTCGGTCCCGACGTGGTGGTGGGACTGGCGCTGGAGCGCGGTGCTACGATGATGGTGGCGCTGCTCGCGGTGCTCAAGGCGGGCGGGGCCTATCTGCCGCTCGATCCCGACTATCCGGCCGAGCGTCTCGCGCACATGCTGGCCGACAGCGGCGCGAAGCTGCTGCTGACGCAGGCGACGCTCCGCGATCGGCTTGCGCCGGTGCTGGCGGACGGCCATGCCGAGGCCTGGCTGCTGGACGAGGCGGCTGGAGAAGAAGCTGTCGACGTCGGGAATCTCGACGTCGCCATCCATCCTGAGAACCTCGCTTACGTCATCTACACCTCCGGCTCGACCGGACTGCCCAAGGGCGTGATGGTGCGCCATGGCGCGGTGACGAATTTCCTGACGACCATGGCTGAGCAGCCGGGCATTGCGCGCGATGACCGCGTGCTCGGTTTGACCTCGCTGTCGTTCGACATCGCGGTGCTCGAACTCTGGTTGCCGCTGACTCATGGCGCGCAGATCGTGCTGGCGGACCGCGCCTCGGCCCATGATCCCGCGGCGTTGAAAGCGATCGTGGCCCGTCACGGCGCGACAATGATCCAGGCCACGCCGTCGAGCTGGCGCATGCTGCTCGACCATGACGACGGCGCGCATGGATGGCTGCCTCAAGGCTGCCGCCTGCTGAGCGGCGGCGAGGCGCTGGCGCCCGATCTGGCGCTCCGGCTGCTCGCGCTCGGCGGCGAGGTATGGAACCTGTTCGGGCCGACTGAAACCACGGTGTGGTCGGCACGTCATCGGCTCGATGCGCGCGATCCCGCACCCGTCCTCGGCGGCCCGATCGGCAGCACCACGCTCCACGTGCTCGACGGCGATCTCAACCGCGCCCCTGTCGGCGTGACGGGCGAGCTCTTCATCGGCGGCGAAGGCCTGGCCCGCGGCTATTGGCGCCGGGCGGCGCTCAGCGCCGAGCGCTTCGTTCCCGATCCATTCGGCGATCCCGGTGCGCGGCTGTACCGGACCGGCGATCTGGCGCGGTGGCGGGCCGATGGATTGCTCGACTATGTCGGCCGTGCGGACCATCAGGTGAAGATCCGCGGCCACCGCATCGAGCTCGGCGAGATCGAGGCGCGGCTGCGCACGCAGCCCGGCGTCCGCGACAGCGTCGTGGTGGCGCAAGAGCTCGGCGGCGGGCGGCAGCTCGTCGGCTATGTCAGCGGCGACGATGGGCTCGACGGAGCCGAGCTGCGCGCGACACTCGCGTCGGCGCTGCCGGACTACATGGTGCCGTCGCGCGTCATGGTGCTGCCGCTTCTGCCGCTGACGCCGAACGGCAAGATCGATCGCAAGGCCTTGCCATTGCCCGATAGCCGGCCCGGGCAGGGACAGCGCATCGCGCCACGCAATCCGACCGAGGCCGCACTCGCGGCGATCTGGGCCGAGCTGCTGCACCAGCCGGACGTCGGCGTCACCGACAATTTCTTCGAGCTCGGCGGCGACTCGATCATCTCGTTGCAGATGGTCAGTCGCGCACGCCGCGCCGGTCTCGAACTGGAGCCGAGAGACGTATTCCTTCTGCAGACGATCGAGCTGCTCGCGCCGGCCTGCCGAGCGGCGCGGAAAGATCAGCCCGCGATTGCGCTCGCGCGCGGCGCATTGTCCGGGCTGACCAGCGAGGAGCTCGCCCGGCTCGGCGTCGACTGGGACCATATCGAGGACGTCTACCCGCTCTCGCCGATGCAGCAGGGAATGCTGTTCCACAGCCTGCGCGATGCCGGCAGCGGCGTGTATGTCAACCAGATCAGCGTCGAGATTCGCGGTCTGGATGTCGAGCGGCTGCGCGGTGCGTGGCAGGAGGTCTCTGCCCGTCATCCGATGCTGCGCACCGGATTTCTCTGGCGCGAGCTGTCCGGCGCTCCGCTGCAGGCCGTCCATCGTGTAGCGAGCGTGCCGTTCGCGATGGAAGACTGGCGCGGGCAGGCCGTCGATGAAGCGCTTCTGTCGTCGGCGCTGGCCGCGGAGCGTGACGTCGAGTTCGATCTCGCGGTGCCGCCGCTGCAGCGTGTCCGCCTGGTGCGCCTCGACCAGGATCGTCATCGCCTGATCTGGACCTACCATCACATCCTGATGGACGGCTGGAGCTCGGCCCGCTTCATCGGCGAAATCCTGCAGCGCTATTCCGGGCGTGCGCTCGTCTCTCACTCGGCGCTCTATCGCGACTATGTTGCCTGGCTGCTCGCCCAAGACGCGCAGGCCGCCGAGCGCTTCTGGCGCGGACAGCTCACGGCCTTCCACCAGCCGACGCAACTGGCCGATGCCTTCGGAGCACGGCGCCACGATGCGCACGGGCACCAGCGCTGCTACACGCGGCTCGACGAAGACGCGACCGCGGCCTTGAAGGCGTTTGCTCGGCGCGAGCGCATCACCCTGAACACGCTCATCCAGGGCGTCTGGGCGCTGCTGCTGCAACGCTACACCGGCCAGCAGACCGTCACCTTCGGTGTCACCGTCGCCGGCCGTCCGGCTGGTCTCGACGGGGCCGAGCAGATGATCGGCCTGTTCATCAATACGCTGCCGGTGATCGAGACGCCGTCGCCGGCCACCACGATCGGCGACTGGCTGCGTGCCATGCAGGACCGTAACGCGGCGATGCGCAATTTCGAGCAGACGCCGCTCTACGACATCCAGAGCTGGGCCGGCCGCGCTGGCGAGAGCATGTTCGACAGTATCATCGTGTTCGAGAACTATCCCGTCGACCGGGGCCTGCTGCAGGGCGACGGCTCGCTTCAATTCGGCGAGCTGCGCAATGTCGACGTCACCAACTATCCGATGGACCTGTCCATCATGGTCGAGGATACGCTGCAGGTCGAGTTCACCTATATGCCGAGCCACTTCACGCCGGATCAGGCGGAGCAGGTGAGGGCGCAATTCGAACATCTGCTCGCGGCTATCATGCGAAGTCCGGAAGCCGCGCTCGGCGCAATCGATGCGGCTACCGCTCTGGATGTGCAGCGCGCTGACGCCTGCAATGGCCGGGCGGCGTCTTCCGCGACGCGTCCGCTCGTGCACGAGATGATCAGCGGTCATGCCCAGCGTGACCCGGAACGTGTCGCCCTCACGATCGGCGGCAGGAACGTGTCCTACGGCGAGCTCGATCGTCGCGCCAATCGGCTCGCGCTCCGCCTCGTCGGCGCCGGGCTCCAGCCAGACCAGCGCGTCGGCGTCGTCGTCGAGCGCAACGAAGTGACGATGGCCGCGCTGCTCGCCGTGCTGAAGGCCGGCGGAGCCTATGTGCCGCTCGATCCCGAGCTGCCGCCGGACCGCATCGCCCATCTGATGCGCGATTCCGGGATGAGCATGCTGCTGTCCGGCGTGCATGAGATCGCCGCCACCGAAGGCGTCCAGGCCGTCGATCTGGCCTCGTTCGATTTCGACAGCGGTCCGCACCATGCGCCGGATCCGGGCCTGCATCCGGAGAATCTGGCTTATGTGATCTACACGTCCGGCTCGACCGGGCGGCCGAAAGGCGTCGCGGTCGCGCATGGACCGCTGGCGATGCATTGCCGGGCGACCGCTGCGCTCTACGAGCTCGACGAGCACGCAACCGAGCTGCATTTCCTGTCGCTGGCCTTCGACGGCGCGCATGAACGGTGGCTTACGGTGCTGTCGCAGGGCGCACGGCTGGTCATGCGCGATGCGGAGCTGTGGACGCCGGAGCAGACAGTTGCAGAGCTTCATGCGCAGCGCGTCACCCATATCGGCCTGCCGCCGGCCTATCTGCAGCAGGTCGCCGAATGGGTGGAGCAGACCGGCAATCCGCCGCCGGTGCGGTTGTATTCGTTCGGTGGCGAGGCCATGCCGAAGGCCGGCTTCGACAAGGTGAGGCGGGCGCTGAAGCCGCGGATCCTGATCAACGGCTATGGTCCGACCGAGACCGTCGTGACACCGCTGGTGTGGAAGGTCGATGGCAACACGGCATGCGACAAGGCCTATGCGCCGATCGGCATTCCCGTCGGCCGCCGCACCGCCTACATCCTCGATGGCGCGCTGAATCTCGTTCCGGCAGGCGCAGCCGGCGAGCTCTATGTCGGCGGCTTCGGGCTCGCGCGCGGCTACCTCGCCAAGCCAGGCATGACGGCGGAACGCTTCGTGCCGGATCCATTTTCGACGGAGGAGGGCGCACGTCTCTATCGCACCGGCGACCTGGCCCGATGGGATGCGAGCGGCACGATCGAGTATCTCGGGCGCAGCGACGACCAGGTCAAGGTCAGCGGCTTCCGGATCGAGCTTGGCGAAATCCAATCGGCTCTGCTGAGCGACCCCGCAGTCGCACAGGCTGCCGTGCTCGCGGTGGCGGGTGCGGGAGGAAGTCAGCTCGTGGCCTATGTGGCGCCACGGGCGCCGGGTGACGCCGCCGCTGCAGCGGCCGAGCGCCTGTCGGCGGCGCTGACCGCCGCGCTGCGCCGGACATTGCCGGCCTACATGGTTCCGGCCCGTATCATCGTGCTCGAGCGCCTGCCCACGCTGTCGAGCGGCAAGGTCGATCGCAAGGCGTTGCCCGCGCCCGATATTGCAGCCGGACGCGCGTTCGTCGCGCCGGGAAATCCGGCCGAGGCCGCGATGGCAAAGCTGTGGGCGGAGGTTCTCGGCGTCGCGCAAGTCGGCGTCACCGACAACTTCTTCGAGCTCGGCGGCAACTCGATTCTCAGCCTCAAGGTGATCGCGCGGCTTCGCCGCGACCCGGTCCTCGATGGCGAGATCAAGCTGCGGGATCTCTTGCAGAAGCCGACCATTCGCGCCTTGCTCGGCCCGCCCGCAGCATCATCCACGCGGCCGTCGGCGCTGCTGCCCCTGAGTTCGCCGGTCGACGGCGCGGCGCCGGTGTTCTGCCTTCACGGCGGCTTCGGCACGGTGTTCGACTATGCGCCGCTGGCGCGGCGCATAGAGGGAGAACGGCAACTGATCGGTCTGCAGTGCCGGACGCTGATCGAGCCATCCTTCGTCGATCGCTCGCTGGCGGCGATGGCCGTGGACTATACCGACGAGATCGTACGGACGCAGAGCAAAGGGCCGTATTGTCTGATCGGATGGTCACTCGGCGGGCTGCTCGCGGGTCTGGTTGCCGCCGAACTGCAAAGGCGCGGCGCGCGGGTCGAGCGCCTGGCGCTGATCGACAGCTTCGTTCCGCATGGTGGCCAGCAGCCGTCGCGACATTGGACTGACGACTTGCTCGCGCTGCTCTCGGTCACGGCGCCGGGCGTGCAGTTGTCAGCGATCGCGTCGCAGGTGACGGCGATCCGCTCCGCCGATGCGCCGGCGACGGACGAGGTGATCCGGGGCCTCGTCGCCGATGCGATCGGCATGGCACCGCTGCAGCCGCGCGACGGCCTTCTCGGCATCGACGACATCGTCGCGGCCTTCAGAGTCGGACGCCATCTCGCGCAACTGGCGCAAACGGCCGAATGGCCGGCTGATCTCGCTGTTGCGCCCGGCTGCTGGTGGACCTCGGGCCGGCTTCGACAGCGCGATCGGCTCGTGGCGCGGCTGCCGCAGGCGGCAGACCTCGGCGTGGTCGGCGACGATCACTTCGGGATCCTGAGCAACGAATCCTTCCTGACGGCGCTGGGCGCGTGGCTGGAGCCGGACAAGGCGGCGCAGACATCGCCGGCGCTGCAGTCCGAACCGGCTGAATGAGGTGGTCATGAGCCTTCACCCTGATATCGCCGCGTTGCTCGAGATGATCCAGCTCGGAACCGAAACCGGCGCGCGCATCCCGTTTCCGCAACTCACGCCGGCGCAGGCGCGCGCCGATTTCGACGCCTCCTCGCCGCTGCTGGATGTCGATCCACCGCCGCTGGCGTTCGAGAGGCAGCTTGCGCTGCCGATGCGCGACGGGACGGAGATTGCAGGGCGGCTCTATGCAGCGCGGCCGTTGGATGTCGCCGATCCGATGCCCGTGCTGCTCTACATGCATGGCGGCGGCTTCGTCGTCGGCAGCCTCGACTCGCACCAGCCGCTGTGCCGCGGCCTCGCGGTTGACAGCGGCGCGGCGGTGCTGTCGATCGACTATCGGCTGGCGCCGGAGCATCGGTTTCCGACGGCGTTCGAGGATTGCGTCGATGCGCTCACCTGGATCGGGGGCGAGGGGCCGGCGCTTGGCTTCGACCCGCGGCGAGTCGCGATCGGCGGCGACAGCGCGGGCGGAACGCTGGCCGCGGCGCTGGCAATCGCCGCGCGCGACGACCGGGCCTTGCCGCAGCCGATCCTTCAGGTCCTCGCTTATCCCGGGCTCAGCCCGCAGCAGATCTCGGACTCCTACGAGAACTACGGCTCGGGCTATCTGCTCGAGCGCGAGACCGTCGACTGGTTCTTCGACCACTATCTGCCCGAAGGCACTGATCGCCACGACTGGCGATTTGCGCCGCTGGCGGCCTCCGACCTCACGCGCGTCGCGCCCGCGCTGATCGTGCTGCCCGAGTTCGATCCGCTGGTCGACGAGGGGCAGGCCTATGCCGCACGCTTGCGCGAGGCCGGCGTCGCTGTGGACTTGAAGGTCTATCCCGGCATGGTCCACGAGTTCCTGCGCATGGGCAACGTCGTGCCCGACGCCCTCCAGGCCCGCGCCGACATCGGCGACAAGCTCGCCGCTGTCTTCGCCACACGAATGGGAGCCGGCGACCGATGATGACGCCATCCAATCCGGCAATTGCCAACGTCGGAAGCCTGCTGCGGCCGTATTGGCTGCTGCTGGCGGCAGCCATCCTGCTCGGCCTGCTCGGCGGCGCCAGCGTTGCGGGTCTGCTCGCCGTGGTGAACCGCGGCCTTTACGCAGGCGCAGGCGACGTCGGCGGCCTGATTGCCTCGTTCGCGGGTCTCTGCATCCTGATCGTGATCGGGTCGGTTGGCTCTGACATCAGCGCCAATATCGTCGGGCAGCGGATCGTGGCCTCGTTGCGCAAGTCGCTGGCCGCTAAGATCCTGATGGCGCCGATCGACCAGCTCGAAGCCTATCGGTCGCACCGCCTCATCCCGGTCCTGACCAAGGACGTCGATGCCATCAGCGATTTCGCCTTCTTCTTTCCCGCCTTCCTGGTGTCCGGCGTCATCGTCGCCGGCTGCCTGATCTACCTCGCGGTGCTGTCGTGGCCGTTGTTCCTGGTCACGGCAATCTTGATCGCGCTCGGGTCGTTCGTCCATTACCTCGCCCGCAAGCGCGGAATGACGGGCTTCAATCTCGCGCGCCAATACGAAGACGATCTGCAGAAGCACTACCGCGCGATCTCCGACGGTGCCAAGGAGCTCCGTCTTCATCGCCAGCGCCGGCGCCATGTCCATGTCGATCTGATCGGACGGACGGTCGACCGGATCGGCGACGTGCAGATCAAGGCGATCAATCTGCTGGTGACGGCGCGTGCGCTCGGGACGGTTCTGCTGTTTCTGGTGATCGGGACCGCGCTGGTGCTGCGTCCACTGCTGTGGCCCGACAGCCCGGCCTCGGTGTCCAGCGGCTTCGTGCTGGTGCTGCTGTTCATGCGCGGACCGATCGACCAGTTGATCGGCATGCTGCCGTCGCTCGGCCGCGCCCAGGTTGCGATGCGCCGGATCGCCGAGTTGTCGGAGCGTTTCACCGCCGCAGAGGCTGAACTGCTCGATGATCCCCGGGATCGGACCGCTGAGCAGATCGAATCCATCGAGCTGCGCGGCGTCTCCTACGCATTCCCTGCGTCGTCATCCGAACGCCCTTTTGTCATCGGACCGATCGACCTTCGCATTCGCCGCGGCGAGATCGTCTTCATCGTCGGTGAGAACGGCAGCGGCAAGACGACGCTGATCAAGCTGCTGCTCGGGCTCTATGTGCCGGACCGCGGCGTGCTGCTGCGCGACGGCAATCCCGTCGTCAGCGAGACCCGCGATGACTACCGGCAGCTCTTCACCACGATATTCTCGGACTATTTCCTGTTCGACACCCTGGCGCAGCAGAGCAACCAGCCGCCTGACCTCGCACATCGCTATCTCGACCGACTCGAGCTCGCTCACAAGGTCTCGATCGATGGCGGCGCGTTCTCCACCACCGACCTGTCGACGGGCCAGCGCAAGCGGCTCGCCCTGATCGATGCCTGGATCGAGGGACGGCCGGTGCTGGTGTTCGACGAATGGGCGGCCGATCAGGATCCAGTGTTCCGCCAAATCTTCTACACCGAGCTGCTCGCCGACCTCAAACGTCTCGGCAAGACGATCATTGTGATCTCGCACGACGATCGCTACTTCCACTGCGCCGATCGGATCGTGCGTCTGCGCGACGGTCGGATTGACGCCAGCGACGCCGCGGAACGCCGCGAGCCGGCACAAAGGCAGCGCACGCTTACGACTGTTCTGCATGAACCCGCTGCATCGCTTGGAGCATCGAAGCCGTGAGCCGCATCTTTGTAGTTAATCTAAAAACAGCGCTACGGACTTTGTTGTCTTCGTCGTGCCGGCCGATCTACATCCTGAGCGGGAGTGGACAGAGATGACGCCCGTGCAGATCAATGAGAGGGAGGGAGTTCGCATGAGCGCGACCGCGAGCGTTACGGGCAGTATCCGGACATTCCCTGTCGCAACCGACGCGACAATGTCGGTCGTTCGCGACGATGACGGGCTTCGGGTGATCGCGGACGGCGCGCCACTGCTGGCGCTTCGGCCGGATGGCGAACTGACGCGTCTGATCGTGCACGACGGGGTCGATGATTGGCGCCGGCTGTCGCGCGGAGCCGCGGCAATGGCCGAAGCGGTCTTTGCCTGGACGCCGTCGCTGCAGAGGCTCGACCTTGCACTCGACGACAACCCGGCAGCAGCATCGGCCCTTGCGAACGATGGCCTCGCGGTGGTGACCGACGGCAGGCTGGCGCTGTATTCGGACATGGTGATGCAGTTTCGCGAGAACTGGCTGACGGACGCCGCGCGCCCGGCGTTTCCACAGTCCTACGCGATGACCGACGGCAGGCGCCATCCGCGGCGGCCGCCCAAGCCGGTCGGCACCGTCTACGCCCGTTTCATTCCCTGGCTGTCCGACGTCGTCAGCTTTCGCGTCATCGACATCGCTCACGATCTCCCGTTGGTCCACCGCTGGCTCAACGATCCGCGGGTGGACTCGTTCTGGAACGAAGCGGGGGACATCGACAAGCACCGGCAATATCTGTCACGGATCATGTCGGACCCGCACATGGTGCCGCTGATCGGCTGCTTCGGAGATCAGCCGTTCGGCTATTTCGAGCTCTACTGGGCGAAGGAAAATCGTATCGCACCGTTCTACGACGCGGCGGACTATGATCGCGGCTGGCACGTGATCGTCGGCGAGGACGGCTTCCGGGGCCGCCGCTTCATCACGGCCTGGCTTCCCTCACTCATGCACTACATGTTCCTCGACGACTGTCGCACCGAACGTGTCGTCGGCGAGCCGGCGGCGGCACATTCCCAGCAGCTTCGCAACCTGGATCTGGCGGGGTTTGCCCGGCTCAAGAATTTCGACTTCCCACACAAGCGGGCAACCCTGGTCATGTTGCTGCGCGAGCGCTTCTTCGGCGACCGGCTGTGGCAGCCGGCGGCCAAGGAAGCACCCACAGAAGCCTAGCGCGGACGGAGCATCACCATGTCGTATCATCCTGCCCCTGACTATGATATCGTCGGCGTCGGCTTCGGGCCATCGAACCTCGCACTGGCGATCGCGCTCGACGATTGCTTCAGACAGCAGCGTCTGAAATGCCGGTCCTTGTTCCTGGAAAAGCAGCAGGACTTCAAATGGCATGGCGGAATGCTGCTGCCCGCCAGCAACATGCAGATCTCCTTCCTCAAGGACCTGGTATCGCTGCGCGATCCGACCAGTCCGTTCACCTTCGTCAACTACCTGCATAAATCCGGCCGGCTGCTCGACTTCACCAACTGCAAGACGTTCTATCCGAGCCGGATCGAGTTCAACGACTATCTCCGATGGGTCGCAGGCCAGTTCAGCACCACGGTTGCCTACGGAGAAACGGTCGAGTCTGTCGAGCCCGTGCATAGCGGTCAATCCGTCACCGCGCTTCGTGTGCTCACGCGCATGGCTGACGGAAAGGAGCGATCACGCGTGACGCGTCACCTCGTGGCGGCCGTCGGCGGTGTGCCGCACATCCCTTCCATATTTCAACCGATCGCGAGGGATCCGCGGGTCGTGCACACCAGCGGCTATCTGAGTTCCTCGCTTGCGGCAGGATCGGATGGCCGGCCGCCGCGGGTGGCAGTCATCGGCGGTGGGCAAAGTGCGGCTGAGGTCACGCTCGATCTGAGCGAGCGGCTTCCGGACGCCCAGATTGATCTGGTCTTCCGTGGGCACGCGCTCAAGCCGGCGGACAGCAGCCCGTTCGTGAACGAGATCTTCAATCCGGACTACACCGATTATTTTCATTCGCGGTCCGATCGGCAGCGCGAGACGATCGTCCGCAGCTTCCGCAATACCAATTATGCGGTGGTCGACCCCGATCTGCTCGATCAGCTCTACCGGATGACGTACCAGCAGCGGGTTGCCGGCGCTCGGAAACTGGCTCTCCATCCGCGCAGCGAGATCGTCGCAGCCTATGACTCCCCTGAGGGGATGGTGCTCGAGATCGTCAACAAGGACGAAGAGGTTCGCCGCCGGGCCGCGTACGATGCTGTCGTGCTCGCCACCGGCTACGAGCGATCTCCGATCCCGGCGTGTCTTGGTCCGATCAGCCGCTACATCGAATCGGCGTCGCTCGACCGCGACTATCGTCTGCAGACGAGCCCGGCGTTTCGTCCGCAGGTCTACGTGCAGGGCTGCGCCGAAACCTCGCACGGCCTCAGCGACACACTCTTGTCGGTGCTGCCGATGCGGGCACAGGAGATCACACAGTCGCTGGTGTCGGCAACAGCGAGAGAACAGGACGCGGCGCCGTCTCACGACCAGGCTGAGCGCGTGTATTCGTGATGGACGGCCGAATGCAAGCCGCGAGGAGCGCGCCGCGCGCGGCGTCATGAAATGAGACGAAACGATCGGGCCTTCCCTGGCGTGTCGCGGTCGAATTGTCATCGGGGGGCGCCGTGCCTGCAATTGCTGGATTGCCGACATCTCGGGTCGGCCGGCGGGCGCGGTGGAGTGCAGGAATGGAAATGGGTGAGCCGCATCTGCCTGAGCGGGCCGTAACCTTGCTGGTGTCGAGTGAATACGCGCGGCTCGTCGGGCGGACCATGTCGGAACGGCTCGACTACATCGTCGACATCGCCTCGCTGCATACGCGCGACGAGTTGGTGCGGCGGCTGGACCTCGGCCGCGTGGTCGTGCGGCAGGTCGAGAAATGGCTCGCGTTCCATGGGCGCCGTTTGCGGCGTCCGAATGAAAGCATCGATATCGTCATGTGCGGATTGGAGTTTCGGAAGCGGCGTGTCCGGCGCTCCCGGGTGGCGGTACGAACGCGACGATTGAACGGCAGGACGCTCCCCAGGGAGCCAGGCCGAGGCGGCTGAACGGCTCGGGCTCTGCCTGAGCGGCGAGCCCACCGGAGGCTCCCATCGAGGCACTAACGGGACCGCGATGCACACGGAATGCACCGCGGGCCCTATCGCGTCGCATCATGGAAAATGAGACTCGTCGTCAAGGTCGAGGCCGGGCGGGTTGCGCGGGGGCTCGGCTCATCCGCTAGCCTCCGCGGTCGATGGGGGCTCACCGTCGCTCGTCAGAGATGGCGCGAGGCGACGGGAAGGTCCACTGCCAACATGGCCAAGAAAACAGTGGCCGGCACACGCTCGTGTGCCCCAGCAATGGGCGACAAGGGAGGAGTTCGATGCACATGCGAAGTGTAGGTATCGCCGTGTTCACGGCGCTTTTGCTGTCCAGCACAGCGTTCGCGCAGGAGAAGATCAAGGTCGGCGTCACCGCGACGCTGGAGGGCACCTATACCGTGCTCGGCGAGGACGGAATGCGCGGACATGTCACCGCGCTGAACGTGTTGGGTAAGAAGGTCGGCGACAAGGAGCTGGAATTCGTCGTCGCGTCGACCGACGCCACGCCGGACTCGGCCGTCCGTGCCGTGCGCAAGCTGATCGAGCAGGACAAGGTGCAGATCCTGCTGTCGCCGCTGTCGGGCGACGAGGGCATCGCCGTCAAGAACTTCGCCAAGACGCACCCCGAGCTGACCTTCGTCAACGCCGCGTCCGGTGCGCAGGAGACCACCTATGTCGATCCTGCGCCGAACTTCTTCCGCTTCAACATGGATGGCGCCCAATGGCAGGTCGGCCTCGGCAAATACGCCTATGAGACCAAGGGCTACCGCAAGATCGCGACCGTCGGCGAGGACTATTCCTTCATCTACACCCAGGTGTTCGGCCTGGCGCTGGAGTTCTGCGGCCTGGGCGGCAAGATCACCAGCCGGCAATGGGTCCCGCTCGGCACCAAGGATTTCGCGTCGGTGATCGCGGCGCTGCCCGATGATGTCGATGCGATCTATCTCGGCCTCGGCGGCGCCGATGCCGTCAACTTCCTCAACCAGTATCAACAGGCCGGCGGCAAGGCGCACCTGATGGGCGGCTCGATCATGATCGACCAGACCATCCTGTCGTCCAAGGGAAATGCCAAAAACGCCCTGATCGGTACGATTGCTGCATCGGGTCAGGCCGATACCTGGGAGGATCCGCGCTGGCAGAAGTTCGTGAAGGCCTATCAGGACTCGTTCCCGCCGGAGAAGCGCTTCCCGAGTCCGTCGCTGCTGGCGACCAACTATTATGGCTCGACCATGGCGTTGATCCTGGCGCTGCGCGAGGTCAATGGCGATCTGTCGAACAACCAGGCCAAGCTCAAGGCGGCGCTGGCGAAGATCGAGATCGATGCCCCCAACGGCAAGATCAAGCTCGACGCCAACCGCCAGGCCATCGGCACCAACTTCGTCACCGAGGTGGTCGACGACGGCAAGGGCGCGCTGTTCAGCAAGGTCGTGAAGGTGATCCCCGACGTCAACCAGACGCTGGGATACGACGCCGCGACCTTCGCCAAGATCGGCCTGCCGAGCCGCACCGTGCCTGAATGTAAGAAGTACTGACCTTTCGACAGGGAGCGGCGCGGCTCGAGCAGGCTCGGGCCGCGTCGTCGCGTCCCTTGCTTTCTGACATGCAATGATCGACGCTGACGAATAATAAAAGCCATTTCGGTGAGGAAGTGATGAGTAGGGCGCTCGCCGTCTTTCATGCTCGCTTCGGCCGTGCGACGGTTTATCAGCTCAATCGGCCATTCAATGTGCATGCCCATCGCGAGGGACATCTGATCTTTCACGTTGGTGGGACGCCGGCCGACATCGACGTCTGCGACCAGCACTATCAGATCGGCGAGGACTGGATCGTCGCGGTCAATCCGTGGGAACCGCACAATTTCCTGCCGAACGACATCGACAACGGCGCCATCTTTTTTGTGCTCTACGTCAATGCGGAGTGGTTCACGCCCTCGGCTGCGCGCGAACAGGGCCTGCGGTTTGGCCGTACCTGCTTCCGGCGGACTGCCGCGCTCGATCGCTGTATTCGCCGCACCGCAGCGTTGGTATGTGGCGCGCCATCGCTCGGCTGTCTCGACGGCGAGCTGAGGCAGCTCATCGACAGTTGCTACGAGGAAAGCTGGCGCATCTCGGAGCAGATGCCCGAACGGCCATGCGCGGAAGTGACGGACTTTCGTGTTCGCAAGTGCATCAAGCTGATGTCGGACAGTCCGTGCGCCGAGATCGAGCTCGATCACATCGCCCGCGAATCGGGACTGTCACGGCCTCATTTCTATCGGCTATTCCGCAGCCAGACCGGTGTGACGCCCAATCTCTATCTGAATACGCTGCTGATGGAGCGAGCGCTCGATGCCGTCGTGGCAACGGAAGCGCCGATCGCCGATATCGGCTTCGATCTCGGATTCACCTCGCAGAGCGGCTTCACGCGCTTCTTCGCCGGCAATGTCGGCATGGCGCCGACCGACTATCGCCGCGCTGCAAAAGTGCTGCGCGCCTGACCTGCTGCTGCGCGTCGCGCGAAAAGAGACTGTCGATCAAGTGCGCACTCTCGTCTGCCGCTACACTCTGGGCAACGTGATCCGCAGAAGGATCCGACGAGGGAGGACGAGCGATGGCCGGCAGACCCGGCGATCTTCGGCTGAATGCGCCTTTCCGCTGTGACGACGGATCCGTCCCTCGTATCCTGAGGGAGGGGTGATGAGCCGCTTCATCGAGCGTCACCCGATCTGGTCCCTCATCATTCTCCTCGCCTTGGCGCTGCTGGCGTGGCTGATCTTCGCCGTGTGGCCGCCGGGGCTCGAGGAGGCGATCGGCCGCAAGAAGGTGTTCCTGAGTGCGGTTTTCAACGGCATCACGCTGGGCGGACTGTATTTCCTTGTCGCGAGCGGATTCACGTTGATCTTCGGCCTGATGCGCAACGTCAATCTTGCGCACGGCTCGCTCTATCTGCTTGGCGGCTATGTGGGCTACGGCGTGTCCGCCGCGACGGGGTCGTGGATCCTCGCCTTCGTCGCCGCCTTCATCGTCGTCGCGGCCATCGGTGTTCTCCTGCAACTGCTCGTCTTCCGCCGCATGGAGGGGCAGGACCTGCGCCAGACCATGGTGACGATCGGCCTCTCGATTGTGTTCGCCGATCTGATGCTGTGGGCGTTCGGCGGCGACTTCTATCAGATCCAGACGCCGGCCTGGCTGATCGGGCCGGTGCAGCTGCCGCTGATGACGGCGATGAAATCGTCGGGCGAGGCGGTGTTCCTGCAATATCCGCTGGTGCGGCTGGTGATCTTCTGCGGCTCGGTCGTGATCGGCATTGCGATGTGGCTCGCGCTCAACCGCACCCGCGTCGGCATGATCGTGCGGGCCGGCGTGGATGATCGCGAGATACTGGCGGCAACCGGCGTGCAGATCCAGCTCGTCTTCGTGCTGGTGTTCGCGCTGGGCGCGGGGCTGGCCGGCATTGCCGGCGTGGTCGGCGGAACCTTCCAGTCTATCTCACCCGGCGAGGACACGCGCTTTCTGCTGGCCTCGCTGGTCGTCGTCATCGTCGGCGGTATGGGATCGATCCCGGGAGCCGCGCTCGGCGCGCTGATCATTGGGCTCGCCGAGCAGCTCGGCTCGGTCTACATCCCAACCTATGCGATCGTCGTGACCTTCCTGATCATGGTGCTGGTGCTCGCGCTGCGGCCCCAGGGCCTGCTGGCGAGGCGATGAGATGTCGCTGATCCAGGAGGCACGCGCGCGGGAGAGCATGCTGGCAGGCGGCGCCGCACGGCAGCCGGTCGCATGGTCGGCCACCGAGCAGCCCTGGGCCTGGGCGGTCGCCGCGCTGCTGCTGATCATGCCGCTGATCGCCAACGGCTTCTTCCTGATCGAGATCTTCGGCACGACCCTGATCCTCGGCACCATCGCGCTGAGCCTGATGTTCCTCGCCGGCTATGGCGGCATGGTCAGTCTGATGCAGCTGACGATCGCGGGCTTTGCCGGCTACATGGTTGCCGTGTTCGGCGTCAGCGGCAACGCCAATATCAGCCTCGGCTGGCCGTGGTGGTTGGCGACGCCGGTGGCGCTGGTGCTCGCGGTGCTGTTCGGCACGCTGGGTGGTGCGCTGGCGGTGCGCACCGAGGGCATCTACACCATCATGATCACGCTCGCGATCGGCGCGGCGTTCTATTATTTCACCAACCAGAACTGGGCGATCTTCAACGGCCACACCGGCATCAACACGATCGCCACGCCGCATGTTCTCGGCGTCGATTGGCGCACGGATATCGCGTTCTATTACCTGACGCTTGCGGTGGCCGCGCTGTGCTATTTCGCTGTGCTCTATCTGTCGCGCGCGCCGTTCGGCCTGGCGCTGCAGGGCGTGCGCGACAATCCCAGGCGCATGGCCGCGCTCGGCTTCAACGTCAATGCGCATCGCATCGCCGCCTATGCGTTCGCGGCCCTGATCGCCGGCATGGGTGGCGTGCTGCAGGTCTGGAACTATCGGCAGATCTCGCCCGGATCGGTCGCGGTCGAGCGCTGCATCGACATTCTCATCGTCGCCGTCGTCGGCGGAATCACCCGGCCGGTCGGGCCGTATATCGGCGCGTTCATCTTCGTCATCCTGCGCACCTTCGCGCTCGACTTCCTGGTCAAGGTCGGGCTCGACGGCAACCGGTTCCGGCTGCTGATCGGGCTCGGCTTCCTCGCCATCGTGTTCTGGTCCTCCGACGGCGTCATCGGTCTCTATGAGCGGTGGCGCAAACGCGGCCAGCGCACGGAGGAGCGGCCCCGTCCGGGAGGTCACGGCCATGGATAGGGTCGCGGACCGGCTCTCAGCGCTCGGCTCGACCGCAGCCCTCGAATTGCGCGGCGTGACGCGGATGTTCGGTGCGCTCGCCGCGCTGACCGACATCACGATCACGGTGCGGCCTGGCGAGCGGCGCGCGGTGCTCGGTTCGAACGGCGCCGGCAAGACCACCTTGTTCAACTGCGTGACCGGCGACTTCCTGCCGACGTCAGGCACGATCCGTTTCTTCGGCGAGGACATCACCGCCTTTCCGCCCTACGAGCGGATCCGCCGCGGGCTGCGCCGCACCTACCAGATCTCGGCACTGTTCCTCGGTCTGTCGGTTCGCGACAATGTCTATCTGGCATGCCGTGGCGTCTCGCGCGCGCGCTTCTCGATGCTGCGTCCCAGCGCCAATGACGCCCTGATGCAGGCGGCCGAGCGCCTGATCGAGGCCGTGCATCTGACGTCGGTGCGTGATCAACTGGTTTCGGAGCTCGCCCATGGCCAGCAGCGGCAGCTCGAGATTGCGCTGGCGCTGGCCGGCGCGCCCCGATTCATCCTGTTCGACGAGCCGGCGGCGGGTCTGTCGCCGACCGAGCGGCGCGAGCTGGTCGAGATCCTGACGTCGCTGCCGCCGCACATCGGTTACATCATCATAGAGCACGACATGGACGTGGCGCTGCGCGTCGTCGAGAGCGTGACGATGATGCACAACGGCCGCATCTTCAAGGAGGGCGCACCGCAGGAGATCGAATCCGATCCGGAGGTGCAGGAGCTCTATCTCGGAGGAGGCCATGAATGATATCCGCCGCTCCGCGCCTGCGCTCGAGGTCCGCGGCCTCGACGTCTACTACGGCCATTCGCATGCGCTGCAGGGCGTCGACCTCCGGCTCGACAGCGGAGTGTTCTCGCTGGTCGGCCGCAACGGCATGGGCAAGACGACGCTGTGCAAGGCCATCATGGGCCTGCTGCGGCCGTCCGGAGGGACGGTGCGGCTGCGGGGAGAGGATATCACGGGCCTCAATCCCGCGCGCATCGCGCGGCTCGGCGTCGGCTACGTGCCGCAGGGGCGGCGTCTGTGGCGCTCGCTCAGCGTCGACGAGCATCTGCGGCTCGCGGCCGGCCAGCGCCGCGGCGCCTGGACTGTCGAGCGCGTCTACGAGACGTTTCCACGGCTCGCCGAGCGCCGCAACAATGGCGGCGGGCAGTTGTCCGGCGGCGAGCAGCAGATGCTGGCGATTTCGCGCGCGCTGCTGACCAATCCGCAGCTGCTGATCATGGATGAGCCGACGGAGGGCTTGGCGCCGGTGATCGTCGCCCAGGTCGAGGAGATGCTGATCCGGCTCGGCCAGGACGGCGACATGGCGGTGCTCGTGATCGAGCAGAACATCGGCGTTGCAACCGCAATCTCGGCCCGCGTCGCGATCATGGTCAATGGCCGCATCAACCGCATCATCGACTCGGCCCGGCTCGCCGCCGACCGCGAGCTGCAGCAGCGCCTGCTCGGCGTCGGCCAGCATGCCGGCGACGAGACGGATCTCGGCACGGGGCAGGACGGCGACGCGCCCGCCGCACGTGCGGCGGTGCCAACGACGCCGAAAGCTGCGCCCGTCAAGGTTTACGTCTCCAATCCCGTGCTGCCGACGCGCTGGTCGCAGCCGGTGCCGATCGCGCAGATCGAGGCCAAGGCGCGCACGCTCTCCACCAGCGTCAGCCGGCTTGACGAGGCCGCGCGCCAGGGCCGTGAGCGCGCCGTGCCGATCGCGTCAGGTCCGCCCGCGGTGATCGTCGCCGGCACGCTCGACACCAAGGGTGACGAACTGCGCTTCATTCGCGATCTCGTCGCGAGCCACGGGCTGCGCACCCGGCTGGTCGACGTCTCCACCAGCGGACGCCATACGAGCTGCGACGTCTCGGCCCAGGAGATCGCGCTCAATCATCCGCGCGGCGGCTCCGCCGTGTTCGGCACCGATCGCGGTGCATCCGTCACCGCGATGGCCGACGCGTTCGCGCGCTGGCTGCGCCGGCAGGACAATGTCGCAGGTATCATCTCGGCGGGCGGCTCCGGTGGAACGTCGCTGGTCGCACCTGGCATGCGCGAGCTCCCCGTCGGCGTGCCCAAGCTGATCATCTCCTCGGTCGCCTCGGGAGACGTCGGCGCCTATGTCGGGCCGGCCGACATCGCGATGATGTACTCGGTCACCGACGTCCAAGGACTCAATTCGATTTCGCTGATGGTGCTGAGCAATGGCGCGCATGCGCTTGCCGGCATGGTGATGGCGCGCGAGCAACGGTCCGCTGTCGCTGATCGCACCCGACCGCAACGTCCCGCGATCGGCATCACCATGTTCGGCGTGACCACGCCGGCGGTGCAGAAGCTCACCGCCGAGCTGCGCGACGACTACGAGTGCCTCGTCTTCCACGCCACCGGCGTCGGCGGCCGCTCGATGGAGAAGCTGGTCGATTCCGGCATGCTCGCCGGCGTCATCGATCTCACCACGACTGAGGTCTGCGACCTGCTGATGGGCGGCGTGTTTCCGGCAACCGAGGATCGCTTCGGCGCGGTCATCCGCACCCGCGTGCCCTATGTCGGCTCGGTCGGCGCGCTCGACATGGTCAATTTCGGCGCGCCCGAGACCATTCCGGAGCGCTATCGCGGCCGCAAGTTTCACGTCCACAACCCGCAGGTCACGCTGATGCGGACGACGGCGGCGGAGAACGCGCAGATGGGGCGCTGGATCGGCGAGCGGCTCAACCGCATGGACGGGCCGGTCAGGTTCTTCCTGCCCGAGAAGGGCGTGTCGGCCCTCGATGCACAGGGACAGCCGTTCTTCGATCGCGAGGCGGACGAGGCGCTGTTTCGCAGCCTCGAACAGACGGTGCGGCAGACGTCGAGCCGGCGCCTGATCCGCGTGCCGCATCACATCAACGACAATGAGTTCGCAGCAGCGATCGTCGGTGCCGTCAGGCCGTTGCTCGGGCGGCTGCCGGCGCGGCGCAGACAGGCGAGGTGATGGTGATGCCGAGATATGAGCGCGCACCGCTGCTGAAGAAGTTTCGCGACATGGTGCGCCGTGGCGTGCCGATCATCGGCGGCGGCGCCGGCACCGGCCTGTCTGCCAAATGCGAGGAGGCCGGCGGCATCGACCTGATCGTGATCTACAATTCCGGCCGCTATCGCATGGCCGGCCGCGGTTCGCTCGCCGGCCTGATGGCCTATGGCGACGCCAATGCCATCGTGGTCGAGATGGCCAGCGAGGTGCTGCCGGTGGTGAAGTCGACCCCGGTGCTCGCGGGCGTCAACGGCACCGACCCGTTCCGCGACATGGATGTGTTCCTCGACGAGCTGAAGTCGCTCGGCTTCTCCGGTGTGCAGAACTTCCCAACCGTCGGCCTGATCGACGGCACTTTCCGCGCCAACCTCGAGGAGACGGGCATTTCCTACGCGCTGGAGATCGACATGATCGGGCGCGCGCACGACAAGGACCTGCTGACGACGCCTTACGTCTTCAATGAAGCCCAGGCCGCGGGCATGGCGATCGCGGGCGCGGACATCATCGTCTGCCATCTCGGTCTGACAACCGGCGGCTCGATCGGCGCGCAGACCGCGCCCAAGCTCGAAGACTGCCCCGGCCTGATCGACAGCTGGGCCTCGGCCGCGCTCAGCGTCAACCCGGAGATTCTGGTTCTGGCCCATGGCGGCCCGATCGCGGAGCCGTCCGACGCCGACTTCATCATGAAGCACACCAAGAACTGCCACGGCTTCTACGGCGCCTCCTCAATGGAGCGGCTGCCGGTGGAGCGGGCGCTGACGGAGCAGGTACGACATTTCAAGGCAATCAGCGCGCGGCCACGCCGCGTCTGAGGTGACAACACGAGATCCGGCAGCCCTGGCGCCTGGCGCCACGCTCGCCGGACGGAGACTGAGGGAGGAATGAGATGTCCGGGGTTCTGATCGGTGAGCTGATCCTTTGGCTGATCATCGCGATCATCGTCATCGTGGTCGCAGTCTACATCGTCAACTGGCTGTATCATCGTTCGTCGAAGGAGGTCTCCTTCGTCCGAACCGGTTTCATGGGTGAGCGCGTCGTCATCAATGGCGGCGCCTTCGTGATGCCGTTCATTCACGACTATACGCCGGTCAACATGAACGTGCTGCCGATGGGAATCACGCGCGCGAAGCAGGACGCCGTGATCACGCGTGACCGCATGCGGGTCGACGTCGAAGCCGACTTCTACGTGCGTGTGCAGCCGACCAGGGAAGCGGTGTCGATTGCGGCCGCGACGCTCGGCCGGCGCACGCTCGAACCGGAAAAACTGCACGCGTTGCTCTCCGGCAAGTTCATCTCCGCCCTGCGCGCGGTCGCGGCCGAGATGACGATGGAGCAGATGCACGAGGAGCGCGGCGACTACGTGTCCCGCGTGAAGGCGGCCGCCTCCGAGGCGCTGGCGCAGAATGGCCTGGAGCTGGAATCGGTCGCGATCACCGATCTCGACCAGACCGACCTCGAATTCTTCAACCCCTCGAACCGGTTCGATGCCGAGGGCCTGACGCGGCTGATGGAGGACATCGAGAGCAAGCGCAAGCTGCGCAACGACATCGAGCAGGACTCGATGATCAAGATTCGCACCCGCAACCTCGAAGCCGAGCGCGAGGCGCTCGATATCGAGCGCGAGAGCGAGACGGCGCGGCTGGAGCAGGAGCGCGACATCGAGATGCGCCGCGCCCTGCAGCGGACGGAAGTGGCGCGCGAGCGGGCGCTGCGCGAGACCGAGGCCGAGCAGGCACAGATCATGGCGCGCGAGGCGATCGAGAAGGCGCGGATCGCGAACGAGCTGACGATTGCCGAGGCCCGAATCGCGGCCGAGCGCGACACGCGGCAGCGCGAGATCGAGCGGACGCGTGCCGTCGAAGAGAGGGAGCTGCTGGCGCGCGAGGATATCGAGAAGGCTCGTATCGCCAATCAGCGGGCCATCGATGCCGCGCGGATCGAATCCGAGCGCGAGGTGCGCCAACGCGATATCGAGCGGACCCGCACCATCGAGGAAGCAGAGATCGCGGCGCGCGAGGCGGTCGAGAAGGCGCGGATCCAGCAGGATCGCGTCGTCTCCGATGCGCGCATCGCCAATGACGAGGAGACACGCCGCCGCGAGATCGAACGCACCCGCGCGGTCGAGCAGGCGGAGATCGCCGCGCGCGAGGCGACCGAGAAGGCGCGCATCGCGCAGACCATGACCGTCAATCTGGAGCGCATCAGCTCCGACGAGCGCACCCGCGCCACCGAGATTGCCCAGGTGCGCAACATCCAGGAGGCCGAGATCGAGGCGCAGAAGGCGGTCGAGGCCGCCCGGATCGCGCGCGAGCAGGCATTGTCGGCAGAACGGATCGCTGCCGAGCACGCCACGCGCAAGCTGGAGATCGAGCGCAACCAGGGCGTCGAGATCGCCGGCATCGCCGCGCGCGAGGCGACGGAAGCCAGCCGCATCGCGCAGGAGGAGCGGGTGCGTGCGCTGGAGATCGCGCGCATCCGGACCATCGAGGAGGCGGACATCGCCTCGCGCGAGGCGATCGAAGCGGCCCGCATCGCCCAGGAGCTGGCTGTAACAGCCAAGCGGATCCAGTCGGAGAAGGAGACGCGCAGCCTGGAGATCGAGCGCACGGAGGCCGTCGAGGCCGCCGATCTGAAGCGTCGGGAGGCGGTCGAGCGGCGTCGCATCGAGGTCGAGCTGGCGCTGGAGGCCGAGCGCATCGCCTCGTCGCGGACGCGCGAGGTGCTCAACATCGACCAGAAGAAGGCGATCGAGCTCGCCGACGAAACCCGCGTGATCGAGCTCGCTGCCAAGCGCGCCGAGCGCATCGATGCGGATCGCCAGGTCAAGGAAGCCGAGATCGTTGCGCGCAAGCAGGTCGAGACCGCCGATGTCTCGCGCGAGCAGGCGCTGGAGGCTGTCCGGCTGGAGCGTCGCCGGGCGATCGAGCAGCTCGAGGTCGCGCGCGTCCAGTCGCTGCAGGAGGCCGAGATCGCGGCCCGTGAGGAGGTCGAACGCGCCCGCATCGCCTCCGATCGCGGTCTCGACGAGGCCCGCATCGGCCGCGAGCGCGAGCTGCGCAAGCTCGAAGTCAATCGCGAGAAGGACGTCGAGACTGCGCTGATGGAGAAGGCGATCGCGCTGTATCAGAAGTCGCTGGAGGAATCCGCGGCCAAGGTCGCGGCCGAGGAGGCGCGCACGCGCGCAACGGAAGCGGCAGAGAAAGTGGTCACCGCGCGCGAGAGCGAGATCGCCCGCCGCCGTAAGACCGTCGAGGTGCTGCTCGCCGAGAAGCAGGCCGAAGAGACGCGGATCGCGGCCGAGGCCGAGCGGGTTCGTGCCGCGGTCGAAGCCGAAGCGCAGAAGCTGCTCAACGAGGCCGAGAACGTCCTGACCGATCAGGCGCGCTACTCGCTGTTCCGGCGCAAGCTGCTCGACCGCATCGAGGGCATCGTGCGTGAGAGTGTCAAGCCGATGGAGAAGATCGAGGGCATCCGCATCCTGCAGGTCGACGGCTTGAACGGCAATGGCGGCAACGGCAATGGCGGCCGCAGCGCGACCGACGAGGTGATCGACTCCGCGCTGCGCTACCGCGTGCAGGCGCCGCTGATCGACTCCATCCTCTCCGACATCGGAGTCGAGGGCGGCAGCCTCGCCAAGATGCCCGGCCTGATCCGCGAAGCCAGGGACATGCAGGGCATCCGGAAAGAGACGTCCGCGCGCAAGGATGCAGGCGGCGGAGGTGGAGCAAATGATGCCAGCCCATCCGAGCCGCCAGCCGACCGCGGTCCGCGCAAGAAGGGGTGAGGCACCATGGCGAGAGTCTACGTCTCCACCGTCGTCAATGCCCGCAACGACCGGGTGTGGGCGCGGGTGCGCGATTTCAACGGCCTGCCGAACTGGCATCCGGCGATTGCCGAGAGCCGCATCGAGGGCGGCGAGCCCGCCGACAAGATCGGCTGTGTCAGGGATTTCAGGCTGCGCAATGGCGACCGCATCCGCGAGAAGCTGCTCGGCCTGTCCGACTACGACATGTTCTGCACCTATTCGATTTTGGAATCGCCGATGGGCGTGTCGAACTACGTCGCGACCTTGCGCCTGACGCCGGTTACCGACGGCGACAAGACCTTCCTGGAATGGACCGCCGAGTTCGACTGCGCCCCGGAGCGCGAGGCCGACCTGGCCGGCTCGATCGGCGGCGGCGTGTTCCAGGGCGGCTTCGATGCGCTCAAGCGGGCGTTCGGAGGCTGACGCCGTGCCGCACGTCGTCAAGAGCACCATCATCGACGCGCCGACTGACCGGGTGTGGGAGGTGCTGCGCGACTTCAACGGTCATGATCGCTGGCACCCGGCGGTGGCGACCTCGGCGATCGAGCGCTCGCAGACGTCCGACAAGATCGGCTGCGTCAGGCGCTTCCGGCTCAAGGACGGGTCGGAGTTGCGCGAGCAACTGCTGGCGCTGTCCGATCTCGAACAGAGCTTCAGCTACTGCCTGCTCGACACGCCGATCCAGCTGTTCAACTACGTCGCCCATGTCCGGCTGCTGCCGGTCACCGATGGTGATCGCACCTTCTGGCACTGGGAGAGCCGCTTCACGACGCGGCCCGAGCAGGCCGAGGCTCTGACGCGCATGGTGGCGGAAGACATCTACCAGGCCGGCTTCGAGGCGATCCGATCGCATCTGAAGCAGGCGGCATGAGCAAGAGGTGAACCGATGCCGGTCACGGTGAAGACGTTTCAGGCCGCGAGCGACGCGGCGTCGGCGCTGTCGTCCGATCGCGCAGCCCGCTATCTCGGCGGCGGCACGCTGGTGATGCGCGATCTGAACGAAGGCGACGTCTCGATTGCGACCGTGGTCCGCGCGACCGACCGCGCGCTGCAGAGCATCGATGCGGCGGGCGCGCGCATCCGCATCGGCGCCGCGGTCACTTTTGCCCGCGTGCTGGCCGAGCGCGAGCTTGCGTTCCTGCATCCGGCGGCGCGCTCGATTGGCGGGCCGGCGGTCCGCAACATGGGCACCGTCGGCGGCAATTTGTTCGCGCCTGCGCCATTCGGCGATTTCACCGTGGCGCTGCTGGCGCTGGACGGCATGGTCTCGGTGCAGGGCGGCTTCGGCGTCAGGGACATGCCGCTGGAAGAGTTTCTGCAGTCGCGCGATCGCCAGGCTGGTGCGCTGGTCGTTGCGGTCTCCTGCATTCGGCCGGCATCGGTGGATGCGTTCCGGTATCGCAAGATCGCCCGCATCAAGCCGAAGGGCGGATCTGTGATCACGATCGCGGCGCATGTTCCCCTCGGCGGCGGTCGCGTGACGGGGGCCCGGATCGCGCTGGGATCGATGGCCCCGACCGCCATCCGCGCCAAGGCGGCCGAGCGCGCGCTCGAAGGCCGTCCGCTCGATGCCACCGCGATCAGCGCGGCGGCTGCGGCGGCGGGCGAGGGGACGGCTCCCACGGACAATTCGCTGGCCAGCGCGTGGTACCGCCGCGAGGTCGTGGGCGTGCATCTGCGGCGGCTGTTGTCGGGGCAGGAGAGCTAGGCCATGACAAAGACTCCCCTTCAATTCCGGCACAACGGCCGCGACGTCGCGCTGTTCGTCGAAGGTGGTACCAACCTCCTGGTCGTGCTGTGCGAGATGATCGGCGACGTCACGCCGAAATTCGGCTGCGGCCAGGGCGGATGCGGCGCCTGCACGGTGCTGATCGATGGCGATGCTCATCTCTCGTGCCTGACCCTGGCGGAGTCCGTCGAGGGCCGTGCGGTCGAAACGCTCGACGGCATCAAGGCCGGGCCGAACCTGCATCCACTGCAGCGGGCGTTCGCCGACGGCTTCGCCGCGCAATGCGGCTATTGCACGCCGGGCATGATCATGGCGGCCAAGGCCCTGCTCGACAAGACCCCGCAGCCGAGCCGCGAGCAGGTCGTCGAGGCCATCTCCGGCAATATCTGCCGCTGCACCGGATACGAGCCGATCATCAATGCGGTGTTGGCGGCGGCCGCGTCGCTGCGCGCGAGCGCGTGAGGAGAGATCGCCATGCTGGAATTGCGCAAGGACATCTTCGCCGACGAGCGCGACGACAATCTCAACGAGGTCGGCAAGGGCACCCAGCGCCAGGACATGCTGGGCCATGTCACGGGAACCTCGACCTATTTCAACGATCACAAGCTGCAGGGCATGCTGCATCTGAAGGTCGTCAGATCCACGCAGCCGCATGCGCGGCTGCGCCGCATCGACACCAGCGAGGCCGAGCGGAGCGAGGGCGTGCGGCGGATCATCCGCGGCGCCGACGTGCCGCGCAATCTCAACACGCTGCTCAGCCTGATCAATTTCGGCAAGGACGACGAACCGACGCTCGCCGTCGACAAGGTGCGGTACCGCGGCGAGCCGATCATCGCCGTGGTCGCCGAGACGCCGCGCGCGGCAGCCGAGGCGGCGGCCAGGGTACGCGTCGACTATGAGACCTTGCCCGCAGTGTTCGACGTCGAGGAGGCGCTGAAGCCGGGGGCGCCTGTCGTCAACGAGACCTATCCGAAGAACACATTCACCTATCACGAGCGCTACGATCATCAGAAGCTGCGCTTCGGCGACGTCGAGCGTGGCTTCTCCGGCGCCGATCATGTCTTGGAACAGCGCTACCAGATGTCTCCGATCGAGCATGCGCCGGTCGAGACCAACGGCTCGATCGCCGCGCCCGACACCAACGGCCGCTACGTGGTCTATACCTCGACCCAGGCGCTGTTCTTCTCGCTCGACACCTGCGCCAAGATCCTCGATCTGCCGTCGAACACATTCCACTTCATCGGCGGCACGGTCGGTGGCGGCTTCGGTGGCAAGGTCGACACGCTGACCGAGCCGCTCGCCATTCTCGCTGCGATGTTGACGGGGCGCCCGGTGCGCTACGTGCTCGGGCGAGAGGAGGAGATGCAGTTCGGGCCGCCCCGCGGCGCCGAGCGCATCTACATCAAGGACGGGGTCATGCGCGACGGTCGCATCGTGGCGCGCCAGATCCGCGGCTATTTCGATTCTGGCGCCTATACGCGGCTGTCGAGCTACGCGGTGGTCAAATGTGCCGCGCACCTGCCGGGGCCCTACACGATCCCGAACGTCCATGGCGACATCTACTGTATCTTCACCAACCGCACGCCGGCCACCGCGATGCGGGGCTTCGGCATCACCGGTATGGACTTCGCGCTCGAATGCCAGATGGACAAGCTCGCGCATCTGATCGGCATGAACCCGATGGAGTTTCGTATCCTCAACGCCTATCGCGACGGCGATATGAAGGCGCATCGCCGCGAGGCCAAGAACACCGCCCTGATCGAATGCGTCCAGGTTGCGGCCGAGAAGGCCAAATGGCCGATCCGCGAGGAATTCCGCCGCATGTCGTCGCGCAAGGACGGCGGCGGCGCGCGGGCCGCCGTTCCCTCCACGCCGCGTGAGCCGGTGAGCGCGCGGCCTGCGCCGGCGCAGCAGCGCACGAGCTATGACCGGGGGCTCCCGGTTTCTCCACCTCCTGAGCCGCCGTCACCACCCCCACAGCGCCCGGCACCGGCTCCCGCACACGGCGCGACGCGGTTCTCGTCGGTATTCGGCACGAGGAGGCGCTGACATGACCAGGCACCGCGGCCGCGGCATGGCGGCGATCAACTATCCCATCGGCATGAATCTCGGCGGCGATCCGAGCCAGGCGCTGGTGCACTCCAATCCCAGCGGCAAGTTCACCGTGGCGCTGTCTTCGATCGATCTCGGACAGGGCATGAAGTCGGTGACGCGGCAGATCTGCGCCGAGACGCTCGGCGTGCCGGTCGAGGACGTCTATGTCGACACCGCCGATTCCGACACCGGCCCGCATTGCATGGGCTCGTTCGCCTCGCGCGGCACGCATCGCGTCGGCAATGCCGTGATGGCTGCCGCCAAGGAGGCGCGCGGCGTCATGATGGAGGCGGCGGCCGAAGAGCTCGAGGTCAACGCTAGCGATCTCGAGACCGATGGCCGCGGCAACATTCACGTCAAGGGCGCGCCGCATCGCTCGATCTCGGTGAAGGACGTCGCCATCGCCGCGCAGTTCCGTCAGGGCAAGACGATCTCCGGCCGTGGCATCTTCCTGGTGCCGCTGTCGGAGGTGGATCCCGAGACCGGCGAAATGTCCCCGGCGACCTGCTACGCGCATGCGTGTCTGGTTGCCGAGGTCGAGGTCGATGACGAGACCGGCGAGGTCGGTGTGGTCAGGATGGACAGTGCCTATGAGCTGGGACGCGCGCTCAATCCCCGCCTCGTCGAGCAGCAGCTGGTCGGCGGCGCCTGGATGGGCATGAGCCACGCGCTCTACGAGACGACGGAGCCGTATTACCCGGACCCGAAGCAAGGACCGCGCGACTTCGTCGAATACCTGATGCCGGGACCTGGCGACATCTGTCCGCACGACATCGCCGTGCTGGAGCGGCCGGCGCCCGACGGGCCGTTCGGCGGCAAGGGCCCTGGCGAAATGTGTGCCAATCCGGTGCTCCCTGCCATCGCGAATGCGATCTTCAACGCCGTCGGCGTGCGCATCGACGAGCTGCCGATCACGCCGGAGAAGGTGCTGCGCGCGATCAGGGCCCAGGGCGGCGCCCGGCCACAGACGCGGCGGTGACGCAGCATGGTGGTCCGCAGCAACATCGTCGGCATCGACTCGCCGCAGGCGCTGGAAAAGGCACTGCGGGCGGCCTACTATCTCGCCGATGACGGGCTCTCGACCGCGGCCTATCTCGCCCTCGCGCTGGGCAAGCCGCTGCTCTTGGAAGGCGCACCCGGCGTCGGAAAAACCGAGGCGGCGAAGGCGATCGCTGCAGTGCTCGGCCGCAAGCTGATCCGGCTGCAATGCTACGAAGGCATCGACGCCGCGGCGGCGCTCTACGAGTGGAACTATCCGCGCCAGATGCTCGCGATCCGCCAGGCCGGCGAGGAGAGCATCGACATCTATGGTGAGACGTTCCTGATCGAGCGGCCGATGCTGGCCTGCCTGCGTGCGCCCGACTCGACGGTGCTGCTGATCGATGAGATCGATCGCGCCGACCAGGAGTTCGAGGCGTTCCTGCTCGAATTCCTCTCCGACTTCCAGATCTCGATTCCAGAGCGCGGCACGATCCGTGCCGCCGAGCGGCCGATCGTGGTGCTGACCTCGAATCGGACTCGTGACCTGCACGAAGCGCTGCGCCGCCGCTGTGTCTATCATTGGATCGACTATCCCGATGCGGAGCGCGAGGCGCGGATCGTGATGATGCGGGCCTCCAGTGTTGCCGAAGCGACCGCGCGGGCCGTGGTGGCTGCAGTGGCGAAGCTGCGGCGCGAGCCGCTGAGCAAGGCGCCCGGGATTGCCGAGGCGGTTGATTGGGCGGAGGCGGCGACGCTGCTCAACCAGACCGGCGCACGCTGGCCCGATGCGTTCAAGCGCGCGATTGGCGTCGCGCTGAAGGATGAGGAGGATCTGTCCTTCATCGCGCCGCGGCTCGACGCGATGCTCGCGGAGGCGATGACATGAGCGAGCCCCGCCTGCCGCAGGCGACTGAGATCTTCATGACGTTCGCTGCTCTGCTGCGGCGGAACGGCTTCGCGATCGCACCCGAGCAGACCACCGCCTTTCTCGCTGCGATCGAACTGCTGGGGCCAACCAGCCTCGACGATATCCGGCGGGCCGGGACGGCGACCCTGGCGCCGCCGCCCGAGCGGCTTGCGACCTACAATCTGCTGTTCGACATCCATTTCGGCGTTGCCGAGGCGACGGCCTTCGGCGAGAGCGACAGGCAGGATGATGTCGTGCGTCTCCAGGAGGAAGGGAGCGGCGCTGTCGATTCCGATATCGCCGAGGAGCAGAACGAGTCCGGTCTGGCGGCCACGCGTGCCGAGGCGCTGGTCGCGCGCCGCTTGGCTGCGACCACAGGCGGCAACGTCCTGCAGCGTCTCGCGCGCCAGGCGCGTGCCAAGCTGCCGAAGCGGCGCGGCCATCGGCGCATGCGCGCGCGGCGCGGCAGCTTCGTCGACCTGCGACGGACCCTGCGTGAGAGCGTAAGGCGCGACGGTGAGGTGCTGTCGCTGCGGCGGCTGAAGCGACGGCCTCGATTGCGACAATTGCTGCTGCTGATCGATGTCTCCGGCTCGATGAAGGCGCGGACCGAGGACAACATGCGGCTCGCCCACGTGATGGTGCAGGCCGTACCCCAGGCCGAGGTGTTCACGCTTGGGACACGGCTGACACGCGTGACGCGGCCCTTGCGGCTCAAGCGGCGCGAGCAGGCGCTGCTCGCTGCCTCTCATCTCGTCAGCGACTGGGACGGCGGCACGCGTATCGGCGAGGCGCTGCAGGCCTTCCTCGCGGTGCCGCGGTTCTCGACCTACGCGCGGGGCGCCGCCGTGCTGGTCATCTCGGATGGGCTCGAGCGTGGTGACCATCACGTGCTCCGTGACGCCGTGTGGAAGCTGTCGCTGCGCGCCTGGCGCCTGAGCTGGCTGACGCCGCTCGCGACGGGGCCCGGATTCAAGCCTCAGACCGAAGCGTTGCAGGCGATCGCGCCATTCGTCGACGACATCGCAGCCGGCGGGTCGGACGAGGCCATCGTCGCGCATGTGCTGTCGCTGGCACAGAGGAGGGCGGCATGACCGGATATGTCGATGCGCATCATCACATCTGGCGTCAGGCCGATCTGCCCTGGCTGGTCGGGCCGATGCAGCCGCGGATTTTTGGCCCCTACGAGCCGATCCGGCGCGACTACGCGATCGGGGAATATCTCGACGACATCGCCGGCAGCGGCGTCAGGAAGTCGGTCTATGTGCAGACCAACTGGGCGAAGGACGGCTTCGAGGACGAGGCCGCCTGGGTGCAGCGAACTTCTGAGCAGCATGGCTTTCCGCATGCGATCGTCGCCTATGCCGATCTGAGCGTCGACGATGCGCGGCCGCAGTTCGACCGGTTGGCGCGCTACCCGCTGCTGCGCGGGGTCCGGATGCAGCTCCACTGGCATGAGAACCCGCTCTATCGTTTCGCTTCGTCACCAGACCTTTGCAGCGATAACCATATCCGCGCCAACATCGCCCGGCTCGCCGACTACGGCTGGTCCTTCGACCTGCAGGTTTTCGCGCCGCAGATGGCTGGCGCCGCGGCGCTTGCCGAGAGCTGTCCGTCCGTGACTTTCATCCTTCAGCACGCCGGCATGCCGGAGGACCTGTCCGCACATGGTCGCGATCAATGGCGAGCCGGAATGCAGCGGCTGGCGAACTGCAGCAACGTCGTCAGCAAGCTCTCGGGCCTCGGCACCTTCATTCGCCGCAACGATCCGGCGCATGTTGTCGAGGTGGTGCGGGAGACGATTGGAATGTTCGGGCCCGAGCGCTGCCTGTTCGGCTCGAACTTTCCGATCGAGAAGCTCTGGACCGACTATCGCGCACTGGTGGGAGCCTATGAGGCTGCCATCCAAGACCTCGACGAGCATGCACGCGCGCAGGTCATGGGAGGGACGGCGCAGCGCGTCTATCGGCTGGGATGATACCGCCTGCAACGACAACAAAAGCAACAGGGAACGCTCATGGCGCTGGAAATCAAGGTTCTCGACTATGGTGACATCGAGCTCGAATCGAGCTTCCTCGTGCTTGGCCGCGATTGCGGCCGCACCCGCCGGGTGCTGACGCTCGGCTTCCTGATCCTGGGTGGCCCGTATCCGGTCGTGGTCGATACCGGCTACCGCTCCAACCAGATCATGGAGACGCTGGGCATGCGCGGGCTGCAGTACCATGAGAACATGATCGAGAACCAATTGGCGCGCCACGGCGTCCGCATGGGCGACGTCCGCTATGTCTGCCACACCCATCTGCACATCGATCATGCCGGCAAGGACGACCTGTTCCCGATGAACACGACGGTCGTGCTCAACCGCCGCGAGCTCGAATACTCCGTCTCCGGCCTGATGCATCCGCAATATCCGGCGCCGGACATCAAGCATCTCATCGACCGGCTGCACACCAAGAGCGCGCTGCGCTTCCTCGACCTCGAGCTCACCGGCCCGGTCGAGCTGATGCCGGGCGTCTATTGCGATGCTGCGAACGCCCATACCGAGGGCTCGATGAACATCCACGTCCACACCGCCGACGGCATCGCCACCATCTGCGGCGACGTCATCTACGATTTCAACGACCAGATCGTGACGCCGTTCAACGAGATCCAGGATGGCGAGCCGCGCACCACCGGCAATCACGGCACCACCAAGCGTGCCGAGAAGGCGGCGATCAAGAAGCTGTTGTCGAGCTCGCGCTATCTGTTGCCGGTGCATGATCGTCCCGCCAAGATCGAAGGCGGCGTCGTAACGGGGCGGCTGCATGACCAGGTGCCGGGTCCGATCGTGCAGTCGCTGCCGCAGCGGCACTGGTTCCCGGCGTGATCCGCACGAGGCACAACGATGACACACGTGACCTTGCGACCTGAGTTCGAGACCCTGGTCGACCCCTACGCGCCGGTGGCGCAGGTGGCGACCGGCTTCGAGTTCACGGAGGGGCCGATCTGGCATCCCGTCGAGCAGTTCCTGCTGTTCTCCGACATGCCGGCTGATGTCCGCCGCCGCTGGGATGCGAAGCGCGGCGTGGTCGAGATGCGGCGGCCCTCGAACAAGTGCAACGGCATGACCTATGATGCCGAGCTCAACCTGATCGTCTGCGAACACGCGACGTCGTCGCTGGTGCGCGAGCGTCCCGACGGCCGCCGCGAGATCCTAGCGTCGCATTTCGAGAACCAGGAACTCAACAGCCCCAACGACGTGTGCGTCCACTCCAGCGGGGCGATCTACTTCTCCGATCCGTGGTATGGCCGCATGCCGGTCTATGGCGTGGAACGGCCGCGCCAGCTCGGCTTCCAGGGCGTGTACCGGGTGGCGCCGGGCGGCGGGCCACCGCGGCTGCTCGTTGACCGCCATCTGTTCGACCAGCCCAACGGACTGTGCTTTTCGCCGGACGAGAAACTGCTTTACGTCAACGACACGGTGCAGGCGGTGATCCGCGTGTTCGACGTCGGCGGCGATGGTGCGCTGTCGAACGGACGCATCTTTGCAAGCGGCATCCGTTCCGAGCTCGAGCCCGGCGTGCCCGACGGTATGAAATGCGATCAGCGCGGCAATGTCTGGGTCACCGCTCCCGGCGGCGTCTGGGTCTACGCGCCCGGCGGCGAGCTGCTCGGCAAGGTCCGCGTGCCGGAGCTCGTCGCCAACCTCGCCTGGGGCGGGGCTGATTTCCGCACGCTCTATCTGACCGCGACGCATTCGGTCTACGCGATCGCAACCAAGATCGGTCCGCGCCACGAGACGTATATGAGCGGGCGGACTGGCAGCAACGCCGCGCCGGCCACCGCGTCTTCGGCCCCGCAGCTCGCTGCTGGCGACATGCAGCTCGACCCGCGCCGCTGCGCCATGATCATCCAGGACCTGCAGAACGATGTCATCATGGATGGCGGCGCCTTCGCCGAGTCCGGAGCGCCGGGGCACGCCAGGCAGCAGCGTGTTATCGACAATGTCCGGCGGCTCGCTGAGGCCGCCCGCGCGCGCGGCGTCGTCATCATTCACGTCTGGTTCGTGGTCGAGCCCGGCGCCCCCGGCGTGACCCTGAACGCGCCGTTGTTCGAGGGTTTGGTCGACAGCAAGGCGATGGTGCGCGGCAGCTGGGGGGCCGCGCCGGTCGCGGGGCTGGAGCCGCGGAGCGGGGACTTCGTCGTCGAGAAGATGCGGATGAGCGCCTGGGAGGGCACGCGGCTCGAGACCATTCTCAAGGCCACCGGGCGCGACGTCATCATCAACACGGGGGCCTGGACCAACATGTCGGTCGAGCACACCGCGCGGACCGGGGCGGACAAGGGCTACTTCATGGTGGTGCCGGAGGATTGCTGCTCGACCATGAACGCGGACTGGCACAATGCGTCGATCAACTTCGCCATGCAGAATGTTGCTGTCGTGACCACGGCCGACGCGGTGATCAGGGCACTTGGGTGAGGCATGCCAAAGCTGCTGCATCTCGTCGCCTCGCCGCGGGCGGATTCGGAATCCAGCGCCGGCGCGCGCGCCTTCCTGGACCGCTTCAGGCAGGCGCGGCCGGGATGGGACGTCGACGAGATGAATCTGTGGCGCGAGAATCTGCCGGAGTTCGACGGTGAGATTTTGCAGGCGAAGTATGCCCGCATGGGCGGCCGCACCTTCACCGACGGCCAGCGCGGGGCGTTCGCGGCGGCCGAACGCATGGCGGTGCGGCTCGATCTGGCCGAGCGCGTCGTGATCTCGACGCCGATGTGGAATTTCGGCATTCCCTACAAACTCAAGCACTGGCTCGACATCATCAATCAGCCGGGCCTCACCTTTCGCTTCGATCCGTCGCGTGGCTACCTGCCGCTCCTGAAGGATCGTCCGACGCTGGTGATCCTCGCCAGCGGCGGCGACTTCACCACCGGCATCAGCCGGGGGCGGACCGACCTCGCGACGCCCTATTTGCGCGAGGCGCTGCGCTTCATGGGTCTTCGCGACCTCCACTTCGTGGCGATCGGGCCGACCAGCGGACCGGCCACGCACACCGCCGCCGCACGTGAGCGGGCGCACAGGCGGCTCGCCGAGATGGCCGCACGATTCTAGCTGATGCGACGTTCCCGATTGCGATCCGACGGCAGACGAGACGGACTCAGCCGACGAGGTCGACTGCGGCTCCAGCCGCGTCGATCAGGTGAACACGTTCGATCTCGGTGCGGGGCAGCAGTGCACGGATCTCGGGCTCCGACATCAGGCTGAACGCGGTCGAGAGCGCGTCCGCCGCCGTTGCATTGCCGGCGACCGTGGTCACGCTGCGATAGCGCTGCGCGCAGCCGCCGCTGTGCGGATCGAACAGATGATTGAAGCGGCCTTGTGGATCGAAGCGGAGGCCATAGGCGCCTGACGTCGATACGGCCCGATCGATGATCGGTAGCATCGCGGCGATCCGATCGGGATTGTCAGGGTCGGCGATCCCGACCTCCCAGGGCCGCGCGTCCGGCCGTGCGCCGATGGCGCGGGCTTCGCCCATGTCGACCAGGCTGTGCTGTACACCCTCGCCGCGCAGCAGCTCGACGATCCTGTCCGTGACATAGCCCTGCGCGATGCCATTGAGGGTGAGCGCCATGCCGCGCGGCATGACGATGTGATCGCGACTGACGCTCAGCCGCTGATGGCCGACCCGCATCAGCGCCTCTTGCACGGCCGCCTGCGGCGGGCCGTCGGGATTGGCATCCGGGCGCGAAAAATGATCGGCGTAGAGCGTCCACAGCGGCTGCACGGTCGGGTCGAAGCGGCCGTCGGTCATCGCGGCGTAGCGCTGCGAGCGTGTGAGGATGTCGACCAGCTCGGGCGCGGGGTCCACCAGCACGCCGGTGCGGTTCAGCGTCACCAGCGCCGATTGCTCCAGATACAGGCTGAACAGGCGCTCGAGCCGCCGGGCTTCGCCGATCGAGACCGTGATCAGCCGTTCGGCTTCTTGCCGGTCGCGGTGATGAAGCTTGATCGTGGCGACGGCGCCGAGCAGCGTGCCGCGCCATTCGACCAGTCCGCTTGTGCTGTCGGCCGCATGCGCCCTGGAAGGAGCGACCGCGAGGCCCGCCAATGCGGCGCTGATGCGGATGAAGCGCCGACGCGAGAGCTGATTTGTCATCGTTGCACCTCAGGCGTGTCCTTGTGGCCCGGCTCGATCGCGCCGGCGTTGTCGTCGGGCGAGCTCAGCACATAGTCGCGCGGCACCTCGGTGAAGCCGACGATGCGGCCGCCGTGCTCGGCAGCGAATCGCTCGGCCGCGCTCCGATCCGAGAACGGCACCGCCTCGTCGCTGCCCATGCCGCTCCTGACCCGGCTGCCGATCACGAACACCGCCTTGCGCGCCTCGACCCAATTGTCGGCGCCCGGATTGTCCCAGCTCGCGGCTTTGCCCATGTCGGAGACGTAGATCGCCTGGATGTCCTTGGGCTCGTCGGGCAGCATCGTGAAGGCGATGGCGTCGCGCGCGGAGGAGAACCACACCGGCTCGATCAGGCTGGCGGCGAAGATCTGTCCCTTGGGGCCGGAATGCTCGAGCAGGTTCATTCCGCAATAATGCCCGATCGCCTCCGCCGTCAGCTTGACCGGCGGCGGCGGCGCGGCGGCCTGCTTGTCGTTGCAGGCGGCGAGCGCAAAGGCGACGATGAGCGCGCCGGCGTAAGCGAGGCGTTTCATAGCTCTCTCCGGGAGAAGGCCAGCGCGGCGCCTGCGAGCGGCACCAACGTCCACAGCACCAACGCGGTGAGCAGCACCCCAACCGACAGCGTACTGCTGCCGGCGAGCCCGGCCATGCCGGAGAACAGGCTGACATTGGCGAAGCCGGTCAGGTTGAGCAGCCGGTAGGCGTCGGTCGGGTTGAGCAGCAGCAGCGCGCTGAGCACGCCGCCGGAGACGTTGCGGCCCTGGTCGATGACCAGAAGGCCGAGCAGCGCCATGTCGTAGATCAGGACGAGCGCGAGCCACAGGCCAATGCAGACACCCGCTGCGGTGCCGCGGTCGCGCACGACTGCGCTGACCAGATAGCCGATCGCGACGAACACCGCGCCAAGCAGAACGGAGGAGCCGATCATCGCGGCGAAGGCCGTGAGCCCGTCGCTGTCGAAGTGGCTGCCGGCGATCAGCAGCGCCACCGCGGCTGCGCTATAGCCGAGGCAGGTCGCGAAGGCGAGCACGGCAAGATGTCCGAGGAACTTCCCGAGCAGCACCTGCCAGCGCGCCACGGGATAGCTGAGCAGCAGCAGCATGGTGCCGCGCTCCATGTCGCCGACGATGGCGTCGTGCGAGATCAAAAGCGCGATCAACGGGATCAGGAAGATGGTCAGGCTCGACAGGCTGACGATGACGACGTCGAGTGCGCGCGCGCCCACGGTGCCAGTCGGTGCGCTGCCGAGAAAGGTCAGCGACAGCGCGAGCCCTGCCAGCAGCAGGGTCGACGCCAGCACCCAGCGGTTGCGGATCGCCTGCTGGATTTCCTTCGCGGCGATGGTGATCACGGCATTCATTGCGAACGCTCCGCGTGGCGCAGGAAATGCGCGTAGAGCTCGTCGAGATTGGGCGGGATGAGCTCGAGATCCTGCACGGCGGTGCCCTCGGCCGTCGCACGGCGCAGCAGAGCGATCTTCTCGTCCGGCGCCGCGTCGATCTCGACAATGTGGCCGTTGATCCGACGATAGGAGGTCGCCTCCGGCAGCCACGAGGGCCGGCCGGATAGCGGCAGGTCAGCGACCTTGACCCGGATCCGAGTCGGCAGTCGCGCGAGGCGGCGCAGTTCGTCGAGCGTGCCGTCGGCGACCTTGAGGCCCTTGTTCATGATGATGACACGGCCGGCCCTCTCCTCCAGCTCGGTCAGCGCATGCGATGACAGCAGCACCGTCGTGCCCTCGGCGGCGAGCTTCTGGATCACCTCGTAGAACGTCTGGCGCAGTTCGGGATCGAGACCGGTGGTCGGCTCGTCCAGCAGCAGCACGCGTGGCCGGCCGATCAGCGCCTGCGCCAGGCCAAGCCGCTGGCGCATGCCCTTCGAGTAGGTATTGACGCGGCGCCCGGCAGCGTCGCCCAGCCCGACGACATCGAGCAGCGCCAGTGCGCCGCTCACCGGCTCGCGTTTGAGGCGGGCGTAGAAGGTTTGCGTCTCGCGGCCGGTGAGCGCGGCATCGAAGGCGACGTTCTCCGGCAGATAGCCGAGCCGACGCCGCGAGGAGAACTCGCCGGCGGCCGGGTTTTCGCCGAGCAGCGCGATCGTGCCCTTGGTCGGCCGGATCAGGCCGAGCATCATCTTCATCAGTGTGGTCTTGCCGGCGCCGTTGTGGCCGATCAGGGCCACCATCTCTCCGGCCGCGAGATCGAATGACACGCCCTTGACGGCTTCGACCTTGCCGTAGTGCTTGATCACGTCGGCGATATGGACGGTCGCGCTCATCGGGTGCTGCTCCCGGCGGCAGTGCGGCGCGCCGGCGGTGGCGACATCAGCGGATGGCTATCGACCACCCCGCCGGGCAGGATCGCCGGAAACTGCGCCTGCGCCCAGCGGATGACCTGCACGGCCGGGCTGTTGATCAGGACTTTGGCGGCCGGCGCCGTCCACAGCACGCGGTCGATCAGATCGTTCGGCCGGTAGGCGGTGTCGGCAACGCCGTCGCCGTTGAGGTCGAAGCCGGGATTGTCGCTCCAGTAATTGCCGCGGCCGTTCTTCGACCAGTCGAGATGGCGGGTGCCGACATATTTGATCTGGCTGGCGTTGTTGACGAAGGCATTGCCCCGGATGTCGTTGCCTTCGGAGCCGGCGGTGAAGTGCACGCCGATCTCGCAGCCCTCGAACCAGTTATTGGTGATACGATTATTGTTCGTGTTGTAGATGAACACGCATTTCTCGGGGCCGGGACGGACGCCGCCGCTCGGCGTGAACACGCTCTTGTCGGTCAGCGGCACGCCTTCGTCGGTGCCGCGGTTCTCGGCGGTCGCCCAGCGCTCCGCCGGCTGCAAGCCGCCGATCACGCTGTTGCCGGAGATCTGCGAGCCGTTGGTCGCGTTGAACAGCATGCCGCGATCGCGGTCGTGGTCTGAGACGTTGTCCTTCACGACCAGGTTCTTCGAGAACATCATCGCATAGCCGATGATGTTGCCGACCGAGACGTTGCCGGTGATCTCGCCGTCATTGGCGTACATGTAGTGGACGGCAAAGCGCAGCTCGCTGAAGCGGTTGTGGCAGAACGTGTTGTTGCGGCTGGTAATGGCGAACACGCCATCGCGGCCATAGCGGATGTCGTTGTCGATCACCTTGGCGCCCGGCGCGTTCCAGACCGAAACGCCATTGCCGGTGCCGCCGGGCAGCGTCGCGCGCAGGCCGATGATGCTGTTGTGGCGGACCATGGCATTGGCTGATCCGTGCAGATAGACGCCGAACAGATTGCCTTCGATCCGGTTGTTCTCGATCAGCGTGTCGTGCGCGCCCTGGTCGACGAAGATGCCGGAATCCATCTTCTCGAGCGAGCGGCCGGATCCTTTGAGGACGAAGCCTCGAATGACGGTACCCGGTGCCGTGACGGTAATGACGCTCCCATGCCCATCGCCGGTGATCACCGCGCCATGCGCGCCTGTCAGTGTCAGGCGATGGGAGATCCGCAGCGGCCCGCGATAGGTGCCTGCGGCCAGCGCGATCTCATCGCCGTCGGCCGCGCGATCGAGGACGTCCTGCAAGTCGGCAATATCGGCCGCGATCTGTCGTGTCGCCGCTGTTGCGCGGAAGGGCAGGCCGGCGACGACGAGCGCCGCCAGCCCCAGAGTCTTGATATGGCGCATGCGCCGCATCGCTCACGCGTTCTGCGGCGAGACCAGCATGCGTCCGCGCATTTCCATGTGCATGGCGTGACAGAACCATGTGCAGAAATACCAGTACACGCCGGGCTTGTCGGCGATGAACGTCACCGACGAGGTCTGCTGCGGATCGATCTCCATGTTGACGCCGTAGTTCACGATGCAGAAGCCGTGCACCAGATCCTCGACGTCGTCGATGTTGGTGACATAGACGGTCACCTCGTCACCCTGCTTGACCTCGAACTTCTCGAGCGCATAGGCGGGCGCGCTGGACCACATATAGACGCGCACCTTGTTGCCGTCGCGGATCACCTTGGCGTCGCTCTCCAGTGTGACGCCGTCGGCTGCGGCCTGCTTGCGGGCGTCGGCGAAGAACGGGTCGTCGCGCTTCCAGATCGAGGTCACGCGGCCCTCGAGCTTGGAGCGGTGCACGATGACGGCGTCGTGCGGCTCGGCGAAGCTCGGGCCGTCGTGCACCAGCTCCATCTTGTCGCCGGTGATGTCGATCAGCTGGTCGTTTTCCGGCTTCAGCGGCCCGACATTCAGGAAGCGGTCCTTGGAGAACTTGTTCAAGGACAGCAGCCATTTGCCGTCGGCTTCCTTGGTCTCGCCCATCGAGGCGTGGTTGTGGCCCGGCTGATAGTGGACGTCGAGCTTCTGGATGATGGGGTTGACCTTCTCGCCCTTGAAGGCTCGCTTGGCGAGATCGATGCTCCATTTGCAGACCTGGCTGTCGAGGAACAGCGTAGTGTAGGCATTGCCCCGGCCGTCGAAGGCGGTGTGCAGCGGCCCGAGGCCGAGCTCCGGCTCGGCCACGACGACGTCGCGCGGCTTGATCTTGTCGTCGAACAGGTTGTCGATCAGGCGGACGTCGATCACCGTGACCGTCGGCGCCAGCTTGCCATTGGCGACGACATGGATGCCGTCGGGGGCGGTGTTGAGGCCGTGCGGGCTGTTCGAGACCGGAACGTAGCGCGTGTAGGGCGAGCCCTTGCGGCCGTCGATGACGGGAACGCCGTTCATCTCCTTGAAGTCGCCCTTCTTGACGGCTTCCTCTATGCGCTTGATGTTGAAGATCGTCACCCAGTCCTGCTCGCTTGCCGTCATCTCGGCCAAGGTAACGCCCTTTTCCGAGTTGTAGCAGGTGGAGAAGGCATATTTGCCCTGGTAGTCGCAATCGGTGTTGTCGAGATTGCCGTCGACGATCACCTGCCAGGCAACCTTCATGGTATCGCCGTCGACGGCCGAGAACATCGACCAGTATTTAGACTTGTCGTCGAGCACCTTGCCGTCATTCGGTAGCGGCACCTCATATTCGCCGTTGCAGAACACGTAGCCGGTGCGCGGGAACTTCTGCGGCCGCATGCCGTGGATGGTGTACTGGTTCGGCAGCTCGATGATCTTGTCGCATTTCATCACGTCGGTGCGAATGCGCGCGAGGCGGGTGTTGGCCTTGTCGTTGATAAAGATGTAGCGGCCGTCATATGTGCCATTGGTGAACGACATGTGCGGATGGTGGCAGTCGCCGTTCATCCAGATGCCGAGCCTGTCCTTGAGCCGCTCGCGCGTCTCCGGCAGCAGCCCCTCGGTCATGATCTTGCGGCTCTCGTTGGTCTGGCCCCAGCCGGTGGCGCTGCACCGGTTGAAGACGGGGATGCGCATCAGCTCGCGCATCGACGGCATGCCGATGATCCGCAGCTCGCCGGTCTGGCCGCTGGAGAAGAACACGTAGTATTCGTCGAGCTCGCCGGGGGCGACCTCCGCCTTGCCGGCGCCCTGGGCCGAACGTGGTTGCGCGGCGGCCGGCGCGGTCTCGACGCTCTTGCCAAGTCCAATGCTGCCGGCTACGCCGGCCGCGCCCAGTGCGGCGGTGCCGACGATCTGCCGGCGGCTGATTTTTGTCTGGTCGTCGTCTTGCGCCATCGTCGTCTCCTTATGATGGATGGGTGAGATCGTTGGAGGGGGCCGTCGCCGCCATCGGCTGGCCGGCATGGGTGATCACGGTCTTCGGACCGGATTTCGCGGCGCGCATCGACGGCGATGACATCGCCTCGAATTTCTCGCGCTTGAGCCGGACCTGGATCATGTGCGGGCAGCGCTGATCGTCGTAGTAGAGCTTCTGGCAATGCATGCAGTAGATGCATTCATTGACGTTGATGTGTCCCTCGGGATGGATCGACTGCACCGGGCATTCCTTGGCGCAGCGCTGGCAGGGCGAGCCGCACTCCTTCCAGCGACGCAGCCATTCGAAGGTGCGGATGCGTCCGGGAATCGCCAGTGCCGCGCCCAGCGGGCAGAGATAGCGGCAGAAGAAGCGTTCGATGAACAGGCCGATGCCGAGCAGCGCCGCGGCATACAGCACGAACGGCCAGCTGCGCGAGAATTTCAGGATGATCGCGGTCTTGAACGGCTCGACCTCCGCGACCTGTTCGGCGAGCGCGACCGAATAAAGCGACAGGCCGAACAGGCCGAGGAAGATGATGTATTTGATCGGCCAGAGACGCTCATGCAGACCCCAGGGTACCGTGATCTGCGGCACCTTGAGCCATTTTGCCACTGTGTTGGTGAGCTCCTGCAGCGCGCCGAACGGACAGAGCCAGCCGCAGAACGGCCCGCGGCCCCAGAACAGCAGTCCAGCCGCCGTTGCCGCCCACAGGATGAAGATCAAGGGCGCCGCGAGGAAGAACTCCCAATGGAAGCCGGTCAGCAGCGCGTTGACGAAGGTGACGACGTTGACGACCGAGAGCTGGGCGTTGGCGTACCAGCCGAGCCAGACCAGCACGAACAGGAGATAGGCGCGGCGGACCCAGGTGTAGAGCCGGGGACGGCGCACCAGAACGTTCTGGAAGAAGAAGATCCCCGTGAGCACGGCCAGCGCCAGCGCGGTGATGCCGATGGCGACCATCTGCGAGCGCCAGATGCGCATCCATAACGGCTCTTCGGTGTCGTCGGCGACCGGTTGCGCCGTGGCTGGGGCGGGACGTGCGGTCGTCGCCTTCGCTGCCGGCACAGCGGGGCGCGTCTGCTGCTTCAAGTAGGCGTCGGGCACCGTGTAGTCGATATCGAAAGTCAGGAACGCCTTGTCGTGGCTGCCTGTGCTTCGTTGCACCAGGAGCTGGAGCTGCCATGGCTCGGTCGGGTCGAGCGTGAATTCGGGCGGCGTGACGAACAGTCCGATCTCGCGCAGGGCAGGGGCGCCGGCGGCGGCCAGCGCACCGAGTCGCATGTGGTTCTTGTCGCGGAACCGTGTGCTTCCGCCCTCCTGCAGCACCTCGATGCGGTCGAAGATGCCGCCTCGGACATAAGCGGAGCCCTTGAACGAGTAGATGCCGTCGCCGGCGACGACGATCGCCTGCTGTCCGGGCTGCAATCGCTGCTTGAGTCGCTGATAGCCCTCGTCGCCGAGCAGGCTGCGGCCGATGGTGGGCACGCTGACCATGGCCACATACAGATCAACGAAGGTGTCGCCGGCATCGCCGGGCTCCGGACTTTGCGCGGCCGCCGTATTGCCCGACTTGGCGAACGCATCGTTGACGTCGCCGATGCTGAGATGCAGGCGCCGCACCGAGCCGTCGCCGAGCAGGCTGCTCCAGTCGCGGATCTCGCTCTTGTCGGGATCGACCGTCCTGGTCACGCCCGGCTGTGCCGCGGCGGTGCTCGCCGCTGCGCCGGCACCGATGCGGCCGCTGCGGATCAGGCGCGTGGCGGCGCGCACGATGCTGTCGTGCATCACCAGCACGGTGACCGTGGCACCTGAGACGATGTCGGCCTGCGGCGCGTGTTCTGCGCCTTGCGCAATCGGCATCATGTCCTTGCCGAGCAGGCCGTTGAGTGCGGCAACGATGCGTGGCTCGGGAATGCCGATCAGCACGATCGGCTCCTTGTGATCGACCAGCTTCAGCCCGGTGATGACGCCCTTGGGATCGATGCCGACGAGGATGTGGATTGGCTTGCCCGAATAGCCGACGGAATTGGCGAAATCGGAGTTGAGATAGACGTAACCCTTGAGCTGATCGCCGCGATACACCGGCATGATCGGCGGCTCGCCTTGCGGCACGCCGAAACGGTCCGCATTGGGGAAGAGATCGCCCGGCGTGATCTTCGAGAGGTAGGTTGCGAGATCGCCGGCCGCATGTGCTGCGCGCGGGGCCGCGATGGCGCAGAGCCCGATGAGGATTGCTACCAAGATAGCAGGCATGCGCCACCGATTGGTGGCGACATCACTCGCAACCATGATCACCTCAAAAGGAACGGTCGGCCCACGAAGGAGCCGTATTCCAGTTAGGACTGTTTCGGGAAGGAAGGATCGTCGCCATTGACAATCCCTGAGATAGAGTCAGGCTAAATTGACTCCTTATCGTGCCGGTTGTCTAGTGGGTCGCAATCCGACGGACGTTGCGCTGGATCAAACAGGCCCGGACAATCAGGCGGACTATTATATGTTGTTATCACGCACGCTCTCGCTCAAGTCGGAACCGGCCGGGAACCTGCATTCGATCGACGAGCTGTTCGCGCTCGCGAATGCGATGGAGCGGGAGGCGGCCGATCGCTACGACGAACTGTCCGGAGAGATGCAGCGTCAAGGCCGGCTCGATCTGGCCGACGTCTTCGCAAGGCTGGCCGCGGCCGAGCGCGAGCATGTCGACAGTGTCGCACAGTGGTCGCAAGCGCGTACGGGGCGTGCCCCCGATGCGTCGCTGGTGCGCTGGCAGCCGCCGGAGACCTTTGAGCCCGGCGCCGCGCGCGAAATTCAGGATTCGCGGTTGATGACTCCTTACCGCGCGCTGTCGATGGCGGTGCGCAACGAGGAACGGGCCTTTGCGTTCTGGTCCTATCTCGCCGCATTTAACGATGTTCCCGAGGTCAAGAGGGCGTCCGAGGCCATGGCGCGGGAGGAGCTCGGTCATGTCGCGACGCTGCGCAAGGAGCGGCGCCGTGCCTATCATCTTGAGACCGACGCCAGGCGCGCGGCGTCAGTGGCGTCGGACGCCTGCACGATCGACGCCGGCCGGCTGGAGCGTCGACTCGCCGAGCTGCTCGACGCGATGGCGGCGCGCGCCGCAGGCCGCCCGGCAGATCGCGTGGGCGAGCTTGCGCGCGAAGCCGCGGCAATGGCATCGGACGTTGCGGGCCTGTTGCGCCTGCCGGCTGGGCTCGCGCAAGCCGATGCAGCCGTGCTGGCGGAAGCGCTCGCGGACGCGTATCTGGAGCATGCGGAGCGAGCGACCGAATCGGACCGGCTCGGTCTCATGCAGCGGCTGGCGTCGCAGGCGATCGCGCGGCTGGCCTGGCTGCGGTCGCTCGGTTGAGTCCGACTGCAGCGCTGCTCGGCGAAAGACAAGGGTCGCCCAGCCAGGCTGGACGACCCGGTCATTATGAGGCTCAGTTGCGGGTCGGCGCCGGCACGGCGGTGCGGTTCGCCGGCACCGTGACGGGCTGGAAGGAGAACACGTCGCGACTGCGCGGATCGACGGTCACCTTGAGCCAGCGCACGTCGTTGTTGCCATTGCCCTGATTGTCGCCGAACGTTTCGACGCGAACGAAGTTCTCAAGCCGCTGGCCGGCAGCGTTGAGGAACGGCTGGTCGATCCGGAAGTAGTGGGAATCGCCGTGGACGTAGGCGACCGGCTTGCGGAACGCCTCGACCTCGGTACGCAGCGCAGTCAGGAAGCTGACGAAGCCATCGGGCTGCCCGTCGGTTTCGGCGAGCGTCTTGGGATCGCGCAGCGGCGCACGCGTCGGGTCGGCTTGGTCCCAGCCCGGGTTGCCCTGGGTGATGAACATCACCGCAGCGGAATTGCGCCTCTTGGCTTCAGCGAAGGTCTGCTGCATCCACAGAATCACGGCCGTATTGCGCGCATTGTATTCGTCCGGATCGGGGTTGGTGTCGCAGAGATTGTTGCAGGATCCCTGGATGTTGAGCGTCGCATAGGTCACGCGGCCGAGGGTCCAGCGGCGATTCTCGACGCAACCGACCTTGGTGCCATTGGCGCTGAGGCACAGCGGATCGGTCTGCACCTCCTGGCGCAGCTTGCGCTGGCCGAGCGAGAACGGTGTCGAGAAGAATATCTTGCGCTCGTAGTCGAGCCGGTCGCGCGAGTTGAAGCCGCCGTTCGACGGGCGATCGCAATCGACCCAGTCGTTGTCGCCCGGCGTGAACATCGCCGGCGCCTCGAAACTGTTGAAGAACGCCAGCGCCTGGGCATAGAGGCCGGCGTCGCAGGCGGAATTGGAGCCCTGCTTCAGGTCGCCGTCATGCGCCGTGAACTTCAGCCGGTGGGCGTTCATGTCCGCGATCAGGTTCGGGACGCCGACGGTGGCCTGCAGCGTGGAGTAGGGTAGGTCGCCCCAAAGGCCGATGGCGTAGCTGTCGTCATCGTCGTCGAAGCCGTGGTCGTGCGCGAGGCTTGGCGCGGCAGCGGCGAACGCGAGCAACGACACCGTGACCGACAATGTGAGCAGTTCGTGAAAGGCAGATTTGAATGATGATCGAAGTGACATTCTGCAAGATCCCCCAAGACCTCGGTTGTATCGCGCCGCTTCACTCAAGCGGCGGCGGGACGATGCGGAGGGTCGATAACGGGGGCGTGACGATCAGCTGACAATCCGCTGACGGATTCACGATGTTGCGGATCGGCGCGTCACTGAGAGATTGTCGCAGCTGGCGACGCAAAAAGGCCCGCCGCATCGTCTGCGGCGGGCTGTTTTTCACGGCAATGATGTCAGCCGTGGACGCTCGGTCGATCAGCGATCGTCGCCGGAGTGTCCGTCGTGGTCGTGGTGGTGCCAGCCGCCGTCATGATCGTGGTCACCATCGTCGTCGCTGAAGGCGAACAGGTTCATCAGGTCGCCGATCGCCGGACGGTTCTTCGGCACATAGCGGTGGTCATCCCGGTCATGGATCGGGTTGGGCAGCCGGTCGCGGCTGACGGCGGAGATCGTGGGCAGCCGCCAGTTGCGCTCGATGAATTTCAGCAGCGACACGTGATCGTAATAGGTGTGGTCGACATGGCCCTTCTTGGCCAGCGGCGAGACCAGGATGAAGGGGATCCGGGTGCCGTCGCCGAGAAAGTCGACCGGCTGGACATAGCCGGAGTCGTAGTAGCCGCCGCCTTCGTCGGTCGTGATGAAGATCGCAGTCTTGGCCCAGAGCTGAGGATTGGCCTTGACCCGATTGATCAGCGCCTCGAGGAATTTCTCGTAGAGATCCGTGGTCGAATCGGCGGGATGACCGGCGAGCGCCTCGAACGGACGCACGAACGACACCGCCGGCAGCGTGTTGTTCTGCACGTCCTTCACGAAGGCGCCGTAGTTCTGCAGCTTGGCTTCCTCCGCCGGGGTCTTCATGATCTTGTTGAAGCCGGTGAGCGGGTCGCAGATGCCGCAATAGGAGTGGAACAGCAGCGGCACGCCGTCGACGCTGCTGGCGAAGGTGGTGGTGTCGTCACCGCGGTCGGCGCTGTAGTACTTCCAAGAGACGCCTTTCGCCGTCATAACGTCGGCGATGGTCGGCGCGCTCTGCGGCGGCAGCACGAACTTGTCCGAGCCGAGCGCGTTCGGCTTGGCGCTGGTCTGGTTCCAGAACATGCTATAGTTGTTGACGAGGTAATAGTGGTTCGGCGCGCAGTTGTTGCTGGTGACGCCGTTCTTGAACAGCTGCTCGTTGACGGCGGCGACGCCGGGCGCGCTTGGGTCGGAGCAGTTGACGTAGGATCCGCCGCTGTAGCCGTCCTGCTTGTAGTAGTTGTTGGTGCCGGGGACGGGATCGGGATTCTCGATCTGGTTGGCGTAGGGCACGGCGGGGGTGCCGTTCAGCGTCTCGGGATTGGTGAAGAACGCAGCGTGGCCGGTGACGAGGGCCTGGAAGTTGGCTCCGGTGCCGCCCATGATCGCTTGGTGATAGTTGTCGCTGATCGCGTACTCGTCGGCGAGCTGCTTGAAGAACGGCGCGTCACCCGGCTGGGCCTTGCCGGAGGCGTCGGTGAACGGGTTCATGTTGTAGAACCCCATCGAGATGGCGCCTTCCATCGGGTTGAACCCGCCGGACGGATAAGGCTGCCCGTTCGACCCGGTGCCGATGGTCTGTTCGACCCACACGAACTTGTCGTGCTTGCCGCCGTCGATGTCCTGCCACATCTGGAAGAAGCGGTGTACCGGATCGCCGGTGTAGGCGGCATAGGAGACGTATTTCGAAATCTGGTAGGGGCCGTTGGGAAGATTGGCCGGGAAGCGGGTGTCGAGGACGTTCTGCGGCAGGCCGATTCCATAGGTGGTGTAAGGTTGCGGCAGCGTCGCATAGGCGCCCGTGGACGCGGTCTCGGCAGTATAGCGAACCTCGTCGCGGCCGATCCGCTGCTCTGCCTTCTTGAAGTGCCGGCCCGGCGTGCCGTCTTCGTTGACGATTCCCTTGCTGAGCAGATTGTCGATCGTCTGCCCCGGCTTCGGCTTGTACGTGCCGAACAGATTGTCGAACGTGTGGTTCTCGCCGACGATGATGATGACGTGCTCGATCGGTGTGCTCGTCGCCGCTCCGGCGAAGGCTGGCGCGACGCTGGTCGCGGTAAAGACGGCGCTGGTCGCAAGGGCGAGCGCCTTGGACCGGGTGACTGTTCTGGTCATGACATCTCCAGACGGAGTGGGGTAGCGGCGCGCACGTGCTGATGTGGGCTCGCCTGCGGCAATTTATCGCGGCAACAAATTGCAACGTGGTGTCGGTCTTGCTTCGGTTTTGTGAAATGCGCCGAGCAGCGCGAATGCAGGAGACAAATGCGCCCCACCGCGCCAGCCATCGCGTGCCGCGCCGTCTTCACTCCATTGCTGCAGGGAGCCCGCCTTCGCCGAGCCATGAACCGGCAATGCCGGTCAGAGCTGGCCCGGGACCCAGTCCAGCGCGAGGGCCTGGCCCTGGGCGATCTGGCTGGCCGACATCTTCGAGGCCACGGCGTTGCGAAGCCGCAGGAAGTAGCTGCGCTGTGTCGACTTGGCGTGCCCGGCGGCGAGGTTGAGCCATTTGTAGGCGAGCACGACGTCCTGTGGAACGCCATGTCCCTTGTCATACATCAGGCCAAGCATCGCTTGGCCGAATGGATTGCCGGCGGCGGCGGCCTGGCAATAGAGATCGCTGGCGACCTCATAGGCCTGCGGGGTCCCAAAGCCGTTCTCATACATGAAGCCGAGCATGGCCTGCGCGCGCGGATCGCCGCGCAGCGCCGGCGGCGTCAGCACGCGCATGGCGCGGACGAAGTCACCGCGCGCATAGGCACTGCGTGCGGCACTAACCGAATCGGCGTGCACAGGCGATGCGATTGCGCCGAGCAGCAGGCCGGCTGCGGTGCAGACGACGGCGAGGCACCGCATCGTCGGCCGGGTCATTTGGCGGGGATCAGCGGGTGGTGCGGACACGCAAATCATCCGTGATGCTGGCTCCAACCGATCCGCGGAGCTTGGAGCGGAGTTCTTCGGCCACCTGATGGGCATCGCTGCCGTCGCGAATGATCTGCGGCCGGATGAAGATGATCAGCTCTGTGCGCGTGCCCTTCTTGTCCTGATGCGAGAACGCGTCGCCAAGCACCGGGATCTCGTCGAAACCCGGAATGCCGTTGCGATTGCCGTTCTGCTGTTCGCTGATCAGGCCGGCCAGCAGCACGGTCTGGCCGTTGGCGACGGAGATCGCGCTCTTGACCTTGCGCTGCGACACCGTCGGCGTCAGGCTCGCTGCCGTCTGCGCGGCGACGTTGCTGATCTCCTGCTCGATCTCGAGCCGGACGTTGCCGTTGGCGGCGATCCGCGGCACGACGCGCAGGATGATGCCGGTGTTGCGATAGTCGATGGTGTTGACCACCGTGTTGCTCGACGACAGCACGGTGGCGCTGCCAGTCGAGACCGGCACGACGTCGCCGACCTGCAAGGTGGCGCTTTGGTTGTTGATCACGACCAGCGAGGGATTCGAGAGCACCTTCACGCTCGTCACGGTGTGAAGCGCATCGAGGATCATGTTGGGCGACGCTTCATTGCCGATCAGGAAGTTGAATCCGGGCAAAGCGCGGTTGATCAGCGCCGTCGTCGCGGCTGAGGCCGTGGCCGTCGCGACCGAAGTCGCCTGCGTGTTGCTGATGGAGCCCCGATCGGTGCCGAGCCCGAGGAATTTGCTCGAAAGATATGATTGCACGCCGTAGGAGAGTTCGTTGGTGAGCGTCACCTCGGCGATGGTCGCGTCGATGCCGACCTGCAACACCGGCTGATCGAGCTGCTGCAGCGTGCCGGAGATGATGCGGTAGCTCTCGCGGTCGGCGTAGATCAGCAGCGAGTTGTTCACCGTGTCCGGCGTGATGCGCACGTTCGGCATCAGGGACTGCCCGCCACTGCCGCCAGCGCGGGGTTCCAGTCCGGTCGAAGTCGGCGTGCTGCTGGATGATGACGTGCTCGACGCCTGCATGCCGGACAGGCCGCCTGCGCCCTGGGTCCGGCTCGACGGATTGGCACTGGCGCTCGAGGATCCCGTCGCATTGGTGTTGAAGGACAGCCGGTCGGCAACGGAGGTCGTGGTGCCGTCGGAGCCCGGCGCGGCCTGGCCGTCGGCGCTGTCGGTGGAGGACGAGCCGGCGCCGCCGAACATGTCGGTGAGCACCTTGGCGAGCTGGCGCGCGTCGCCGTAGCGGACCCGGTAGACGTGGACGCTGGTGCGCCCGGAGTCGGCCTGATCGAGCCGGCGGATCCAGGTCGCCGCGCTCTGCAGCAGCGCCGGCTTGCGCGTCACGACCATGATCGCGTTCAGGCGATTGACGACCTGCAGCTTGACGAGATTCTGGCTCAATCCGTTCTCACCAGAGTCCATGATCTTTTCCAGCTCCGCCATCAACGGCTCTGGCGCCGAATTGCTGACCGGGAAGATGCCGACGGACTGGCCGCGCATCCAGTCGACGTCGAAGCTCATCACGGTTTCGATCGCGGAGCGTCGCTCGGCTCCTGTGCCCTGGATCAGAAGCAGGTTCCGGGTGGTGTCGGCGCGCACGCTGCCGGCGCGGGTCGCGAAGCTGTCCATCAGCTTGAGGATCGTCTGCGCACCAACATATTGCAGCGGCACGACGGAGACGCCGTAGCCGGGCTCGGCGCGGCCGGCTACGGCGTCGACGCGTCCGGCTCCGATGGCGTCGCCGAGCGGGGTCAGCTTGTAGCCACCGCCTTCGCGGACCAGCACGACGCCGGACAGGCGCAGCGCGCTCTCCAGCACGAACAGGATGTCTGATTTCGGCACCGGCCGCGCCGACACCAGGCTGACGCTGCCCTGCACGCGGGGATCGATCGCGTAGCCCGCGCCGAGGATGTCGCCGATCACGACCTTCGCGACCACTGCGATCGGCGTGTTCTCGAAATTGAGATCATAGCCCTTGCCGTCCGCCGCCGGCAGCGGTCTGACCTCGGCGACCTCCTGAACCGTGGTCCCTTGATAGGTCCGCGCGCTCGCGCGCTCGACCTCGGGGCGTCCCTGGATCGATGCGACCGGTGCATTGTCGCGCGGCAGGATGTCGAGCGAGCGCACCTTGTCGATGACATCGACATCGGCAGGCGCGCTGGCCTGGGAATTGAGCGTTGCCATGTTGCAGGAGGCGAGCAGCACCGCGATCGCCAGCAACGAGGCATGTCTGACAACCGCAGCGGACTGGCTTCGATTGCCGATACCAAACATGGACTTACCGATCTACTCGTGTTGACCGGCCGAAACGGGGCAGCGCCTCGGTTTGACCGCGCAGCCTGCATAACGGTCCAATATGACACTTATGTATAATTGGCGGCTGCCGTCCGACCTTTGCGCCGCGTGTGTGTCGGAAATGTCGGCGCCTCCGGCATTCGTACGGCCGTCATGTTCGCGATCAATAACGTGGGTCACCAGTAGCGGCGTGCCGAGACGATGGGCCGGCACGGGCGCCACCCGGATCACGCCATGAGCGGTACACTGTCGACCCAATTCCATGCCTATCTTCGCGAGCGCCATCCCCAAGCGGCGGGCGAAGGCGGAGCTGCGGCCGAAACGCAGATCGCGCTCTGGGACAGGTTCGGCCTGACCGCCGACGTTTTCGCGGAGGAGGTCGCCGGCTTCACCGGATTGGAGCGCGTCGCACTGCGCGAACTGCTGGCGGCACTGCCCGCGGTGAGCGAGTTCTCCGACCGCTTCCTCCGCGAGGTGCTCGGCTATCCCTACAAGGATTCTGACGGCGCCGCCGTGTTCGCGATGGCCGATCCGACCGATCAGGCCGTGCGCCGGGCCGCGGAGCTGGTGCTCGGCCCGCAGACTCTCTTCAAGGTCGCCTCGCATGAGGATATCGCCGTTGTCCTGGACCAGCGGTTAGAGGATTCCGGCGAGCCCGACATCTCGCCGGCGCAGGAGCTGCGCGACGACGACATCGAGAGTCTCCGCGATCTCGCCAGCGGCGCGCCGGTCGTCCGCGCGGTGAACGATCTGATCGAGAAGGCCGTAGAGATGCGCGCCAGCGACATCCACATCGAGCCGTTCTCGACCGGGCTCGTGGTCAGGCTGCGCGTCGACGGCCTGTTGCGTCCGATCGCGGCGCCCGCGGGCGTGTTGCCGCAGGCGGTGATCTCGCGCATCAAGATCGTTGCCGGCCTCAACATTGCCGAGCGGCGGCTGCCGCAGGACGGCGCCGCGCGCATCCGCGCCGGCCGCGCCGAGATCGACGTTCGCGTTGCGATCATGCCGACCCAGCACGGCGAATCGGCGGTGCTGCGCATCTTGCCGAAGGATCGCTCGCAGCTCGTCGCGAGCCGTCTCGGTCTCGCCACCCGCGACGACGCCGCACTCCGGCGCCTGATCACGCTGCCCCACGGCATGATCGTGATCACGGGGCCGACCGGCAGCGGCAAGACCACGACTCTGGCGACGATCCTGTCGCTGCTCAACACACCGGAGCGCAAGATCCTCACCGTCGAGGATCCGGTGGAGTACGAGATTCCCGGCATCAACCAGTCGCAGATCAAGCCGGCGATCGGGCTGACTTTCGCGAGCGCGCTGCGTTCCTTCGTGCGTCAGGACCCCGACGTCATCATGGTCGGCGAGATCAGAGACAGCGAGACGGCGCATGTCGCGGTCCATGCCGCGCTGACCGGCCATCTCGTGTTGACCACGCTGCATACCGAAACCGCGGCCGCGGCGGTGCCGCGCCTGCTCGATCTTGGTGTCGAAGGCTTCTTGTTGCGCTCGACCTTGCGCGCGGTGATCGCGCAGCGGCTGGTGCGTCAGCTCTGCGATCATTGCAAGGCGCCGGAGGCGCTCGATGAAGAGACATGCCGCCAGGATCCTCGTCTTGGTCATCTCGGCCTCGTCCCCGGCGACATCACCTGGCACCCGAGGGGATGCGAGCGATGCGGCCAGAGCGGCTATCGCGGCCGGGTCGGCGTGTTCGAGCTGCTCGAGCTGACCAACAGCCTGCGCGAGCTGATCGCGGACAGTGCCGACGGCCTCGCGATCGATCGGCTGGCGATCCGGGAAGGCATGACGACGATGCTCGACGACGGCGTCGCCAAGTGCCGCGCCGGCGTCACCTCGGCCTCCGAGCTGCTTCGTGTCCTCGTGGCGCGGTGAGGTGGATCGTGCCGAGCTACCGCTATCGCGCTCTGACGCAGTCCGGTGAAATCGTCGTCGGATCTCTCGTCGCGCCGTCGCGCAGCGAGGTCGAACGGCGCATCTCGTATCTGCAACTTCTGCCGATCGAAACCGTGGAGGAGAAAAAGGAGCGGACCGGCGCTGCGTCCGGGCTCTCGTTCGGCGCTCCGTCCGCGACTGAAGTGACCACGTTCACGCGCGACCTGGCCCTGCTTCTCAAGGCCGGCGCGCGGCTCGACGACGCGCTCGATCTGTTGTCCGGCGATTCCGATATCGGCCGCCTCCGTCCCGTGGTGGCGCGGCTGCGTGCGGCGATCATGGCCGGTGAAAGCTTCGCCGATGCGGCGGCCGCCCAGCCGCAGTTGTTCTCGCCGATGTATGTCGCGCTGATGCGCGTCGGCGAATCGTCGGGAACACTCGATCACGTGCTGACCGCGCTGGCCGGCGAACGCGAGCGGTCGGAGGCGACGCGCCGCAAATTGACCGACGCGATGCAATATCCTGCCTTCGTGTTCCTCGCGGCGATCGGCGTGATGCTGTTCTTTCTCGTGGCCGTGCTGCCGAATTTCTCGGCCGTGCTGCGTGACTTCGGTGGCCGTACCGATACGGCGCTCGGCTTCTTCATGACGCTGTCGGATCTGCTGCGCGCCAATGCAGCCGCGATCTCACTCGGCTGTGCGGCGCTGCTCGCGGCAGGCTGGTGGCTGTTGCGTCAGCCCGCGGTTCGCGCCGGCCTGGCCAGCGTCGTTGCGGTCATGCCCGGAGTCGGCAGCCTGCTGCTGTTCTATCGGACCAGCCTGTTCTGCCGCAATCTTGGCCTGCTGCTCGGCTGCGGCGTCAATCTGAGCGCGGCCCTTCGCATTCTCGTCGATGTGATGGCCGTGACGTCGTCGCGTGCGCCTTGGTCGGCAGCCGCGGATCGCGTCCGTCACGGCGGCAAGCTGTCCCAGGCATTGTCGGCCGACAACATGCTGCCGCCGATGGCGCTGCGCATGCTGCGGCTCGGCGAGGAGACCGGCCAGTTGCCGACGCTGTCGACACGGATCGCTGAGTTCTACGAAGCCAAGCTGCAGCGCGGCCTGGATCGCGTCGTCGGCATCGTCGGCCCCGCCGCCATTCTGCTCATCAGCGTGGTTGTCGGCGGCCTGATCGTCTCGATCATGACGGCTTTGCTTTCTGTGACGCAACTGGTCGGCTGATGGCTACCAAGGAGAATGACATGAGATCGGACACGCAGAGCAAGCCGGCCAAGAGTGCCGACCGTGAACACGAGCGCGGCTTCACGCTGGTCGAGATGCTGGTCGTGATCACGATCATCGGGCTGATCATGGGTCTCATCGGCCCGCGCGTGTTGAACTATCTAAGCGAGTCCAAGACCAAGGCGGCGCGGATCCAGTTGCAGAGCTTCTCGGCGGCGCTCGACCTGTTCTATCTCGATGCCGGCCGCTACCCCTCGACCTCGGAAGGCCTCGCGGCGCTGGCGCAACGGCCGGCCGGGTTGAGCGCCTGGAACGGTCCCTATCTCAAGGGCGGGGCAGTGCCGAAGGATCCGTGGAATACGGCCTATGTCTACCGCGCACCGGGCGATCACGGCCCGTACGACATCCTGTCCTACGGTGCCGATGGCCAGGAAGGCGGCAGCGGGACGGCGGCGGACATCGTGCTGGGAACGCCGACGCAGACGAGCGCGCGCAGTGAATGACGGCGGCCAGCGCGGCTTTACGCTGCTCGAGATGGTCTGCGTGCTCGCGATCGTCGCGCTGCTGGCGTCCGTCGCGCTGCCTTATCTGCCGCGGCAGACGTCGCGGCCGCGGCTGCAGGCCTACGCGTTGCAGGCGGCGACACTGCTGAAGTCGGACCGTGCCTCATCGATGCGGACCGGCGCGCGCGTCGACACGGAGATCGACACGTCGCGCCGCTTGATCCGCTCCGGCAGCAGCGCGGCTGCGCTGAAGCTGCCCGACGACGTCGCATTCTTGGCGACGTTGCCGCGCAGTTGCCAGCATCGGCCGGTGCTGGCGACGATTACCTTCTTTCCTGACGGCCTGTCCTGCGGCGGGGCGATCACCTTGTCGCGCGCCGATCTGAGCCTGGAGATCAGGGTGAACTGGCTGACGGGGAGGATCGACATTGTCTCGCGCGCGCTCGCCAATGGTTGAGATCGATCGCCGGAGTGAAGCCGGATTTTCGCTGATCGAGGTGCTCGTCGCGCTTGCCATCGTGAGCGTGTCGATCATTGCCATCGGCGCCGTGGTGTCGCGCAACGCGGCCAGCGTTCGCAAGCTCGAACAGCATGTCACTCTGGTCACCGACATGAGGCTGGCGTTGGCAACGATGCTGGCCGATCGCGGCCGGCTGCAGCCGGGCAGCATCGATCAGCGCTCCGGCTCCGGGTCGGTGGTGCTGCAGGTCAGGCCGCTCGGCGGCGATTGGAATGAGCCGGCGGGACAGACCGGCTGGATCCCGGAGGCGGTGACCTTGCGCGTCAAGACCGGCTCGGGCGCGGTCGCCGATGTGCAGACGGTTCGCCTGGCGCGAGGAGCGCGATGATGACCGCCCGATCCGATCGATCCCGAGAGCAGGGCTTCGCACTGATCGAGGCACTCGGCGCGCTCGCGATCGCCGGCATCGTGTTGTCGGCGCTTGCCGCGGTGACGTCGCAATGGCTACCGGCGTGGAAGCGCGGATTGGATCGCGTCCAGCGCGCCGAGATGGTGGCCGCTGCGCTGCGGCGGGTCGGCGATGATCTCGCTGCCGTGCAGTTCGTCTCGGCCAATCGCGAGCAGAAGGGACCGTTGTTCGTGGGCGACGAGGTCTCGGCGATGTTCGTGCGCGCCGAACTCGGCCCCAATGCCGGACATGGTCTCGACATCGTGCGCATCGGCGAGGAAGGGAGCAGGGGCGAACGCGCTCTGCGGCGATCGCGTGCCATGTTCGAGCCCGTGCCGGTCGGCCAGCCCGTGACCGAGCATTTCCGGTTCCGCGATCCCGTGGTGCTGCTGTCGGCGCCGTTCCGGATGTCGTTCGCCTATGCCGACGGGACGATGGCGTGGACGTCGGAGTGGCGCGATGCGACCAAGCTACCATCCGCCGTGCGCATGACGGTTTATGACGACAGCCGTGGCGGTGCCGCCGTTCTCGTCAGCGCAGTCCGTATTCACGTCGATGCGCCGGGCGGCGGCTTTGCGGATCCCGGAGCGGCAGGCACCGCGAATCCGTCGGCGGGTGCTGGCGAGCCGCCGCAGCCGAACAAGAGCGAGCCGATCGACTAATGCTGGTTCGCTCCTTTACCAGAGGTTCTGCCCAGAGGCGCGGCGCGCAGGATGGCTTCATCCTGATCGCGGCGCTGTGGATGCTTGCGGCGTTGGCGGCCCTGGTCGTTGTCGTCTCGCAGCAACTCGGCAGCTCGGCGCGGTTGCTGCGGCTCGAGGACGAGGCGGTCGAGGCCGATGCGCTGGTCTCGGCGGCCATCGAACTGTCGGCGTATCGTCTGCTGCTGTCCAAGGACGAGGAGCGGCCGAGGCAGGGCGGTTTCCGCCTGGCGCTTGCAGGCAACGACATTGCGGTCTCGTTCGTCAACGAAGCGGCGCGGATCGATCTCAATACCGCGTCCAAGGACATGCTCGAAAATCTCTTCGTCACGCTGGGCGTCGAGCGCGATGCTGCCAAGGATCATGCCGAGCGGATCGTTGCGTGGCGCTCCAAGCCGTCCGATGCAGCCAAGGCGCAGGCGGAGGAGGCGCGCTATGCGGCGGCCGGTCTCAAGCGGGTGCCGCGCCTGGCGCCATTCGCGCATGTCGGCGAGCTGTCGCTCGTCCTCGGCCTTCCCGCATCGCTGGTTGATCGGGTGCTTCCGCTGGTCACCGTCTTCAACGGTTCTCCGGGAATCGATCCGACGATCGCGGCGCCGGAGGTCGTTGCCGCATTGCCGGGAATTACGCCGCTGATCCTGAAGGATTTCCTCAACGCACGGGCGTCGTTGTCACAGGATGCCGATACGCTCGCCAAGATGTTGGGGCCTGCTGCGAAGGACGCCGCCAAGGGCAAAAGCAAGGCTTATCGGCTGCGCATCGTCGTCGGTCCGGCGGGCGGGCTTCGTCACACTGCGACGGCGGTGATCGTTCCCGGCGAAGGCGAGGAGCCCTATCGGCTGCTGGCGCGCCAGGACGAGGGACCGCAGCCGAGGGGAGCGCTTCAGGCGCGGAGGATGCCATGAAACTGACCGAAGCGATCGAGCGCGGACTGACGGTGTGGACGGAAAGCGTCGCTACAGCGATCGAGGCCGTCGCCGATCGGCAGCTCAGACGCCCGCGAGTCGTGATCCGCTACGATCAGCCAGAAGCGATCGTCATGACGGTACAGACGCCGCCGAAGGCGAGACCGATGCTGGCGGCGGCACGGCTGAATCCGGCTTTGGGAGCGGCGCAGGTCGGGCTCTCGCCGGAGTGGCTGCGAACCTTGCGCGGTGCTGTCCTGGACATCCATCTGGCCGCCGAGAACGTTCTGATCCGGCCTCTCGACTTTCCCAAGCAGGCGGAGCCTTTTCTGGACGGCATGATCCGGACCCAGATCGGCAGGTTGACGCCGTGGAATCTCGGACAGGTCCTCTACGGCTACAGCGCCCGGCGCGCAGCCAGTGATCGGATCGCGTTGACGCTCGCGGCAACGCCGCGCGCTCTGGTCCAGCCCTTGCTCGCCTTTGCCGATCAGGTCGGCATTGCCAAGCTCGTCATCACCGCCGACGTCGGCCCAACCGATGGCGGTCCGATCCAGATCTTCAAGACGTCGCTGCGTTCGTCGCTTGCCGGCGGCCGTGATCTCGGGCGCGTGCTCAAGCTCAGCTGGCTGTCGGTCGCTGCGACCACGGCGGTGCTGCTGATCGCGACGACGCTGATCGGTGGATATCTCGATGGCGAGATCGAGGACGCACAGGCGCAGGTCACGCGGCTGCGTGCGGCGCTGCGGCCCGCGATGGGCGCCACCGCCGCCGACGGGCTGCTCGCCAAGCGCAAGCAGACCAGCCCCGCCAGCGTGATCGTGCTCGACACGTTGTCGAAGATCCTCCCCGACGGGACGTATGTCGTCGAGATGCATGTCGAGAACGATCGGCTGCAGATATCCGGCCTGACCCAGGATGCACCCGCGCTGATCCGGCTGATCGAGCAGTCGCAGCAGTTCAGCCGCGCCACCTTCTACGCGCCGACGACGCGCACCGCCGGCGAAGCGGGCGAGCACTTCCACATCGAGGCGCGCATCAACGCCTATTTCGGAGACCGGGCATGAACTGGTCGACATCGCTGCGCCGCATGTTCGTGAACTCACCGGCCGTTTCTGCGATCCTCTATGCGGCGACCATTGTCGCACTGCTCTGGCTTGGTGCCGCTGGGGTCGTCGATCTCGTCGCCAGGCGCGACCAGCTCAATGACACCAACGCGCAACTGGCGCAGTTTTCCGGACGCAAACGGCCAGCCGGCAATTCCGCCGCAGGCAGCGCGACGGCTCCGGGTGGATCGGTGTTCGTGGAGGGACGAACGGTCACCATCGCGGGCGCGGCGCTGGTCCAGCGCCTCACGGAGGCGATCAGCAAGGTCGGCGGCAGCGTGCTGTCGACCCAGGTCGAGCTGCCGGCGGCACGCGCCAACACCAACCTGATCAGCGTGGTGGCAAGCTGCGAGCTCGAACAGCCGGCGTTGCAGCAGCTGCTCTATGATCTCGAGGCCGGATTGCCGTTTCTCTTCGTCGATCAACTGCATGTGCAGCAGCCGCTGGCCGCCGCAGCTGGCGGCGTGGGACGATTGACCGTGCTGGTCACCGTGTCGGGTCAATGGCAAGGAAAATCGTGATGCGATCGTTCGTAGGCTCGGGCCTCGTCACCTTTGCCACCGTGTGCGTGCTTGCAGCTTCGCTCAGCCGTGCCTGGAGCGAGACGGCGGATGGTCTCGAGCCGGCCACGCCCGTCCAGGCCGCGCCCGCGCCCGGCGCCTCCGAACCGCCGGCCGCCATGTCAGAAGCTCCCAGCGCAGAAGCTCCGGGGGGCAGGAGTGCCAACCCGCTGTGGGATGTTCCGATCAGTACCCTTTCGGCGACACGTGATCGTCCGATCTTCTCGGCGTCGCGGCGGCCGCCGCCGGTTGCCGCACCCGTCACGGTGATGCGGGCGCCGCCGCCTGCGCCGCCGAGGGAGCCGGAACGGCCAAACCTGCAGCTCGTCGGCACGGTGATCGGCGACGAGGAGAGCTTCGGCATCTTCGTCGACGCGGCGTCGCAGGCATCGCTGCGCTTGCGGGTCGGCGCTTCGCATGAGGGATGGGTGCTGCAGTCGCTGCGACCGCGTGAAGCCTCGCTGCTGAAGGCGCCGGAGACCGTCACTCTGCAAATGCCGCAGCTCGGCACAGCCGGCAGCGGCGACGTGCAGGCGGGACCGATGACCCCGCCCGCACCTCCGGGCGGACGCGAGCGGATGGCGCGGCGGGCGCGCTGAGGTCAGCGGCTTACGGCAATCAGAAGGTCACGAGCAATTCGCGCCCGGTGACCTGCAGGGCGAGTACGGCCAGCAGGCCGAGGACGAGGAACGGGCCGAACGGCAGCGCCGTCTGGCCCGTCAGCCGTCGTCCCATGACGAAGAGAGCGAGCGCCGCAGCGAGTGCCGTCGTCGTGGCGATGAGCAGCAGGATCGGCAGATTTGGCAGGCCGGCCCAAAGCGTTGCAGCCATCAGAAACTTGACGTCGCCGAGGCCCAGTCCCTGGCGGCCGCGGGCCATTGCGTAGAGCAGCCGCAGCAGCAGCAGCGCCAAGCCGATCGCGAGGGCTGCGGCGCAATTCCACAGCGCCTCGGGCAGGTCGACGAGCGTCGCCAGTCTTGCGAAGCCGCTGGCGGCGACCAGCGCATTCATCCAGTCGGGCAGCAGCCCGCTGCGCAGATCCGTCCAGATCAGGCCGGCGCAGGTCAGGAGCAGCACGGCAATGGCTGCGATATTGATGGCGTCGGTCACGCGAGGTGGGGATTGGCGGTGTCGGATCGCCCGAGCATAGGCCTGCTCAGGACGCGAGCGATAGTCCCGCCATCATCAGGCCGATCGCGGCGACCCAGCCACCGACCGCGCGCACGGCGATTCCGCGCCAGCTCGATACCGGCTCGGTTTCAGGACGCCGGAAGGTGAGCGCGAGCGCCATCACGAGGGTGATGGCGACATAGCCTGCACTGGCGAGCCCGGCGGCGTACAGGAGACGGTCGGTCTGCGGCACGAGCTCGCCGGCATTCGCTGCGCCGCGCATCAGCCCGAGCATGAATGCGATCGCGCTCAGCAATGTCACGGGAATGCGCAAGGCCGCGGCCAGCAGCAGCCCGAGAATGAGAATGGTCGCGGCGTCGACGAGCGGGGAAGCCGGGGCGAGCCCCGACCCGGCGGCGAGCGCCAGCCCCGCGCACAGGCCGAGCGGAAACACCACGACCAGCCAGCGTCCGCTCGCCGCACCGAGCGAGCCGGCCAGCAATCCCAGCGCGGCCCAGACCACGACGTCTTGCAGGGTGAGCAGCGGATGCAGGGCGCCGGCGTAGAAGTCACCGAGCCGGGCCGATACGATATGCGCATCGGCGAGCTGCGCTTGCGCCAGCAGCAGCACGGATGCGAGCAGGGCGGTCCGGTGGTACGTCCTCATGCCGCGACTCCGAGGCTCGCGATCAGGAAGTAGCCGCCGAGCGCGGCGATGGCTGCGCCGACGCCCTGGATGATACGCTCGCCGCCGGGCCAGCGCGCGAGCGCGCCGATGGTGATGCCGCAGGCGTGGAGAAGACCGGTCGCGACCACGAAGCCGCAGCCATAGGCCAGGGGATTCGCCGCCGTCGGGAGCTCGATGCCGTGCGCGTGGCCATGAAAGATGGCGAAGATCGCAACAATGATAGCCGCAATCGCGAACGGGACACGGACGCGCAGGGCGACAGCGAGGCCAAGGACCAGCGCTGACAGCGCGATGATGAGCTCCGGGACGGGCAGACCGATCTTGAGGATTCCCAGGACGGCTCCGAACGCCATCACCAACGGGAAGACGACCGGCAGGATCCAGATCGCCGCGCCGCCGAGCTGCGCGCCCCAGATGCCGACTGCGACCATTGCGACCAGATGATCCAGCCCGGTCAAGGGATGCAGCAGACCACTGGCGAGGCCGCCGCCGACGCCGGTCTGCTCATGGGCAAAGCCAGGATTCGCAGTTAGCAGCGAGAGCAAAGCCGCACCCAACACGGCGTGCAGGAGTTTGCGCGCGATCATGTTCGTCCCATTCATCATCATGCGGCCGCCAGAACCCGCACCAGGCGGCCCAGGAACCAGAACATCGAGACCGAGCCGATCGCATAGGCCGGCAGCTCGGCGCCCCAGCGCGGCAGCGCCGCGCCGAGCCGGCGATGCGCCCAGATCAGTGCCAGCACCAGCAGCACGAACAGGATCTGCCCGACTTCGACGCCGACATTGAAGAAGAGCAGCGCCGCGGGCAGGATTCGCCGCTCCAGGCCGAGGCTCGCGAGCGCGCTGGCGAAGCCGATGCCGTGGACGAGACCGAAGCTGAAGGCGACGGCCCAGGGGTAGCGGGCGGTCAGCCCGATCTCGCCGCGCTGCTGCTTGATGATCTCGACGCCGACGAACACGATGCTGAGCGCGATGCAGGCGTTGAGCGGGCCTTCGGGAACGCCGATCAAGCCGAACGCCGTTGCAGCCAGCGAGGCGCTGTGGCCGATCGTGAAGGCCGTGATCGTCTTGAGCAGGCGCCAGCCGCCCTGGACGATCCAGATCAGCCCGAGCACGAACAGCAGGTGATCGGCGCCGAGCAGGATGTGGTCGATGCCGAGGTTGACGTAGGTCTTGGCAAGCTCGAGCCAGGTCTCGAGCGTCGGCGCATCGGTGCCCAGCACCGTCACGACCGGATTGGCCGCTGAGATCGTGTAGCTGCGCGTCTCTCCAGCGAGCGACGTCACGCGGATGATGGCAGCCGACATGTCCTCGCCGAGATTGCCGATCGTCATCTGTCCGACGAGGCCCTTGTCGCCGCAATTGAGTTCCGGCAGGCGCAGGTAGCAATGCGGCGGCATCTTGAGCTCGATGCGGTTGACGCCATCCTTCGGCAAGGTCGTCCATCGCCCGATATACGCGCCGGGCCGCATCTCGCGAAATTCGAGCACGGCGATCGTCGCCTGATGCGCAGCCGCCGGCCGCCCAGGCAGCAGCGCTGCGAACGCGAGCACGATGGCGATCAGGGCGCGCGCGCCGGTCACGGCTCGTACCTGATCGTGTAGTTGGCCTTGAGCCGGCTCACCGCCTCCCAGGCCCGTTTCCGTGTCTCTTCAGTGTGCCAGATCTTGGCTGCCTCGGCGCGGATGTCCTCGAGTTTCGCAGGCGCGCCCGGCGTCCGGGCGTCGAGACGAACCACGTGCCACCCGTCTTTCGACTGCAGCAGGATCCATTCCTGGAGGGGCGCCTTGAGCAGGCCTTCGCTGAAGCCGTCGCCGAAGCCGGCGGCCAGGCTCGGCACCGGCCGGTCGAGAACCGCGCGCGTCTGATCGCGCAGCTCCTCCGATTCGCGCTGCTCGCGAATGTCGTCCAGATAGCGCCGCGCCGTCGGTTCGTCGCTGGGTGGCGTCATGAAGAAACTGACACGCTCGGGCTCGTCGAACCGCGCATGATTGTCGGCGAACCAGGCGCGCAACTGCTCGTCGCTTGGCTGCGGCACGCGCACCTGATCGAAGATCAGATATTGCAGCTTGAACGCGACACGGTCGCGGATCATCTCGTCGCCGCGGTCGACGCCGAGCGTCTTGCCTTCCCGATAGAGGATTTCGCTGGCGACCCAGGCCTCGACCATCTTCTGCAGCTCGGCCTCGCTCGGGGTGCGCTGCTTGTCCTCGTCGAACGTGTCGATGAAGGACTGGCGCAGCGCCTTGGTCACGGTGATGACCTTCTCGTCCTTCGCTGGCGGATGGATGATGGCGTCGGCCGCGAAGATCAGTCCGCCCAGAACAAGGAAGTGCAGGAGCGGCTCCCTGCCGAGCCCACGCAGGGCGGTCACGAATGATATTCGCGCTGGGGAAGAGCTGTTGCCATCTTGCTGATTGGAGCGTGCAGAGGCGCTCTCAAAGGTCTGCGCCGCATTCGACATGGCAGGGGCTGACATACGTTCTTTACAACTCGGGCTGCGCTCGTTGCGCGGCGCGTATATGCAACGGCACAGTTGCCGTTGTCACCGGGCAAACGTCAGTGTCACAAAAATTTCGCAACGATTGCGGATCGCGATGGCCGTGGAGATGGCACCAGCAAAAATAAATCCTTCAACAAACTGTCTCCGAGTTTTGGTTTGGTCGCGCCGCGAATGACGACGGCGCATCGGTCGCGTTGTCATCTCGGTTTGGAGATCGATCGAATTCTTTAGGGGCGACGATAATGGTTCCATCTACCAAGAAAATCCTGCTGACAGCGGCCTCGGTCTCGCTGGCTCTGTCACAAAGCGCCGACGCCGGGGAGCGTTGGGGGGAAACGAGCAAGAACAATCCGTATGTCGCGGGCGACATGCACAACCACAACACCTGCACCGACGGCTCGGTCGCAGCCGGCTATGCGATCGATCGCTCGGTCGGCAAGGGCACCGCGGCTGCTGGCGGCAATAATTTCGATCTCGACTGGTTCACCCTGGGAAACCACGGCGGTTCGGGCAACCGCGATTGCCGCTTCAGCGATGCGAGCGCCAACATCCCGGGCGACAACACCACGACCTATTGGAGCCAGACGCTCGGCAAGACCATCGACGGCATCACGATCACCAGCCTGAAGGGCACGCCGAACGGCACCGACACCAACGCCAAGATGTGGCGCTGGCAGTCGATCAAGGAGGTCGAGTATCCGACCATCGTCAATCGCACCGCGACCTACAACAAGGTGCTGGTCGAAGGCCTCGAGTGGATCCTGCCCGGTCACGAGCATGGCGACGTCGCCGTGATCGCCGGCCAGAACCCGCGTGGCTACGGCAATGCCGACAAGATGGCCGAGTTCGAATATCGTTTCGACCGCGGGGACACTGACGCGATCGGTCCGGTCGATGCCAGCAACAACCCGGTCTGGGCCGGCAAGGACAATGTCAACAATTCCGGCACGGCCGGTCACCAGAAGGCCGTTGCCGGCATCGCCTGGCTGCAGGCGAACCATCCGCTGCAATCCTACGCGGTGCCGACCCATACCGAGCGGCAGGGACCGTTCAACCCGAACGGCTCGGCCGGCTACAACATCGAGCACTTCCGTGACTTCAACAACGCCGGCCCGACGGTCGCGTTCGGTATCGAAGCCCCGGGTCACATGGCCGAGGGCGGCGTGAACGGCGGCTCGGGCTCCTATGGCTCGGGCGCGGTCGGCGGCGGCACCTACGGCATGCAGGGCGTCTACACCGCCAAGGTTGGCGGGCTCTGGGACGGTCTGCTCGGCGAAGGCCGCAACTTCTTCCTGTTCCAGAGTTCGGACTGGCACAGCCGCGGCGTCTATGGCGCGCGCGATCCGGGTACGACAGCGGACTTCATCCCCGGCGAGTACACCAGGCTGTACGTGCCGAACGAGCGGCGCTTCTCCCAGCAGTCCATCATTGACGGCATGCGCTCGGGCAACTCCTATTCGGTCAACGCCGACATCATCGACTCCGACATGGAGTTTCGTGCGAAGGGTGAATGGGACTACGACTGGAAGACGATGGGCGAGACGCTGGTCGTGCGTCCCGGCGAGAAGGTCACGCTCGAGATGGAGATGACCGTTCCGGCGTCCAACAACAGCCCGTACAGCTTCAACAATCCGCTGCTGCTGCCGGTCGGCATCAAGCAGCCGTTGAACAAGCCCTCGCTCGACCACGTCGATCTGATCACCGGTGACATCACCGGCCCGATCGCGCCGGGCGCCCCGGGCTATGCCGTGGCCAATGCGAGCGGCGTCGCCGGTGCGGCCATCGTCTACAACCCCTCGGCCAAGATCGCGAAGCAGATCCAGGCGACCAAGATGCAGAGCCGCAAGCTGCGCGACGGTTCGGTCCGGCTCAGCTTCAGGACCACCTTCATCGCGGGCAAGACTCCCTTCTACATCCGCGCCCGCGGCACCAACATCCCGCCGGCCACGCCGAACGTGTCCGACAGCGCCGGCAATCCGCTGCTCGATGCCAACAACGCCACCGTCAGCTGCACGGATCCGGCATGTCCGTCGCACCTCGGCACGGTCGGCGGCGTGAAGAAGGTGACCAACGACGTGCAGGCCTGGTCGAACGTCTGGTTCTATGCGAACCCGATCTTCGTCCGTCCGTACGGTGCGCCCGAACTGCTGGTCGAGAAGAACAAGGAGCTGGCACGCAAGCTGGCTCACGATCATCACCACTGGCACGACTGGGATCATTGGGGCCATTGGGGCCACTGGGGTCGCTGGGCCTTCAACCGCGACTGATTGATCGGCATCGATCCGGCGGAACGATAGCGTCCCGCCGGATCCAGCTTACTCGGAGCGCCGGTTTGCGAACCGGCGCTTCGTCTTTGCAACCTGCTTTGCCCTGGGGGTCCTCGACGTGATGCCTCGCTTGTCCGCTGTGATTCTCGCCATCCTGGCTCTCACGACCGTTGTCGCATCGGCGCATGACGAGGAACCGACGCAGGAGGCATGCGATGCCGCGGTGGCCGAGGCACGCGCACAGGCGGCGACCTTGCCGGCGGACGACGTGTCGCGCTATTTCGCCGAGCGGGACATTCAGCAGGCGCTGGTCGAGGCCGGCAATGGCGAGTTCGATGACTGCGTCGAGAAGGCCGAGCGGGCCGTGCTGGAAGTACGCGACCGGCCCCACAGCCTGAAGCCCGGCGAGCGGCTCAATATTCTTCGTGCCGACGAAATGCCGACGCGCTGACGGGCGCGCACCGCGTCTCGCCTCTCGTCATCCGGCTGTCATGCAAGTCGGCAATTTGTCGGTCCTGTTGCGGCGCATGCAAGGCCTTGAGACATGGACCAGATCGAAGCTCTTTTTCCGATACCGTTGATGCGTTCGCCCGCGCTGTTGAGCGTCGAGCTCAAGGACGCGGCGGTGGCTGCCATCCGCAATTCGAAGATCGAGAACAATCTGCGATCCGGACAGCTGTTCCACACCGAGGTCGCCGATCCCCGCGCCAACAATCTGTTTCAGACCATCGCCGAGCTCGCGGTGCCCAAGCTGGTCGATTTCGGCGAGCTGCTGTTCGGCGAGAAGCTGCGCTGGACGGTCAAGGAGATGTGGACGAACATGCTGGAGACCGGCGGCAACCAGACCCTGCACGCCCACGCCAACAGCTTCATCTCCGGCATCTTCTATCTGACGCCGTCGCATCCTGGTAGCCGCACCGTGTTCGTGCGGCCGCCGGGCGGCAGCGACTTCTCGTTCCGCCACCATACCCGCAGTGCCGCCGTCGGCCCGTTCAATGCCGGCAAATATGTGCTGCCCGAGGCGGAGCCCGGCGATCTCGTGCTGTTCCCGAGCTATCTCTACCATGAGGTGCCGCGCAATCAGGGCGACCAGCGCATCACGATCGCCTTCAACGCGATTCCTGATCATCTGGATTGCTGGGGCTACCGCGTCAGCTTCGCGTCCTGACGCGCTATCGTTCGAACTCGCGCGACCGCAGGTCGCGCGCCTCGTGTCGCGACGGCGCGGCGGCATCGATCGCCCGAAGCAGGCGTTCTGCAGCCGCGCGATCCGATCCGAGCAGCGCTTTCACCATGCTCATCAGCGGCGCATAGGCCGGCTCGAACTCGGCGCTGGCGCGAATGGAATCCAGGAGGCCGGGCGCGGCGGCTGCAATGAGCGCCGGTCCGCGCGGTTCGCCGGTCAGCGCCGCGCCGGCCTGGATGAATCGGTTGCGAGCCTGCCAATAAGCGCCGAGCCGCTGCTCCCAGCTTCCACGCTTCGAGTCGCCCAGCAGTTCGCCCGCGTCCGTCTTTGTCTGATTGAGGACCGTCAGCAGCAACTGCCATGGGGCCGCGGAGAGAGCGTGGACGTTGCTGCGCGCGTCGAACGTGACGAACGGGAAATCGTCGGTGTTGTGCGGTCCCGGACCGGCGAAGCTCGCGAGTGCTTTCGCGCCGGCGACATACTGGCCGAGAAGGTCGATCGGCTGATCGAAGCCGAGCGGTTGAATGATCGGGTGAAGCTTCCGGTCGGAAAACCGTGCGGCGAGGAGCTCGGGATCGATCGGGTCCGGGGCCGCTGATCCGATCAGGGCCAGCATCGGCGTGCGCACGCTGTAATGGTTCAGCCAGGCTGACCCGTGTGGGAAGACCGCGAGAAAGCTTCTGATGATCGCCCGCAGCGACGGTGCATCGAGCTGATAGAGCGGCAGCCACTGGCAGAACACGCCCTCGGCCGCCAGCCTCCGCTTGACGGCCGCGAAATGTTCGACCGTGTACAGCGCGCCGCTGCCATCCAGCGCCGGGTGGAACAGGTCGGCCACGATCACGTCGTAGCGTCCGTCGTGGGCGACGATGAAGCGCCGGGCGTCGGCAACGGCGATCGGCGGTCTTTCCTTCTCGGCCGCGGGGTTGTCGAACCAGGACAGCAGCGCGACGACCTCGGAGGAGAGTTCGACCGCGCGCACGTCGAGATCCGGCATCTGCGCTGCGCCGAGCACGGTCGCGCCGGTGCCGACACCGAGGAAGAGCGCGCTGCGCGGCGCCGGATGCAAGAGCAGCGGCAGCATGGCCTGGCGGAAATCGGACCGCACAGAGCTGGTACCGCCCATGCGGAAGTGGCCGTTCACTTCGAGATAGCGTGCCCCCGAGGCGTCGTCGACGACGCTTGCCGTCGCCATCGGTCCCTCGCGCACGGCGAGAAGCTTGCCGCCCGGCGGGACCTTGATGAGCAGGGGGGCGGGAAGGCACAACAGCGCGAGCGCAAGCAGAGCGGGCGCCGCGGCCCACCGCAGCACGACGCGTTGCGGCTGCAGCAACAGCAGATATCCGACGGCAACGAGGATCAATGCCCTCCAGATACCGAAAGCGGGAATCAGCAGCTGTGCTGCGGCCAGCGGTGCAATGGCTGCGCCGACGCTGTTGATGCCGACGGCCCAGCCGACCGATCCCCGGCCGTCACGGACCTCCTGCATGAGCTGGCCGAACAAGGCACCCATCGCCATCGCGGGCAGTAGCAGCAGCGCCAGCGCGATGCCGAGCTCGCCGGCGACGCCGAGGCTCGCCGCGCTATCGGCGAAGCCGCCAAGCAAGGGCGTCATGATCGCCGTGCCGAGGCCAACGAGTGCGGTGAGGCTGATCAGAACGGTTCTGCCGCGTGCAACCGTGGGCCCCAAACGCTGCCAGATCATGCCGCCGATCGCGGTGCCCAGCAGATAGGCCGCCAGCAGACAGGCGAAGCTATAGACCGTGTCCTGCATCATCTGCGCGGCCAGGCGCACGACCAGCACTTCGAACGCGATGCCGAGCAGGCCGGTGACGAACAGAGTTGCCGTCAGGCGGAGGCCGGTGACAGCATGCCTGCTATCGTCACGCGCGCGAGCGTCGGCCTGCACGGCTCGGCCGAGGCGAAGCGCTGCGAGCGCGCAGGCCGCGTTGACGGCTGCCAGGCAAAGCAGCGTCGTCGACAATCCAAGCGCGGGGATCAGCACGAAGGTGGACAGCAGCGTGCCGGCGACGGCGCCGGCGGTGTTCGCGCCGTAGACGCCGGCGCTGACGGACCGCGTGCCGTGCGCTGCGGACGTCATGCGTTCCAGCGCGGTCAGCGTGCCGCCCATTGCCACCGTGGCCGGCAACAGCACCAGCGTCGGCAGCAGGAAGCTCGCGCTCCACAACAGGAGGGGGGAGGGAGCCGTGCCGAGCAGCGGCGCCAGGGCGCGCGCGCTCGCCGGAAGCAACCAGATCGCACATAGCCCCCACAGGCCGATGACCGCTTCGAGGACGGCATAGAGCCGGTGCGGATTGGCGACGCGGCGGATCCGGCCATCGAGGACGAAGGCGCCCACCGCGAGCCCGGCAAAAAATCCGGCGATGGCGCCGAGCACGGCCATCATCTCCGTGCCCAGGGCGAGGGCGAGCTGGCGCGTCCAGACGATCTCATAGCCGAGGCCGGCGAGGCCGGATGCCGCAATCAGCAGCTTCAGCGCCCCCAGCCGGGCCGTGCTCTGGCGGGCGACGAGATCGACGCCGGATGACCTGGCACCTTGCTTCTCCGCGACCAGATCATTGTCGCGCGGGTCTGCGTGGCGTGCCTCGGTCAAGGTTTGGTACCTGCAATTCCCGTGATCGGTCTTCGGATGCAGCGCGCCGTGCGGAGTACTGGTCCGAGCGCTGGATCAAGCTCGGCGGCACGGGCCGCCAAGGTCGAGATCGTTTCCTTGTGTTCGTGTTTCGTGACGGTGGTTTGACAGAGGCCGCGGGGAGCACTAGCGTCGTCTGAACGATTCCAGGGGCAATGATTTTTGGTGAGACTGCCACGCGTGCGGATCGTGGATCGGGCTGGTCGCCCTATTGGGCCGGCAGGCCCGCGTCGACCATGAGCTGAACGATCCTGGCCGCGGCCTCGCGATACACCGGACTGGTGTTCTTCATCGGCGGCGCAACGTTGAGCGCGGTCGTGCCGGGCCGCAGCTTCAGTCCCTTCTGGATCGCGGCTCTCGCTTCATCGATCTGTCCGGCCGACGTCGAGCACGGTGGTCGGGGCGGGGGAGGGAAGGTCCACCTCGGGCGAAGAGACCTTGATCTCTGCCTCCGACGCGATGTCCGCGGTAAAGACGTATCCCCCCATTGGCCGCGCAGGACACGCTGCCCGAACAGTTGATCAAACGACGGCCGAGTAATGATCTGAAAGGTCAACCTGGGCTGCTTGGCCTGCCTCAAGGTGAGCGTTTCAGCCTCGGGACGTAATGCGTTCCGAGAGCCCCAATCAGCGAGCTCGGTCGAAAGAAAGCAGGGACGGCGCGAGATCAATCGAACGATCGTCGCCCTCCGCGTTCCGGACTGAGCTCGGATGTGATCCAGTCGGCAAAGGCGCGGACAGCCGTGCGTTGGTGAGCATTGCGGGGAAATACCAGGCGATGGCCGACGTAGCGGACGTCGGTCGCGCGGCCGGCTAGCGGCGCCACCAGCCGGCCGGATGCCAGCTCACGCTCGGCCAGCAGGGTGGATTCAAGGGCAACGCCGAGACCTTCGGTCGCGGTCGCAAGCGCCAGGAAGCTGCGGTCGAAGCGCATGCCATGAAGAGCGGGAGGCTCGAGACCGTTGGCGGCGAACCATTGATGCCACTGGATCTGCTTGACATCGGAGCGGATCAGCGTTCGTTCCAGCAGGTCGGCAGGCCGCTTGATCGTGGCCGCCAGTGCCGGCGAGCAGAGCGGCGTCACCGTTTCCTCGGCCAACGGAACGATTTCGACACCTTCCGCATGCGGCTGGCCGTAGACGATATCGATGTCGAAATCGTCGTTCTTGAATCGCGCATAGTCGGTGTTCGCCGCAAGCCGCACCTCGAGCTTGGGGTGGGCGGCGAGAAATCGCGCCAATCGCGGCGTCAGCCACTGCGCAGCGAAGCTCGGCGCCGAATGGACGCGGACCAATTGGGGACCGCGCGCGGCGACCTCCTCCAGGCCGCGGCGCAACTGGTCGAAGGCGGCGCCGGCATGGCGCATCAGGTTCTCGCCGGCAGGTGTCAGCCGCACCGAGCGGGCGGTGCGCTCGAACAGCACCGTGCGCAGGGTCGTCTCCAGCTTGCGGATGGCGTGGCTGACTGCGCTCGGGGTCAGGTGAAGCTCATTCGCTGCATCGCGAAACGAGCCAGTCCGTGCAGCGGCCTCAAACGCTCTGATTGACGAAATCGGGACGTTGGACAGCATCGAATGAGTGAACCAGATTCATCTATCCGTGACAACTGCGCGTTTGTCCCCGCCGGTCCGGCCCGCCATGGTCAAGCCCAACACAACGACACTTTGGGAGGACCAAGGATGCTGCTCAGCGGCAAGACGGCGATCATCTCGGGCGCAGCTTCCAGGCGCGGTATTGGGCTGGCCACTGCGCGACGGTTCGCCGCCGAAGGGGCGCGCGTCGCCATCCTCGACCTCGATGCCGCGGCGGCCGCCGACGCGGCGGCCACGCTCGGCCACCAGCATCTCGGGATCGGCTGCAACGTCGCCGACAACAACTCCTGCAACGACGCCGTCGCGCAAGTCATCGCCACATTCGGCGTCATCGACATTCTCATCAACAACGCCGGCATCACCCAGCCGGTCAAGCTGCTCGACATCACGCCCAACGACTGGGATCGCATCCAGGACGTCAATCTCAAGGGCGTGCTGTTCCTGTCGCAAGCGGTGATCCCCCACATGCGCGCGCGCAAGCAGGGCTCTATCGCCTGCATGTCGTCGGTTTCGGCGCAGCGCGGCGGCGGCATCTTCGGCGGGCCGCATTATTCCGCGGCCAAGGCCGGCGTTCTCGGTCTCGCCAAGGCGATGGCGCGCGAATTCGGCATCGACGGCATTCGCGTCAACTGCGTCACGCCGGGCTTGATCGGCACCGACATCACGGCCGGCAAGCTGACCGACGAGATGAAGGCCAAGATCCTCGAGGGCATTCCGCTCAACCGGCTCGGCACCGCCGACGACGTCGCCGGCATCTACACCTTTCTGGCGTCGGACCTCTCCGCCTATGTCACGGGCGCGGTCATCGACGTCAATGGCGGCATGCTGATCCACTAACCAAGGTCTCAAGAGATGGACACCGCAACCAGCCGGCTCGCCAACGCGCCGACATTGGCGCAGCGCGCCTACAACATCCGGCGCAACGCGCTTCGCATGGGCGAGGTGCAAGGGCAGGGCTACATCGCCCAGGCTCTCGACATCTCCGACGTGCTGGCAGTCGCCTACTTCCACAGCATGCGCTACCGGCCCGAGGATCCCAACTGGGAGGAGCGCGACCGTTTCCTGCTGTCGAATGGACACTATGCGATCGCCCTGTACGCCGCGCTGATCGAGGCCGGCATCGTTCCCGAGGCCGAGCTGGAAACCTATGGCAGCGACGACAGCCGGTTGCCGATGTCCGGCATGGCGTCCTACACGCCGGGCATGGAGATGTCGGGCGGCTCGCTCGGCCTCGGCCTCAGCATCGCCGTCGGCATGGGCCTCGGACTGAAGCGCAAGACGTCGAGCTCGCGCGTCTACACGCTGTTCTCCGACGGCGAGCTCGACGAGGGCTCGGTCTGGGAGGCGATCTCGTCCGCCAGCCACCACAAGCTCGACAACCTCATCGGCATCGTCGACGTCAACAATCAGCAGGCCGATGGCCCTTCGACCCAGGTCATGGGCTTCGAGCCTTTGGTGGATCGGCTGGAAGCGTTCGGCTGGTTCGTGCAGCGCGTCGACGGCAACGACCTCGACGCCGTGGTCGCCGCCTTCGATGCCGCCAAGACCCACGCGGCGCCGAAGCCGCGCATGATCGTGGCGGACACGCTGATGGGCAAGGGCGTGCCCTTCCTCGAACAGCGCGAGAGGAACCACTTCATTCGCGTCGAGCCGCACGAGTGGCAGCTCGCGATTGCCGCACTCGACGCCGGGAGGCCGTGATGAAATCGACGAGACCCGCACCGGATCTGAGCAAGCCGCGCCTGACGACCTCGGCGATGATCGCCTCGATCGCTTCCGAGGGCCAGCGCACCAGGCCGGCGCCGTTCGGCCACGCGCTGGTCGCGCTGGCGCGCAGCCGGCCGGAGGTGGTCGGCATGACCGCCGATCTCGGCAAGTATACCGACCTGCACATCTTCGCGAAGGAATTCCCCGAGCGCACCTACCAGATGGGCATGGCCGAGCAGCTGCTATTCGGTGCCGCATCCGGCATGGCGGCTGAAGGCTTCATGCCGTTCACCACGACCTATGCCGTGTTCGCCTCGCGCCGCGCCTACGACTTCATCCACCAGACCATCGCCGAGGAAGATCGCAACGTGAAGATCGCCTGCGCGCTGCCCGGCCTGACCTCCGGCTACGGCCCGAGCCATCAGGCGGCCGAGGATCTCGCGCTGATGCGCGCGATGCCGAACATGACGGTGATCGACCCCTGCGATGCGCATGAGATCGAGCAGGTCGTGCCGGCGATGGCCGCCCATCAAGGCCCGGTCTACATGCGGCTGCTGCGCGGCCAGGTGCCGCTGGTGCTCGACGAGTACGACTACACATTCGAGCTCGGCAAGGCCAAGCTGCTGCGCGACGGCCGGGACGTGCTGATGATCTCGTCCGGGCTGATGACGATGCGCGCGCTCGAGGCCGCCAAGGCGCTGTCCGATGATCGCGTCGACGTCGGCGTGCTGCACGTGCCGACGATCAAGCCGCTCGATGCCGAGACCATCGTGCGCGAATCCGGCCGCTCCGGCCGTCTCGTCGTCGTCGCCGAGAACCATACGGTGATCGGCGGACTGGGGGAGGCGGTCGCCGGGGTGCTGATGCGCGCAGGCGTGCACGTACCGTTCCGGCAGATCGGCTTGCCCGACGAATTCCTCGACGCCGGCGCGCTGCCGACCTTGCACGATCGCTACGGCATCTCGTTGTCGGAAGTCGTCAAGCAGGTCAAGGGCTGGCTCAAATAGCGGACCAGCCGCTGACATGACCCGCCGGCGCGCGGACGCGCCGGACCATAACAACAATTTCATACTGGAGGGACGGGAATGCGCAAGGCAATGACGCGTCGGCGATTCATGGCAGGAGCAATGGTGGGGGCTGCGGTGCTGCCGTTCACCGGGCGATTCGCCAAGGCAGCGGAGTTCACGATGAAGCTCGCGACCGGACAGGATCCGTCGCATCCGGTCAACAAGCGGGCGCAGCAGGCGGCCGATCGCATCAAGGAGGCGAGCGGCGGCCGGCTCGATATCAATCTCTACCCGGCCAACCAGCTCGGCTCCGACACCGATCTGATCTCGCAGGTCCGCGTCGGCGCCGTCGATGCGATCAACATCGCGAGCTCCGTGCTTGCCACCCGCGTGCCGCTCGCCGGCATCGTCAACACCGGCTTCGCCTTCACGTCCTACGACCAGGTCTGGAAGGCGATGGACGGCAGCCTTGGTGATCACATCCGCAAGGACATCGAGAAGACCGGCGTCATCGCGCTCTCCAAGCCCTGGGACAACGGATTTCGCCAGGTCACGTCCTCGACCCGCGAGATCAAGACGCCGGACGATCTCAAGAGCTTCAAGATCCGCGTGCCGGCGGCGCCGATCCTGACCAGCCTGTTCCAGGCGCTCGGTGCCGGTCCGACACCGATCAACTTCAATGAGGTCTATACGTCGCTGCAGACCAAGGTGGTCGAGGGCCAGGAGAACCCGCTGCCGATCATCGCCACCGCCAAGCTCTACGAGGTCCAGAAATACTGCTCGCTGACCAGCCACGTCTGGGATGCCTACTGGATTCTTGGCAACCGCGCTGCATTTAGCAAACTGCCGTCCGACCTGCAGACGCTGGTCACGAAGGAATTCAACAAGTCGGCGGATGACGAGCGATCCGACATTGCCGCGCTCAGCCAGAGCCTGCGCGCCGATCTCGCCGCCAAGGGCTTCACCTTCGTGGATGTCGACAAGGAGGCATTCCGTGGCGCGCTCGGCAAGAGCAGCTTCTACAAGGACTGGCGCGGCAAGTTCGGCGAGGAGGCCTGGAAGATCCTGCAGTCGAATGTGGGAGAGCTCGGATGAACTCGGTCGACGCGTCTCTGGCAGCCTCCACGAAGCACGGCGTCGTCGAAAGCCTCGAGCGGGCGCTGACGAAGCTGATCGAGATTCCCGCGATCGTCGCGCTGGTCGCGGAAGTCGGAATCCTCTTCACCGGTGTGACGGCGCGCTTCGCCTTCAACCGGCCGCTGACCTGGGCTGACGAGCTCGCGTCGATCACCTTTCTCTGGCTCGCGATGCTGGGCGCCGTGCTCGCGCTCAGCCGCGGCGAGCACATGCGGATGACCGCGCTGATCGACCGCGTCGCACCGCGCACCCGCGCGGTGCTGGAGAGCGCGGCGCTGATGGCGCCGGCGCTGTTCCTGGCGATCCTGCTGCATCCTGCGATCGACTATGCGAGCGGACAGGCGTTCGCGGAGACGCCGGCGCTGGGCCTGCCCGACAGCGTGCGGGCCGGCGCGGTGCCGGTCGGCATCGGCCTCATGCTGGCCACCGCCCTGCTGCGCATGGCGCGCCACGGCTCGCGCGACATCGCGATCACGCTGGTGATCCTGGCGGCCACGGCGCTCGTGCTGTGGGGCGCGGCGCCGGCGCTCAAGGCGCTCGGCAACTGGAATCTGATCGTGTTCTTCGCGATCCTGCTCGGCGCGGCCGTGCTCGCCGGCGTCCCGATCGCATTCTGCTTCGGGCTCGCCACGGTGGCTTATCTCCTCACGGTCACCTCGGCGCCGCTCGAAGTCGTCACCAGCCGCATTGACGAGGGCGTCTCATCCCTCGTTTTGCTCGCGATTCCCTTGTTCATTCTGCTCGGCCATCTCATCGTCATGACCGGCATGGCGGCAGCAATGGTCGGCTTCCTGGTGTCGCTGGTTGGCCATGTCAGAGGCGGCCTGTCCTACGTGCTGCTCGGCGCGATCCTGCTGGTCTCGGGCATTTCCGGCGCCAAGACGGCCGACATGGCGGCGGTCGCGCCGGTGCTGTTTCCGGACATGAAGCGCCGCGGCATTCATGACGGCGAGCTGGTGTCGCTGCTCGCAGCCTCGGGCGCGATGGCCGAGACCATTCCGCCCTCGATCGTGCTGATCATTATCGGCTCCGTCGCCGGCGTCTCGATTTCGGCCTTGTTCACCGGCGGCATCCTGCCCGGCCTGGTGCTGGCCGCCGCGCTGGCGGTGGTCGCCAAGCGCCGCATGGTCGAGCCGGAGGGCGTGATCCGACCGCGGCCGACCTGGGCCACCATTCGCTCGGCGCTCATCACGGCGCTGCCGGCACTGCTGCTGCCGGTGCTGATCCGCACCGCGGTCACCGAGGGCGTCGCCACCGCGACCGAAGTCTCGACCGTCGGCATCGCCTACACGATCCTGGTCGGACTGCTCGTCTATCGCCGCTTCGACTGGCGCAGGCTCTATCCGGCGCTGGTGCATACTGCCGCTTTGTCGGGGGCGATCCTGTTCATCATCGGTGCGGCCACCGCGATGGCCTGGGCGCTGACGCAGTCGAACTTCTCGCATGCGCTCGCGGCGATGATGGTTTCGGTGCCCGGTGGCAAATACGGCTTCCTGCTGATCTCGATCGCCGTGTTCATCCTGCTCGGCAGCATCCTCGAAGGCCTGCCGGCCATGGTGCTGTTCGGCCCGCTGCTGTTTCCGGCGGCCAAGCTGCTCGGCGTGCACGAGGTGCACTACGCGATGGTGATCATCCTCGCGATGGGCATCGGCCTGTTCGCGCCGCCCTTCGGCCTTGGGTACTACGCGGCGTGCTCGATCGGACAGATCCATCCCAACGCCGGACTGACCCGCATCTGGCCCTATCTCGGCGCGCTCGTGCTCGGCCTGCTGCTGGTTGCCTTCGTGCCGTGGCTGTCGATCGGCTTTCTCTGACCCCCCGGGTCGGCTGAAAACGTGAGGACCGAGATGCCAGTCGCGAGCTCGAGGCCCAGGACATCGAAAAGAGCTTCGGTGCACCCACGTCCTGCGCGGCGCCAACCTGCGGATTCGTTCCGGCGAGATCCACGCTCTGCTGGGCGGCAATGGATCTCCCGCAGCGGCACCAATCGACGGCTGCCTGATCGATCTCCGGTACAACATTGTTTTACCGGGAGACCAAAAATGGGTCGAAATCAGCGGAAATCGGCGTAAATGGACGCTGATGGGATGCTTCCGGCGCGACTTCTGAATGACTGATATCTCAAATAAAATTGCAAAATCAAACGCTTGGCGTTTCTCCGTCGCCCCTATGATGGACTGGACCGATCGGCACTGCCGGGTGTTCCATCGGCTGCTGTCGCGCCGGGCGTTGCTCTATACCGAGATGGTCACGACCGGCGCCGTCATTCATGGCGACCGGCAGCGGCTGCTCGGCTTCGATGCCAGCGAGCATCCGGTGGCGCTGCAGCTCGGCGGCTCCGACCCCGGCGATCTCGCGACGTCGGCCAGGATCGGCGAGGATTTCGGCTACGATGAGATCAACCTCAATGTCGGCTGTCCGTCGGACCGGGTGAAGGACGGCCGCTTCGGCGCCTGTTTGATGGCCGAGCCCGCGCTCGTGGCCGCCTGCGTCGCCGCGATGAAGCACGCCGTTCGCATTCCCGTCACCGTGAAGTGCCGCATCGGCATCGACGATCAGGATCCGGAGGTCGCGCTCGATGCGCTGGCGGACGCGGTCGTCGATAGCGGCGCCGACGCGTTGATCGTGCACGCGCGCAAGGCGTGGCTGAACGGCTTGTCGCCAAAGGAGAACCGTGACGTTCCGCCGCTCGACTACGACAGGGTGTACCGGTTGAAGGCGAGGCTGCCGCACGTGCCCGTCATCATCAATGGCGGTATCGGCAGCATCGAAGCTGCGCAAGGTCATCTCGCGCATGTCGATGGCGTGATGCTTGGGCGAGCGGCCTATCAGGAGCCGTGGCGGCTGCTCGATGTCGATCCCGTCCTGTTCGGCGAGGTCGCGCCGCATCGGACCATGAAGGATGCGTTGGCGGCGCTCGAGCCCCACATCGTGCGCCAGCTCGGGCAGGGCGCGCGGCTGCACGCGATCACGCGGCATCTCGTCGGCGCCTATCACGCGGTGCCCGGCGCACGCGCATTCCGCCGCCATCTCGCCGAGCGTGGCGTCAAGCCAGACGCCGGCATCGAGGTACTGCGCGAGGCGGTCGCGATGGTCGAGGAGCGCCCAGCGGTTGCTGCGCTGGCCTGAGCGGCTCAGGCCAGCGGCAGTTCGGCGACGGCCTGGCGCGCGATCTCTCTGCTGGCTGCGACGAGGCCCAGCTCCTCAGCTGCGGTCGGGAAAGCCGTGCAGCATCAGCCGGTCGGAGCGCACTTCCCAGCGCTCCAGCCGGTCGAGGAAGCTCATGCCGAGCAGGTTGGTCTTCATCTGGCCGTGCGGCACCACCAGCGCCGGCACCGAGCGCTCCACCAGTTTGCCGATCGCGAGCCGGTCCAACGTCAGCCGCGCAGCCTTGGTATGGCCACCGGCAGTTTCGACGTCGACGTCGTAGGCGAGCAGTTCGAGCGGCAGGCCTGCGGCCTTGGCGGTCTCGTAGGTCAGCACCACCGATGTGGCGCCGGTGTCGACCACCATCGGCGCGGTGACGCCGTTGATCTTGGCGCGCAATGCGAACTCGCCGCCTCTGGTGCGCTCGATCTCGACCGCGTTGGTCGGAGGGCTCGCCTTGGCGCGGAGCGCGCGGCTGCGCAGAACCTCCGACACGGTGTCGCTTGCGAGCGCTGCCTGCTCGGGGTCCTTGTAGACGATCACGGCGCCCGCGGTGAGCACCATGGTGACGAAAACGAGCACGACCTTGTTCATGCCGCGCCTCCCGTCGGCACCGAGGCGCTCAGTCGCGCCGACGCGCCAGCGCGGGCAGGCCGGCGTCGTGCATGCGGGACGGCAGCCCGTCCATCAGCGCCAGCCGCTCGTCGGTCGACATGCGGCCCCAGCGGGCGATCTCCGGCAGCGTGCGTCCGCAGCCGAAGCAGAGCTTCGTCTTCGGATCGATCATGCAGACGGCGATGCAGGGCGTCTCCTGGCTCATGGCGCGAGTTTGAAAGGTTCTGCCACTGTCGTGCAAGTGCAATCATCTCACAGTCCCGTTCCGGCATTCATGATCGGCTTGCGGACCCGACGCTTCTCCTGAGCGGGGGCGATCGCGTGTTCCGGCTGCAATGGCGGTGCCTCGTCCGACAGCGGAGCGAGCGCCGACATCACCCGCTCCGGCGGGAAGGTGACGATCACCTCGGTGCCGATGCGGACCTTCGATTTCAGCGTGAACGTGCCGCCATGCATCTCGATCAGGTTCTTGGCGATGGGCAGACCTAATCCTGCGCCCTGTTCGGCCGACTTGATCGAGTTGGAGCCCTGGCCGAACGAGGCGAGCACGATCGGAATCTCGTTCTCGGGGATGCCCGAGCCGGTGTCCTTGACGCTGAGATATTGTCCGCCCGAGGCCGTCCAGCCGGCCTTCAGCCAGATGTCGCCGCCCTGCGGCGTGAACTTGATGGCGTTGGACAGCAGGTTGAGCACCACCTGGCGGATCGCGCGCTCGTCGGCCCACAGCCGCGGCATCTTCTGCTCGAACACCTCGTGAATGGTGATGCCGCGGCTCGTGGCGCGCAGCTTCAGCAAATGGTGGCAGTCGGCGATCACGTGCACCAGCGCCACGGCTTCCTCGTTCAGCTCGTAGCGGCCGGCCTCGATGCGCGAGAGATCGAGGATCTCGTTGATGAGGTTGAGCAGGTGGACGCCCGAATTGTGGATGTCGGCCGAATATTCCTTGTAGACCGGCACCGCATGCACGCCGAAGATCTCGCTCTTCATCACCTCGGAAAAGCCGAGGATGGCGTTCAGCGGCGTTCGCAGCTCGTGGCTCATCTGCGCGAGGAATCGCGACTTCGCGACGTTGGCGGCCTCCGCACGGTAGCGCGCCTCGTCGGAGATCGCCTTCGCCTGCTCGAGCTCGCCGATCAGGGCGTCCTTCTCGGCACGTGCTTCGAGCGTGGCGAGCGTCGTCGCGTGCAGCTGATGGGCGAGCAGCACGAAATAGCCTTCGGCCGCGACGGCGAACCCGGCGAGCAGGTAGTTGTCGAACGTGCCCGACAGCGCGAGGCTCAGCGTGATCGCGACCGTCACCGGCGCGGTGACGGCGACGGCTGCGATCGGCAGGTTGGCGGCGAGCATGCTGGAGACCGCGATCACCAGCAGCATCAGGAACATCATCAGCGTGCCCGACACCGCCGCGAGCGCCGGATGGATCAGGATCGCCATCCAGCACACGCCGTAGAGCAGGTCGAGCAGCACGAAGCGCGTGCGCCAGCGCCGCGTCGCCGCCAGCGACGGCTGGTCGGCGAGGAAGTTCGAGCAGTTGCGCACGATCGCCGCATGAATGCAGAGCACGCCGAGCGTCCAGGCGCCGGCCGCGATCGTATGCAGCCACACGCTGAGCATCAGGCCGGTTGCCACCACCAGCAGCACGACGATGTAGGAGGCGGAGATGCGGGTCTGCGCGTATTGGCGCAGCAGCTCGCGGTCGAAGGCCGGACGCGTTCCCGATGTCGACGTTAACCGGTCGCGCGCCTCGCGCACCCGCTGCTGCGCGGCCCGGCGCTGGCTTGCTGGTGCAAGCGCCGGCGGATCTGCCGGAAGCTCGACGACCTCAGGCTTTTCAGCGGGTTTACTCATCAAACAACACAAATCCTGCCCGCGAGGTACGGGCTGCTTTCTGCATTGTCTATAACTGGGCCCAAATCCTTAAGACGGATTATAGACAACGAAAAATTTGCGTTAACCGCGCGTTAAATTAACCATTGTGGCGAGGCTCAGCGGAGCTGCATGCGCAGGCGGCGCCAGCCGATCACCACGCCGGTGATGCTGAAGACGAGGCCGATCGCGCAGAGGCCGACGATGAGAAACGTGCGCAGCGCCGCCTGCGCAAGCAGGGCCGGAAAGTCGAGCGTGTGCAGCGCCTGATAGAGCCACCGATAAGCGCGCCGGGATGGGTCGAGCTTCTCGAGCACTGCGCCGGAGGCGGCGTCGACCTGATACCAGGTGTCGCCGCAGACCACGCGATGGACCGGCGCGCCCGGCACATCGGAAACAAACGGATAGTCGTCGCCCGGCTCGACTTCGGACGAGCGCGCGCAGTCGCCGCGCAGGCGGGACGCCGCGGCATTGACGTCGGCCGGCTGCAGGAAGCGGCCGACGATGCGTGCCGATGCGCCGTCCAGCAGCGAAATCTGCTGCTGACTCGGCGCGCGCCGGATGCGCTGATAGAGGCGGCCGCCGAAGGCGAACCACTCGATCTCGCGGACCCCGCCATGCACCGCCGCGAGCGCGCCCGCGGTCGCGTCGGTCCAATCCGGCGCGCCGACGAGAATGGCTTGCTCGGACGGCGTCAGACGGCCGGTCGCAAACAGCCTGCCATGGTCCATCGACAGCCAGCCGCTGACCATCCACGTCAGCACGAACTGCATGCAGATCAGGCCGGCCCAATGATGCCACAGGTGCCAGCCGCGGTAGCGCGAGTACAGCCGCACCTCATGATATCTCAGCCGCATCGGGCCGAGCAGGGCGCCGCTCACGGCGGCGACGACCGCCGCGAGCGACAGCCACCACACGGCAGCGTTCCAGGCCGCCCAGTCCTTGCGCAGGATGGTCGGATAGATCCAATGAACGACGCTGCCGACGTAGTTCCAGGCGCGTTCGAACCGAGTCGTGTCGAGCACAACCTCGCCGGTGCGCGAGGAGACATAGAGCTCGGTGCCGCCGGGATCGTTGAGCGCGATCCGGTGCAAAGGACGATGCACGTCGAACCGGTTCGGCACCGTCCATTGGTCGTAGTCGTCCAGAGCTGCAACGGCGGCGCCGTCGGCTTCGAGCCCGCGCCGCTGCGCTGCCGCGCGTGCGATCGACAGGGCGATGTCGGGGGCGCTCACCTCGGCTGTGGCCAGCGTGTCGGCATGAATGGCCGTGCTGCGGCCGGCGGTCGAGATGACATAGACCGGGCCATCCATGCGCTGCACCAGGCGGATGCGGTCTGGATGGTCGATTCCAGCTTTGGCGAGGGCCTCCGCGGGACCGTGCAGCGACATGGCGACGTCGAGCACGGGCAGCGCGGCGAAGCGCTCGCTCTCGGTCTGCGCCGGGAATGGCACGTAGTGCATCACGATCCCAGTCGCGAACCACAGCACGAGCAGCGGACCGAGCGGGATGCTCAGCCAGCGGTGCGTGAGGATCAGCGCCCGGATCATGCGGCCATCAGAACTTGAACGAGGCTTCGACCTCGTAGGTGCGGGGCGCGCCGAGGAAGATCTGGTCGGGATAGAACGGATCGCTCCAGGCCGCGTAGCGCCGGTCGGTGACGTTGCGGACCCGGAAGGCGAGCCGCGTGCTGGTCGCGGTGGCGAACAGCGGCACCTTCGGCAGGTCGATGAAGGCGAACAGGTCGGCCGTGGTGTAGGCGAGCAGTTTCACCGTGTTCGCGTCGGTGCTCCAGCGGTCGCCCACGTGGCGGACGGAGAAACCGAGCTCGACCGGCCACCAGCCGGGATTGAGGAAGCGGTAGGAGCCGCCGCCATTGACGATGACGGCGGGGATGTTGGGCGGCGTGTTGCCCGAGAACGAGCCGCCGCCGGCGAGATCATAATCGGCATAGCGGGCGCGGACATAGGCGAAATTGCCCCAGAGCCTGCTCTCCGGCGTCGGCCGCACCGCAGCCGACAGCTCGATGCCTTGCGATTTGACCTTGCCGGCAAGGTTGAGCTGCTGGCCGGCCTGGGCGCTGTAGACGTTGTTGCGCTCGATGTCGAAGGCCGAGAAGGTCCATTCCGCGCGGCCGTTCCATGCGAGCTGCTTGACGCCGGTCTCGTAGCTGCGCGAATCCGACAGCGTCAGGTTCTGCGTCGGAGTGAGGATGAAGATGCTGTCGGCCGAGATGTCGGTTGCCGTCGCATATTGGCTGTAGAACATCGTGCCCGGCAGCGCCTCCCAGGTATAGCCGATGCGTCCCGTGACCGGTTGCCAGCTCTTGGAATAGGGGAAGCCGGGCCGCTCGGCGCCATTGCGGATCCAATTGCGGTCGAGCGTGAACGGGTTGTAGCGCAGCCCTCCGACCAGCGCGAAGCTGTTGGTCAGCCTCAAGCGGTCTTCGAGATTGAGCGCGACGCTGTCGATCGTGGCGGTCTGAAGCTGTGTCCTCAGCTCACCATAGGTGCCGCGATCGAAGCCGATCAGCGGGACTGACTCGCCGGGAAAATTGGCCGCGCCGGGTCGCGTGAAGTCGGTATGCGAGCTCTCGACCGAGGTGACGAGCCGGTTGGCGAGACCGAAGATGCTGCCGTTCCATATCACGTCGGTGATGTTGCCGACCATGTTGTGGTTGTGATGGACGAAGAAGCGCTCGCGATCGACCAGATTGGTGGTCGCGTTGAAGGCCGAGACCTCGTTATTGTACCAGTCGCGGCTGGCATTGTAGTTGTAGATCTGGCTCCGCAGCGTGACGTCGTTGTTCAGGTCCCATTCGAAGCCGCTGCGGACCCAGGATTCCTTGATGGTCTTGTGGCCGTCAACCACGTTGTAGTTGGTCGACAGCGTGCGGCCGTCGATCGTGACGGCGCCGAGATCGCTGCCGTTGTAGGCGGAGATCTTGGAGCCCGAGACGATGCCGCTGGTTGCGTTCGCGCCGCTATAGGCCACCGGCACCAGCGGCGTGCCCTCATAGGGCTTGGCCTTGTAGTCCTTGAACTCGGCGGCAAAGAAGGTCTTGAAGCTCTCGGACAGCCGGTAGTCGAGCTGGCCGGAGACATGGACATTCTTGAACTCGGTGTCGTCGATGAAGCCGACCTCCTTGGTCCGGCTGATGTCGAAACGATAGTCCAGGCCCTTGACGGTCGTGCTGCCGCCGGAGCCGAAGCCGCTGCGGAATGTGCCGCGCTGGTCGAAGCCGACGAAGGCCTCGCTCTCGACCGGGCCGCTGTGCGGGGTCTTGGTGACGAAATTGATGGTGCCGCCGACCGCCCCCTGGCCTGAGATCAGCGAGGAGGGGCCCTTGAGAAACTCGACGCGGTCGAGGTTGAAGGTCTCCATCGTCAGCGCGGTGAATCCGGTCGGCCCGATGTTGATGCCGTTATAGAGGACGTTGACCTGGTTGCCCTGGAAGCCGCGCATCGCAAAGCCGACGTCGTTCGGCGCATCGCCGGCGCTGACGCCGGTGGCGCCTTTCACCGCGTCGACGGTCGTGTAGTAGCCCTGCTCGCGCAGCGTCTCGGCGCCGATCACCTCGACCGTCGCCGGCACCTCGCGCGCGGCCAGGCCGAGCCGGCTGCCGGCTGCCGGGATGGCGTTGCCGTTGAGCGGGGTCGCGGTCGCGTTGGTGGCCTGTGAGGGAACGGATGGCGCTGCCTGCGCTGGCGCGGTCCCGCGTTGCTGGACGGGACGGGTGGTCCGGTCCGCCGTTCGGCCACGCGATTGCGTCCGGTCGGACACTTGCCGCTGCCGCGGCGCGTCGACCGTTACATCCGGAAGCAACGTGTTGGCCGCCGATGTTACGGCGGGGCTTGCCGTTTGCTGCGCGTGAGCCATATGGCCGGCTGACCAGCCGGCCACAAGCCCCGCCAACGATATCGACCCCCAGATCGTCCGCACGCTCATTCTGATCCCCACCGCAGGTCCGGACTGGGCCGGCGCCTGCGCCCGTAACGTTCACGATGCCCGGACGAGAGTTAGCTTAAACCTCCGGAAATGTAATGTTATAACATTTCAAACGGGCGATTCCGGCTGAAGGGTGTCTCGATCTGGCAACACATGCGAACGATTAGCGATTGCAACGGGTATCAGCGAGTCGCAGGGGGCGCAATGGAGCGTTCCGATGTCATTCAGAGCATCTGGCGTCGACGACAGGGCGGGTCCGGCTCGCATACCGAGTCCAATGCAAAACGGCCGCCCGTCGAACCGAGGGCGGCCGCTTGATGGTGTCGACAAGCCCCGGGACTACTTCTCCAGACGGGCCAGCAGGCTCGACGTGTCCCAGCGCTTGCCGCCGAGCTTCTCGACCTCGGAATAGAACTGGTCGACCAGCGCGGTCACCGGCAGATGGGCGCCGTTGCGGCGCGCTTCGCTGAGGCAGATCGACAGGTCCTTGCGCATCCATTCCACCGCAAAACCAAAGTCATACTTGCCATCGTTCATGGTCTTGTAGCGGTTCTCCATCTGCCACGACTGCGCGGCGCCCTTGGAGATGGTCTCGATCACCGCGGGGACGTCGAGGCCGGACTTCTTCGCGAAATGGATGCCCTCGGACAGGCCCTGCACGAGACCGGCGATGCAGATCTGGTTGACCATCTTGGTCAGCTGGCCGCTGCCGGCCGGTCCCAGCAGCTTGCACATCCGGGCATAGGCCGCGATCACCGGTTCGGCGCCGGCATAGGCGTCCGCGGTGCCGCCGCACATGACGGTCAGCACGCCGTTCTCGGCGCCGGCCTGGCCGCCGGACACTGGCGCATCGATGAATTTGAAGCCGGCCTTGGTAGCTGCGGCGTCGAGCTCACGTGCCACTTCAGCCGAGGCGGTGGTGTGGTCGACGAAGGTCGCGCCCTTGGCCATGCCGGCGAAGGCGCCGTCCGGGCCGATCGTGACCGAGCGCAGGTCGTTATCATTGCCGACGCAGCACATCACGAAGTCCTGGCCTTCCGCGGCCTGCTTCGGCGTTGGTGCTGCCTTGCCGCCGAACTTGTCGGCCCATTCCTTCGCCTTGGCCGCGGTGCGGTTGTAGACCGTGACCTCGTGACCGCCCTTCTTCACGAGGTGTCCTGCCATGGGAAAACCCATGACGCCGAGACCGATGAAAGCGACTTTAGCCATATGAGCTACCTTGACCTTGGGGTTCTGCCGGCGGCCTTGAGAGGGCCGGGCTGTTCTTGAAAGGAACACATCAGCATCCGGCGCGGGTCGCGGCGGTGCTGGACGCCGCACCATACCGGCTTGCGAGGCGGGGGCAACGGCTTCGTGACGGATGCGAAAGCGCCGCCGCGTGCTAAAGAGGCATCATCATGACGGCTTGCAAAGCCGCCATCCGGCAACGAAATCCAGTCAACCAACGAACCAGCCAGGGAGTGTCTCGCATGGGCGTCAGCGTCGGCGTGCTCGATCATTTCAACATCCGGACCCGCAACCTCGCCGAGACCGTGCGCTTCTATGAAGACGTGCTCGGGCTCGAGAACGGCGCCCGTCCGGACTTCGCCTTTCCCGGCGCCTGGATGTACAGCGAGGGCCGCCCGGTGGTGCATCTGGTCGACATCTCGCCGACCTCCGAGGCACAAAAGCCGGACTCCGGCGTCGTCCACCATGTCGCCTTCGTCAGCCGCGGCTTCGCCGGCATGAAGGCCCGGCTCGCCGAGAAGGGCATGCCGTTCGAAGCGCGGCAGGTGCCGGGCGGGGAGCTGTGGCAGATCTTCGTGCGCGACCCCAACGGCGTGATGATCGAGCTCAATTACGAGGCAGCGAAAGAGCAGGCCGAGGATGCGCCGGTGGAGACCGCCTCCGACATCGGAACCATGGTGGCGTTTTGAGCCGGTCGGCTTTATGAAGCGGCGCAACGCAGGGCCGGAGCGGTGCCGTCGCAGACGACGGAAGATCATGTCCGGCCAACAGGATAGGGCGCGACGATGTGGCGCGTTCTGAGCTATTTCAGGAGACGCGCCGTGAGCGTGACGCAGCAGCAGGTTATCGAGGCACTCAAGCGGGTTCGCTCGCCACGTGGCGTGGCGCTGCCGGACGCCGGCGTGCTGTCGCCGATCACGGCCAATGACGGCAAGGTGTTCTTCTCGATCAATGTCGAGGCCAGCGAGGCTCGCGCCTGGGAAGACACCCGGGCGCAAGCCGAAGCCGCCGTGCGCGCCATTCCCGGCGTGACCATGGCGATGATCGCGCTGACCGCCGAGCGCAAGGCGGGCGCTGCCGCCCCGCCGCCGCGGCAAGGCGGGGTGCAGCCGGTCTCGGCGCATCGTCCGCACCAGCATCCGGCGGACTCGCCGATGTCCCGGCAGGCCGCGATTCCGGGTATCGCGGCCGTCATCGCCGTGGCCTCGGGCAAGGGCGGTGTCGGCAAGTCGACCACCGCGATCAATCTCGCGCTGGGCTTGCGCGATCTCGGCCTCAAGGTCGGGCTGCTCGACGCCGACATCTACGGCCCGTCGGTGCCGCGGCTGACCGGGCTGCAGGAAAAGCCCAAGCTCACCGACGACAAGAAGATGATTCCGCTGTCGCGCTTCGGCCTGTCGATCATGTCCATCGGCTTTCTCGTCGACGAGGACAGCCCGATGATCTGGCGCGGCCCGATGGTGATGTCGGCGATCAACCAGATGCTGCGCGACGTCGCGTGGGGCACGCTCGACGTGCTCGTCGTCGATATGCCGCCGGGCACAGGCGATGCCCAGCTGACGCTGGCGCAGAACGTGCCGCTGAAGGGCGCGGTGATCGTGTCGACGCCGCAGGACCTGTCGCTGATCGACGCCCGCCGCGGGCTTGCGATGTTCCGCAAGGTCAACGTGCCCGTGCTCGGCATCATCGAGAACATGAGCTACTTCCAGTGCCCGCAATGCGGCACCCGGTCCGACATCTTCGGTCATGGCGGCGCGCGCCACGAGGCCGAGCGGCTCGGCGTGCCGTTCCTCGGCGAAATCCCGCTGCACATGGACATCCGCTCGACGTCGGACGCCGGCAACCCGGTGGTCGAGAGCGAGCCGAAGGGTCCGCATGCCGCGATCTACAGGACCATCGCCGCGTCGGTGCGGGATCAGCTCAAGGACGCCATCGCCGCTGCTTGATGCACTGCAGCGAAGCGCGTGCGACTATTGGACCGTTTGTCATTCCAACGTCGCGTTTTCGCTTAACCGGTTCCGTGCTAAAGCCCGGCCCGGATCGCCTTCGACCGTATGCGGCCAATCGCATCGGCGGATAAATGCTTTTTCAACGGGAAACGCCCCCAACAAGGAGATGCCTTAATATGAAGCGTCGTGATTTTCTGAAGGTTTCGGCCGCCGGTGCCGCGGCGACGGCTGCGGTGGCCTCGCCGGCGATCGCGCAGTCGATGCCGGAAATCAAGTGGCGGTTGACCTCGAGCTTCCCGAAGTCGCTCGACACGATCTATGGCGGCGCCGAGTACCTGGCGAAGCAGGTCGCCGAGATGACCGACAACAAGTTCCAGATCCAGGTCTTCCAGGCCGGTGAGCTGGTTCCGGGTCTGCAGGCGCTCGACGCGACCTCCAAGAACACCGTCGAGATGTGCCATACGGTGTCGTATTATTACGTCGGCAAGGACCCGACCTTCGCGATCTTCGCGTCGGTGCCGTTCGGCCTCAACGCCCGGCAGCAGAACTCCTGGCTGTATCAGGGCGGCGGCAACGAGCTCGCCAACGAGTTCTTCAAGAAGTCGGCCAACGTGATCGGCTTCCCCTGCGGCAATACCGGCACCCAGATGGGCGGCTGGTTCCGCAAGGAGATCAAGACCGTCGCCGACCTCTCGGGCCTGAAGTTCCGCATCGGCGGCATCGCCGGCCAGGTGCTGCAGAAGCTCGGCGTCGTGCCGCAGCAGCTCGCGGGTGGCGACATCTACCCGTCACTGGAGAAGGGCACCATCGACGCGGCCGAGTGGGTCGGTCCGTATGACGACGAGAAGCTCGGCTTCCAGAAGGTTGCCAAGTACTACTACTATCCGGGCTTCTGGGAAGGCGGTCCGACCGTCCACGCATTCGCCAACCTCGACAAGTATAACGAGCTGCCGAAGCACTATCAGTCGATCCTCGCCAACGCGACGGTCAACGCCAATACCTGGATGGCCGCGCGCTACGACCAGGTGAACCCGGCGGCGCTGAAGCGCCTGGTCGCCGGGGGCACGCAGCTGCGTCCGTTCACCAACGAGGTGCTCGAAGCCTGTCTCAAGGCGACCAACGAGCTGTGGGGCGAGATCTCGGCCAAGAACGCCGACTTCAAGAAGGTCATCGACGCGATGCAGGCCTACCGCTCGGACGAGTATCTGTGGTGGCAGGTCGCCGAGTACACCTATGACAGCTTCATGATCCGCTCGCGTACCCGCGGCTGATCGTAGCTTCAATCGGCGGATCGACTTGAGCCCGGCCTCGTGAGAGGCCGGGCTTTTGCGTTGCGGCAACTTTTCGCAATGGCACTCCGACGCACTTTGATCCACACTGGAACTGAAGCCTCACAAAGAAGGCTGCTTAGGAAACGAACACAATGACCCCCAGGGAGGGAAGAACTATGAAGCGGAGAGACTTCATCAAGGTGACTGGGCTTGGCGCCGCTGGCGCGGCCGCGATCGCGGCGCCGGCCATCGCGCAATCGATGCCGGAGCTGAAATGGCGCATGCCGACGAGCTGGCCGAAATCGCTCGACACCTTGTATGGCGGCGCCGAGATCATGGCCAAGGTGGTCGGCGAGGCCACCGACAACAAATTCCAGATCCAGCCGTTCGCGGCCGGCGAAATCGTGCCCGGCCTGCAGGTCCTCGACGCCGTGCAGAACGGCACCGTCGAAATCGGCCACACCGCGTCGTACTACTACTTCGGCAAGGATCCGACGTTCACCTTCGGCTCGTCGGTCCCGTTCGGGCCGAACATGCGCATCAACCAGGCCTGGTACATGCTCGGCGGAGGACGCGAGATCCTCAACGAGTTCTACACGAAGTACAATGTCGTCTCGCTGCTTGCCGGCAACACCGGTTGTCAGATGGGCGGCTGGTTCCGCAAGGAGCTCACCGGCGTCAACGATCTCAAGGGACTGAAATTCCGCGTCGGTGGCTTTGCCGGCCGCGTGCTGCAGAAGCTCGGCGCGGTGCCGCAGCAGATCGCCGGCGGCGACATCTATCCTGCGCTGGAGAAGGGCACGATCGACGCGGCCGAGTGGGTCGGTCCGTATGACGACGAGAAGCTCGGCTTCGTCAAGGTCGCGCCGCACTACTACTATCCGGGGTGGTGGGAGGGCGGGCCGATGCTGCTTTCCTTCGTCAACCAGGACAAGTGGAATGCACTGCCGAAGCACTATCAGAAGATCCTCGAGCATGCGGGCCACTATGCCAACAACTGGATGATGGCGAAGTACGACCAGAGCAACCCGGCGGCACTGCGCCGGCTGCTCGCTGCCGGCGCCAAGCTGCACGCGTTCTCGCCGGAGATCATGCAGGCCTGCCTGAAGGCGGCGCGCGAGCTGCACGGTGAGGTCGCGGCCACCAACCCCGACTTCAAGAAGACCTACGAGTCGCTGTCCGCCTTCGCCGGCAATGGCTACGCCTGGTTCCAGGTCGCCGAGATCGGCTACGACGCCTTCATGGCGCGCAACTCGCAGAGCTGAGACCGGCGCCGTATCGCTCCAGGAGCCAGACAAAACAAAACCCCGGCGCAGCGCGCCGGGGTTTTTCATTGTCGCGACGATGGAGTATCTGCGCCATCAGAATTTCGGCGGGCCAAAGTCGAGCGGTGGCGCATCGATCTGCGGAATCTCGATCTTGATCGAATTCGGATCGACGGTCGAGGCGGCGCCCTTGTAGTGCATGACCATCGACGGGAACAGGATCACCAGGAGCACCATGATCATCTGGATCACCACGAACGGCACCGCGCCCCAGTAGATCTGTCCCGTCGTCACCGGCTCCATCCGCTTGCCGGTGACGCGGTCGAGATAAGACTCCTTCGGCGCCACCGAGCGGAGATAGAACAACGCGAAACCGAACGGCGGATGCATGAACGAGGTCTGCATGTTGACGCCGAGGATGACGCCGAACCAGATCAGGTCGATGCCGAGCTTTTCGGCCGCGGGCCCCAGCAGCGGGATGATGATGAAGGCGAGCTCGAAGAAGTCGAGGAAGAACGCCAGCACGAACACGAAGACGTTGACGAAGATCAGGAAGCCGACCTGACCGCCGGGCAGTGACGTCAATAGGTGCTCGACCCAGACGTGGCCGTTGACGCCGTAGAAGGTCAGCGAGAACACGCGCGCGCCGACCAGGATGAAGACCACGAAGGCCGACAGTTTTGCGGTGGACTCGACCGCCTGGCGGACCAGGTCGAAGCTCAGCCGACGCTTGATCGCGCCGAGGATGATCGCGCCGGCTGCGCCCATCGCGCCGCCTTCGGTCGGCGTCGCGAGCCCGATGAAGATCGTGCCCAGCACCAGGAAGATCAGGAACAGCGGCGGCACCATCACGAAGGTGGTCTGCTGCGCCATGCGGGACAGGAAGCGGTATCCGGTGGTGCGCTCCAGCACCCAGTTCACGACTGCGACGGCGAAGGCGAACACGATGCCGTAGAACATGCTCAGCACGACGAAGTCGGCGCCGTGATATTCCGATCCGCGCATCATGAACCAGCCGAACACGCAGCTCGCCAGAAACAGCACGCCCAGCGATTTCAGGCCGCGGTCGCCCGAGTCCTCGCGAAAGCCGATCGCATCGGCCGGCAGGCCGGGCGCCGATTTCGGAAAGATCATGCTGGTCAGGAAGGCGTAGCCGGCATAGATCGCCGACAGCACGAGGCCGGGGATGAAGGCGCCCTCGTACATGTCGCCGACGGACTTGCCGAGCTGGTCGGCCATGACGATCAGGACCAGCGACGGCGGGATGATCTGCGCGAGCGTGCCGGAGGCGGCGATGATGCCCGAGGCAAGCCGGCGGTCGTAGCCGTAGCGCAGCATGATCGGCAGCGAGATCAAGCCCATCGAGATCACCGAGGCGGCGACCACGCCGGTGGTGGCCGCGAGCAGCGCGCCGACGAACACGACCGCATAAGCAAGGCCGCCACGGATGGTGCCGAACAGCTGTCCGATGGTGTCCAGCAGGTCCTCGGCCATGCCGGATCTTTCCAGCACCAGGCCCATGAAGGTGAAGAACGGAATCGCCAGCAGCGTGTCGTTGTTCATCACGCCGTAGACGCGTTCCGGTAGCGCCTGCAGGAAGTCCGGCCGGAATTCGCCGAGCTCGATACCGACGAGGGCGTAGAACAGGCCGACGGCGCCGAGCGAGAAGGCTGCCGGATAGCCGAGCAGCAGCATCACGACCAGCGAGCCGAACATGATCGGCGCCATGTTGGCGATCAGAAAAGCTGTCATTGAAGTATCCCCCAGCCCGCCGCTTACTTCTTTTCGATCGCTTCGACGAGGTGCTCGACCTCGGCCTCGATCCCGTGGGATTTCGCAGCGTGGGGATCAGGGATGAGCCCGCGCATCACGGCGATGCGCTTGATCAGCTCGGAGATGGCCTGCGCCAGCAGGAACACGAAGCCGATCATGATGAGCGATTTCGCCGGCCATTGCGGCAGGCCGCCGGCATTGCTCGACTGTTCGTTGATTTCGAACGAGCGCAGGAAGAACGGCACGCTGGTGATGATCATCACGACGCAGAGCGGAATCAGGAAGAGCACGTGGCCGACGACGTCGATGGTGTCACGCAGCCATTTGGGCATCATGGCGTTGACGATGTCGATGCGGATGTGCTCGTTGTCGAGCAGCGTCCACGGCGAGCACAGCAGGAAGACCGCTGAGAACAGCACCCACTGTAGCTCGAGCCAGGAGTTCGACGAGGTGTCGAGCGTCTTGCGGACGATGGCGTTGATCGTGGAAATGATGACGGCCAGCAGGATCAGCCACGCCAGCCGCTTGCCGGTCCAGGTCGTGAACGCATCGATCCCACGGCTCAATTTCAGCAACGCTTGCAACGCAATCCTCCCCCAAATGTCTTGCGACGTCCCATGGCCCGTTCTGGCTGCGCAGCACATGGCGCAACGGCCTATCCGGCCCGGCAGGCTCAAAAAACGAGGGCACCATTTCAGCGCCTCGTGTTGCCGTCAATCGGAAAAATGGGCAAAAAGGGGCGTTGCCGCAACATGTTGCGGGAGTGGCGACGCCGCGCCACAGCCGTCTCCGGTTGCCGGAGCCGGGCGATCGGCGGCCGGTGCCGGGAGCTGAACGGGCGGCGTCCGAGGGCGGAGGGCGCGCGAATGCGGCCGACCGAGCGCGTCCTGCGCGAGGCGGTCTTACAGCACCACCACGCCGGAATGCTTGGCTTTGTTTTCGGGTTCGACGTGGATGGTGATCCAGCTGTGCTCGTCGTCCTCGCGCAAGGCCGCCTCGATCCGGTCGCAGATCTCGTGCGCCTGGTTGACCGACATCTCTCCGGGCACCACGAGGTGGAACTCGATGAAGGTCAGCTTGCCGGCATGGCGGGTCCGGACGTCGTGCGCCTCCAGCGCCCCGTCGGCATGCGCGCTGATGATCTGGCGGATGCGCGCAAGCGTGGTGTCGGAGACCGCCTCATCCATCAGCCCGCTGGTGGATTCCTTCAGCACCTGCCATCCCGACCACAGGATGTTCACCGCGACCAGCACCGCCAGCGCCGGATCGAGGATCGGCAACTGCAACATCACCGCGAGGCCGAGGCCGACCACGACGCCGCCCGAGGACACGACGTCGGTCAGCAGGTGCCGGCCGTCCGCCACCAGCGCCGGCGATCGCAGCCGCTTGCCCCGCGTGATCAACAGCCAGCACCAGACCGCATTGATCGCGCTCGCCAGCGCGTTCACCGCGAGGCCCTCGGTAGGCGCTGAAAACACGCGCGGATCGAAGAAATTCCCGTAGGCCTCATGGATGATGAGCAGCGCCGCCACGACGATCATGACGCCCTCGATCACCGCGCTGAAGTACTCGACCTTGTGGTGGCCGAACGGATGGTTGGCATCCGCGGGCTTGGCGGCGATGCGCACCGCGCCGAGCGCGACCACGGCGGTGACGACGTTGACGATGCTCTCGACGGCATCGGAGTAGAGCGCGACCGAGCCGGTGATCCAATAGGCAAGATATTTCAGGCCGAGCACGATCGTTCCGACCACGAGGCTGCCGATGGCGAGCTTGAGCGATTGCGAGGCCATGATGTCCTGATCCGATCCCGCGCTGGGGTACTCAACGCTGCGGCGGAACGCAACCAGGGTGGAAGCGGTTCGGTGTCGGGAAGGAGCTGATGCCCCCGGTTTTTATGGCCGTCGAGACCGCCTATACCGGCGGTGTCGCTCCGATGGAGAAGTGATCTGTGGAAAACAGAAAGGTCGCGCCCACGGACATGGGCGCGACCTTGTCGGCAAACGCCAACAGGAATGACGCCGCCGACTACTTCTCTTTGATGACCGTGGTGGTGCTGGTGGAGCTGCCGACCGTGCCCTCGTCCTCGCAGACCTTGGTCTGGCGGATGCGGTCCTCGGCTTCCACGCGGCTGGTGAACGCCATCGGTCCGATCTGCGTGACGACCTCGCGGTCGGCGGGGCGTGTGGTGGTGATGGTGCAGCGATGGCTCGGTCCCTGCACGATGTAGTATTCGTCAGCAAGCACTGGCGCGACCGATCCGATGATCACTGCGCCGGCAAGAAGAAGGGGTGCTTTCATCGTCGCCTCTCTTTTCCAAGAACAGCCAAAAGGGGAGCGAGGGGGCGATGAGGAGATCTTGTCCTCATCGTTCGACGCTCTCCGCGTTTGCAACTCGGTCGACTGGTCGGGGTTCCGGCACGCCAGACGCAGCTTGTGTTGATGCGATGCAGTGTCGGCAACGATGGACGCGAGATTTCGTCAGGGCGCAGCGACGCCAGCGCAGGCCCGCGGTGGCTCGCTGGTCGATGTCGGCTGCGACGCGGACGATCGCGCAAAGTCTCCGCGGCGGGATCCCTGACATGCCGGTGGCGAAGCTGAGCGAACGGTCTGTGCTCGGCCGATCCGCACATCGTTTCCCAAAACGCGGGCACGCGACGCGAAGATATTTGCAGACCGGCTCGGCTTGAGCGGTGACGTTCTTCCGGGCTTCACATTCTGATGCGACCTTATGTTGTGGGGCGGCCCACATGCGCCGTCGGCTCAGACGGGGAAGCGGGGACTCGGACATGCTTGGGTTGCGTCTTTTCGGCTTGATCCTGGGAGGCCTGACCGCGATCGCGGCGATCGCGACGCCGTGTGCGGCAACACCGTGCAGCAACCTGCAGACGCTCGCGCTCGAGCATACCACCATCACGCTGGCGACCGACATCACGAGCGGCGTCTTCACCGTTCCCGGGAGCAATCCGGCGCAAGACATCACGGGCCTGCCGGCGTTCTGCCGCGTCGCCGCGACGATCGCGCCGACCGTGGATTCGGCGATCAAGATCGAGGTCTGGCTGCCGGCGTCGACGTGGAGCGGGCGGTTTCTCGGCCTCGGCAGTGGCGGATTCGGCGGCTACTACGACTATGGCGGCCTCGCGTTCCGCCTCAAGGCCGGTTACGCTGTTGCCTACACCGGTCTGGGAACCGGGACCTCCGGATGCACCGTTCACTACTGCGGATCGGACGGCAACAAGGGCAACGCGCTCGCGATCGCTCTCGGCGACAAGGCGACCCCGAGCCTGGGGCTCTACGGGCATCCCGAGCGGATCACGGATTTCGGCCATCGCGCGGTCCACCTGATGACGGTGCGCGCCAAGGAGATCGTACAAGCATACTATCAGCAGAGCGCGACCAGGGCCTATTTCTTCGGCTGCTCGACCGGAGGCCATAGCGGACTGATGGAGGCGCAACGCTATCCCGAGGACTATGACGGCATCCTGGTCGGCGCGCCGGCCTACAATCGCACACACCTGTATGCGACGACGCCGCTCGGATGGCGCAACACGCATGCGACGCCGGGGCGGCAGATGCAAGTCGGTCAGATGTCGCTGATCAACAAGGCCGTCCTGGCGCAATGCGCTGGGCGGGATGGCGGAGTCGCAACGGACCAGTTCCTGAACAATCCGCGGCGTTGCCGGTTCGATCCTAAAGTCCTGCAATGCACCGGCGGCGACGTGCCACCGGCATGCCTGACCGAGGAACAGGTCACGACGATGCAGAACTATTATGCTGGCACGGTCGACCCGGTGACCGGTGAGAGGATCGTTCCGGGCTTTGCACCGGGCAGCGAGACCGAGGATCTCTCGGTGAAGGGGATTATGCTCAAGCAGCAGCTTCCGGAGCCGCTGTTTGATGGTCCCCTGTATTGGGTCTACGGTCCGACCTTCGGTCAGCCCAGCAGCGCCGTCAACTACACGAATTTCGAGATTCACCGTGACCTGCCGGCCGTGGAGGCCTTGCTGGCCGCGCCGCTGAACGCCACCAGCCCGGATCTCACGGCCTTCCGGGAACGCGGCGGCCGGCTCATCATGTATCAGGGGTGGGCCGATGAGCTTGTGATGCCGCAGAACACGATCGACTACTTCAACTCGCTTGTGAAATTCGACAGCCCGTCCTTCGCGACGCGGCGAGGAGACGAAGCGCAGGTCGGTGCTGACGTCGCGGAAGATCGGTTCGGCGGCGATCACGTGCGAGCCGGGCTGCAGCGAACCCTGAGCTACGCCCGCCTGTACATGGTGCCGGGCATGTATCACTGCGGCGGCGGACCTGGCCCCAACGCGTTCGTCTTCCTTCCGGCGCTCCAAGACTGGGTCGAGAACGGCACGCCGCCGGGGTCCGTCGTCGCGACCAAGTACGTCAACGACACGGCGCCCGATGTGCAGATGACGCGGCCGCTCTGTGTGTTCCCGAAGATCGCGCGATACAACGGCCGCGGCAGCACCGACGACGCGGCGAGCTTCTCTTGCGTCGAGGGTGGGCACCGTCATGACCACGGTCCGCACGACGAGCAGTGAGGCAGGTGTTTGAACACAGCGAAGCGGCTCGCCGACAATCGATGATGACCTCGTCCCTGCATCAGAGAACCGCGATCGACGTCGCGATGTCGATACGCCGGTCCACACCGTCGGCGATGGTGATTCACAGCAGCCTGACGCTCACCTTCGCCTTGCCGGTGTTGTTCGGATAGAATGCATCGTACACCCAGGGTAACCCGATCACCGCGTCGTTGACATAGAGGAACAGCTCGCCGCCGCGGTCGGCCTTGAACCTCGCCTTGTAGGCTTGAGGTGTCGTGTTGGGCGCGGGAACGGGGTCGAGGAAATATTCGTCGACGCCGGTCTCGCCGACCCTGGCGATCAGCCGATACCACGGCCGGAACAGAACGCGGCGCAGCAGGATGCCTGCGTAGAACTTCAAGCGGGCGTAGCCCTGGACCGTCGAGGTGCGATAGCCGGCGGGCGTGACCGGCCGCCCGGCGTCCTCCCACGGATCGGTCATTGTGACGATGATCTCGTAGGAGAAGCCGGGACGGACGCTCAAGCCGGTGGGCGCGCAGACCGCGTCGGTCGAGAAATCCCGGGCATCCTGCGGAATGCCCTTGTCGACCGCGACGAGCTCGCGGGCAGGGGTACCATGGCATAAGGCGCCCATCGAGTCCGCGGCGTTGAACAGGAAGTGACTGATCAGCGTGGCCGCGAGCCACACGGTGCCGGCTGCGAGGAAGAACGGGCCCACATGCCGCTTGCCGTTCCTGATGACGAACTGATAGGCGCGATTTGTCCGGAGCGCGTAGATGGCCCGATGCACCAGGCCGGACGGCATCGGGGGCGATGCGCGTTCGCGCCAGATCACGCGCATCCGGTCGCCGATGCGGTCGCTGAGGAACGTCCCGAGCGCAGTCAGTACGACCAGGATGATGATCCCGCCGGCGAACCATTCGGGGTTGGCGGCGTACCAGTCCGTCCACCAGTGCAGCGAGTTCGGCAGGAACGATTCGACCAGCCGGACGGCTTCGGAGACCATCCTGATGCGGGAGGCGTATTCGTGCGTGCGATCGAGGTCGTGGAACAGCCAGAACGCCGCGAGGTGGAGCGAGGCCGCCAGCGTCGCGAAATAAGCGAGGCGTCTGAACCACACCAGATTCCACAGCTTTTCCTGGGCCGCGAACCGGGCCGCCGCGCCGGCCGGCGTTTCGAACGTGGTCGGCCCGAGCGGCGTCAGCGTGCCGTCGTAGCGGACGATCAGGTAGTTGTCGGGCAGCCCGATGGGCGCGTAGGCGTTGCAGCCGCTGTCGATGCGGTCGAAGACGCTTTCGTGGATCTTCGGCATCGGCACCTGCACGCCCGCGGCTGGGTCGTTGCAGAGGTCCGACACCTTGCGCGGGCCGTAGCGATAGTAGGAGCCGAGCCCGGAGCGCGAGTTGTACAGGCGTCCGTCCTTGTCCTGGGACGTGACGATCGACCTGATCGCATCCGGATCGGCCTCGGGCGCGGTCTTGAAGATCAGGCCGCGCTTGATGGCCTCGCCGACCAGCCAGGTCAGGGGGACGAAGGAGACGGAATCGTCCGGATAGCCGCCGCCGACATTGCCGTGCATGCCGACGAACCAGACCTGAACCAGCCGTTCGTCATCGATCGTCCTGGCATCCTGCGGCTTGGTCTCGCCGGCCTCGGTCCAGAGCACCGGATGGAAGGTCGTTCTCTCGTCGTCGAGCGCGAGCGCGTGGCGCGCGCAGGTCACCCGCGGGTTGAGCACGCGATTGGGCAGCTCGAGCGGCCACACCCAGTTGGAGATGCCTCGCGTCATCTCGTCGATCGGCAGTCCGTAGGCGGCGACGGTGTCCCACAGCCCGATGAACTCGATCGCCGGGAGGCGTTTTCGCTCGAGGAGGTCGAGAGATTTGCGGCCCATGATGCGGTCGATCACCGGCACCAGCACATGATCGCGAAGCCAGCGGAACGGCACCTCGATCCGCCAGATCGAATGGTAGCCCTTGGCGCGATAGGCGCGATAGGCCTTCACGGCGCCATCGTGCAGCTCGGCCTCGGTGCCGGCAACGATCAGGCCCTGGTCGAGCATCAGCGCGGCCAGCACCCGCACGGTGAAGGCGCCGCGGCTGAAGCCGAACAGATAGATCTTCGAGCCGGTCTCGTGGTCGTAGTTGCGACAGACGAACTTGTAGGCATCGAGAATGTTGCGCTTGAGACCGAAGCCGAACGCGCCGCCGAGCAGGGCGAGAGGGATGAACGACGATGTGCCGACGCCGTCGTCGTACTTGGCCGCCTGGGCATTGCTCTGCAGGTCGAGCGCCTGGAACATGCGCCAGACGTTGGTCCGCCACACGCTCGACGCGGCGTTGCCGGTCCCGTCGGACAGGATGATGATCTTGGGACTCGCCATGCAAAGCACCCCGCTCGACATTCCCCCGGTCGAGAGGCGGGAGCGTAATACGGACGATCGAGAAAGCAACCTGAGATGGTGTGAGGCTTTCCGCGGCGTGGCCGGAGGATGCGGGACGCCGCTGCAGCGACGCGGCGACCCGAGGACGAAAATGCACTGCGCTGCCACCGAAATGCCGACATCACCGAAATGCGGTTGCCGTGGCCGTTCATCGCCCTTCAGGCGGGGTTGATGTGCTCGACGAGATGTGCGCGCGAGGGCGCTCGGTCGAAGGGATCGCTGAAATATTGCGTCTCATGCACCACTTTGCCGTCGCGGAATTCCATGATGCTCACCACGTAGGAGGGCACGTCGTCATAGGTCAGGACCAGTTCGGTGACCCAGAGATCGCCGCCGCCGATGATCCGCTGCACTGTGAAGCGCTTGTGGTTGGGCTGGACGAAGCGACTTTCCTGAATGTTGCGCCGGCTGCGGATACGCTCGCCCGATTGCGGATAATCGAGCACGGCATCGTCACGATAGATGGCGTGCTCGGCGTCGAAATCGTTGGCGTCCGATGCATCCCAATGGTGCTGCAGGGCAGCGCGCGTGGCGCGGTCGTCCATGGCAATCTCCCATTCAGGTGCACGCTCTGGTTGCGGAGCGTGCGTCGACAGGCCAGAGAACGGCGCATCCTCAAGGCGTTCGCGCGTTGATGCGGGCATCCCCAGGCTTCGCAGTCGTGATGCATCATAGGACGATGGCCGACGTGTCACCACTCCGATGCGAACGGCGGGAGATGCGAAGGAACGAGCTCTCCGCGTGAGTGGCTCCGCGCAACAACGCTGCCGCCGTCACGCCGGCCGCGTCGCGATCCAGATCACGTGGCGGGCGCCGCCGCCGCGGCCGGTGGCGCGGATGTTGATCTCCTCGGCGGCAAAGCCTGCTTTGCGCAGCCGCGGCGCAAAGCGCTCGTCCGGGTGTGACGACCACACCGCCAGCACGCCGGCGCGGCGCAGGGCGGTGAAGGCGGTGCGCAAGCCCGAGGAATCATACAGCGCGTCGTTGGATTGCCGCGTCAGTCCCTGAGGGCCGTTGTCGACGTCGAGCAGGATCGCGTCATAGGTGCCGCGCGCGGCGGCGATCAGCTTCACGACGTCGCCCTCGTGGATGTCGACGCGTGGATCGGCGAGGCTTGCGCCGGACAACTCGGCCATCGGGCCGCGGGCCCAGGCGATCACCGCGGGCACCAGCTCGGCGACGGTGACGCGGGCCTGCGGACCCAGCACCTTCAGCGCGGCGCGCAAGGTGAAGCCCATGCCGAGGCCGCCGATCAGCAGCCGCGGAGCGGGCGCGGCCTTGATGCGGGCGCAGCTCAGGGTCGCCAGCGCCTCTTCGGATCCGTGCAGCCGGCTGTTCATCAGCTCGTTCGCGCCGAGCTTGATCGAGAACTCCTTGCCGCGCTGCATCAGCCGCAGCGGCTCGCCGCCGCCGGGGACGTCCGCGGTGTCGATCAGCTTCCAGGGAATCACGGGCGTCTCGCGTCAGTTGGATTACGCTATGTCAGGCGGCGGAGTCGCCGCGCTGGGCCGCTGCTTACCACATTGCCTGCATCCAGCACCAAGGGCGACGCCACTGTTGCGACGGCCTGCATGGCGCCGTCGCGCATCATTGCGGTGGCGACACCAGCATCCAGACGCCCGCGGCACTGAAGGCGATCCCGGCCGCGCGCGCGACCCATCGTCCGAACGGAGCGACTTTCTCAAACAGCACGAGCAGGGTCAGGAGGGCGATCCACGTTACGTTCATGACGCCACCGACGAATAGCAGCGCCATCAGAGCCCAGCAGCAGCCGACGCAATAGCCGCCGTGCCGGAGGCCCAATAGCAGGCACCCGCGCAGGTCGCCGCGAAAGCCGCCGTGGCGCATCAGGAACAGGAGCGGCGACTGGCATTGGACGAGGCAGGCGCCCTTCAGCGGTGTCCACTGATAGACGCCCGCGGCGATCAGCACGGTGGCGCCGAGCACGTGGCTGTCGATCGCCATCCGCGAATCCAGCAGGGCCGTCCGCTCCACACCCCATTGCAGCACGGTCGCCAGCAGCGAAAAGCCGCTCCAGGCGAGCAGATAGCCGGCCGCAAACCAGCCGGTCGCAGCGAACGGCTGGCCCTGCGCGCGGCCCTGTCGACCGACACGGGCGTACATCAGGATCATCGGCGCGGCCGACGGCGCCATCATCCCGACCATCATCACCACCCACATCAGGAACACATAGGCAAACTCGATCGCGCGCCACGACTCGCTGGCCGGCAACATGATGCCGATGCCGGCCGGGATCATGCGGAAGCCGGTCATGTCCATGCCGCCCATGTCCATGTCGTTGGCGAGCCAGACAACATAGGCCCATGACAGGGCGACCATGATTGCGATCGCGCCGCCGACGATCCAGCGATCGCGCCGCAGCACGGCTTCGAGGGCGCTGCCAGTCATCTGCAAGGCGGGTTGCCGGCCTTGCGTCACGTCGATCTAGGCCTGGTTGGACCAGCTGATCGACGCGTACAGGCCGTTCTTGCCGGAATTGTCCCAGCGCATGCCGTGATCATTGTAGGTGTTGCCCGCTGCGCCGACGGCGAGCGCCATCCTGTCCGGGCTGACGGGATGGCCGATGTTCACCCACATCTCGCCGCTCGGATGCATGGTCGGCAGCGGTTCGACGGACATGTGCAGGATGTCGGCGATCTCGGCGGATCGCGTCTTGCCGTCGATCCGGAAGGTGATGGCGGCTTTGCGCACGCCGAGATTGGTGCTGATCAGCGGCGTGAACGCAGCCATCGGGCCGCCGGCGGCGCCGGTGAAGATCGCGGCCATCGCCTCGGTCTGCGGATCGTCGGCGCGCTGATCGACGTATGCGGCGATCGACCAGTCTCCCTCCGCCATCACGCCGGGCGCATGGAGCATCACCGCCGCGTTGAGGCCGTCAAGCGCGACATCGCCATAGCGGCCGGTGTCGATGTGGAACAGCAGCGGCACGTTGCAGAACCCCTCGGTCGGCTGCGCGGTCAGGGGAGGCGCGGCCGACATCAGGCACGGACACAGCAGGCTGCAGCTGCAATTCTCGAAATAGTCACCGGACAGGTGCCAAGCGACTGGGTCTGCCATCGCCGCCTCCCGCTAGGTCTCACCGACAACGTGCTCTGGAACGCACGATCTCAGGTTGAAAGCTACGCCGCGTCGCGACGTGCCGCAAGCCGGTCATTTGTTCCTCTCCACGTCAGGGGGGCCGGCCCACTGGCTGGCTCCGGCCGCGATCGGTCGCAGGCCGCGGTGGTCGAGGACTCCGGTCAGCCGCCCGTCACGCTCATGTGCCGGCTGACGCTCGGGCGGTTGTGGCGGCGGTCGATGATGAAGTCGTGGCCCTTCGGCTTCAGGCCGATGGCGCGGTCGATCGCGTCGCTCAGCTGCTCGTCGCTGGCCGAGGCGCGCAGCGGCTTGCGCAGGTCGGAGGCGTCCTCGTGGCCGAGGCAGGTGTGCAATGTGCCGGTGCAGGTGACGCGGACGCGGTTGCAGCTCTCGCAGAAATTATGCGTCATCGGCGTGATGAAGCCGATCGTGCCGCCGGTCTCCGCGACGCGGACGTAGCGGGCGGGGCCGCCGGTGGTCTCGTCGAGATCGGTCATGGTGTAGGTCTGGGCAAGACGCCCGCGCAGCAGCGACAGCGGCAGATACTGGTCGATGCGGCCTTCACCGATCTCGCCCATCGGCATCACCTCGATCAAGGTCAGCGCCATGCCCTTGCCATGCGCCCAGTCGATCAGCGCGGGGATCTCGTCCTCGTTCATGTTCTTCAGCGCGACCGCGTTGATCTTCACGGCGAGACCCGCAGCGCGCGCCGCCTCGATGCCGGCCAGCACGCGGTCGAGGTCGCCCCAGCGGGTGATGGCGCGGAATTTGTCCGGGTCCAGCGTGTCGAGCGAGACGTTGATGCGGCGGACGCCGCAATCGGCGAGCTCGGCGGCGTATTTGGCGAGCTGCGTCGCATTGGTCGTCATCGTCAGCTCGCTGAGCGCGCCGCTCTTCAGGTGCCGCGACAGCGAGCGTACCAGGCCCATCACGTTGCGCCGGACCAGCGGCTCGCCGCCGGTGAGCCTGAGCTTCTTGACGCCCTTGTGGATGAACGCCGAGCACAGCCGGTCGAGCTCTTCGAGCGTCAGCAGGTCGGCCTTCGGCAGGAAGGTCATGTCCTCGGACATGCAGTAGAAGCAGCGCAGGTCGCAGCGGTCGGTCACCGAGACGCGCAGATAGCTGATGCGGCGGCCGAACGGGTCGGTCATCGGGCGCGTCAGGGCGGTGTCACTCAACGTCTCTGCGGTCATGGAAAGCCTTGATGGAAAGCCTTGATGCAAGCCTTGGCTGGTGGCGGCCCAGGTGGCGGCGATGCCACGCGGCGGCCGCGCAAGCGCGGCCGGATGTCGGTCTCACGACAATCTAATCATGATCGCCGCGCCTCACAATCATCGACGTTGAAACGTCGATGCTGCAATGCAGCTTCGCCTTGGCAAGGGGACGCGCGGGACGATGGCCCGTTATTGCCGTCCCGGCGCGGGGGCGGGGAAGGCGGACCCGGTGGTCGCCGGTGCTTCCGGCGCAGCGGCGGATTTCGGCGGCTTCGGCTTCTTCGGCCGCATGTGCTTGACGGCCTTGGGCGGCGCACCCGGCATCGGCTGCAGCTCGGCGACGACCGGGCTCGGATCCATCACCACCGGCGGCGAGGTGTTGAAATCGCCGGAGTTGCGGATCACCTGCACCGGGATGGTCGCGGGCTGGTACTTGTCCATCGTGAAGGTGACGCTGAAGCCCGCATCGGGCGCCGGCACCGAGACGGTGCAGGGCGTCTTGCAGCCCGGTCCGAGCGAGGTCTTGGCGTCAGCGCCCGGCGGCACGGAGTCGAGCTGCACGGGTACCTCGGGCGCGGCCATCTTGAAGCTGTCCATGGAGAAGGACGAGCAACCGGCCAAGCCGGCTCCCGCAACCGCAATTGCGATGACACGCCGCATCATGATGTCCGCCCCACAACCCTGCGGCCATCGGCCGCAATCCCAGGGCGACCATAGGAGCGTCAGAACAGCGGCGCAACTGCGGTCAACCCTATTCTCAACAGAACGTTAACGCACCCCAAGGTGCGGATTCAGGTCGATCGGGCAGGGAGTTAGGGCGCGATGCGGCAGTCGAATCGCAAGTCCGCTCAGGTGATCCGGAGCGATGAGCCGAGGGCCGTGACGGCTGCCGGCAGCTCGCGCATGTGGTCAATCAGGTGGTCCGGATTGAGCTCCGCGATCGGTACGTCGGTATAGCCGAAGGTGCAGCCGATCACCGGCACGCCGGCGCGGCGGGCGGCGCCGACGTCGGTGCCGGCATCGCCGACCATGATCGCGGCCCCGACCTCGCCGCCGGCCTGCGCGATGGTCTGGCGCAGGATCGTCGGATCCGGCTTGGCAACGCCGAACGTGTCGGCGCCGCAGATCGCGGCGAAGCGGGAGGACAGGCCGAGCTGGTCGAGCAGCCGCCTGGACAGCCATTCCAGTTTGTTGGTGCACACCGCGAACTGGCAGCCGCGGCCGGCGAGCTCGTCGAGCGCCGCCTCCAGCCCCTCGAAGGGGCGCGATTCGATGGCGATGTTCTTGGCGTAGAAATCGATGAAGTCGACCGTGAGCCGCTCCATGTCGGAGGGACTGGCGAAGCGGCCTTCCGCCTCCAGCCCGCGCTCGAGCAGCTTGCGCGCGCCGTGCCCGATCATCTTGCGGGCCGAGGCCAATGGCACCGGCCGCAGCCCTTCGCGCTGCAAGATGTGGTTCAGCGCGTTGATGAGGTCCGGCGCCGTGTCGACCAGGGTGCCGTCGAGATCGAAGACGATAGTGCTGGAGATGGCCATCGGTATCCGCTAGCGGCCGGCTCGCGTCCGTGCAAGGGCCTCGCAATGGCTTTTTGTCCGATTTCGTGGCCGGCGAGAGCTAGGCCCCGCGTCAAAACATCGCTAGATATGCGCCGGCTTTCGGCCCCGGCTTGTGGGGGCCCTGGGTGCGAAGGGCGGGTTCCTTGGTCGACATGGATGCATTGAAGCGGCAGGCGGCGGCGCGTGCGCTGGAGGAGGTCGAGAGCGGCATGAAGCTCGGTCTCGGCACCGGTTCGACCGCGAAGCATTTCGTCGATCTGCTCGGAGAAAAGGTGCGCGCCGGCCTCAAGATCGTGGGCGTGCCGACCTCGGAGGCGACGCGCGCGCAGGCGCAGGCGTGCGGCGTGCCGCTGACCACGCTCGACGAGATCGACCGGCTGGACATCACCATCGACGGCGCCGACGAGATCGATCCGGCGCTCGATATGATCAAGGGCGGCGGCGGCGCGCTGCTGCGCGAGAAGATCGTCGCCAGCGCCTCGGATCGCATGATCGTGATCGCCGACGACAGCAAATGGGTGGCGCAACTCGGCCGCTACCCGCTGCCGGTCGAGGTGGTTCCGTTCGGCCTCGCCGCGACCCAGCGCGAGATGCGTGACGCCTTCGCCACGGCCGGCGTGTCCGGGCCGATGAGCCTGCGCAAGTCCGCAGACGGCCACGTTTTCGTCACCGATGGCGGCCACTGGATTATCGACGTCCGCCTTGGGGAGATCGTGGATCCCCCGCGCCTGGCGGACCTTTTGAGCGCAATTCCGGGCGTGGTCGAGCATGGGCTGTTCATCGGCCTCGGCAGCACGGCGATCCTGGCAGGCGCACAGGGAATTCGCGTTATCCAGCGGCCCTGAGCGCGGCACGAGGCTGCGCTCAGGGCGGCAACTCACAGGAGACTTGGAATGAAGAGCGTGTTCAGAATCTTGCCGGCCGCCGGACTCGTGCTGGCCCTGGCCTCGGCAAGCCCGGTTGCGGCACAGGGCCAGGCACCGGCGCTGAAGCCGGCCTCGCCCGCCTGCATGGCCGGCGCGCGCGAGATTCTGGGGATGAAGAACGCGGCTGCGATGTACGCCAATGCCGTCCCCGGCATCGTGCAGCAGACCAAGCAGGCGCTGCTGCAGTCCAATCTCAACTACCAGAAGGACCTCGACGAGGTCGCCGTGGTGGTCGCGCAGACCTATGCCGGCAAGGAGAAGGAGATCGGCGAGAAGATGGCGCAGATCTACTGCAACGAGTTCTCCGACCAGGAGATCGCCAACCTCGTCGCTTTCTACAAGTCAGCCATCGGCCAGAAGCTGCTTGCGGCGGAGCCGAAGGCGATCCAGATGAGCATGCAGGCGATGAACCTGTGGGCGGCGGAGTTCTCCGACACCGTCACCGCACAGTTCCGCGCCGAGATGCGCAAGCGCAACAAGCCGATCTGAGGCTTGCGGCCGAAAGGCCAGGTCGGGGGAGAGATGGCCGAATTCGACGTCGACCTGTTCGTGATCGGTGGCGGCTCGGGCGGCGTGCGCGCCGCCCGCATCGCGAGCGGCTATGGCGCCCGCGTTGTTATCGCCGAGGAATACCGCATGGGCGGCACCTGCGTGATCCGCGGCTGCGTGCCCAAGAAGCTGTTCGTGATCGGCTCGCATGTCCGCCAGGAGATCGCCGACGCCGCGGGCTTCGGCTGGACCATCCCGACCGCGACCTTCGACTGGCCGACGCTGATCAGGAACAAGGACAAGGAGATCGCGCGGCTCGAGGCGGCCTACACCAGCAACGTCGAGAAGTCCGGCGCCAGGATCGTCAAGACCCGCGCGGTGCTCGAGGACGCCCACACCGTGCGGCTGACGACCGGCGAGACCATCCGCGCCAAGTACATTCTCATCGCGACCGGCGGCGCGCCCAACCACGGCACGCCGATTCCCGGCATCGAGCACGTCATCTCGTCCAACGAGGCGTTTCATCTCGACGAGCTGCCGCGCCGGATCGTGATCCAGGGCGGCGGCTACATCGCGCTCGAGTTCGCCTGCATCTTCGCCAATTTCGGCTCCGACGTGACCGTGGTCTATCGCGGCGACAACATCCTGCGCGGCTTCGACGAGGACGTCCGCAAGCATGTCCGCTCGGAGATGGAGAAGGAAGGCATCACCATCCTTACCGGATGCACCGTCACCAGCGTCGACAAGCACGGCCAGGACTACACCACCCATCTGTCGAACGGCTCCAGCATCGCCTCCGACAAGGTGATGTTCGCGATCGGCCGCCATCCGGCGGTGGCCAATCTCGGCCTGGAGAAGGCCGGCGTCGCCATCAATCCCCGGAACGGCGGCATCGCGGTCGACGCGTTCTCGCAGAGCTCGGTGCCGAGCATCTACGCGATCGGCGACGTCACCCATCGCTTCAACCTGACGCCGGTCGCGATCCGCGAGGGCCACGCCTTTGCCGACACCGTGTTCGGCGGCAAGACCGTGCGCGTCGATCACGCGGACATTCCGACCGCCGTGTTCTGCCAGCCCGAGGTCGGCACCGTCGGCCTGACGGAAACCCAGGCGCGCGAGCTGCACGACCGCGTCGACATCTACAAGACGAATTTCCGCCCGATCAAGGCGACGATGTCCGGCCGCGACACCCGCGTGCTGATGAAGCTCGTTGTCGACGGCACCAGCGACCGCGTGCTCGGCTGCCACATCGTCGGCGACATGGCTGCGGAGATCACCCAGGCCGTCGCCATCGCCATCAAGATGAAGGCGACCAAGGCCGATTTCGACGCCACCATCGCGCTGCATCCCTCGGCTGCCGAGGAGCTGGTGACGATGCGCACGGTGACCGAGCGCCACGTGCGGCAGGCGGCGGAGTAGGACGCCGTCTGCTTCTTGGCGCTCGTGCGCAGCCGGCCTCCGTAGCGACTGCGGTGGCCAGTGCTCACGGTCTGACGACGGTCCACACCATGGCCGATCGGGCTTGCCATCTTGGAGCCGTTCAGTGAACGGGCGGTTGGAGAGCGACCAGCATGTCCCAGGATGATTGCCTTGCGACCTATCCGCCGCTCAACACCCTGAAGCTTGTTGCCGAGAACATCTGGATCGTCGACGGGCCCGTGATCCGCTTCGGCATTCCCGGGCTGAATTTTCGTTTCCCACCCGCATGACCGTGGTGCGCTGCGCCTCCGGCGATCTGTTCATCCACTCGCCCACGCCGTTGACGCCGGCGCTGCGGGCCGAGATCGACCGGGAAGGCCGCGTGCGCGACATCATCGGTCCGAATCGCATCCACTATTGGTGGATCCCCGACTGGCAGGCGGCGTTTCCCGACGCGGCGATCTATCTGGCACCTGGCATTCGCGCGCAGGCGAAGGGCCGCATCGACTTCGAGGGCAGGCCGCTGGATCGCAGCACTGGCTATCCGTGGGATGATGAGATCGCGACCTTGCCCGTCCTCGGCAGCTATATGACGGAGGTCGTGTTCTTCCATCGCCCGTCGCGCACGCTGATCCTGACCGATCTGATGGAGAATTTCGAGCCGGCCAAGATCGGCGCCGGCCTGGCGCGCTACCTAAGCTGGATCGGGGGCGTCGGTCCGCCGCATGGCGGCCTGCCGCGCGATCTCCGGCTGACATTTACCTGGCGGCACCGACGCGAGTTGCGGGCGGCGGTCGAGACCATGCTGGCGTGGCACCCCGAGCGGATCGTGATCGCCCATGGCGCCTGGCACCCGGCTGACGGCACCGAGATCCTGCGCGAGGCATTCTGCTGGTTGCTGCGGCCTCGAACGGCCGGCATGGCCTCACGAGACCGGCCGTCGTGAAGCCGTGCTTTTCTCCTCCCGCGACGGACGTATAAGCTCGTGCCATCGAGGTTGGCGAGGGCGGACGGATGCGGCAATGGATGAGGCTGGTGCTGGCCGGATGCAGCGTGCTGTTCCTATGCAGCCCGGCGCTCGCCGACACCCGCATCGCGCTCGTCATCGGCAATTCGGCCTATCGCGCCGTCAGCCGGCTCGACAATCCCAGACATGATGCCGCGCTGATGGCGCAGACGCTGGCCGGGCTCGGCTTCACCCTGGTCGGCGGCGGCGCCCAGCTCGATCTCGACGAAACCGCGATGCGCAGGGCCGTGCAGGAGTTCGGCGCCAACGCGCGCGGCGCCGACGTCGCGCTGGTGTACTACGCCGGTCACGGCGTGCAGGTGCGCGGCGCCAACTATCTGGTCCCGGTCGACGCCAATCCGACCCGCGAGGCCGACGTCGATTTCCAGATGCTCGACGTCAATGTCGTGCTGCGGCAGATGGAGAGCGCGGGCACCAAGCTGAACCTCGTCATCCTCGATGCCTGCCGCAACAATCCGTTCGGCGGCCGCGGCCTGCGCGACGCCGGCAGCGGGCTTGCGCAGATGCGCGCGCCGGAGGGCACGCTGATCTCGTTCGCGACCCAGCCCGGCAACGTCGCGCTCGACGGCCGCGACGGCAACAGCCCGTTCACGAAGGCCCTGGCCGAGACGATCAAGCAGCCGGGTCTCGACATCTTCAAGACCTTCAACCAGGTCGGCCTGGAGGTGAAGCGGGCGACCGCTGGAAGCCAGCAGCCCTGGGTGTCGAGCTCGCCGGTCGACGGCGACTTCTACTTCGCGGGCCAAGCGTTCGCGCCGGCCTCGACCGCGCAGCCGGCGCCGTCGTCATCCGATCCGGCCGAGCGGGCCTGGGCGGTGACGCAGAACACCAGCAGCATCGCCGTGCTCGAGGATTTCGTGCGCCAGTTCGGCAGCACGCCATACGGCTCGATGGCGCGCGCCCGCATCGAGGAGCTGAAGAAGACCCAGACCGCGGCGCGTCCGGCGGAGACTCCGACCGAGCGTGCGCAGGCGATCCTGCCCAACCCACACCTTATGCCGCGCGTGGTCAAGCGCAACGTCTCGCAGGGCTATCTCAACCTGCGCAGCGAGCCCGGGCAGAAATCCAGCATCCTGACCCGCATTCCGGCCGGCGAGACCGCGATGGTCGGCGGCTGCGTGATGCCGGGCGACGGCATCAGCCGGTTTCCGTCGTGCCGGGCGGTGTGGAACGGCGTCGTCGGCTGGGTGTCGTCGAACGGGCTGGAGTGAGCAGTCCCGCACCCTCAGCGCATCGCCGCTCAGATCGCGCTTGTACACCACCCCGCTCGCAATGACGGGCCAAGCTGCTGTCTCGTCAACCGGCCTGCCGCGCGTTGCGCGGTCGTGCGAGATAGGGCATCGCGAACATGTAAAGCCCCGTGCAGAGCAGCACGATCAGCGGGACAAGCGCGAGCAGGCCGATCCAGAAGGCCGGCTGCGTCTGCGTCATCGCCGCGATGTTGACGATGACGCCGAGCGTGAAGGCGATGGACACCCAGCGATGCACCTGCCGGATCGTGTTGCTCCAATTCATCTGTTTCTTTCCTTGATGATGAGTTTTCGTCCGGTTCGGCTCAGTCGAGCCGCGCCAGAGTCTGCTCCAGGCCGTCGAAGAACTTCGGCCAGCCGTAGCTTGCGCCCTGATAGGCGCGGGTCTGATCCGGTCCGAAGCCGGTCTGCTCCATGCGCAGATGCGTGCCCGCCGCTGTCGGCGTCAGCGTCCAGGTCACGACGCTGTCGAGGCCGAGCGCCGCCCAGCTGTAGGACAGCGTCCTGTGCGGCTCGACAGTCGTGACCTGGCAGTCGACCACGCCCCAGTCGGCCTTCAGCTTGAAGCGATGACCGGCCGCCGGCACGAAATCATTAGCCATCAGCCACTCCGCGATCAGATGCGGCTGCGTCAGCGCGCGCCAGAGCTTTTCCGGCGGATGCGCGAACTCGCGTTCGACGACGACGGTGCGGGTTTCCGGCGCGGCTTTCGTCATTGATCCATCCTGTTGAGAAGATTTTCCAGGTCATCGAACCGGCTCTCCCAGAACGCGCCCATGCGGCTGGTCCAGTCGAGCAGGGGAGCGAGCGCCTTCGGCTGCGCGCGATAATGCGTCTGGCGGCCTTCGTGGCGCTCGCGCACGAGGCCGGCTTGCTTGAGCACGCCGAGATGTTTCGACACGGCCGGTTGCGACACGCCGGCCTTGGCCGTCAGCGCGCCGACGGTCTGCTCGCCATGCCGGCACAGGCCCTCGAAAATGGCCCGCCGGGTCGGGTCGGCAAGTGATCTGAACAGGAGGTCGGGCGATCGCGCCATTTTATTCATAACCCGTTGGTTATGGATAAACTCATAACCGCAAAGTTATGAATAGGTCAAGCATGAATTCTCGTTGGAGCGATCGGTCCGCAAGTTCGACGGGTGCGCGGACGGCTTCGGTGGAGTTCCGGGACCACCGCAGCATGATCCGGCCGGCGCGACCGCCCGGATCATCTGCGTTCATGGTCGGCTCAAGGCGCCAGCGTCCATTGCTGCGATCCCGCCGCCGAGGCCGAGGTGGTCAGCAGCTGGTTGCCGACGGAGGTGCCGTTCTGGCTCATGACCTCGACCGGATAGCTGCGCACCGCGATCGTGCCGGCCGCAGCGTCGTAGCGGAAACGTTGGCTGTTGTTGCCGGTGCAGGTCCAGATGACGAGCTGCGCGCCGTCGCCATAGCTGCCGCTATTGTCGAGGCAGTAGTGCGGGTCCTGCATGCTGCGGATCATGCCGCTGGCATCGTCGTAGCTCCAGGTCTGGTTGGCGGCGCCGGTGCAGTACCACTGGATCACGGCGGTGCCGTCGGCCATCGCGCCGCCGCTGGCGTCCATGCACAGCGCCGACGTGCGATTGACGATGCGGACCGGCTGGCGCGCTGGCGCTGTGGCGGTGGGGACCGGCGCGTAGACGACGCCGAGCTTGTCGATCTCGTCACCGGACCGGCCGTGGAAGCCGGTGATCTGCCAGCCGCTCGGTGCGGTGTAGCTGGTGCAGCTCGACGTCGTCGTGCCGCCCGACAAAGTGCGGCCCGCGCTGGTGCCGAACGCGACCCGGAAGATGCGCGTGTGGCCCTGATACTGATCACTGCACAGATTGACCGAGGTGAGATATTCGCCGCTGCCGAGCGCCAGGCTCTGCGCCGTGCCGCCGGTGCCGCCATGGCTGTAGACATAGCCGTTGGACAGCGTCAGCTCGACCTGGTCGACCCGGGCTCCGGTGCGGATGGTCAGCTTGCTCGCTACCGGGTTGGCCGGCAGCGCCGAGACGTCGTTGTAGCTCGTGCCATGCGGCCCGCCGAACTGGTCGCTCAGCCTGCGGCTCGCGGCCGTGGCGAAGCTCCAGTCGACCTCGACCGGATGATGATCGGAGAGCTGCGCGCCGTTCGAGTCCAGCGCGTCCTGGCGGTCGGCATAGTTGGACGCCTGCAGGTTCAGGAAGCCGTTGTTCCGCCACAGCACCTTGTCGACGATCTCGCAATCCGGCCGCGCCGTCTGGGTGCCGCCGCAGACCAGCGGGTCGCCGATCGGCGGCACGCTGCCGCCGCGCACCGTCTCGATCCACGCATCGCTGAAGCCGTGATGCAGGAATTCCCACATGTTCTGGCCGGCCCGGGTGTAGCGCGTGTTGGTGTCGCCCATCACCATGACGGCGTTGCCGGCCGAATTCGCCTCGATGTAGCTCAGGATCTGCGCCACGTCGGACTCGCTGTAGGCGAGATCGGTGGAGGACGTGCCGGACTGGGCGTGCAGGTTGTAGAAGTCGAGATAGACGCCTTCGGCCAGCCGTGTGCGGATCAGCGAGAAGCCCTTCGGAGTCAGCGCGTCCGAATCGGCGCGCTTGGTCCAGGTCACGCGATCGAGATCGTCGAACGAATAGGCGCTGAGCGTATTCATGCCGTCGCCGATGCCGGCCGTGCCCGAGGTCGGCGTGCGATAGGGATGGTTGTCGCAGGTGTCGTAGAGCGCGGCGTGCCAGAGAAAATCTTCCTGCACGTTGACGATGCCGAACTGGCGCAGATAGCAGCTGATCACGCGCGAATGCGCGTCGCTGCCGCCATTGTAGGCGGTCGGCGTTTCCGCCACGTTGTAGGTCAGCGTGCTGAACGTTCCGTCTGCGGCGTGCAGCGCGCTGCCGAGCAGGCTGGTGCATCCAAGCGCGATTGCGCCCGCCCATAGGCGAAGTGTCATTGGTCGATTCCCCTCGATGATGCCGGATAGCGGGGCGCGCGATATCACCTGCCGCGTGTCGGCCTGATGACGGATCGATGCATGTTCTGCGCGCGGCGTGTCGGGATGGCAGATGCGAGCGGGGGTTGCGTCGTGTGCGCACGACCGATCCGCCTGCGCTCTGCGATCGACCGCGGCCATGGCAGCGGTTGCGAATGACGAGCGCCGAGGAACTGACCGACGCCGACTCCTCCTCGCCCTGCACGGAAACACGCCGCACGCCATACTCTGCTCGGGGGACGCTGAGGGGACGCTGAACTGCTAGCAAGCCCGGCATCAGGTGATGGAGATGACGGACATGCAGCCAAACGAGGCTCGGCCGCGGCGCAAGCTGCCGATGATCCCCCGCGCGGTGTTGGCCGCTAGCATCCTCGCCGTCTTCCTGTTCCTGCACGTCGTCGCAGCCACGATGCTGCGGGGCGATGCCACGCGAAGCGGAGCGCAGGCCGATGGGACTGCAACGCTCCAGCCCTACGATTGACGATCCCCGCTCATTTTCAACTTCATCAGCCGGAGCTATTTCATGGCCGGACCAGGATCATTTCTGCTGCTCAGCGCCGCCGTTTTCTTTGGTGCCTTCGTTTCCGGCCTGGCCGGGTTCGCCTTTTCCGCCGTGGCCGGCGCGATCCTGCTGCACAGTCTGCAGCCTTTGGAGGCCGTGCCGTTGATGATGGCGTGCAGCGTCGGCGTGCAGGCGACGAACCTCTGGGCGCTTCGCAGCAGCATCCGCTGGAAGGACAGTTTCGTCCTGATCCTGGGCGGCCTGCTGGGCGTCCCCCTCGCGCTTTGGCTGCTGCACAATGCGGACGCGCGCGTGTTTCAGCAGGTGTTTGGCGCGACGATCGCGATCTACGCCGGCTACATGCTGTTCAAGCCGGCGCTGGGCAGCCTTCAACCGATGAACCGAGGCCGCACCGCCATCGTCGGATTCGGCGGCGGTCTCATCGGCGGCCTCACGGCGATGCCGGGTGCGCTGCCGACGATCTGGTGCGAGATGCATGGCTTGCCGAAGACCGAGCAGCGCGGCCTCGTCCAGCCGTTCATTGCCGCCATTCAGCTCGCCTCGCTCGCGGTGATGCTGGCCCGGCAGGATCTGTCGTCCAAGGTGATCATCGATCTCGCCTTGAGCATCCCGGCGCTGTTCGCCGGCACGGCGCTCGGCATCCTCGCCTTCCGCAGGATCAACGACGCGCTGTTCAGGAAGATCATCCTGGGCATCCTGCTGCTGTCGGGAGTGCTGCTGGTCGTGTGACCGGACGAAGGAACACGGTCACCGCGGCTCTGCTGCATGAACGAACGCAATTGCGTTTATGCGTTGTCCACCACCTTTACCGCATTTGGCCGCCGCAGTCCTCCGGAGCGGGATCGGCGAATTCAACCTCAGCCTTCAAGCGTTCTCCGGGGAGGCGAGGATCGCCGCGGGCGCGAGTGGCGAAAGCTACGACTGCGTTGCGCAAATGAGGCAGGGCCTGTGCGCGGAAATCTGCCAAGCACATCGTTTCCTGCCCCCGCCCACGACGGGGACTATATCTGTAGCTGTGATAAAGTTGTGCGACGTTGAAGGTGAACGTAAGTCTCAAACGGTCTGTTGACCACGACAGCTTCGATTTGACCATGAACGTGATGTCGTCGAAGCAGAAGTCGAACCAGAATTCGTTCTTCGGCACGGAGCCGAAGATGCCCCTCAGTTCGTAGCCGCTGTCAGGATCGAATACCTTGCGGCGATTTTCAGGGTCGGGGATGAACGCCAAGACGTTATTCCGGCTTGCTTCGCTGTCCACGTCGACGGTCATTGGTTGACGGATCAAGGACCTCGAGGACTGTTCCGGTCCCGATCAATCTATAGCCTTCCTGGATGCACCATTCGCGACCGGGATAGATCTGACCGTCCAGCCCCGGCCAGTTCAGGAATTGGACAACAGTCTCGATGCTTTCCCCTGGATGGAGCGCCAGACCAGCAGGCAAGTCGATGAGTCCCAGGGTCATGTTGCGATTCTCAGAGCCGAAGAAATTGTGGTTGGGACGATAGCCCGCACGAACCGGCTGCGTCCGGCCGCTATCCTCGCCCGGCAGCAACCTAATTATGGCGCGGACATGGATGATGTCTTCGTGCATCGGGTTCGATCCTGGCGACATCGTAGCCGGTAAGCATGAGCGGACAAGGGGAGAGTCGGCACGAGGGGCACTGCGTTCGAGCGGTGTGTCCAGGGCCTGGATCGGCGTGGTCGCGGGTCGTTGCGGTCGGGCAAAGATTTGTCTTTACGAATATCAGAAATCATGCTCTATTGCGCGCATCCCGCCTCACTCGGAGGGGCGTTGCGCGCGATCGTCACGACACGCGAGGCGGGGAGCGATGGCCGCGAGGGAGCCGCAGCGTATCCGCAAGGATGCGCGGACGAACGGCTTGGCGCGGACGTGAAGTCGCAGCGTGCTGACACCCCGACGCTGGTGTCACGTTCGCGACGGCGCTAACGCGCCGCGCGGGCAATGGTGGCCAACAAGCCCGGTGCACCAGGCAGACTGCGTATAAGCGTGAAGACCATCGCGCAGGGAATGCCGGTTGATCGGCTGAACCTGTGGTACCTGCCGCCTGCACTTTCTTCCGCAGGCGGGCCATGGGCGAGGCCATCGTCCGGCATTCCCTGCGCCCTCCGACCTCTTGGAGGGCGAACGAGGTCCAGCATAGCTCGGGCGCAGCCGCGTCGCGGGAGCGTGTTGCATGTCTTCACCGCCGGCGGCGCGGGGCTCGCGGACACGGGAGCAGGCATGCGGCTCCGGGATCACCCGAAATCTCAACCTGGTCAGAATCCCTTCGCTGCCGCAATGGCTTGGCCGGACGACTTAAATTCCAGATGGCAGTCCGGGGGCAGGCTGTGTATAAGGCGCGCGCCGCCGTGCGGGGAACAAGCGTGCGGCCGTCCAGAGGGAGTAGAAAGCCATGACGGAGCGCTGGAGCCCGGAGAGCTGGCGGTCCAAGCCGGTGCAGCAGGTGCCCGACTATCCCGACCAGAAGGCGCTGGCCGAGGTCGAGGCGCAGCTTGCGACCTTTCCGCCGCTGGTGTTCGCCGGCGAGGCGCGCAACCTGAAGAAGGCGCTGGCGCGGGTGGCGGCCGGCGATGCGTTCCTGCTGCAGGGCGGCGACTGCGCCGAGAGCTTTGCCGAGCACGGCGCCAACAACATCCGCGACTTCTTCCGCGTGCTGCTGCAAATGGCTGTCGTCATGACCTATGCCGGCGCGGTGCCGGTGGTGAAGGTTGGCCGCATCGCCGGCCAGTTCGCCAAGCCGCGCTCCTCGCCCACCGAAAAGATCGATGGCGTCGAGCTGCCGAGCTATCGCGGCGACATCGTCAACGACACCGCCTTCACCGCCGAGGCGCGTATCCCCAATCCGCAGCGTCAGCTCGACGCCTACCGGCAGTCGGCGGCGACGTTGAACCTGCTGCGGGCGTTTGCCACCGGCGGCTTCGCCAATCTCGGCAGCGTGCATCAGTGGATGCTCGGCTTCGTCAAGGATTCACCGCAGTCGCGCCGCTACAAGGAGCTCGCCGACCGCATCTCGGAGGCGCTCAACTTCATGCGCGCCTGCGGCCTCGACCTCGAAAGCCATCCGGAGCTGCGCGCCACCGACTTCTACACCAGCCACGAGGCGCTGCTGCTCGGCTACGAGCAGGCCTTCACCCGTGTCGATTCCACCACCGGCGACTGGTACGCGACCTCTGGCCATTTCATCTGGATCGGCGACCGCACCCGCCAGCTCGATCACGGCCATGTCGAATATTTCCGCGGCATCAAGAACCCGATCGGCCTGAAATGCGGCCCATCGCTGAAGCCGGACGAACTGCTCAAGCTGATCGACATCCTCAACCCCGACAACGAGCCGGGACGGCTGACGCTGATCAACCGCTTCGGCGCCGACAAGGTCGGCGATCATCTGCCGGGACTGATCCGCGCGGTCCAGCGGGAAGGGCGCAAGGTGGTGTGGTCGTGCGATCCGATGCACGGCAACACCATCACCTCGACCTCGGGCTACAAGACGCGGCCGTTCGACCGCATCGTGTCCGAGGTGCGCGCGTTCTTCGCGGTGCATGCCGCGGAGGGCACCCATGCCGGCGGCATCCATCTCGAGATGACCGGCAAGGATGTCACCGAGTGCATCGGCGGCGCGCGGGCGATCACCGACGAGGATCTCAACGACCGCTATCACACGGTGTGCGATCCCAGGCTGAACGCCGAGCAGTCGATCGACATGGCGTTCCTGATCGCCGAGCTGCTCAAGCAGCAGCGCGGCGGCAAGTCCGCACCGATGCCGGCGGTCGCGGGCTTCTGATGCTGCGCATCTGGCGCGCGACGCTCAACTCGCGCAATGGCCTGGCCTTCGCGCTCCGCTCCGAGCAGGCGGTGCGCGAGGAGGTCGTCGCATTCCTGCTGGCGCTGCCGCTGGCCTATGTCATCGGCGTCACGCCGATGCGCAGCGTCGAGCTGGTCTGCGCGGTGGTGCTGGTGCTGGTCGTCGAGCTGCTGAACACCGCGATCGAGAAGCTCGCCGACCGCCTGACCACCGAGCACGATCTGCAGATCGGCCGGGTCAAGGATCTCGGCTCGGCCGCAGTCGGCGTCGCGCTGCTGATGTCGGGCTGCTTCTGGCTGTTCGCGATCGCCGAGCGGCTCGGGCTGCTGTGAATGAGTTGAGCGATGGCCGCTGACTTCTTCAGGATCACGCTGGCCCAGCTCAACCCGACGGCCGGCGACATCGCGGGAAATGCCGCGAAGGCGCGCGAGGCGCGGGCGAGGGCGGCGGCCGACGGCGCCGATCTCGTGGTGCTGCCGGAGCTGTTCCTGGCGGGGCATCCATCCCGGGACCCGGTGCTGAAGCCGGCATTTCAGGCCGCGTGCCGGGCCGCGATCGAGGCGCTCGCGCGCGAGACCGCCGATGGCGGGCCGGCGGTGCTGATCGGCACGCCCTGGACCGAGGACGGCAAGCTCTACAATGCCTGCGTGCTGCTCGACGCCGGCCGCATCGCCGCGACGCGCTTCAAGGCCAACCTGGCCGATGGTGATCAGAAGCGCGTGTTCACGCGCGGCCCGGCGGCCGGCCCGCTCAGCGTGCGGGGCGTCCGCATCGGGGTCGCGATCGGCGAGGACATCTCGCTCGAAGACTCCTCGAACTACGAAAACGTCGTCGAGACGCTGGCGGAAACCGGGGCCGAGCTCATCGTCGTGCCGAGCCGCTCATGCTACGTGCGCAGCGGCGGCGACCGGCGCCTGTCGGCCGCCGTGGCCCGCGTCACCGAAAGCGATCTGCCGCTCGTCTGGCTCAACCAGGTCGGCGGTCAGGACGGCGAGGTGTTCGACGGCGCGTCCTTCGCGCTGAACGCCGATCTCTCGGTGGCGGCACAGCTCCCGGGCTTCGTCGCTGAAGTCGCGACCTTGGCATGGAGCAGGGGAGACGATGGCTGGCAGTGCCGGGGACCGGTCACCACGCTGATCGAGGGCGAAGAGGCGGACTACGCGGCCCGCGTGCTCGGCCTGCGCGACCACGTCGAGAAGCACGGCTTCACCGGCATCGTGCTCGGCCTGACCGGAGCCATCGAGTCGGCGCTGGCCGCAGCCCTGGCGGTCGATGCGCTCGGGTCCGGCAAAGTCCGCGGCGTGATGCTGTCCGGACCCGGCACGTCGCAGGCGTCGCTGGATCAGGCCATGGCGGTCGCGGCGCGACTCGGCTTCGCCGCCGAGCGGGTACCGATCGCGGCCGCCGTCGAAGGCTTCGAGCGCGCGCTGCCCGGGCCGCTTGCGGGAAGCGCCCGTCATCAATTGCTGGCCCGCGTCCGCGCGACGCTGCTGATGGCACTGGCGAGCCTGTCCGGCGCGCTGGCCGTTGTCGTCGGCGCCACGGCCGAGATCGGCGACGTGGCTGGCGGGTTTGCGCCGCTCGAAGGCATCGGCCCGGCACAGTTGCGTCGTCTCGCAGCATTGCGAAACCGCTGGCGGTTCGCTGACGCGCTGGGACCGTCGGGCGAGGTCATCTCGCCCGCTCTGATCACGAGTCCGCTGGAGGCGCGCGACGACCGGGCGCTTGCCGACCGCGCGTCATCAGACGCGTTCGAGGGATGACGCCCATGGCCCGGCGACTGACTCGATCAGCGCTGCGGGATGAAAGTCGGTCCGACCGTGCGGATCTGCTTGTCGCCGCCAGCGCTGGTCGTGATGTCCGCGGTCGCTGGCGCTGCGGCCTCGGCCGGCGCGGCACCCTTCCTGGCGACGTTCGCCGGCGCCCTGCCGGTCTGGCGCTGCTGCATGCGCTTGGCGCTCTCCTCGGTGACGATGATGTCGCCCTGCTCGGCGGCGGTGGCTCGGTCGTCGATCGACTTCAGTGCCTCCGCCCAGGTCTGGCCCGGCGCCTTGCAGGAACAGCTCGGGTTGAACTCGGTGCGGAACTTGAAGGCATTCGGCAGCGCGGTGTAGGGCTGACCGTTGACCGAGACCGCCTGGTTCATGTCTTCGCCGGGATTGCGATAGGTGAACAGCGTCGCGTCGGCGGCAGGGCATTGCGCCTTGCAGGCGCGCTCGTCGTCGGCGAAGCGGCCGGGAACGGTGGCAAACGAGATCGGGAAATAGGCGCCGTCGCAGCTGCGCACGCACACGGTCCGAAAGGTGCCCTGCGGCGCCGCGAGATCGGCGCTCGGCGGCGGCAGCGATGCGGCGGGATTGCTGTCGGCCCCGCCGCCGAACAGGCTGGTCAGGAAGTTGCCGCCGCCGCTGCGATTGGCGTTTGCATTGGCATATTGCTGGTACTGCGGGCCGCAATTGTTCTGGCCGAGGGCAACCAGCACCGAGCGGCGCTGGTTGTCGCGCTCACCGCCGAACCCACCGCTGCGCAGACGCTCCAGGCTGCCCATGATCTGGTCCAGGTTGGAGCGCATCTGCTGGATCTGGTTGTTCACCGGCTGGCATTCGGCCGCGCGGCCGTTGAAGATCGAAAAGAAGCCGGGGCTGTCGCAACCCATGCGCTTGGCCTGCATGCTGACGCGGTCGAGCTCGCCTTGCTGCTTGGCGGCCGCGTCCTGATAACGCCGGATCTGGTCCTCACGCGCGGGATCGCCGCCACCGCCGCGATCGATCGAGGCGAGCTGCGCTTCCAGACGTGGGCAGATCGGATTGACGCCGGCCTGCGGCCCGGGCGGGCCCGGCGGCATCTGCGCATAGGAATCGGAGCTGGATTGCGCCAGGGCGTGCGAGCCGGTCAGGGTCAGTCCGAGCAGCGCAGAGAGGGCCAACAGGCGCGGAGACAGGGATGCGATCAAGATGCGGTATTCCGGTCCATGGGTGCAGCCGCGGGACTAGCACAGAATTCGGAAAAATCGCGGCAGCGGCGGGCATCCCATAGCCGCTTTGTCGGGCATCGTCACGTCGTTTCCGGGGCGCCGGGGTGGCGGGAACCGCCGTTCCCGGCCGTCTCAGCGCTGGCAGGTGATCGCGACAAAGTCGCTGCAGCCGCCATGGGCGCAGTTTGCGCCGGCTTTCGGCACCGATCCGGTGATTTCATCGGGGTCGACGCGGCGATAGGAGGAGGCCTGTGCAAAATCCCGTGATTGGCAGTACGAGCGCGCAGCCGAGGCGCCGCAGCGGTCGCCCTTGGCGAGGCACTGGTCGACGCCGTAGCCGTCGGCTTCGTTGGCGATGATGAAGATGCGGCTCTCCGCCGTGGCGGTGGTCGCGGCGGCGAGGAGAACACAGCAGGCGAGCAGCGCCGGGGAGATTCGCATGGTGCACCGGTGGGTGTAGGAGACAACTCATGGTTAGGCCCAAAAGGTTAAAAATGATTAACCATGAGGCGGGGCGCGAGCATTTGGGCAGTGAAAGCGGCCGTTTTGCGGCTCTTGACGGAGACAGCCTGCTGCATCATGGTGAGTTTCATGAACGGTTTCCTCGCCATCTGCTGCATTTGCCGCGAGATTACGCGCTAGCGATTCGCTGGCTGAGGCCGTCTTTTCTCAACAGAGATGATCAGGACGCCCGGCCGGCAGGTCGGAAGCGTGATTCGTGCCGTTGCCGTCCGCTCGCGGTCGGTCGTTCGGCGTAGGACACCCGTTGCGCCTCGTCATGGACCTGTCGGTCCGGCGAGGCGGTGAGCACAGGGCATTCGGGGACGGACCATGGACTTGCGTTTGTACGACACCGCATCGCGGGAGAAGCGCCCCTTCGTGCCGCTCGATCGCAACAACGTCCGCATGTATGTCTGCGGACCGACGGTCTACGACTTCGCCCATATCGGCAATGCGCGCCCGGTGATCGTCTTCGACGTGCTGTTCCGGCTGCTGCGGCATCTCTATGGCGAAAAGCACGTCACCTATGTCCGCAACATCACGGATGTCGACGACAAGATCAACGCCCGCGCCGCGCGTGACTTTCCCGGGCTGCCGCTGAACGAGGCGATCCGGAAGGTTACCGAGGTGACGGCCAATCAGTTCCGCAGCGACGCGGCTGCGCTCGGCAGCCTGCCTCCGACCTTCGAGCCACGCGCCACCGAGTTCGTGCTGCCGCGCCCCGATGGCAAGGCGGATATGGTGACCCTGATCAAGCAACTGATCGCGCGTGGCCACGCCTATGAGGCGGGCGGCGAGGTGTTGTTCGACACCCGATCAATGCCGGACTATGGCGCGCTGTCGGGTCGCAAGCTCGACGAGCAGCTTGCCGGCGCGCGCGTGGCCGTCGACGCACACAAGAAGAACCCTGCCGACTTCGTGCTGTGGAAGCAGTCGTCGGAGGACGAGCCGGGCTGGGACAGCCCGTGGGGCCGCGGCCGCCCGGGCTGGCACATCGAGTGCTCGGCGATGAGCGCGGCCTATCTCGGTGAGGTCTTCGACATCCATGGCGGCGGGCTCGACCTGATCTTCCCGCATCATGAGAACGAGATCGCGCAGTCGCGTTGCGCCCATGGCACCTCAGTGATGGCGAACTACTGGCTGCACAACGAGTTCGTCCAGGTCGAGGGCGCGAAGATGTCGAAGAGCCTCGGCAATTTCGTCACCATTCGCGACCTGCTGGCGGACTGGCCCGGCGAGGTGCTGCGCCTCAACATGCTCAAGATGCATTATCGCTCGCCGGCGGACTGGACGGTCAAGGGCCTGGAGGAGAGCGCCAAGACGCTCGACGACTGGTATCGCGTCGCGGCCGATGCGCCGGGCGAGCAGCCGGAGCCTGAGATCATCGCGGCGCTCGTCGACGATCTCAACACGCCGCTGATGATCGCAGAGCTGCACGCGTTGCGGAGCCGTGCGGCGTCCGGCGGCGAGTTGGATCGCGCTGCCTTTGCCGGCTCGCTTCGCTTTGCGGGTTTCCTGTCGGAGACCGCCGTGCAATGGGAAGCGCGAAAGCAGCAGGCCAAGGGCGTGGACGCCGCCGAGGTCGAAGGCCTGATCGCCGAGCGTACCGCGGCCCGCGCGCGGAAGGACTTCAAGGAGTCCGATCGCCTGCGCGACGCGCTCGCGGCGATGGGCGTTGTATTGAAGGATGGCAAAGGCGCCGACGGCAAGCCGGTCACGACCTGGGAGATTGCGCGATGAGCAAGCCCGACACCCCGTTTCCGCGGCACTGGCTATACTACATCCTGCTCAAACTGGTGCTGATCGCGGGCGCAGTGGCGCTGGTCACGAAACTCTATGGCATGTGGTGACGCATGGGACAGGCTCTCCCGAGGCCCGCGCTGCGGCCGTTTCTTCCTGCTGATACGCCGCTGCTCGCCGCGATCTTCGTCGCCAGCATCCAGGGGCTGACAGGTGACGACTACAGCGAGGAGCAGCAGGAGGCCTGGGCGTCCGCTGCGGAGGATGAGACGGGCTTCGGCAAGAGGCTGGCATCCGAGCTCACCTTGATTGCGACCCTGCAGGGCTCGCCGGTCGGCTTCGCCGCGCTGAAGGGAAACGATCACATCGACATGCTCTACGTTCATCCGAACGCGGCGGGGCAGGGCGTCGGCGCCCTGCTATGCGACGCACTGGAAAAGCTGGCGGGCGCGCGCGGCACGACCGGTCTGTCGGTCGACGCCAGCGACACGGCGGTCGAATTCTTCCGCAAGCGCGGCTATGTCGCGCAGCAGCGCAACAGCGTCTCCATCAATGGCGAGTGGCTCGCCAACACCACGATGAAGAAGACGCTCGGCTCCGGGGGAGCGCAGGCATGAGCAGGGCAGGCACAAGCAGAGAACGACTTTATCTGTTCGACACCACCTTGCGCGACGGTGCGCAGACCAACGGTGTCGATTTCACGCTGGCCGACAAGCAGGCGATCGCGCGCATGCTCGACGATCTCGGCATCGACTATGTCGAGGGCGGCTATCCCGGCGCCAACCCGCTCGACACCGAGTTCTTCGCCGCCAAGCCCAAGCTCGGCCATGCCCGCTTCACTGCCTTCGGGATGACGCGCCGGGCAGGACGCTCGGTGTCCAACGATCCGGGCGTCGCCGCACTGCTGGACGCCAAGGCGGACGCGATCTGCTTCGTCGCGAAGTCATCCGCCTATCAGGTGCGCGTCGCGCTGGAGACCACCAACGAGGAGAACCTCGCCTCGATCCGCGACAGCGTGACGGCCGCAAAGGCCGCGGGACGCGAGGTGATGCTCGACTGCGAGCATTTCTTCGACGGCTACAAGGAGAACGCGGCGTTCGCCCTGGCCTGCGCACGCGCGGCCTATGAGGCCGGCGCACGCTGGGTCGTGCTGTGCGACACCAATGGCGGCACCATGCCGCACGAGATCGAAGCGATCGTCGGCGAGGTCGCCAAGCAGGTGCCGGGCGATCACCTCGGCATCCACGCCCATAACGACACCGAGCAGGCAGTCGCGAATTCGCTGGCCGCGGTCCGCGCCGGCGCGCGCCAGATCCAGGGCACCTTGAACGGGCTCGGCGAGCGCTGCGGCAACGCCAATCTGTGCTCGCTGATCCCGACATTGAAGCTGAAGACCGAGTTCTCTGAGCGCTTCGAGATCGCCGTCTCCGACGAGCAGCTCAGCGGCCTCGTGAAGGTCTCTCGGACGCTCGACGACATGCTGAACCGCGCCCCGAACCGGCACGCGCCTTATGTCGGCGAGAGCGCCTTCGTGACCAAGACAGGCATCCATGCCTCGGCCGTGCTGAAGGATCCGCAGACCTATGAGCACGTGCTGCCCGAGAGCGTCGGCAATCGCCGCAAGGTGCTGGTGTCGGACCAGGCCGGCCGCTCCAACGTGATCGCAGCACTGGAGCGCGGCGGCGTCCCCTTCAGCAAGAGCGATCCGAAGCTCACGCGCCTGGTCGAGGAGCTGAAGGAGCGCGAGGCCGCGGGCTATGCCTACGAATCCGCCAACGCCTCGTTCGAGCTGCTGGCGCGGCGTACACTGGGCTCGGTCCCGGAGTATTTTCGCGTCGAGCAGTTCGACGTCAATGTCGAGCAGCGCTACAACGCGGTCGGCGAGCGCGTCACGGTGGCGCTGGCCGTCGTCAAGGTTGACGTCGCCGGCGAGCGGCTGATCTCCGCGGCCGAAGGCAACGGTCCGGTCAATGCGCTCGACGTCGCGCTGCGCAAGGATCTCGGAAAATACCAGGGCTACATCGACGGCCTCAAGCTGATCGACTATCGCGTCCGCATCCTCAATGGCGGCACCGAGGCGGTCACGCGCGTGCTGATCGAAAGCGAGGACGAAAAGGGGGAGCGCTGGACCACGGTCGGCGTCTCGCCCAACATCATCGACGCCTCGTTCCAGGCGCTGATGGATTCGGTGTTCTACAAGCTGGTGAAGTCCGGCGCGCCGGGTTGAGGTGATGCATCCGTCATGGCGAGCGAAGCGAAGCAATCCAGGGCTGAATGCACGACTCTGGATTGCTTCGTCGCTTCGCTCCTCGCAATGACGCGGAGAGGGCAGGAGCAAACGCATGATCGACCACGTCTCAGTCGGTGTCAGCGATCTCGCCCGCAGCGCGCGGTTCTACGAGCGCACGTTGGCGCCGCTTGGTTTGACGCGCCTGGTCGAACGTCCCAGCACGATCGGCTTCGGCAAGAGTTATCCGGAATTCTGGATCAATCTGCGCGCCGGCATGGCGCGGGTATCCGCCGAGACGGGCTCGCACCTTTGCTTCCGTGCCAGGAGCTCCGACGACGTCGATGCATTCCACGCCGCGGCGCTGGAGGCAGGCGGTGTCTCGGACGGCGCACCGGGGCTGCGGCCGCATGACCGCGTCCGCTACTACGCCGCCTTCGTGCTCGATCCCGACGGCAATCGGATCGAGGCGGTGACGTTTCCGGCCGAATAGGGATCAGAGCCGCTTGGCGATCTCCGGCGCCATCTCGGTCTCTTCCTTGGCGACGCGGGCGGCGGCGTCGCGCAGGCGCGGCAGGATGTCCTCGACGCGTTCGGCCTTGAGCAGCTCGATCTGGAAGCCGGGGCGGATGAACTCGGTCTCGCGCATGTGGGCCAGCAGCGCGAACAGCGGTTCCCAGAAGCCGTCGATATTGGCCATCAGCACCGGCTTGGCGTGGCGTCCGAGCTGCTTCCAGGTCAACTGCTCGACCAGCTCTTCGAGCGTGCCGATGCCGCCGGGCAGCGCCACGAACGCGTCCGAATGCTCGAACATCAGCCGCTTGCGCTCGTGCATGTCCGGCGTGACGATGAGATCCTTCAGTGGCATCATGACCTCCTTCTTCACCAGGAAGTCGGGGATGATGCCGGTGACGTCACCGCCATGGTCCAGCACGGCCTTGGCGACCGCGCCCATCATGCCGATGGAGCCGCCGCCATAGACGAGCCTGACGCCGTTCTCGGCAAGCGCCTTGCCGAGTGCCTTCGCCGATTCGATGAAGCTGGGATTCGTCCCCGGGCCGGAGCCGCAATAGACGCAAACGGTGCGGATTTCAGTCATTGGAGCGGTGTGACACTGCAGTTGAAAGGCGTCAAGACGAGGGCGGAGGACGTGGATTCGCGGGCTTTCACGGGATGATGCAGGCTGAATGGGTCCATTTGTCCGAAAACGAGTATGCAAATACTGCGCCGCGGTAACGGATTCCGTCGACGTACCGGTGCATCCGGCGCCCGGACACTCTATATGACGCAGGCAACGCCCCGGCATCACAACATGCCAAAACACTCGCTGTTCCAGAACGTTTGATGCCGCCCGATTCCTCCTCCGAAGCAGCCGCCAACCAGCCGTCATCGTCCCTCGAGCAGGGAACGCTGGCCGGTACGCTGCGCCATTTGTGGCCCTTCATCTGGCCGAGCGATCGCGCCGATCTGAAGATGCGCGTGCTGTGGTCCGTGGTGCTGCTGCTCGCGGCCAAGGTGGCGACGCTGGTTCTGCCTTTCACCTTCAAGTGGGCGACCGACGCGTTGACCGGCGCCAACACCGCGCCGATCGCGCCCGATAACTGGGCGTTCTGGCTGGTGGCCTCGCCGATCGTCATGACGGCAAGCTACGGCGGGATTCGGGTGCTGATGGCGGTGCTGACGCAGTGGCGCGACGGTATTTTTGCCCGTGTCGCCATGCATGCGGTGCGCAAGCTCGCGACCATCACCTTCGTCCACATGCACGAATTGTCGCTGCGCTTCCATCTGGAGCGCAAGACTGGCGGCCTGACCCGCGTGCTCGAGCGCGGCCGCAACGCGATCGAGACCATCGTGCGCATGGTGATCCTGCAGCTGATCCCGACCATCGTCGAGGTCTCGCTGCTGACCGCGGTGCTGCTGTGGCAGTTCGACTGGCGCTACGTGCTGGTCACGCTGACCATGGTCGCGGCGTATCTCTATTACACCTACATCGCGACCGAGTGGCGCATCGAGATCCGGCGCCGCATGAACGACTCGGATACGGACGCCAACACCAAGGCGATCGACTCGCTGCTCAACTACGAGACGGTGAAATATTTCGGCGCCGAGGCGCGCGAGGCGGAGCGCTACGACCGTTCGATGGAGCGCTACGAGCGGGCCAGCGTGAAGACCTATACCTCGCTGGCGGTGCTCAACGCCGGGCAGGCCGTGATCTTCACGGTCGGGTTGACGGTGGCCATGCTGATGTGCGCCCAGGGCGTGCGCCAGGGACGCAACACCGTCGGCGACTTCGTCATGATCAACAGCATGATGATCCAGCTCTATCAGCCGCTGAACTTCATGGGCATGGTCTATCGCGAGATCAAGCAGGCCATCATCGATATCGAGAAGATGTTCGGCGTGCTCACGCGCGATGCCGAGGTGAACGACGCGCCCGGAGCGGCGCCTTTGGTGGTGACCTCCGGCAACGTCCGCTTCGAGGATGTCCGCTTCGCCTATGAGCTGGAGCGGCCGATCCTGCAGGGGCTCAGCTTCGAGGTGCCGGCGGGCAAGACGGTCGCGATCGTGGGGCCGTCCGGTGCTGGCAAGTCGACCATCTCGCGGCTGCTGTTTCGGCTCTACGACGTCTCCGGCGGCCGCATTCTGATCGATGGCCAGGACATCCGCGATGTTACCCAGGTGTCGCTGCGCGCCCAGATCGGGATGGTGCCGCAGGATACCGTGCTGTTCAATGACACCATCCGCTACAACATCCGCTACGGACGCTGGGATGCGGACGACGCCGCTGTTGAGGAGGCGGCGAGGCTGGCCCAGATCGACGGTCTGATCCGGATGGCGCCGAAGGGCTACGAGACCCAGGTGGGAGAGCGCGGCCTCAAGCTCTCCGGTGGCGAGAAGCAGCGCGTCGCGATTGCCCGCACCATCCTGAAGGGGCCGCCGATCCTCGTGCTGGACGAGGCGACCTCGGCGCTGGACAGCCATACCGAGCACGAGATCCAGGAGGCGCTCGATGGCGTGTCGCGCAACCGCACCTCGCTCGTGATCGCGCACCGGCTTTCGACCATCGTAGCGGCCGATGAGATCATCGTGCTCGACCGGGGTCGCATCGCCGAGCGCGGCACCCACGCCGAGCTGCTGGCCAAAAGCGGGCTGTATGCCGGCATGTGGAACCGGCAGCGCGAGGCCGAGGAGGCGCGCGAAAAACTGGCGCAGATCGGCGATGAGGCCACGGCGCCGAACCGCAATCCGCCTGATCGGGGCGAACCGGATGTCGCCGGGCCGGATCTGGCGGGACGGGTAGCCAGCGCCGCCGAATGATGCTGCGGACCGCCCTGATCTGAACTCAAGACTGCATTAAGGATTCATTTTGACCTTCGCCGGCCATCGACCTAGTCAAGGCGGCGGTCCGCTCTGAGGGTCAGAGCGACAACACTCAACGAAGCAGGCCATGTCGATCAGCAATTCCATCCGCGCTCAGATCCCGCCGATCCACCCGGAAGGCTACCCCTTCATCGGGGGATTTGCCCTCGTCAGCCTGATCCTGTTCTGGATATTCACCCCGCTCGGCTGGATCGGCACGCTGCTCACCGTCTGGTGCGCGCTGTTCTTCCGCGACCCGATCCGGGTCACGCCGCAGCGGGAAGGGCTGGTGGTGGCGCCGGCCGACGGACGCATCTCCATGATCACGCGCGCCCTGCCGCCGGCCGAGCTCGGCCTCGGCGACCGGCCGCTGCTGCGGGTCTCGATCTTCATGAGCGTGTTCAACGTCCATGTGAACCGCAGCCCGGTGGCCGGCCGGATCGAGAAGATCTCCTACCGTCCGGGTGCCTTCATCAATGCCGAGCTCGACAAGGCGAGCGAGGACAACGAGCGCAACTCGCTCGCGATCTCGACGCCGCATGGCCGCATCGGCGTGGTCCAGATCGCAGGCCTCGTGGCGCGCCGGATCGTGTCGTTCGTGCGCGAGGGGCAGACCATTGGCGCGGGCGAGCGCTTCGGCCTGATCCGCTTCGGCTCGCGGCTCGACGTCTATCTTCCTGACGGCACTGAGGTTCTGGTCTCGGAGGGGCAGACCGCCATCGCCGGCGAGACGATCCTGGCCGATTTCGACGTGCCCGTGCCCGGCCTGACGTTCCGGAGCCAGTGAACCGTCGCTGCCCGCTGGTGACCCATTAAGGAGACCTTGAGCCGTGTTCAGGCACAAGGTCCCGGACAAACCACACGTGGTGTGATCATGAGCTTCGATCTGAACTCTCCCGAACTGCGCCGCCGCCGTTTCCGCCCGATCCCGGTGCGGCTGCTGGTGCCGAACATGATCACCTTGCTGGCGATCTGCGCCGGCCTCACCGCAATCCGGCTGTCGACCGAGGGGCGGATGGAGCTCGCCGTCGGCGCCATCGTCTTCGCCGCCTTTCTGGACGGCATCGACGGCCGCATCGCCCGCATGATCAAGGGCCAGTCGAAGTTCGGCGCCGAGCTCGACAGCCTGGCCGACTTCGTCAATTTCGGCGTGGCGCCCGGCCTGATCCTGTACTTCTGGCAGCTCCATGAGCTGCACGACGGCGGCTGGATCGCCGCCATGATGTACGCCATCAGCGGCGGGCTGCGGCTGGCGCGCTTCAACGCCAGCATCGACGATCCCAACAAGCCGCCCTTCGCCGCCAATTTCTTCACCGGCGTGCCGGCCCCGCTCGGCGCCATCACCGTGCTGCTGCCCGTCTATCTGGCGTTCCTGGACCTGCCGAGGCCGCCGGCGCTGCTGACGGCGTTCTACACGCTGCTGATCGCCTTCCTGATGGTGTCGCGGCTGCCGGTGTTCTCCGGCAAGACCGCGCGGATGCGCGTCTCGCCCGAACTCGTGCTGCCGGTGTTCGCCGCGGTGGTGTTCTTCGTCGCGCTGCTGGTGGTCTATCCCTGGCACATCCTGTCGGCCGGATCGATCCTCTACATCCTGAGCCTTCCGTTCGGCTGGCGGCTGTATCGGCAGCAGGCGGCGCGGCACGCCGCGGTCCTTGGTGCCGCGGCTGCAGCGTCGCACGCCTCGTCTTCATCCACGACGGCTTTTGCGCCGACCGGCGTGCCGGCGGCGGAGCAGGGGCAGCGGCCGCCGGAACGGCTGCACTGAGCGCAGGGCGCCCCGACCGAGCCCGCGCTTTGCCGGCTTCGGCGCCTCAGTTATACCGGATGGCCAAGGACGGCCCGCGAATGCCGTCCGCATCATCCGGAGAAACGCCCGTGACAAGCACTGCCGCCGCGCCCCTCGCTGCTTCCGTCCTCGAGGTGCTCGCGCGCTATGACACGCCGACCATCTGCAACGCGATGGAGATCGTGGCGCCCGAGCGCCGCCTGATCGGCTACACGACCAAGCCGCTGGTGTGCCCGTTCCCGGACCTGCCGCCCATGGTCGGCTACGCGCGGACGGCGACGATCCGGTCCGTCGTCAAGTCGGGCCTGCCGGCGGACGAGCAGGCGAGGCGGCGCACCGACTACTACGAATATGTCGGCACCGGTCATGGTCCGCGCATCGTCGTGATCCAGGATATCGATGGCCCCGACATCGGCTACGGCGCGTTCTGGGGCGAGGTGCAGAGCAACGTCCACAAGGCGCTCGGCTGCCTCGGCGTGATCACGGATGGATCGATCCGCGACATTCCGCAATGGGCTGCCGGCTTCCAGGCTCTGGCGGGCTCGATCGGTCCGTCGCACGCGTGGGTGCATGCCGAGAGCTTCGGCGGCGAGGTCCGCGTCGCCGGGATGACCGTGCGCTCGGACGACCTGATCCACTCCGATCGCCATGGTGCGATCGTCATCCCCGCCGACATCGCCGCGAAGCTTCCCGAGGCGGCCGAGCTGTGCGCGCGCCGTGAAACGCCGATCCTGGACATCGCGCGGTCTGCGGATTTCTCGCTCGAGAAGCTCAAGGCCGCCTTGAAGCGGTCGGCGGAGATTCATTGAGCGTCGCTTCGCTCCGGTCCAAATGAGCGAGCCGTGCCGCTCGACGGTGCGGCTCGCCGGCCTTGCGCAGGGCGCTCGCCGAACTGCGACGCTGCAACCGCATCCGGATGACTACGGGGGGACGACTGAGCTTCGGCCGAAAATGTCGAACGCGGTGACGAATTACCCGCAAACAGGCCGGGACTCGCCGAAGGTTAAGCGGCCGTCGCTCGTTGAGAAGATTTTATCCATCAAGCTTTACCTGATGGCTAGCCCGTCCCGATAGGCATGTCGCCCGAGGGCGAAGGACATGCGCAGGCTGATATCGAAATCGAGGCCGTTGTTCGGGCGGGTCGACCGGACCGTCGACAGGATGGTTCGGCTGATCGGACATTTCGGCAGTGCCGCGATCGGCCTCTCGGCGATCGCGCTGGTGTGGGCCGGCATCTTCTACACGATCTCCGAAGAGTATACGCGCACCGAGCAGTCGGCGCTGAAGAACGGCGCCAATCTGGCCCGCGCGTTCGAGGAGCAGATCATCCGCTCGATCCGCGCGGCAGATCAGACCTTGCTCTACGTCCGCGACTCCTATGCCAGGGACCCGCACAACTTCGACATGTCGCTATGGTCGAAGAACAGCCAGTTCCTGTCCGACTTCTCGTTTCAGGTCGTCGTGATCGGCAAGGACGGCATCATGCTGTCTAGCAACATCGATCCGAAGATGCGCGGCCTCGACCTGCGCGACCGCGAGCACTTCCGCGTTCATGCCGACGGCAAGGATGATTTTCTCTTCATCAGCAAGCCGATCTTCGGCCGTGTCTCCAACAAATGGTCGATCCAGTTGACCCGCCGCATCATCATGCCGGACGGTTCGTTCGGCGGCGTGGTGGTGGTCTCGCTCGACCCCGAATATCTGTCGAGCTTCTACAATTCGGTCGATCTCGGCAAGAAGGGCAATGTCACACTCCTCGGTCTCGACGGCATCGTGCGCGCACGGGCCTCGGCCGGTCCGGGGGGCGTGGGATCCTCGCTCGCCGGCAGCCCGGTGATGAGCGCCATTCAGCACAGAAGCAGCGGCTTCTACACCTTCAAAAGTCTGATCGACGGCATCACGCGCATCTACTCGTTCCAGCGCATCAAGGATCTGCCGCTGGTGGTCATCGTCGGTCAGGCCTCCGAGGAGATCTTCAGCGCCTTCAAGCTCAACCGCGATCGTGATCTGCTGGTCGGGGCGTTGCTGACGGTGGTCATCGGCATCATCACGATCCTGATTGCGCGCTATCAGGCGGGACTTGCCGCCTCACGCGATGCCGCCGAGGCAGGTACGCGGGCGCGCTCCGAATTCCTGGCGATGATGAGTCATGAGATCCGCACGCCGATGAACGGCGTCATCGGCCTTGCCGATCTCTTGCTGTCGGCGGACCTCGCGCCGGAGCAGCGCAAGATCGCGACAACCTTGCGCGAGTCGGCCGATTACCTGCTGCAACTGCTCAACGATGTCCTCGATTTCTCCAAGCTCGATGCCGATCGTCTGGAGATCGAGCACATCGAGTTCGACCTGCACCGGTCGGTGACGGCGACCGCCGAGTTGCTGGTGTCCCGCGCCAGGGAAAAGGGCCTGCAACTGACGACGTCGATCGCGCCGGACGTGCCGAACTACGTGGTCGGCGATCCCGCGCGGCTGCGCCAGGTGCTGTTCAACCTGGTCGGCAATGCGCTCAAATTCACCGAATCGGGCGGCGTCCATATCGATGTGCGTGCCGAGAACCTTGCCGGGCCGAACCTGACGCTGGTGTTCTCGGTCGCCGATACTGGCGTCGGCATTCCCGCAGACGCCGTCAGCCGGCTGTTCAAGCAGTTCTCGCAGGTCGACAATTCCATCTCGCGCCGCTTCGGCGGCACCGGTCTGGGGCTCGCGATCTGCAAGCGCCTCGTCACCTGCATGGGCGGCGACATCAAGGTGCAGAGCAAGGTGGGCGAGGGCAGCACTTTCACCTTCTCGATCCAGGTCCAGCCGCAGCCGGACGTCGAGCAGGTGAGCGCGCCCGAGGCGACCATCGTGCCGGTCGGCGAGACGATCGCCGAGGAACGTCCGGGCAGCCTCGCGCCGCTGAAGATCCTCGTTGCCGAGGACAATCTGACCAATCAGTTCGTCATCAAAAAGCTCCTGGACAAGCTTGGTCACGGCTACGACATCGTCGAGAACGGCACGCAGGCAATCGCAGCCGTGCAGAAGCAGCCTTACGACCTCGTGCTCATGGACATGATGATGCCCGAGATGGACGGGCTCACGGCGACGCGGATGATCCGTTCGCTGCCGCCGCCCGCGCAGGACATCTACATCGTCGCTCTGACGGCCAACGCCACCAGCCAGGATCATCTGGCGTGCACCGACGCCGGCATGAACGACTTCGTGACCAAGCCGGTCACGCGCGATCGACTGAATGCCGCTCTGCTTCGCGCGGCCGCTGCTACACACAAGGAAAGGCTTGTCGCATGACCGACTGGGTGCAATTCGACGAATCCGTCTATCAAATCCTGGTCTCCGAGCTCGGCGAGGAGGATGCGCTGGAGGTCCTGCGCACGTTCCTCGACGACACGTCCGGAAAGTTCGGCACGCTTGCGGCCAAGTTCGAGGATCGCCTCGAACTCAGGCGCGAGGCGCATTCGATCAAGAGCTCGTCGGCGACGTTCGGTTTCTCGGCGCTGTCGCGCCTGTCGCGCGAACTCGAGGTGGGATCGGCGACGATGGAGCCGGCGCAGATGCTGGAGATGGTCCACAAGATGCAGCGATCATTCGACCAGTCAGCCGTCTTCGCCGCGGCGAACCTGCTCAAGTCCGGATCGTCGGTCGCTTGAGCGAGGTCGGCGTCGTCTGCGGCGCTGCTGTTTACCTTTCATTATGCCTACCGAATTCAGTAACTCGTCCTTAATGGCGGACATTTAGTGTCGTGACATGCGGTCCAGAAGCACCGCGTCGGTCCGGCAGGGTCCGTGGTTTGCGTACGCGGTGGAGTTGACTCATGGATATTATGACGAGTGCGGGGCTCGTGGCTGGCGTGATCGTCATCGCGACGATGATGCTGCTGGGCGGCGATCTCGAGATGTTCGTCAGCGAGCACGCCGCAATCATCATCTTCGGCGGTTCGATCGCAGCCACCATGATTCGCTTCCCGCTGGGCGTCATGCTGCACGGCGTTCCGCTTGGAATGAAGTACGCCTTCACCATGAGCCGCCTGTCGGCCCGCGAGCTCGTCGACGAGCTCGCCCGCATCGCCGAGATCGCGCGCAAGCAGGGCCCGGTCGGCCTGGAAAAGGTCGAGACCGACGAGCCGTTCCTCGCCAAGGGAATCCGCTACGTGGCCGACGGCTACGACCTCGAATTCATCCGCGACAATCTCGAGCGTGACCGCGACAATTTCCTGATGCACCTGGACGAAGGCAGCAAGATCTATCGCGCCATCGGCGACTGCGCTCCGGCGTTCGGCATGGTCGGCACGCTGATCGGCATGGTGCAGATGTTCGCCAACATGACCGACCCCTCGAAGCTCGGCCCGTTCATGGCGACCGCGCTGCTCGCGACCCTGTACGGCGCGCTGGTCTCGAACCTGATCTGTCTGCCGATCGCCGACAAGCTGCATGGCAAGCTGCTGGACGAGGAAACCAACCGGACGCTGATCATCGACGGAATCCTGATGATCCGCGACTCCAAGAGTCCCGCCCTGGTCCGCGAAATGCTCCTGGCCTATCTGCCGGAGAAGCATCGCCACGCCGAAGGCGAGCCCGTGCCGGCCTGATCGGCTGCGGCGGGGCGATCCGGGGTGGGGTAGGCAATGGCCAAGAAGAAGAGGGGCGATGCGCACGGCGGCGGTCACGGCTGGTTCGTGACCTTTGCCGACCTGATGGGACTTCTGGTCAGCTTCTTCGTGATGCTGGTCGCGTTCTCGACCATGGACAACAACAAGCTGAAGGTCGTCGCAGGCTCGATGCGCGACGCCTTCGGCGTGCAGACCGAGTCGCGCTATTCGGGCATCGTGGAATCCGACGGCCTGCCGACCCGGCCGAAGCTCAAGAACGCCGCCCACATCTCGCCGGAGGAGACCGCGCGCGAGCCGAGCCCCGAGCAGGAGGAGCGCCAGCATACCAATGGCGCCAAGCTGAAGATCGATCGCCAGTTCGCGCTGGCGTCCGCCTCGCTGCGCCAGGCGCTGCAGGACATGCCGGAGATGACCGAGATCTCCAAGCACATCATGTTCGAAGAGACCAAGCAGGGTCTCAACTTGGAGATCGTCGACCAGGACGGGCGGTCGATGTTCGCTGATGGCTCGAAGGTGCCGTTCGACCGCACGCGACGCCTGATAGAGAAGCTGGCTGCCCCGCTCAAGGCGACCCCGCTTCGGGTCCAGATCACCGGGCACACGGCCGCCGGCTTCGTTCCCGCCCGCAGCGACTATGGCGGCTTCGACCTGTCGGCGGACCGCGCCAATGCGGTGCGCCAGATCCTGGAGCGAGAAGGGCTGCCGGCGAGCCACATCTATGCCGTCTCCGGCAAGGCGGACACCCAGCCGCTGTTTCCCGACGACCCGTCGCTGGCAGCCAACCGCCGCGTGACGATCACCCTGATGCGGGAAGACCCGCCATTGCCGCCCGATCTGAAGCCGTAGCCGGGATGCTTCGCTTGCCGCATCATAATGCCGCATGGCGGCTTGCGAACGGCAACGAAGAGCATCAGCGGGCACTTGATTCGCCGGGGGTAGATCCGACATCTGCCTCAGGATGCCTGGGCTAAAGGCACTTGCCGCGATGCGGCATGCGACATCCGTGTCAGCCATGCCGTTTGGTTGCGACCTGGGAACAGCGGTCTGCTTACGCTAGAGACTTGACCTGCGAACGGTCTACGTTCACACGCGCCGGGCCAAACAGGGAAGATGCGTTCCGAGCAACATGACGGCCAGCGCGACATCGACCGAAGGACAGGACACCGCGAGCACGTCGGGGTTCTGGGGGCTGACGCTAGGCAGCATCGGCGTGGTGTTCGGAGACATCGGCACCTCGCCCCTCTACGCCTTTCGCGAGGCCGCGCACGGCGCCGCTCAGGGGCAGCCGGTGTCGCGGATCATCGTGCTCGGGGTGCTCTCGCTGATCCTCTGGTCGCTGTTCATCGTGGTGACGGCCAAATACGTCCTGCTGCTGCTCCGCGCCGACAACAACGGCGAGGGCGGAACGCTGTCGCTGATGGCGCTCGGACAGCGGGCCTTGGGTCGGCGCAGCCTGTTCCTGATGTCGCTGGGCGTGATCGGCGCTTCGATGTTCATCGGAGACTCGATGATTACGCCGGCGATTTCGGTGTTGTCGGCGGTCGAAGGCCTCAAGCTCGCGGCGCCCGCGCTCGAGCACTACGTCGTGCCGCTGACCGTGTTCATCCTGGTCGTACTGTTCGCGGTCCAGAGCAAGGGGACGGCGCGCGTCGCCTCCGCCTTCGGCCCGGTCATGGTCACATGGTTCACCACCCTCGCCGTGATGGGACTCGTCCACATCCGCGACGACCCCTCCGTGCTCGCGGCGATCAATCCCTATTATGCGGTGCAGTTCCTGCTCTCGCACGGCACGATCGGCCTGGTCACCCTGGGCGCGGTGTTCCTCGCGGTCACCGGCGGCGAGGCACTCTATGCGGATCTCGGTCATTTCGGCCGCAAGCCGATCCAGTCGGCCTGGCTGTTCTTCGTGCTTCCGGCCTTGCTGATCAACTATTTCGGGCAGGGCGCCCTGGTGCTATCCGACCCGGCCGCGCTCGAGAATTCGTTTTACCGGATGGTGCCTGAACTGTTGGTGCTGCCGCTGGTGGTGCTCGCCACCGCCGCCACCGTCATCGCGAGCCAGGCCGTGATCACGGGCGCCTATTCGCTGGTCAGCCAGGCGGTCCAGCTCGGGCTGCTGCCGCGTTTCGAGGTGCGCTACACGTCCGAAAGCCATGCCGGCCAGATCTATCTGCCGCGGGTCAACCGGCTGCTGCTGATCGGCGTGCTGCTGCTGGTGCTGCTGTTCCGGACCTCGAGCAATCTCGCCTCCGCCTACGGCATCGCAGTGTCCACCACCATGGTCGCCGACGGCATCATGGGTTTCGTCGTGATCTGGAAGCTGTGGAACTTGCGTGCGGCCGTGGCGGCGGCCGTGATCGCTCCCTTCGTCATCGTCGATATGACCTTCTTCAGCGCCAACCTGCTGAAGCTCCTTGAAGGAGCCTGGGTTCCGCTGCTGTTCGGTGCCGCGATGGTGGTGACGATCTGGACCTGGCGGCGCGGCTCGGCGATCTTGGTGCTCAAGACGCGCAAGATCGAGGTTCCCCTGGATGACCTCATCAGCAGCCTGGAGAAGAGGCCTCCTCACATCGTCAAGGGGACGGCGGTGTTTCTCACCAGCGATCCGACCTCGGTGCCGACCGCATTGCTGCACAATCTCAAGCACAACAAGGTGCTGCACGAGCACAACGTGATCCTGACCATCGAGACCGCGCAGACGCCGCGGGTCGATGTCTCGGAGCGCGTGCGCATGGAGAAGATCAGCGAGAAGTTTTCCAAGGTGCGGCTGCGCTTCGGATTCATGGAATCCCCGAACGTGCCGCGCGCGCTTGCGGTGGCGCGCAAGCTAGGCTGGCAGTTCGACATCATGTCGACGTCGTTCTTCGTCTCGCGGCGCTCGTTGAAGCCATCGTCCCAGTCGGGCATGCCGACGTGGCAGGACCATCTCTTCATCGGTCTGAGCCGGTCGGCCAACGACGCCACGGACTATTTCCAGATTCCCACGGGCAGGGTCGTCGAAGTAGGTACCCAGGTAACGATTTGATCGGCTGGACTTCCCTGACGGCTCGTGCATGCTTAAATGCATGGCTGAGGCGCATTCCCGACGGGTCCGTCGTAACGCGCTGCCGCTATAAGCCGCGCGCTCTGCCGCGTTGTGCAGTGAAGCATTAACGAGTCCTCGAGGGGGCTACCCCATGACAGTCGACGTCGCAGCTACGCCCGCGGAAGCGCCGGCGACCAACGGGCATGGCAACGCCCATTCCACGGCGAGCTTCGCGGCGCTGACACTGGGAAGCATCGGTGTCGTCTATGGCGACATCGGCACCAGCCCGCTGTACGCGTTGCGTGAAGCGGTCTTGGCTGCGAGCAGCAGCGGCGAGCCTGCGCCTCACGCCGTGATGGGGGTGATCTCGCTCATCCTGTGGGCTCTCATCGTCGTTGTGACCCTCAAATACGTCGTGATCCTGCTGCGCGCCGACAACCACGGCGAGGGCGGCACCCTGGCGCTGATGGCGCTCGCCCAGCGCGGAGTCGCGCGCGGCGCCAGCATCATCGTGCTGCTCGGCATCATCTCGGGCGCGCTGTTCTATGGCGATGCGGTGATCACGCCGGCTCTGTCCGTGTTGTCGGCGATCGAGGGCATCAAGCTGGTCACGGCAGCGTTCGAGCCCTACGTCGTGCCGCTGACCGTCGTGATTCTGGTCGCGCTGTTCGCTGTCCAGGCGCGCGGAACGGCCAAGGTTGCGGCGTTCTTCGGTCCGATCATGCTGATCTGGTTCCTGGTGATCGGCATTGCGGCGTTGCCGCCGATCCTGCGCCATCCCGAGGTGCTGTGGGCAATCAACCCGCTGAATGCCGTGACCTTCATGCTGCATCACGGGATCATCGGCTTCGTCACGCTCGGCGCGGTGTTTCTGGCCGTCACCGGCGCCGAGGCGCTGTACGCCGACCTCGGCCATTTCGGCAAGCGGCCGATCCAGACTGCCTGGCTGTTCATCGTGCTGCCATCGCTGGCGCTGAACTATCTGGGGCAGGGGGCGCTGGTGATCGCCGACGCGAAGGCGATCGAGAACCCGTTCTTCCTGATGTTCCCGGAGTGGGCGCTGATCCCGATGGTCGCGCTCGCCACCATGGCGACCGTCATCGCGAGCCAGGCCGTCATCACCGGTGCCTATTCGCTGACGCGGCAGGCGATTCAGCTCGGCCTGCTGCCACGCTTCGAGATCCGCCACACCTCCGAGGCGCATTCGGGCCAGATCTACATTCCGCGCATCAACAAGCTGCTGCTGATCTCGGTCATGCTGCTGGTGCTGATGTTCAAGTCATCGAGCGCGCTCGCCTCGGCCTACGGCATCTCGGTCACCGGCACAATGGTCGTCACGGCCATGATGGGCTTCGTCGTGATCTGGAAGGTCTGGCGATGGTCGCCGATTGCGGCGGCCGCGCTGATCGCGCCGTTCCTGTTCCTGGATCTGACCTTCCTGGCGGCGAATCTCCTGAAGGTGTTCGAAGGCGGCTGGGTGCCGCTGGCGCTGGGCGGCTTCGTGATGACGCTGATGTACACGTGGCGGCGCGGCAGCCGGCTCTTGTTCGAGAAGTCGCGCAAGCTCGAATTCCCGCTCGCCGATCTCGTGACCATGCTTGAGAAGCGTCCGCCGCAGCGGGTGGCCGGCACGGCCGTGTTCCTGACCAGCGATCCCTTGAGCGCGCCGACCGCGCTGATGCACAGCCTCAAGCACTACAAGGTGCTGCACGAAAAGAACGTCATCCTGACGATCGAGACCGCGCCGACGCCGCGCATCGAGCCGTCCGAACGGGTTCGCCTCGAGCAGATCAGTCCGACGTTTTCCAAGGTGACGTTGCGCTTCGGCTTCATGGAATCGCCCAACGTGCCGCGCGCACTTGCGATCGCGCGCAAGCTCGGCTGGCAGTTCGACATCATGTCGACCTCGTTCTTCCTGTCGCGCCGTGCGCTGAAGCCGGCTGCGCATTCAGGCATGCCGCGCTGGCAGGATCACCTGTTCATCTCAATGAGCCGCTCCGCCAACGACGCGACCGACTATTTCCAGATCCCGAGCGGACGGGTGGTGGAGGTCGGCACCCAGGTTACGATCTGAGCTCGAGACCCGTCTCCTCAGCGTGCCGAAGCGCTTGATTTTCGGTGCGTCTGGGGTGAGTTTGGCGACCGGATTGGGGCCGATATGGCCCTGCTGAAGGCTTGGAGGATGGGCGTGGCTGTTGTGCACGATTTGACCCCGCAGGACGTGGCCCAGGGGATCGCGGAAGGGCGAATTCTTCTGGTTGACGTGCGCGAGCCGAATGAGGTTTCTGCGGAAGCCTATCCGGACGGCGTCGTCGTTCCGCTGTCGGGCTTCGACCCGAAGCTGATCCCGGATCCGCAAGGCAAGGACGTCGTGTTCGCCTGCCGCTCCGGCAAGCGCTCGGTGACGGCCTCGCTGGCCGCGCAGGCCGCCGGTCTGCCCTACGACAAGCATCTCCAGGGCGGTATGCTCGGCTGGAAGGCGGCTGGCCTGCCGACCAGGACTGGCGGCTGACAGGCGATCATGATCTCGCAGAACAAGGTCTTCGCTGACCTGCCCGTCACTATTTTCGAGCAGATGTCGCAGCTCGCGCGCGACAACGACGCGATCAATCTGGGGCAGGGCTTTCCCGACGATCCGGGTCCGGAGGATATCCGCCGTGCCGCGGCCGATGCGGTCCTCAACGGCTACAACCAGTATCCGTCGATGATGGGCCTGCCGGAGCTGCGCCAGGCCATCGCCGCGCACTACAAGCACTGGCACAAGCTCGATCTCGATCCGATGAGCGAGGTCATGGTCACCTCCGGCGGCACCGAGGCGCTGACGTCGGCGATCCTGTCGGTGGTGGAGCCGGGCGACGAGGTGATCTGCTTCCAGCCGGTCTATGATTCATACTTGCCGATCATCCGCCAGGCCGGCGGCATTCCGCGCCTCGTCCGTCTGGAGCCGCCGCACTGGCGGCTGTCGGAGGAGATGCTGCGGCAGGCGTTCTCGCCAAAGACCAAGGCGGTGCTGTTCAACAACCCGCTCAACCCGGCCGCGGTGGTCTACCCGCGCGAGGATCTCGAGCTGCTGGCGCGCTTCTGCCAGGAGTTCGACGCGGTCGCGATCTGCGACGAGGTCTGGGAGCACGTCGTGTTCGACGGCCGCGCGCACATCCCGCTGATCACCATTCCCGGCATGCGCGACCGCACCATCAAGGTCGGCTCGGCCGGCAAGATCTTCTCGCTGACGGGCTGGAAGATCGGCTTCGTCTGCGCCGCGCCGCATCTGCTGCGCGTCGCCGCCAAGGTGCATCAATTCCTGACCTTCACGACGGCACCGAATCTGCAGGTCGCGGTCGCCTACGGGCTCGGCAAGTCCGACGACTATTTCATCAACATGCGCAGCGAGCTCGCGCGCAGCCGCGACCGGCTCACGGCCGGTCTCGAAAGCCTGGGCTTTCCCGTGCTGAAGGCGCAGGGGACCTACTTCCTGACCGTCGACCTTTTGCCGCTCGGCCTCAACGAGACCGACGAGCAGTTCTGCCGCCGCATCGTCAACGACTACAAGGTGGCCGCCATCCCGGTGTCCGCGTTCTACGAGACGGATGCCGTGACGTCGGTGGTGCGGTTCTGCTTCGCCAAGAAGGACGCAACCCTGGATACGGCGCTCGAGCGCCTCTCGGACGCCATCCACCGGCGCTAGGAGACACGAGTGATGACGCGCGGCTGCATGGGTTCGGCTCTGGCGCTGGCTGTCGCGGCGCTGACGCTCACGGGGGCGGCCGGTCGCGCAGAGGAGCGCGTCGTCAACTTCTACAACTGGTCGAACTACATGGCGCCCGGTGTCCTTGACGACTTCACCAAGGAGACCGGCATCAAGGTGGTCTACGACACATTCGACGCCAACGAGACCCTGGAGACGCGGCTGCTCGCCGGCAAATCCGGCTACGACGTCGTGGTGCCGACCGCGTACTTCCTGCAGCGCCAGATCAAGGCCAAGATCTTCCAGCCGCTCGACAAGTCCAAGCTGCCCAATCTCGTCAATGCGTGGCCCGTCGTGACCGAGCGTCTGGCCACCTACGACCCCGGCAATCAGTTCGCCGCCAACTACATGTGGGGCACGACCGGGATCGGCTACAACGTCAAGGCGGTCGAGAAGATCCTGGGGCCCGGCGCGCGGATCGACAGCTGGGACATGGTGTTCAAGCCGGAGAACCTCGCCAAGTTCAAGGACTGCGGCGTCCACATGCTGGATTCCGCCGACGACATCTTTCCGGCGGCGCTGAGCTATCTTGGCCTCGACCCGAACTCGACCAGGCAGGCCGATCTGGAGAAGGCGGCCGAGGTGGTCGGCAAGGTCGCACCATCCGTGCGCAAGTTTCATTCGTCGGAATACTTAAGCGCGCTCGCCACCGGCGAGATCTGCCTCGTCGTCGGCTGGTCCGGCGACATCATGCAGGCGCGCAGCCGCGCGGAAGAAGCGAAGAACGGCGTCGAGATCGGCTACGCAATCCCGAAAGAGGGCGCGCAGATGTTCTTCGACAATTTTGCGATTCCCACTGACGCTCCGCACGTGGCCGAAGCCTATGCGCTGATCAATTATCTCTACCGGCCCGAGGTCGCGGCCAAGAACTCCGACTTCCTGTCCTATGCCAACGGCAACCTGGCGAGCCAGAAGCTGATCGATCCAAAAATCTTTGGCGACAAGAACATCTATCCGGATGAGACGACGCTGAAGAAGCTGTTCGTCATCACCGCCCGCGAGCCCGCGACGCAGCGCGTCATCAACCGGCTCTGGACGAAGGTGAAGACCGGGCGGTAGCCAGCGCTGCTGCCGGCATTGCGAACGCTGCGAAGCAATCCAGGGCTGAGAAGAAGATCTGGATTGCTTCGTCGCGTTGCTCCTCGCAATGACTCCGCGGGATTACCCCAGCCGATGCATCGCGCAGAGCTTGTTGCCGTCGAGGTCGCGCAGATATGCCAGATAGAGTTTGCCGGCGGAGCCTTCACGAACGCCGGGCGGATTTTCGCAGCTGGTGCCGCCGGCTTCGAGCCCGGCTGCATGCCAGGCGTCTGCCTGCTCAGGTGAGTTGCAGGCAAAGCCGATCGTGCCGCCATTGGCGTGCGTGGCCGGCTCACCGTTGATCGGCTTCGACACCCCGAAAATGCCGGTCGGCGTGATGTAGAAGATGCGGTGGCCGTCGACCCGTGCCGGCCTCACGCCGAGCGTTCCCAGCAGCTTGTCGTAGAAGGCCTTGGCCTTGTCGAGGTCGTTGGTGCCGATCATCACATGCGAAAACATTCGCGCTTGTCCTCCCTGCAGCTTCCGAACAGCCGTCGGATACGCGACCAAGGTAGCGAGCGTCGATGGATGAGGTAAGCGTTTTCTTTCAAGGGCCCGTCAGCGGTAAGTGGTGCTGCAGCGCTGCTTCCCCGCAGCGGAATTTGTCCGGGCGCGGGCTACCGCCAGCGCCGATGCAGCCAGAGCCATTGCTCGGGATATTCGCGCACCCAACTCTCGACGACGTCGGTGATCGCCTGCGTCGTGCCCTGGATGTCGATCTGACCATCGGCCGTCCGCACCGGCTTCACCTCCTCCGAGACTTCGGCGCGGAAGCGATTGCCGGGGAGGCGGATGATGCGGACGCCGTGCACCGGGCATTCGACCTGGCGCAACAGGCGGGCGAGCATCGGATTGGCGCGGGTCTTGCGGCCGAAGAAGGTGACCTCGACGCCGCCGGTCAGGTACTGATCGACCAGCATGGCAACGTGCTGGCCGTTCTTGAGCGCCTGTGCCAGCCGCAGCGGTGCGTCGCGGCCGGCCGGGACCAGTGTGCCCATCTTGACCTGCCGCATCTCCTGGATGATGCGGTCGGCGGCGGCGATGTTGGGTCGGCGATAGAGGATCGCCGTATCGAGCTTATGGGCGACCGCCGCCAGCGCCGGCATCTCCCAATTGGCGAGGTGGCTGGCAAAGATCAGCGCCGGCTTGCCGTCGAGACGGAGCTGATGAAACAGCTCATGGGTGCGCGGCGACAGCTCGATCCGGCTGCGCTCCGGATGAGCCTCGTCGTAATCCCAGATCTTGTCGAGATGGGCGAACTCGGCGCCGACGCGGCCGAGATTGTCCCACACGCCGGCGAGGATTTTCTCGATCTCCTCGGGCGATTTCTCCGGAAAGGCCGCCGTGAGATTGTCGCGGCCGATGCGCTGCTCGCGCAGCCGCGGACCGATCCACTGCGCGAGGCGCGCGAAGCGGTCGGCCGTCTTCTGCGGATCGAAATAGCGCGTGGTCCTGAGCATGCCGACCGTCAGCGCGCCGACGGCGGACGCCCCGGCCGACTTCACGGCTCGGCGGATCACGAGCTTGGTCCGGAGGGGCAGGAGACTCATCGATGTGACAGGCGGATCAGGCCGGTTCGCGCGTCAGGATCAGCGAGGCGTTCTGGCCGCCGAAGCCGAACGAATTCGACATCACGGTGGTGACGCGCGCATCGCGGGCCTTGTTGCCGACGACGTCGAACAGGATCGCGGGATCCGGAATGTCGTAGTTGATGGTCGGCGGAATACGCTGATGCTCGAGCGTCTGCAGCGAGAAGATCGCCTCGACCGCGCCGGCCGCCGAGATGGTGTGGCCGACCATCGACTTGTTCGACGACACCGGGATCTTGCCGGTGTGCTCGCCGAACACGGCGGAGACGCCGACATATTCCATCTTGTCGTTCTCGGGCGTGGCGGTGCCGTGGGCATTGATATGGTCGATCTGCTCCGGCGCCATGCCGGCATCGGCGAGCGCCTTGCGGATGCAGCCGATGATCGGCTTGCCGTCCGGCGAGGAGCGGGTGCGGTGGAAGGAGTCGGTCAGCTCGCCGCAGCCGGCGACGACACCGAGGATCTTGGCGCCGCGCGCCACGGCCGCGTCGTAGCTTTCCAGCACCAGCGCTCCGGCGCCCTCGGCCATCACGAAACCATCGCGGTTCTTGGAGAACGGCTTGGAGGCGGCCTGCGGCGGGTCGTTCTGGGTCGACAGCGCCGACAGCAGCGAGAAGCGCACGAGCCCTTCCGGATTGACCGAGCCTTCGGTGGCGGCGCATAGCGCGACGTCAGTCTCACCGCGCCGGATGGCTTCGACGCCGAGCTGGATCGCGGTCGCGCCGGAGGCGCAGGCAGTCGACAGCGAGATCGGCGAGCCCTTGGTGCCGAAGGTGTCGGACAGCGAATCGGCGACGGAGCCGAACAGGAAGCGGTGGTGATAGTTGACGAACTTGCCGCCGCCGCAGACCTTCAGCAGGTCGTCATAGGTGAACTGAGTGCCGCCAACCTCATGCGCGAGCTCCAGGCGCTGCGGCCACTCGATCTCGACGGGCGCCACGGCGAGAAACAGCGGGCCCGGGAAGTCGCCCTTGCTGCCGATTCCAGCCTGCGCGATGGCTTCCTCGACGGCCATGTGGCCGAGCCGCTCGGACAGGCCCGTCGACGTGAACGGCGCCACGGGGACGAAATCGACCGTGCCGGCCATGGTCGTCTTCAAGCCGTCGATCGGAAAGCGCGTGATGGTGCGGATGCCGGACTCGCCGGCCACGAGCTTGTTCCAATTATCGGACTTGCCGGCCCCAAGGGAGGTGACGATGCCCATCCCGGTCACGACCACGATGGGGCGTCCAAACTTGTCGCGTACACTCATGATGTCCCCCGTCGCGTCTTCTTAAGGCCGTACCGTGTTCACTTGACTGCTTCGACCAAGGCCATGCCTTCGCCGCGGTAGTGGCCGGCGCCGACCACCACGATCTGGGTCGGAGCCTCCTTCATCTCTGCCTCCACACCCGAGGCGTCGCCCGGTGCGAACAGGGCGCCGCGCGAGATCGAAAGTGCCGCAAGCGCCAGACCAAGCGCGAAATGCGCTTCCATCGTGTGGCCGAAACGGGTCCCGCTCGAGCGCACCGCGAACGCCTTGTGATGGTCGAGGAAGGCGCGCTCCTCCGAGGTCACCGGCTCCGCACCGGTCGCGCCCGTGATGATGGCGCCGGGGGCCTCGTGGACGTCGAGCGCCGACCATAGACGGTCCAGCGTTCCGGTCACCGCGCCTGCCTCCTTGCGGCGGGCGCGGTCGGCGACGACCTTGCTGAGCCGCGCCAGCGGCTTGGCGCCGCGGGCCTCCGCATGCGGCCTGGATTCCAGCACCAGGAACGCGCCGGCCGATCCGAGCGCGAAGCCCGGATGGTCCTTGCGGGACCAGACCGGCTTGAATTCGTTCTTCAGATTGTAGTCGCCGAACTCGTACAGCACGAGCAGATCCTTGCGCTCGCCATTGTGCGAGCCGCCGACCAGCGCGATGTCGCTCTGGCGGCCGGCGATGCGGGCCAAGGCGATCTTGAACGCGTCGACGCCCGCAACCTCCTCGCCCATGAAGGTGCGCGAGGTGCCGCAGACGCCGTGCGAGATCGCGATGTTGCCGGCGAGCAGGTTGGACAACTGCGCCAGGAACAGGGTCGGGCGCAGGTCGCTCATCAGCCGGTCGTTCAGGAAGCCGGGCGTGCAATTGCCCTGGGCCTCCGCGTTGAGGATCGCGGTGTCGACGGAGATGTCGCGCTCGCCGCCGCCCGCGGCCACGATCATGTCCATCCGGGACAGGATGTCCTTGTTGCCCTTGAGGCCGGCGGAATCCAGCGCAAGCCCGGCGGCATAGGTGCCGATGCGCTGCCACGCCTCCATCTGGCGCTGCTCCTTCTTCGGGATCTGCGCTTCCAGATTCACCTTGGCCCAGGGATGCACGATGTAGGGTGCAAAACCCTGCTCGTCGACGTTGATCTGGCCGGCGTTGAGGGCCTCCCAGTTCGCATCGAGTCCCTCGCCGAGCGAGGTCGCAAGGCCGATACCGGTGATCCAGACTTCGACGGGCTCGGAGGTCACGGCTGTCGTCTCACTCATCGCTGTAGGACCTGTTGCGGAAAGCCGACGCGCTCGGCGACGGCGTCCATGTGTCCGCGCAGCTCCGGATTGGGGAAGGGGACGTGGCTGAAGGTGATCGTCGCGTTCGAGCGTAGCTTGCCGCCGACCTTCACGCGCGCTTCGGTCATGGCATAGCCGGAGCCCTCGTGCAGCACGTTGGCCTCGACGGTCAGCACCTCGCCCGGCGACACGAAGCCGCGCATCTTGGCCTCCTTGACCGCGGCGAGGAACGGCATCCGCTCGAACTTCATGAGCGCGAGCAGCAGCCAGCCCGATGTCTGCGCCATCGATTCGATCAGGAGAACGCCGGGCATGATCGGATAGCCCGGGAAATGTCCTTCGAAGATCGTGCTTTCGGTGGGGACCTTGGCTTCGACGGTGATGGCCTTCTCGTCCAGCCGAAGATCGAGAATGCGGTCGATGAGCAGGAAGTATTCGATCTGCATGGCAGGCGCTCACGCGCCCTTGGCGGCGACCAGCTCGTCGATGCGGGCGCACAGGTTCTTCAGCACGAAATACTGCTCGGTGCTGGCTTTGCCGTCGTTGACTTCCTGCGTCCACTTCTCGAGTGGCAGCTTGATCCCGAAGGCCTTGTCGATCGCAAACGCGATGTCGAGGAAATCGAGGCTGTCGATGCCCAGATCGTCGATGGCGTGGCTATCCGGCGTGATCGTGTCGCGCGGGATGTCGCAGGTTTCAGCGATGATCGTGGCGACCTGATCGAATGTTGAGGACATCACTAAGCCTTTGATATTTTGGAGCTAATCCGGTAGGTGGCGACGGGAGGACACCGCGCCCCCGGGGCGTCTGATGCGAGCCCTTTTACCCCCGTCGCCCGGGAGTCGTGTGCCCGTATATCGGAGCGACGCGGTGAGTTCAATGGAGCCGGACACGGCGGTTGTGGCGGGATTGTGATGCCCCGCCGGCCGCGGCAGCCGCGTCCAGCAGGGGATCAGGGCGTGTAGGTCTCGGTGATGATGCGGGCGCAGTCGCGCCGTCCGGTCAGCAGGCAGTCCTGGGTCTTGCGCAGGTCGGCAATGCTCATCGCCAGCCAGATGCCGATCGCGGTCAACGCGACCGTGAAGGCGATGGCGGCGATGTTGGCCAGGATGCGGTGACGGAAGTCATCGGGCTCCTCACGCGGCTGCTCATACCGGGAGAGATCGAGTGTCGGCTGCTCGCGCCGGTGCAGCTGAATCGGCGGACTGCCGCCCTCGGCCGCGCGCCGCACCGGACTGCTGCGCGGCCGGAACGGCACCACGCGATGCTCTTCCTCCGCTGCAATGGGGCGCTGGGACTTCATGCCTCGACTCCGATGGTCCTTTTTAGCACGCGGGCCCAACCTCTCACAAAGAAACTTTGCCATAATTGAGCTGCATCAGCAAAACATCTCCCTCCTCGGATGCATCCAGTCGGCGCCTGCTCCGCGGGTGATTGGAACCTGCCGCGGTCGGTCCGAACGGCGTCGCAGCTCGGGGAAGATGCGCTGGAACGGCTCGGCAGGCGTGGCATAATGCTGATCATCCCCCTGGAAGCCCAGCCATGGCCAATACCCGCGAGCCGCTGCTTCATCCCGTGCCGATCCTGTCGCTGCGCCCGACCCAGATGACCGTCGGCATGCGCGAGGTGAAGGAGAAGCGCGAGCGCTGGCGCGAGCACAAGTCGAAGAAGAAGCAGGCCGAGCTGCTCGGCAAGCACATGATCCCGGTGGTGCTCGGTCCCGACGAGCGGCACTACGTCGTCGACCACCATCACCTCGCCCGCGCGCTCCATGACGAGGGCGTCAAGGATGTGCTGGTCACGGTGATCGGCGACCTCTCGATGGTCGATCGGGAGGCGTTCTGGGGCGTGATGGACAACAAGCGCTGGGTCTATCCTTACGACGCCAAGGGCGTGCGGCGGCATTTCAAGGACCTGCCGAAGACCGTCGCGAATCTGAAGGACGATCCGTTCCGCAGCCTGGCCGGTGAGCTGCGCCGCGCCGGCGGCTTTGCCAAGGACACGACGCCGTTCAGCGAGTTCCTATGGGCCGACTTCCTGCGCCGCAAGGTCAAGCGCAAGACGGTCGAGACCCATTTCGCCGCCGCCATGGAGCACGCGCTGGCGGCCGCAAAGAGCCACGACGCGGTCTATCTGCCCGGCTGGTGCGGGCCGGCGTCGGACGACTGATCGTCTCACTTGGTCTTCGGCAGCCGCCCCATCAGGTAGAACTCGTCGTTGGGCCGCATGCCTGTGACATTCGCCATCCGGTTCGACAGCGCGAAGAATGCCGCGATTGCGGCGATGTCCCAGATGTCGTCGTCGCTGAAACCGTGGCCGGCCAGCGCCTTGAAATCGGCGTCCCCGACGGTCTGCGCCTCGAGCGCCACCTTCATCGCGAAATCGAGCATCGCCCGCTGCCGCGGCGTGATGTCGGCCTTGCGGTAGTTGATCGCGATCTGGTCGGCGATCAGGGGACTCTTGGCGCGGATGCGCAGGATCGCGCCATGCGCGATGACGCAATACTGGCACTGGTTGGCGCTCGAGGTCGCCACCACGATCATCTCGCGCTCGGCCTTGGTCAGCCCGCCGTCCTTCTCCATCAGCGCGTCGTGATACGCAAAGAACGCGCGGAACTCGTCCGGCCGGTGCGCGAGTGTCAGGAACACGTTGGGCACGAAGCCGCTCTTCTCCTGCACGCCGAGCAGCCGGGTGCGGATGTCGTCCGGCAAGGCGTCGATTGCGGGAACGGGAAAGCGGCTGATGGGAGCTTGCGTCATGGCAACGGGTCCGGCGTGCGTGGCAGGGGGCGAACCTTAGTCGATCGCCGCGCAGGCGCAACGGTCCAGCTCAGCCCATCACCTTGCTTTTGGCGACGTGCCCGCAACGCCTCCTCGGGGCGTCATCGACCGGGATTTGAGAGCGGCGGCCGCCGTGTTTAGCGCAGCGGCTTCTTCAACAGGGAGAAGCGGTCCGGATCGAGCCCCATCGACGGCTGCAGCATTGGCGCGTCCAGCGATGCGGACATACTTCCTCGATCCCCGAGGTTGCCGGCGCCGCCGTCGCCGCTCGAGGCGTCCCGGCTCGAGGTCGCTCCGCGCCAGCGCTCCAGCACGGCACTGACGAAATGCATGTCGTGTCCGGCATTCACCGAGCGGACGGTGGCGATCGTCGCCTCGCTGCGCGGCAATTGATGCAGCGGCACCTCCTTGAAGCGCAGCCGGGTCGGCAGCGCGACGCCTTCGCCGAACGCCAGCACCTCGCGGGTGCCGAGCGAGGGGACGAAGGAGAGCAGGTTGGCGGCGGCGTCCGACACCGCCGAGCGCAGCAGCGACTGGTCGCGCTCGTTGGCGAGGCGCATCGTGAACAGCGTGTTGCACTGGGAGATGATGGTGGCGTCGAGCTCGGCCGGCCGCTGGGTGATCAGGCCGAGATAGACGCCGTATTTCCGGCCTTCCTTGGCAATGCGCGAGATCGCCTTGCGGGTCGGGCCGAAGCCGATCGAGCGGTCGGCGGAGGCGTAGCGGTGGGCCTCCTCGCAGACGAACAGCAGCGGCGAGACGCCGTCGCTCCACAGCCCGAAATCGAACGCCATGCGGCACACCACCGACACGACGGAATCGACAACCTCGGCCGGGAAGCCGGCGAGCTGCATCACCGTCATCGGCCGGCCATTGGCGGGCAGGCGGAACAGATGGCTGATGACCTCGGCCATGGTGTCGCCGCCGACATTGGCGTTGTCGAACATGAAGGCGTAGCGCGGGTCGTTGCGTACGGTCTCGATGCGCGAGATCAGCTTGTGATAGATGATGCGCGAGGAGCGGTTCTCGAGCTTGCCCATCCGCTCGTCGATCAGGTTGATCAGGTCGACGAGGCGGTAGGGCACCGGCGTATCGACGGTGTAGCCGACCATCTTGGGGTCGACGCGCTTGAGCCCGATGCGGTCCGTGTTCTGGTACTGGGTGTAGATGCCCTTCGCCAGCGGGATCACTTCGGCCAGGATGTCGAGCTCTTCCGGCACGCCGGGCCGGCCGCCGAACAGGACGTCGACGATCTCCTCGAAATTGAACAGCCAGAACGGCAGCTTCAGGTTGCGCGGGTTCAGCACCAGCGCTTTTTCACCAAAGCAGCGGCCATATTCGTTGTGGACGTCGAGCAGGAAGATGCGCAAGTTCGGCCGCGCCTTCAGGATCTCGTTGAGCAGCAGCGACACGCCGGTCGATTTGCCCACGCCGGTCGATCCAAGCACCGCGAAATGCTTCGAGAGCATTTCCTCGACATTGACACAGGCGCGCACGGAGGTGTCCTGCTGCAGCGCGCCGATGTCGATGTGGTCGCCGGCGGTCGGCGTGTAGATCGTGCGCAGCTCCTCGCTCGTGATCATGTCGACGGCGTCGCCGATGGTCGGGTAGTGGGTGACGCCGCGTTGGAACTTGGGCCGTTCGGCCGGCCCGAGAATCTCGCCGAGCAGGTCTACCGACGCCGTCGCGACGTATTCGCTGGCATGCGAGAGGTCCTCGCTGGTCACCTCGGTGATGATCGCAATGATCGTGGCGCTCGGGCAGCGAATGCTGATGAAACGGCCGACTGTCGCGCGGATATCGGAGACGTTCATCTGCTGTTTCGACAGAATGCCGACGCGGGCCTGGGAGCCCCGCACCGAGATCACGCGTCCGAAGGATGTCACGGTCATGAAACCTGTGGTGAATTGTTGAGCTGACACCTTCTCTGCTGGGACTGGAAAATTTGTTAAGCGGGCAATGTTTGTGAACGCGCCGGCGCCCGGTCCGGCCGTCGGAGGGTCGCGCGGAGCGTTGCGATCGCGCCTCCTCAATGGGGCCTAACACTTTGGAGTGTAAGGATTTCTGCATCCTTCCCTAAAGCGTTGCGCGAGCCGTTCGGGTTAACGTCCGGTTCACCATCTCCAAGGCTCTTCCTTCAGGGCTCTTCGGCGCTGGACGCCCCGACCCTGAAAGCAACCTGGATGGGTTGCCGCACCGATCCGAAAGCCGTCCGGCCGCTCAGCGATTTGATCGCAATCAATCTGGAACCCGGGCGTGCAGGCTATATCTTTCCCGTCAAGCGCGAGGGAGCGGATGCCGGCCGATCTCGTCGGATGACATTGGTCGCGCCCATGCCGTTGCAGACCTGATCCTCGCGTGAAGCAGGAGGATGATGTTATGGCTGAACCTACCAAGCTGCCCGTCAACACCGAGAAGGCAGGTGCGCCCTCCATGCAGGGATGGCGGCCGTTCGAGAACCTGCGCCGCGAGATCGATCGCGTGTTCGAGGACTTCCATGGCGGGATCTGGCGCACACCGTCGCTGTTCGACCAACTGCCGGGTCTGGCCCGCGCACGGTCCTTTGCCGTGGCGCCGGCGGTCGACGTCGCCGAGCACGACAATGCCTATGAGGTCACGGCTGAGTTGCCCGGCCTCGACGAGAAGAACGTCGAGGTGAAGGTTGCGAGCGGCGTGCTCTCGATCAAGGGCGAGAAGCAGGAGGACAAGGAGGAGAAGAAGAAGGACTATTACGTCCGTGAGCGCAGCTTCGGCTCGTTCGAACGCTCCTTCCAGATCCCCGACGGCGTCGACACCGACAAGATCGAGGCCGTGTTCAAGCAGGGGGTGCTCAAGGTCACCCTGCCGAAGAAACCCGAGGTACAGAAGGCCGCCAAGACCATCGACATCAAGGCGGCGTGACCGCATCCTGTGGCTTTCTGTCCCATGATCATGGGACAGACGATGGATCGGACGCCGAGGAAGGGCCGCGCGCGCGGCCCTTTTTTTCGCGGAGCTGCAGGGGTAATCTGCCTCCCAAGCAAACGGTCGGCGATGCCGGACCGGGGAACGACCGGAAGGGAGACGAGAGGATGGGCAAGCTCGCACTCGCGGCCAAGATCACGCATGTGCCGTCGATGTATCTCAGCGAGCTGGATGGTCCGGCCAAGGGCAAGCGACAGTCGGCGATCGACGGTCATATCGAGATCGGCCGGCGCTGCCGCGAGGCCGGCGTCGACACCATCGTCGTGTTCGACACCCATTGGCTGGTCAATGCCGGCTACCACATCAATTGCGCGCCGCATTTCGAAGGGCTCTACACCTCGAACGAGCTGCCGCACTTCATCGCCAACATGACCTATGAATACAACGGCAACCCGGAGCTGGGCCACATCCTCGCCGAGGGCGCCAACGCCCATGGTGTTGCCACCATGGCCCACGATGCGACGTCGCTGGCGCTGGAATACGGCACCTTGGTGCCGATGCGCTACATGAACCCCGACCGCCACTTCAAGGTCGTCTCCGTCTCGGCGCTGTGCACCTCGCATTATCTCGCCGACAGCGCCAAGCTCGGCTGGGCGTTCCGCCGCGCGGTCGAGGATCATTACGACGGCACGGTCGCCTTCTTCGCCTCGGGCTCGCTGAGCCACCGCTTCGCCCAGAACGGCACCGCCGACGAGTATCGCGACCGGATGTTCAGCCCGTTCCTGGAGCGGCTCGACCACGAGGTGATCCAGATGTGGGAGCACGGCGAGTGGCCGGATTTCTGCGACATGCTGCCGGAATATGCCAGCAAGGGCCATGGCGAGGGCTTCATGCACGATACGGCCATGCTGCTGGGCGCGCTCGGCTGGAACCACTACGACCGCGGCGTCGAGGTGGTGACGCCGTTCTTCCCGTCATCAGGGACGGGCCAGATCAACGCGGTGTTTCCGGTCTCACCGATGCCGCAGGCGCTGGACGACGTCGGCCGGCCGCGCGCCGCCGCGCTCGCGGGCGGTCGGCTGTAGCGCCGCTCACCAGACCTCCGGATGCCGGTGCATCTCGATGATGTCCTCCGGATAGACCTGATCGGCGGTCGCCGTGAGCCCGGCTGGTCGCCGCCATCTGCTCGGTGTTGAACCGCGGCGTCGGCGGCGCGACCAATGCGGGATGGACCGGAGGCCGGTGACCGCTCAATGCTGACGAGAATTCTGTTGCTGACCGCGATGCTCATCGTGCCGGGCATGGCGGCGGCGCAAGTGCCGCATCGCGAGGCCTGCAACGTCGAGGCCGACATCATCGACCGCGATCCGAACGGCGCCAATGTCCGCGCGGAGCCAGGCGGCGGCATCGTCAATGCCTTGAAGAACCCGACCAGCGACGGCTGGATCGTCGTGCATCTCACCGCGCAGCAGGGTGACTGGTTCGAGATCGACCGGGCCGTGCTGAACGACGTCGAGCAAGGCAAGGAGACCGTGATCTTTCAGGGCAGGGGCTTCCTGCATCGGAGCATCGTCGGCGCCGGCGGCCTGCAGAACGGCGCGGCCATCTACCGCGATCACGCCACATCGAGCGCGAAGCTCGACCCGCATGCGAGCGGTGACCAGGCGGTCGAGCTGCTCGGCTGCTTCGGCGACTTCGCCAGGATCCGCGTCAAGAAAGGCGTCGGCTGGACGCGGCAGCTCTGCACCAACATGGTGACGACCTGCTCGTGAGCGGCTGCGCCCTCTGATGCGATCCTTCAGGCCGCGTGGCGTTGATGCGACAGCCGCTCGCGCTCGCACCGGCACTCGGCCGCGAACTGGCGCAGCCGCTCGATCGTCAGCGTGTCGGTGATGCTGCGCGCGAGTCGCTCGGCGCGTTCGATCTGGTCTTCGAGGTCCATCAGCTTGGTCATGTCCCGTCTCCCTGGCCAGACAATTTGAAGCAAATTGCATCGTTCCGGCCGGATGAGGATCGTGGTGAATGACGGGTTAATTCCGTGATCGGGCGCACCTTGGCGAGATCGTGAAGTCGAGGAGACGATGCGAGGCGGGGACCGGCAGGACAGCGTCGTCGACGCAGCGCAAGCGTCGCATTCAGCCTCGATCGCGGCGCCTCTGTTGTGATCGGGCGGGCCGTTCGCTAGCATGGACGCCTCACCGCGCCCAGGGAAGCGTTCCATGCCTCGCCGGAAAGTCGATTCCGACGAAACCATCGTCGTCGCTCCAGAGCTGCGCTCGCCCAAGGCCGCACAGCTCCTGACGAGGATGCTCTCCCTGGATCGCGAACTTGGCGCGAGGCAAGTGCTGGACGTCGATCAGTTGCTCGACCTGGCGCAAAGCCGCGTCGGCTCGGTGCCGCTGGGGACGCGCGGCGAACTGCATCTCGAAGGGATCAGGTGCCTGGCAGGCTCGATCGCACGCGATACCCACTATGACGATCTCGGCCGCTACATGGCGAGCCACTACATCTATGGCTGGCTCGAGCGGTACCTTCAGTTCGAGCAGGATGTGGCCGACTTCCCCGACATCGTCGACGTGCCCGTTGCAAAGCCTCTGTTTCTCGTCGGTTTCGGCCGGACCGGAAGCACGTTTCTGCATCATCTGCTGGCCCTCGATCCCCAGGCGCGGGCACCGCGGCTCTGGGAGTTGCAGGAGCCGTCGCCACCGCCTCGTCGGGAGACGTATGAGACGGATCCGCGGATCGACCGGCTTCGCGTGCACGCCGATTTTAGGTCGGCCGTGATGCCGGATCTGCACAAGATCCATGAGTTCGCCCCCGCGGCCCCCGAGGAGTGCCAGCTCATGATGTGGCACGGCCCGCAGCACATGATCCTCGGGCTGAGGTCACCGGACTATTGGCAATGGTTCCGAGGGGTGAGTCCGTCAGAGTTGGACATGCTGTACGCCGGCTACAGACGTCAGGTTCAGCACCTGCAGCTGTTTCATCGCGGCGGGCACTGGGTCAGCAAGTCGCTGGCTCATGCGCAGTTCTTTCCGGTGCTGTTCAAGAGCTTTCCCGACGCACGGATCGTTCGGCTGCATCGGGATCCCTGCCAGATCATTCCGGCCCTCGCCAGCCTGATCGCGCAGATGCAGATCGCCTATACGCCGCGCCTCGATGCCCACGACCTCGGCCAGCGCATGCTCGAGCTGTTCGAGCAGTCGATGGCCCGGATGATGCAGGCCGACGAGGAGGCGAGATCCGGCCAATTCATCGATGTCCTGTTCGAGGATTTGACTCGCGACCCGATCGCGACCGTTCGCACCATCTATGCGAAGTTCGGCTACGATTTCACGGGCGAGTTCGAGACCCTCATGCGACGGCACTTGCAGGCGGAGTCCATCAGCCGCCGTTTCAAGCATGTCTACTCGCTCGAGCAATTCGGATTGTCGCGGGCGCAGGTGCTGGCCCGGTCGGAAGAGTATCTCGCATGGGTGGAACGGCGCACGGGCGCGAGGCTCTGCCGGCCCGGTCGGTCCTGATCCAATCAGAACAGGAAACGCTAGCGGATCGGCGCTTGCCGGCAATAGTCGCGCCAGAACGTCCGATATCCCTGTTCCACATGCTGCGTGTAGAGCGCGCCGTTTCCGGCCGCTGAATGCGAGATCATGGCCGGCAGCTCAGCGCGGAGCGCGGCAAGCTCGGCAGGCCGCGAGCAGAATTTCAGCGCGATCGCGAGATAGCCGTCGTCGTTTTCGGCGACCCACGCATCCAGGCCCACTGCCTTGGCGATCGCGCCGCCCGCGCGGGCGGCAGGGCCGCTGCCGAGCTTGGTGACCACAGGCACGCCCATCTGCAGCGATTCCCAGGTCGAGATGCCGCCATTCTGCGGGAACGGATCGAGCGAGATGTCGATCTCGGCGAACATCGCAAGATGCTCCTGGCGCGTCGTCTTTCCTGCACAACGGACGCGGTCCGCGGTAATGCCGTGAGCGACGAAGCGTGCAACCAATCGGTCGCGCAGCAGGGGATCGCCCATCGAGTGGTTTTTGACGACGATGATCGAGCCGGGCGTTGCCGCCATCAGCTGCGACCAGAGTCTGAGAGCAGGTTCGGACATCTTTTCGATGCGATTGAACACGCCGAAGGTGACGTGGCCGTTACGAAGCATCGGCAGCGGCGATGGCGGAATGGGAGGCGGGGGTTCGATCGTGATCAGCGACGGCAGGTCGTAGATCTTTTCGGCGAACAGATGCCGGACCGCGGGTGGAATCGTCACCGGATCGGCCAGCAGATAATCCATGACGGGCAGGCCCGTCCCGGTGACGCTGCCGACGGCCGAGACCTGGACCGGGGCGGGCTTGCGCGCAAACATCGTGAGCCGGTGGCCGGCGGAATGCCCCGAGAGGTCGACGAGGATGTCGACCTTGTCGGCCTGGATCTGATCGGCGAGCTTGTCGTCGCCCCACAGCGAGGCGTCGACAAAGCGATCGACCAGCGAGCGGCACAGGTCGGTCTTGGCATCCTTCATCGGCGAACAGGAATAGGCGAGGATTTCGAACTTGTTGCGATCGTGATGGCGCAGGATGGGCAGGAAGGCAAAGGCCGCTGAATGGTCGCGGAAATCGGACGAGACGTAGCCGACGACAAGCCGCCGGTCGGGGTCGATGTTTCGCACGCCGAGCGAGCGGCGCTCCAATCGCGAGCCGATCGCATCCCACCAATATCTCCGCGCTTCCTGAAGACGTTCCACCCCGGTGTCGGGCAGGAAATCCAGCGCGAAGATCTTCTTGGTGATCGCGTCCTCATGGTTCGGTCGGATCGCGAGCGCGCGGTCGTAATGTTCGATCGCCGTGGCGGTGTCGCCCTGCGCCGCAGCGCAGACGCCGAGCAGGGTCCAGGCGATCTCCGAGTCCGGGTTCTGTGCCAGCACCTTGTTGATAACGGAGATCGCGAGCGCGATATTGCCATGGACGAGAGTCACCGCGGCCTTGCCGCAAAGTGCTTCTTCCAGCAGCGGCTCGAGCGCGAGCGCGGCGTCGAAATCGGCTTCCGCCTGGTCGAACTTGCCCATCTCCTGATACGCCCGGCCGCGCTGGGCGAGCACGGCGGCAGCCTTCGGATTGATCGCCAGCGCCGCATCCAGCGCGGCCAGCGCGGAATCGAACTCCCGCAGGTTCATGCTGGCCACGCCCTTGCCGAACAGGGCCGTCAGCAACCGCGGCTGCAGCGCCAGCGCGCGATCGAAGTTCTGACCGGCCTCGTCGTTGCGGCTCGTGAACAGCAGCGCCATGCCGCGATTGGCGTAGGCCTCGGCATAGTCGGGCTTCAGGGCAATGGCGCGGTCATGCGCTGAGATCGCCTCCTCGAAACGGAAGAGGCTCATCAGCGCGTTGCCCAGATGCGTGAGCGCGGTCGGGAAGTTCGGCCTGAGCGCGATGGCGCGCTCGAAGCGGGCGCGAGCGTCCTCGTGGCGGCCGAGCCGGGACAGCGACAGGCCGAGATCAGACTGGGCGTCGGCCGAGCGCGGATCGATCTCGGTCGCGCGTGTCAGCACGCGCACCGACTGGTCGAAGCGGCCGCAGTCCCGCTCGGACACGCCGAGCAGATGCAGGGCGCCGAAATGGTGCGGCAGGTCCTGCAGGATCTGCTGGCACAGGGCCTGAGCCTCCGGATGCCGGCCCTCGCGGTAGGCCTTGACCGCCGCCGGCAGCAGCACGTCCGCCTGTTTCTTGGCCCGCTTTTGCAGCCTTGCGTTCTGGAAGGCGCGGGAGCCGACGCTGCTTTGCAAGTGCTTTCCTCCACGGAACCGGTCCATTGCTCGCAATGGTTGTTCCGTTCTCGCCGATTCGCAATGAGCAGACGTTAACGCGCGGGACCGCGTGCCGAAGGGGCGGACGCCGCAGCGTGTCCCGCATGGGCATGCAATCTCGGGCGTAGGGCAAAACCGAGCCGGATGCTTCTCAGATCACAAGGACGAGGCGGTGGAGCTTCAAGCCGTCGCGGCAATGATCAAGCTGGCTGGGGAACCTGGATTCGAACCAAGACAAACAGAGTCAGAGTCTGTTGTGCTACCGTTACACCATTCCCCAACGGAATGCCCTGCAGTTTCAAGCAATTGCCGGACTGTTTGGCACCGTTCTGCGCGCCGGCCGGCAAAGCTCGGGCGGCGGCGACGCGTCCTTCTACCCGTATGTATCAGGCTTTGGCAAGCCGCTGGATGACGGATTTCCAACGTGCTCTGCCGCCCGTCGCGCCACGGGCTGGCCGGGTCTAGCGCTCGGCTCTCGCGGCCCGCGGCTTTCGCGGCGTGCCGTCCGGGCCGCCGCGCACCAGCAGGACCAGACAGGCACCGAGCCGTTCCGCAATCTCGTCGTCGTCGATCGACAGCGGGCCGGGATCGTTGAGGATGGCGTTCACCAGGGTGCCGAGCACGACCTGGACGCCGAACGCGACCGTCTTTCGCGCGTCCGCTGTTCCCGACCGCGTGCGCGACGCCGCGCCGGCGCGCCCGCCCCCAGGCAGCAGCAGCGCCGCACGCTCCGACAGTGCCTGTGCCAGCTCCTTGAAGCCGCTCCAGTGGTTCGCGCCGCGCTCGCTGCGCACCAGCGCGGCGCGCAGCACGCCCTTGTGACGGCGCATCCACAGCACGGTGCCGCGCACCAGCAGGTGGCATTGCCGGTTCAGGTCGCCCGCGCGGGCGGGATCGGGCGGCTGGAGTCTCAAGAGCTGCTTCCGCCCGTCCGCCAGGGTGAGCGAGAGCAGGGCGTTGAAGTAGGCCTCCTTGCTGTCGAACCGGCTGTAGAAGGCGCCGACCGTTGCCCCGATATGCGCACAGAGGTCGCTGATCGACAGCTCCGCGAGGCCGCGCGTGTGCAGCAGCTCCGCGCCGGCCGTCAGCAGGGCAAGCGTCGTCTCGCGGCTGCGCTGCTGCCGCGACGGGGTGACGCCGGGCAGGTGGTCCGGCGCGATCCGCTGAGGCATGTCGCTGGCTCCCTCTAGAACAATAATCATAATTATGATTATGATCTGAGGCAAGCCTGGCCGTGCCGCCCCTGCCCGGGACGTCGCGGATCCCAGAGCCATCAGAACGATACAACTCGTGCGGGCTGCCAGGCGCGGCCGGGACGCGAGCAAGAGGGAGGACGAGGCATGAGCGAGCCCGCATTCGGTGGCACGATCGGCAGGACCATTGCAGGCTCCAGGCCGTGGTGGCCGGCGCCGCAGCAGCCGCCGAAGGGCGCGCCCAACATCCTGGTGGTGCTGTTCGACGATGTCGGCTTTTCCGATTTCGGCTGCTACGGCTCGCCCATCCGCACCCCCGCGATCGACGCGCTGGCCGCGCAGGGCCTGCGCTATTCGGGCTTCCACACCACCGCGATGTGTTCGACCACGCGGGCGGCGCTCCTCACCGGCCGCAACCATCATTCGGTCGGCGTCGGCTGCCTTGCCAATTTCGACTCGGGCTATCCCGGCTATCGCGGCAAGATCGCGCGCGAGGCAGGGACGCTGGCGGAGATGCTGCGCACCCATGCCTATCGCAACTACATGGTCGGCAAGTGGCACGTGACGCCCTTGACCGAGAGCGGCGCGACCGGGCCGTTCGACGGCTGGCCGCTGGGGCGCGGCTTCGACCGCTTCTACGGCTTCCTCGACGCCGAAACCGATCAATATGCGCCGGAGCTCGTGCTCGACAACACCCATGTCAGTCCGCCCGGCAGCTACGCCGACGGCTATCACCTGACTGCCGATCTGGTCGATCAGACCATTCGCTTCATCGCCGACCACACCGCCGACCGACCGGAATTGCCGTGGCTGACCTGGCTCGCCCTCGGTGCCTGCCACGCGCCGCACCAGGCGCCCCGCGAGATCATCGAGAGCTACGACCCGGCCTTTGCTCATGGCTGGGACGCCGAGCGCGCGCAGCGGCTGGCACGGCAGAAGGCGATGGGGCTGGTGCCGGAAAATACCGATCTGCCGCCGCGCAATGACGGCGTGAAGGCCTGGGACGCGCATTCCGACGACGAACGGCGCGTCTTCACCCGGCTGCAATCGGCCTTCGCCGGCATGCTCGATCATGCCGACCAGCATCTGGCGCGGCTGCTCGCCTTTCTCGACAAGACCGGCCAGCGCGACAACACGCTCGTGATCGTCATGTCCGACAATGGCGCCAGCCAGGAGGGCGGGCCGCTCGGCTTCGTCAACGCGATGGGACCATTCAACTTCAAGCCGGAGCCGGTCGCCGAGAAGCTCGAGCGGATCGACGACATCGGCGGGCCGGATACGCACTCGAACTTCCCGCATGGCTGGGCGATGGCGTCGAACACGCCGCTGCGCCGCTACAAGCAGAACACCCATGGCGGCGGCATCCGCGATCCCTTCATCGTCTCCTGGCCGCAGCGCATCGCGGCGCGCGGCGAAGTCCGCCACCAGTTCGTCCATGCCTGCGACCTCGTGCCGACCCTGCTCGACCTGATCGGCATCGATGCGCCGGCCACGATCGCGGGTGTGCCGCAGATGCCGCTCGAGGGCGTGAGCTTCGCCGCCTCCATCACCGATCCGTCCGCGCCGTCGAAGCCCGTGCCGCAATATTTCGAGATGTTCGGCCATCGCGGCCTCTGGCACGACGGTTGGAAGGCGGTGGCCTTTCACCCGTCGGGCACGCCGTTCGACAACGATAAATGGGAGCTGTTTCATCTCACGCAGGATTTCTCCGAGACGCATGATCTCGCCGCCGCCGAGCCGGAGCGGCTCGCGGCACTGGTGAAGCTGTGGTGGGAGCAGGCGGAGGCGCACCAGGTACTGCCGCTCGACGATCGCTTCGGCCCGCGCTTTGCCGACAACGCCGCGCGTTTCCACGGCGCGCGTACGCGCTTCACGTTCCACGCCGGCATGGGCCATGTGCCGACCGACGTCGCCCCCGACGTGCGCAGCCGCGACTATCTGATTGAGGCCCATGTCGAGATCGATGCAGAGGGCGCATCCGGCGTACTGATCGCCCATGGCGATGCCACGTCAGGCTACAGCCTCTACGTCAAGGACGGCCATCTCGTGCACGATCTCAACATCGGCGGCCGCCACGAGATCGTCAGCTCGGCCCGCCCGGTGCCGGCGGGATCGCATCGCCTGGGCGTGCGCGTCGAACGTCTCAGGCGGCAGACCGAGCCGGCCAAGGGCGCGCGCACCGGCCTGAGCCAGTACACGTTGCTGATCGACGGCCAGGAGGCCGGCGCGCTGACGACGCAGCTCGCCTTTCACACGCTGATCTCATGGTCGGGGCTCGACATCGGCCACGACCGCGGCAGCCCGGTGTCGGACTACGCGGCGCCGTTCGCATTCACCGGACGGCTGTCGCACGTGACCGTGACGATGCAGAATGAGCAGAGCCTGGATGGCGAAAGCGTCGGCAACGCCGAGATGGCGCGACAATAGTTGACGACCAGGGAAGCGGCGGATCGTTATTCCGCCGCTTCCTTCACGGCGCCTCCGGGAGCGGCCGCGTCGGGCTCGTGGTCGATATGCGTGCGCCCCCAGCGCGCGAAGGCGTTGTTGACCTTGTCGAGATAGAGATAGATCACCGGCGTGGTGAACAGCGTCAGCATCTGGCTGACGATCAGGCCGCCGACCATCGCATAGCCGAGCGGCTGGCGGATCTCCGAGCCGGTGCCGTTGCCGAGCATCAGGGGCACGCCGCCGAGCAGGGCTGCCATCGTCGTCATCATGATCGGACGGAAGCGCAGCAGGGCGGCTTGGCGGATCGACTGCTCGGGCGGCAAGTGCTGGTCGCGTTCGGCGGCGATGGCGAAGTCGACCATCATGATGCCGTTCTTCTTCACGATGCCGATCAGGAGAATGACGCCGATCAGCGCAATCAGGCTGAAATCGTAGCCGAACGCCATCAGGATCGCGAGCGCGCCGACGCCGGCCGAGGGCAGCGTCGAGAGAATCGTGATCGGGTGGATGTAGCTCTCGTAGAGGATGCCGAGGATCAGATAGACCACGACGAGGGCGGCGAGGATCAAGAGCGGCACGGTCGACAGCGACTGCTGGAACGCCTGCGCGGTGCCCTGGAAGCTCGAGTTCAAGGTTGCGGGCGCGCCGAGCTCGACCATCGCGCGCTGCACCGCATCGGTGGCCTGGCCGAGCGCGACGCCCTGGGCGAGGTTGAAGCTGATCGTGATCGACGGGAACTGACCCTGGTGGCTGATCGACAGCGGCCTCACCGGCACGTTGGTCCAACTGGCGAAGGTCGAGAGCGGCACCTGGTCGCCGGTGGTCGGCGATTTCACGTAGAGCTTGTTGAGCGTGTCGATATTGCCCTGCAGCTCAGGCAGGATCTCCAGGATCACGCGGTAGGAGTTGAGCTGGGTGAAGTACTGCGCGACCTGTCGCTGGCCGAAGGCGTCATACAGCGTGTCGTCGATCAACTGCGGCGAGATGCCGTAGCGCGAGGCGGTGTCGCGGTTGATCGTGAGCTGCACGGTGGTGCCGTCGGCCTGCTGGTCGGTGGCGACGTCGCGCAGCTGCGGCAGCGAGCGCATCTTCTCCAGGATCTTCGGCGCCCACTCGTTGAGCTCGGCGAGATTGGAGTCCTGCAGCGTGAACTCGAACTGGGTTCGGGACGGCCGGCCGCCGAGGCGGACGTCCTGCGCGGCCTGCATGTAGAGCCGGGCTCCCTCGACCTTCTCCAGCTGCGGCCTCAGGCGTGTGATGATCTGCTGCGCCGATGCATCACGCTCGTCACGCGGCTTCAAGGTGATGAACAGATTGCCGGTATTGCCGGCGCGGCCGGAGCCGCCGATCGCCATTGCGACGCTGGCCACGCCCGGATCATCCTGCACGATCTTGGCCAGCGCCTCCTGGCGCGACTGCATCGCCTTGAAGGAGATGTCCTGCGACGCCTCCGACGCGGCGGTGATCAGGCCGTTGTCCTGCTGCGGGAAGAAACCCTTGGGGATCAGCACGAACAGGTAGATCGACAGGCCGAGCGTGGCGAAGAACACCATCAGCGTGGTGAAGCGCCAGCGCAGCGCGATGTCCAATCCCTTCTCGTAGGCCCTGAGCAGCGCCTCGAAGCCGCGCTCGCTCCATTGGTAGAATTTGCCATGAGCCTGGTGGCCGCCGCGCAGGAAACGCGAGGCCATCATCGGCGTCAACGTCAGCGAGACGAACATCGAGACGAAGATCGTCATCGCCAGCACGACCGCGAATTCGCGGAACAGGCGCCCGATGATGCCGCCCATCAGCAAGAGCGGGATCAGCACGGCGACCAGCGAGATCGAGATCGAGACAATGGTGAAGCCGATCTCCTTGGCCCCCTTGTAGGCGGCAGCCATCGGGGACTCGCCTTCCTCGACATAGCGAGAGATGTTCTCGAGCATGACGATGGCGTCGTCGACGACGAAGCCGACCGCGATCGTCAGCGCCATCAGCGAGAGGTTGTCGAGTGAATAGCCGACCCCCCACATCATCGCGCAGGCGCCGAGCAGGGCGAGCGGCACGGTGATCGTCGGGATCACCGTGGCCCAGAAGCTGCGCAGGAAGATGAAGATGACCATGACCACCAGAAAGATGGTCAGGAGCAGCGTGAACTGGACGTCTTCGACCGCGGCACGGATGGTCGTCGTGCGATCCGACATCAGCTCGACCTTGATGGCCGGCGGGATCGCCGCAACCAGGCGCGGCAGCGTCGCCTTGATCTTGTCGACGGTTTCGATGACGTTGGCGCCAGGCTGCTTGAAGACCACCAGGAACACGCCGCGCTTGCCGTTGGCCCAGGCGGCCTGCTTGGCATCCTCCGGTCCGGTCACCGCCCGGCCAATGTCACGGATGCGCAACGGACCGCCATTGCGGTAGGCGATGATGACGTCGTTCCAGTCCTTCGACTCGGTGAGCTGGTCATTGGCGTAAATGGTGTAGGCCCGACGCTCGCCGTCGATGTTGCCCTTCGGGCTGTCCACCGTGGTGATCGCGATCTGGCTGCGCACGTCCTCCATCGAGAGGCCCTTGGCGACCAGCTTGGCCGGGTCGATCTGGATACGGATCGACGGCTTCTGCTGGCCGCCGATGATCACCTGGGCAACACCCGAGATCTGGCTGATCTGCTGCGCGAGCTGCGCATCGACGGAGTCGGAGACCGTCGTCAGCGGCAGCGTCTCGGACGTGGCGGACAAAATCAGGATCGGCGCGTCCGCCGGGTTGACCTTGCGGTAGGTCGGCGGCGACGGCAGGGTCTTGGGCAACTGGCCCGAGGCGGCGTTGATGGCGCCCTGGACGTCGTTGGCGGCGCCGTCGATGTTGCGATTCAGGTCGAACTGGATCGTGACCGATGCGGTGCCCAGGTAACTGGTCGACGTCATCTGGGCGATGCCGGGAATCTGTGCGAATTGCCGCTCCAGCGGCTGGGCGACCGAGGTCGCCATGGTCTCAGGGCTGGCGCCCGGCAGATTGGCGGTCACCTGGATGGTCGGGAAGTCGACCTGCGGCAGCGGTGCGACCGGCAGCAGCGGGTAGGCAACCAGGCCAATGAACAGGATACCTGCCATCAGCAGCGAGGTGCCGATGGGGTATTTGATGAAGGGTGCCGAGATGCCGCCGCCGTTCATTCCTGCCGGACCTTAGCTGGCGCCGGCTCCGAGCTGGCCACCGCGGTGGTCACGACCGAGCCTGGCTGCACTTTGAATTGACCGCCGGTAATCACCTGCTGGCCGGGCGTCAGCCCTTCTTCGACGACGGTCCGGCCATCGAGCGAAACGCCGACCTTCACCTTGCGCAGCTCGGCCTTGTTGTCCGGGCTCACCGTGTAGGAATACAGCCCGCTGGTCGAATGCTGGACCGCGTCGTCAGGAACCACCGTGGCGTCCTTCAGCGTCCGCACCAGGAGCCGCGTCGAGACCGACTGTCCGGGCCACAGCACGTGGTCCTTGTTGTCGAACACCGCTTTCAGCCGGATCGTTCCGCTGGACGTGTCGACCTGGTTGTTCACGACCATCAGCTTGCCCTCGGCGAGCTGCTTCCTGCCGTCGGTGGCGAACGCGATCACCTTCAACGGGGCGGTCTTCTGCGCCTCGTTGATGTAGGGCAACTGCTCTTCCGGCGCGGTGAAGATCACCGCGATCGGTTCGATCTGCGCGATCGAGACGATGCCGGTCTGGCTCGAGGCGTTGACGATGTTGCCGATGTCGACCTGGCGGAGGCCGGCGACCCCGGAGATCGGCGCCTTGACCTGGGTGTAGCTGAGCTGGGTCTGGGCATTGGCGATCGCGGCGTCGTCGGCGGCGATCTGCGCCGTGAGCTGTGCGACGGTGGCGCGCTGGGTGTCCTGCTGCTGCCGGGTCGCGAACTCGCCGAGCTTGGTGGTGCGCTGCAGGTCGAGATTGGCGTTGTTGAGATTGGCCTCGTCCTGCGCCCGCTTGGCCTTGGCCTGGTCGAGCGCGGCCTGGAACGGCCTCGGGTCGATCTCGACCAGCAGGTCGCCTTCCTTGACGAGTTGGCCTTCGGTGAAGGCGATCTTGTCGATCTGGCCGTCGACGCGGGTGCGGACCTGGACGGTGTTGAAGCCTTGCACGGTCCCCAGGCCGGTGAGGAAGACCGGAAAGTCCGTCTTCTCGACCGGCACGGTCGAGACCCGAACCGCCTGCGGTCGGGCCGATTTCTGCTCAGCGGTCTTCTTCGCTGCCTCGGCGCCCTGATGACGCTGCCAGCCATAATAGCCGGCGCCGCCGAGAGCCGCGACAAGCAGGATCCAACCGAGGGTTCGTGATGTCTTCATGCTGGCCCACATGCTGAGACGAACAGGATAACCGGTCTTTAAAACCATTCCCAGCATGCCAGATATAGTACGCACGCAATTAATGTGTAAACACACGAGCGCGTGGACAAACCTAAACAATCGGCAAGCTTCGAGGGATCGCAAGGGAGTTCACAGCCATGTCGCTGGATATGAGACGGCAGCTCGTTACGCAGCTTGTCGAAAGCTCGCGCATCCTGCGCAACTATATTGATCATCGTGCCAAACAGCGCGGCACGACCCGCGCCCAATGGGTGGTGCTGTTTCGGCTGCGCGCGCATGAGGGGATGTCACAGGTCGATCTCGCAGAAGTGCTGGAACTGCAGCCGATTTCACTGGTGCGTCTGCTCGACAGGCTGGTGGAGCAGGGGTTGCTGGAGCGCAGGCACGATCCGAGGGATCGCCGCGCGAACCGTCTGCATCTCACCGCCGCGGGACGAGAGCTCGTCGATGATCTCGACGAGCTGCGCGATGCGATCGCCGGCGACGTTCTGCACGACATTCCGGACGAGGCCGTCGCCACCAGCCTGTCGACGCTCAGGGACCTGAAGGATCGGATAAAGACGCTGTCCGATCCGAAAGCCGAGGTGGCGCTCAAATAGCCGAGGCGCAGCGCAGACTGGTCTCATCTTGAGTTGTGTCGTATCGTAAAACATCTTGAGTGCGAAAAGCCGCGGACAAGCTTGGCCTTGCCGCGCAGCGTGGCCTGCGCGAGAGCAGGGCGGTCTGTGGCGATCCTCTGCCGCCATCGTCGGGCAGCGCGCCGCTCCGGACCATTCGCGGGGCCGCGCGGGTCTCTCGTGCGAACGCCGCACTCCGACCTATTCTCGCCGTCTTGTCGCGCCCGATGGGAGCTGATTAGAAGCCGATGAGTCCGGCCGCCGTCATGGCGCCGTCGGGCAGCGGCAGGATTCAACCGGAGCGAGGCCGCGTCGTCCGACGATGCGCCGTGCGACGATAGCGAATGGGGAGCTCACGATGGAAGAACTGAATGGAAAGATGCTCGCGTGCCAGATCCTGGTCACTGGCCTGATCGCACGCGTCGCCAACGAGCAGCGCGATCCGTTGCGCTTCCTGACCGATTTTCGCGATGAGATCAGGGCCGTCGTCAAGGGCGTGCGGATCGCCGGCATCGACGATTCCGATCGCGTGCGCCAGATCGCCGTGCAGACCGTGGACGAGCTCTTCTCGCTGATGAAGCCGCCGAGCAGCGACGGGCCGGCTGGCTCGTCGAACTGACCTGCGCCGGAGTTACGTGCGACGCAGTGGTGATTCGACGGCAGCGCGAGGCGAATCGCGCTGTTTAGAACGATTTCAAGTTCCGCACGTTGTTAGTTGCGCGTTTTTAGAATTGTTTTGATCTGGAACTATTCAAGGCCAAATTAGGGCTCCTCAAATTGACCCCCTGAAACGCGCCCGATACCAACGACCCGTCGTCGCACTGCGAATGATCCGCGTAAGCGACGTGGAACGAAAATCTGGGGCGCGTGAAAATAAATGGGACAGGTGAGAGCACCGCTTTCGCTGCGTGGAGTCGCAGCGATGAAGTTCAATGACGGACGAGGAGAGGGGCCCTCCGTCACCAAGGTGTCGGCGGTGGCCGGGCTGATGGCGGTGGCATCGATGTCGTCGGCCGAGGCGCAGCCGACATCCGACCTGCCGCCCGTCAACGTCGATGCGCCGATCGCGCGGGCCAAGCCGACGTCCTCCAAGCCGACCGCCGAGCAGGTCCGCGCGCGCAATGCCCTGCGCCGCGCGGCGGCCCGCCAGCAGGCGGCGCAGCAGGCCGCGGTGGCGTTCCCGAACGCGGGCGGCCTGTCCGCGCCGGACGCCAACCCCTACGCGGACGCAGCCGAACCCTACAAGGTCAACCGCGTGCAGGCGTCGGGCAAGTTTCCCGAGCCGCTGCTGAACACGCCCAAGACCATCACGGTGATGAGCAAGGAGGTGCTGGCCGACAAGCACGTCACGGCGCTCAAGGAAATCGGCCGCTCGACCGCCGGCGTCACGCTCGGCTCGGGCGAGGGCGGCAATGCATTCGGCGACCGCTTCTTCATCCGCGGCTTCGATGCCCGTAACGACGTGTTCATCGACGGCATCCGCGATCCCGCGGTATCGATCCGCGAGAACTTCTTCACCGAGCAGATCGAGATCCTGCGCGGCCCCGCGTCGTCCTATGCAGGGCGCGGCACGGCCGGCGGTGCCATCAACATCGTCACCAAGCAGGCCGGCGACACCAACTTCAAGCGGATGGATACCGAGTTCGGCACCGATCAGCAGAAGCGCGTCACGCTCGACGTCAACCAGGTGATCTCGCCGACCGTCTCGGTGCGCACCGGCGGCCTGTTCCAGGACTCCAACGTCGCCGGGCGCAACTTCGTCACCGACGACCGCTGGGGCGCCTTTCTCTCGACCAAGTGGACGCCGATCGACGATCTCAAAATCACGACCAACTACGTTCACACCGATCTGTCCGGCTATCCCGATTTCGGCGTGCCCTACTACAAACAGGGCAACGTGCCGGTGACTTCGGCCGGCATTCCGCGCGGCACCTGGTACGGGTTCCTCAACCGCGATTTCCAGACCGCGCGCCAGGATTTCGGCACCGCCGCGGCCGAGTACAAGGTCAACGAGGCCATCACGCTCAGCAGCAAGTTCCGCGGCGAGCACTCGCTTCTCAACTATATCGGCACGCTGCCGCAGGGTCCGAACACGACCAACGCGAATCCGCTGCTCTGGACCACGACGGCGAGTGCGCAGAGCCGCTACCAGACGGTGGACGTCTGGGCCAACCAGAACGACGCCACGTTCAAGCTCGATACCGGCGGCGTCAAGCACACCGCCGTGCTCGGCACGGAATTCTCGAACGAGAACATCTCGATCGACCGCTACACCGGACTGTCATCGGAGCTGTTCGGCGGCGGCTCGACCAGTAACGGCGCCGTCACCGGCGTCAACGTTTACTCGCCGCAATATACCTACATTCCGTTCAGCAACACACCGTCGCTGTCCGGCAACCCGACGCGCTACGGCGTCAACACCAACAGCGTCTACGCGATGGATACCGCCAACTGGCGGGACATCATCATCCTGAACGGCGGGGTGCGCTATGACGGCTACAACATGAGCTCGTCGACCAATTCGCCGAAATACCTCAAGATGAACGCCGACCTGGTCAACTACAATGTCGGCCTGGTCTACAAGCCGATGCCGATCGGCAGCATCTACGCGGCCTATGCGACCTCGGCCAATCCGTTCGGCTCCGAGCTCGACGCCACCGGTACCGACTACGGCGGCGTACCCGCCAACACCGCAGTCCTGCTCGGACCCGAGCGCAACAAGGCGGCCGAGCTCGGCACCAAATGGGAGCTGGTCGATCGCCATCTGCTGGTCTCAGCCGCGCTGTTCCAGACAACCAAGGACAATGCCCGCGAGACCGTCGGCGGCCTGCTCACCTCGGGCGCGGCCTACCGCATCCAGGGCATCGACATCGAGGCGGAAGGCAAGCTTACCGATCGCTGGAGCATCTTCGGCGGCCTGGTGCTGATGCAGTCGAAGGTCACGCAGAGCGGCGTCGCCTCCAACATCGGCTTACAGCTCGCCAATATCGCCCACCAGTCGTTCAGCATGCTGTCGAAGTACAAGCTCGACAATGGCTGGGAGATCGGCGGGCAGGCGGTCTACCGCTCCAAGGTGTATGGCGGCACCTTCGCGGCCAACACCGGCAACGAGCTGCCGAGCTACTGGCGCTTCGACGCCTTCGTCGAGAAGCAGCTCGACAAGAACTGGACGATGAAGCTCTACGCGCAGAACCTGACCAACAAGCTGTACTACGACACGCTGTATCGGAGCGCGGTGCCGTTCGTCGCCGTGGCCCCGGGGCGCGCCTTCTATATCGTCACCACTGCGAAGTTTTGATCATGCTGATCTGCATCCCGGACGTTCTGTCGAAAAACGAGGTGGCCGACTTCCGCCGCATCATGGATGCGGCGGAGTGGGAGGACGGCCGCTCGACGGCCGGGGCGCAGTCGGCCATGGTCAAGCGCAACGAGCAATTGCCGCCCGGCGGCGAGGCGGCGCGGGTGCTGGGCCAGCGCATCATCACGGCGCTGACGAAAAATCCGCGCTTCCTGTCGGCGGCGATCCCGCTGCAGATCTTTCCGCCCTTGTTCAACCGCTACACCGCCGCGCGGGGCGACCATTTCGGCATCCATGTCGACAATGCCGTGCGCGGCGATCCCTTGACAGGCCTGCGCATCCGCACCGATCTGTCGATGACCTTGTTCCTGGCCGAGCCCGACAGCTATGACGGTGGCGAGCTTGTGATCGAGGACACCTACGGCTCACACGAAGTCAAGTTGCCCGCGGGGCACGCGGTGCTGTATCCGTCATCGAGCCTTCACATGGTCACGCCGGTCACGCGTGGCGCCCGGGTCGCCTCTTTTTTCTGGATGCAGAGCATGATACGGGATGCCCACGTCCGGAGCATGATCTTCGATCTGGACACGGCGATCCAGAGCTTGGCGGAACGCCTCGGGAGGGACGATCCCGATGCGGTCAAGCTGACCGGCATCTATCACAATCTGATCCGGCAATGGGCCGAGGTCTAATGGGCCGAGATATGATGACATCGTTCCTCGTCAGGTTTGCAATCGTCCTGTCATGTCTGTCTGTTGCTGCGGGGGTACCTGCACATGCGCAGCAGGAGCCTGCCAGCCCCGCCCCGGCGGTCTCGACCGATATGGCCGCGCCGGCGCCGGGCACGGCGCAGACGATGGCTCCTCCTGCGTCGGGCCAGACGGCCGCAACGACCGCTGCGCCGGCGGGCAGTGAGAGCGCCACCCGAGCTGGCAAGTCGGTGAGCACCGGGCTCGACGAGCTGTCACCGCTCGGCATGTTTCTCAAGGCCGACATCGTCGTCAAAGCGGTCATGATCATGCTGGCGCTGGCCTCGGTCGCGAGCTGGACGATCCTGATCGCCAAGAGCCTCGAATTTTCCGTCCTGCGTCGCCGGCTGGTCGGGGCGTTGCGCAAATTGTCCGCGGCGAAGTCGCTGGCCGAGGCCCAGCTCGCGCTCGGACAGAGCAAGAACGTCGCGACCGTGCTGCTGCAGGCTGCGATCGCCGAGGCGCGGCTCTCGGCCGGGCTCGGCAGTGACGAGGGCATCAAGGAGCGCGCGGCCTCGAGCTTCACCGAGATCGTCCGCGCCGAAGCGCGCCGCGTCCGCACTGGCATGGGCCTGCTCGCCACGGTCGGCGCGATCTCGCCGTTCGTCGGGCTGTTCGGCACCGTCTGGGGCATCATGAACAGCTTCATCGGCATTTCCAAATCGCAGACCACCAACCTCGCGGTGGTCGCGCCGGGCATCGCGGAAGCGCTGCTGGCGACCGCGATCGGTCTCGCTGCCGCGATCCCGGCGGTCATCATCTACAACCACTTCTCGCGGGTCACGAAGGGCTATCTCGAGCTCGTCAACCGCGCCTCCGGCACCACCGGACGATTGCTGTCGCGCGATCTCGATCGCAGCCATGGCGGTCTTCACGTCCGGGCGGCGGAGTAGCAGGCGATGGCCGTCTCGCTCTCCGAAGGCGATCTCGACGACGATTTCGACGAGACCCACGACATCAACGTGACGCCGTTCATCGACGTCATCCTGGTGCTCTTGATCATCTTCATGGTGGCCGCGCCGCTCTCGACCGTCGACCTGCCGATCGACCTGCCGTCCTCGAGCGCCACGCCGCAGAAGAAGCCGGACAAGCCGACCTACGTCTCGATCAAGCCGGACCTCACGCTGGCGATCGGGGAAAATCTGGTCAAGCGCGTCGATCTCGTGCGCGATCTCGATGCCATGACCGATCGGCCGAAGGACCGGCCGATCTTCCTGCGCGCTGACAAGCTGGTGCCCTATGGCGAGCTGATGGGAGTTCTGGAGCTGCTGCGCGCCGGCGGCTACACCAAGATCAAGCTGGTGGCCCTGGAAGCGCCGCCAGCCGCGGCTGCCCAGGGACTTGCGGCAGCGCCGCCGGCCCAGCCCGCGCAGCCGTGAGGAGCGCCGACGTGTGATGAGCGACCTCGACGTCGGGCACTCCCCCTCGCGCCGTCTCTGGTTTCTGGCGATCATGGGCGCGCTGATGCTGCATGTCGGCGGGGCCGCGCTGGCGCTGACACATCTGAAGGACGACGAGGACGTCGGCGGCCTCGGCGCGGCGGGCGCCGAGGTCATCGACATCGATATGGGCTCGCCGAAGGTCGACGACGACGAGGTTCCGGTCGGACAGGACTCGGTGGCGCAGACCGCCGCTCCGCAGATGCAGGAGCAGAAGGCCGAGGTCGAGCAGACCGATCTGCAGAAGGATGTCCCGACCACGACCGAGGAGGCCGACCGCGAGGTCACGACCTCTGACGTGAAGAAGCCGACCGAGGAGCAGAAGGTCGCGACGGTCCAGACGCAGGCGTCAGAGGCACAGGAAGCCTCCGAGGACAGCGCGCGCAAGGCCCTGGACGAGAAGGTTCCTGAAGCCGAGAAGACCAAAGCGCCGAATGCCGGCATCGGCAAGGACGTGCAAAGGTTGACGGCCAATTGGGGCCGCAAGATCAGCGCCTATTTCGAGCTGCACAAGAAGTATCCATCCGGAAAGAAGACCGCTGCTCAGCTCAAGCTGGCGCTCGTGCTCAACCGGCTCGGCCGTGTCGTCTCGGTGGACGTCAGGGAAACGTCCGGCGATCCGGAGTTCGATCAGGCCGCCGTCAGCATGGTCCGCCGTTCGGATCCCGTGCCAAAGCCTCCCGCGGGCCTCACCGACGACGAGTTCTCCTTCATCCTGCCGGTCAAGTTCAACCCGCCGAAATGAGCGGGTGGGGTTCGGCTGGCCTCACTGCCAATACAGTCTGATCCCGACATAGACCACGCAGAGCGCGGCGAAGATCAGCCCGACCGGCAGCTTGCGCGGAGCGGTCGTCCCGCTTTGCGCCGCCTTCGGCTTCGGCGGCAGCTTGCGGAAGGCGGTGACATTGTCGGTCACCGGCTCAGCTGTGACCGGCTTGACTTCGGGCGGGGCGCCGCCGCCGCCCATCTCGGCATAATAGGCCTTGTACATCTCGCGGATGGTGGCCTCGGTCGCCTCGTCCTCCGGCATGTCGCCAAGGCGGGCCTTGTAGCTGGCCAGGAATTCCTGCGCCGCCGGCGGCAGGCCGGAGGCGCCGTTCAGCTTGGCGATCATCTTCCAGGTCGCGAAATCGGCACGGGCGCGGGTGTCGGCGCGGCGTGCGATCATCATGTCAGCGGCTTTGACCAAGAGTGCCTCGGGGCTCGTTCGTTACCATCCCTGACGGGTAGATCTAGACATTACCCGTCAATAGCAGAAGCAGCTGCTTCAGAGAATCGGTCGTGGCGCGGAGCAGCCCCGACACAAGATCAAGATTGAGACCGAACTGGGAACCCGCCAGCGGCAGGAGGATCAGGGATCCGATCAGAATCAGCATGCCGTACGGCTCGAGCCGGGCCAGCGGCCGCGCCAGCACCGCCGGCAGGACACCGACCGCGACCCGGCCCCCGTCGAGCGGCGGTATCGGGAGCATGTTGAACACGGCGAGCAGAATGTTGAACGAGAAAATATTCCATAGATTGCTCGCCACCCACCGCGCGGCCTCAGGTGGAACCAGCGGAAGGGCGTGGAACGCCAGTCCCGCCGCCAGCGCGAGCGCGATGTTGGTGGCGGGTCCCGCCAGCGCCACCATCACCATGCCGGCGCGGAGCGGCCGCAGATTGCGAAAATCGACCGGCACCGGCTTGGCGTAGCCGAACAGGAACGGCGAGCCGGACAGCAGCAGCATGCCCGGCAGCAGAATCGTGCCGAACGGATCGATGTGCCGGACCGGGTTGAAGCTGACGCGACCGAGTCGCAACGCGGTCTCGTCGCCGAACCGCCAGGCGACGAAGGCGTGAGCAGCCTCATGAAAGGTGATGGCGATGATGATCGGCAGGATCCAGACGGAAATGCCGTAGAGCGAGATGTTCAAGGATCGGGTTTCCGGACGCGTTGTGCCCTACATAGGCACGATGGTTCCTTGATGCTACGCGGGATTTTCCGGAAATTGCGGCAGTCCGTCGCTGAGCTGCACCCAATCGATCTTTTCCGAGACCCAGATGTGCTCGGTCGGGGCAAAGGCGTTGCGGTCGTCGAAGCAGGCCAGGGCCACGCCGACCACCGGGCGCGTGGTGCGCCATGAGAACAGCCTGACTCCGCAGCGCGGGCAGAACATGCGGTCGAGCGCGTCGGAGGAGGGGAAGCGCGCGGTTTCGCCGGTGATCGTCAAAGCGTCGTGCGAGAACAGCGCGCGGGCGAAGAACGGCGCGCCCGTCGCCCGCTGGCAGTTGCGGCAATGGCAGACGCGCACATTGATCGGCTCGCCCGTGCATTGGAAGCGCACCGCGCCGCAGAAGCAGCCGCCGTGGTGGGTCATGGTGGGACCTCCAACTGGTTATGAGTACTGGAACGGGTCTGTCTATCGCCGTCATTGCGAGCGAAGCGAAGCAATCCAGGGCCGCGCGATGAGCTCCGGAGTGCTTCGTCGGCTTCCGCCTCCTCGCAATGACGTTTTTTTGGTGAGGACGGGCTCTATCGGTCGGCACGCCAACTAATAAGTTGCGCGGCCGCCGGAAATGTCGAACACGGCGCCGGTCGAGAACGAACACTCCTCCGAGGCCAGCCACGACACCAGCGCGGCGAGCTCTTCCACCAGCACGAAGCGGCCCTTCGGGATCTTCGACAGCATGAAGTTGATGTGCGCGTCCGTCATCTGGTCGAAGATCGCGGTCTTCGCCGCCGCCGGCGTCACCGCATTCACCGTGATGTTGTGCTGCGCCAGTTCCTTGCCGAGCGACTTGGTCAGCGCGATCAGGCCGGCTTTGGACGCCGAGTAGTGCGCGGCATTCGGGTTGCCCTCCTTGCCGGCGATCGAGGCGATGTTGACGACGCGGCCATAGCCCTGCTTCAGCATCACCGGCACGATCGCCTTGGCGCAGATGAAGGGACCGTCGAGATTGATGCGCAGCACCTTGCGCCACTCATCGAGATCGGTCTCCCACACCGTCTTGTTGATGCCGGCGATGCCGGCATTGTTGACCAGGATGTCGATGCTGCCGAACGCGGCCAGCGTCGCGTCACGCGCGCCTTCGACCGCTTTGGTGTCGGTGACGTCGACCTGCAGCGCCAGCACCTCCGGACCGATCTCCTGCGCGGTCTTCTCCGCCAGCGCGATGTCGTGATCCCAGATCGCGACCTTGGCCCCGGAGGCCCTGAAGCGCTCGGTGATGGCGCGGCCAAAGCCCTGCGCGCCGCCGGTGACGACGGCGCAGCGATTGGCGAGATCGATGTGGTTCATGAAGAAAGACTCCTCTTTCGACCCTCATGGTGAGGAGCGCGGAGCGCGTCTCGAACCATGAGGCCCCTGACATCCGGGCCTCATCCTTCGAGACGCCGCTGCGCGGCTCCTCAGGATGAGGAGAAGCTACAGTGTCCAGCCGCCGTCGATGGTGTGCGCGACGCCGGTCGTGAACGCGCTCTCGTCGCTGGCGAGATAGACCGCGAGATGGGCGATCTCCTCCGCCGTGCCGAGCCGGCCCATCGGTTGGCGCGAGATGAACATCTCGAGCCCGTTCGGGCCGGCCGAGGCCGCCCGTCCGAGCATCGAGGGCGTTTCGATCGTGCCGGGGCAGATGCAGTTGCAGCGGATTTTCTTGCCGACGAAATCGGCTGCGACCGAGCGCGTCAGCGCCGCCACCGCCGCCTTGGTCGCGCCGTAGACGTAGCGGTTCGGTGCCGCCTTGAACACGCCGGCGGCGGAGGCGATGTTGACGATGGCGCCGCCGCCCTGATCGAGCATGTCAGGCAGGAAGGCGCGGATCGTGCGATGCATCGACTTGACGTTCAGGTCGAACGAGAAATCCCAGTCGTCGTCGGAGCAGTCGAGGATGGTGCCGTTGTGCACGAAGCCGGCAGCGTTGAGCAGGATCTCGACCTTGCCGACGCGATCGGCCATCGCGTTCACGGCCGCGGTGTTGCGCACGTCGAGCGTCGCGACCTCGGCAATGCCTTCGCTCTTCAGCGTGCTCAGGCCGTTCTCATCGATATCGGTGGCGAACACGGTCGCGCCCTGACGCGCGAAAGCGATCGCGCAGGCGCGGCCGATGCCGGCTGCGGCGGCGGTGACAAAGGCGCGCTTGCCCTTGAGGCGGTCGGACATGGGGTCTCCCTTGGGATGCTCGTTGATTCTTTCGTCATTGCGAGCGCAGCGAAGCAATCCAGGGCTGCGCGCGCGGCTCTGGATTGCTTCGTCGCTTCGCTCCTCGCAATGACGGTGGCCGGCTTTGCGCGGCGTGTCTAGTGATTATGCCTTGCCACGCCGACAGTGCCAGCGATGTTGTGATAGCGCGTGGCAAGCTCCATGCAGGCGCCGGTGGCCTGCTGGCCGACGGTGTTGCGATAGAGCTCCTGCCACGGCGTCTGGTTGGCGGGGTGTGGGAAGCCGCCCTTGGCCTTCAGCTCGGCGCGCCGCGTCGCAAGCTCCTCGTCCGAGATCAGGATGTTGGCCGAGCCCTTGTTGAGGTCGATGCGCACGCGATCGCCGGTCTTGAGGATTGCGAGCCCGCCATCGGCGGCGGCCTCTGGCGACGCGTTGAGAATTGACGGTGAGCCCGAGGTGCCGGATTGCCGGCCGTCGCCGATGCAGGGCAGGGACAGGATGCCGCGTTTGATCAGCGCTGCCGGCGGCTGCATGTTCACCACTTCGGCGCCGCCGGGATAGCCGATCGGGCCGGTGCCGCGGATGAACAGCACGCAGTGCTCGTCGATCTCGAGCGATGCATCGTCGATGCGGTCGTGATAGTCCTCCGGACCCTCGAACACGATGGCGCGGCCCTCGAAGGCGTTCGGGTCCTTCGGATTGACGAGATAGCGGTCGCGGAACTCCTTGGAGATCACGCTGGTCTTCATGATCGCGGAATCGAACAGGTTGCCGCGCAGCACCAGGAAGCCGGCATCCTTCACCAGCGGCTTGTCGTAGGACCAGATCACGTCGTTGTCCGGCTTCGGCGCCTCGCGGCAATTGTCGCCCATGCTGCGGCCGTTGACGGTGATGACGTCCTCGTGGATGCGCTTGTGCCGCATCAACTCGCCGATCACGGCCGGCACGCCGCCCGCGCGATGGAACTCCTCGCCGAGATAGAAGCCGGCCGGTTGCATGTTGACGAGCAGCGGTACGTCGTGGCCGACCTTCTGCCAGTCGTCGATGTCGAGCTCGACGCCGACATGGCGCGCCAGCGCGTTGATGTGGATCGGCGCGTTGGTCGAGCCGCCGATCGCGGAGTTGGCGACGATGCAGTTCTCGAATGCCTTGCGCGTCAGGATGTCCGACGGCTTCAGGTCTTCCCACACCATGTCGACGATGCGCGTTCCGGTCTCGTAGGCGATCTGGCCGCGCTCGCGATACGGAGCTGGAATCGCGGCGCAGCCGGGCAGGGACATGCCGAGCGCCTCGGCCAGCGCATTCATCGTCGAGGCCGTGCCCATGGTGTTGCAATGGCCGACCGACGGCGCCGAGGAGGCGACGATCTCCATGAACTCCTCATAGCCGATCTCGCCGGCGGCGAGCCGTTCGCGCGACTTCCACACCACGGTGCCGGAGCCGGTGCGCTGGCCTTCGTGCCAGCCGTTCAGCATCGGGCCGCCCGACAGCACGATGGCGGGGATGTTCACGGTCGCCGCGGCCATTAGGCAGGCCGGCGTCGTCTTGTCGCAGCCGGTGGTCAGCACCACGCCGTCGAGCGGATAGCCGAACAGGATTTCGACCAGGCCGAGATAAGCGAGGTTGCGGTCGAGCGCGGCCGTCGGGCGCTTGCCGGTCTCCTGGATCGGATGGGTCGGAAATTCCATCGCGATGCCGCCAGCGGCGCGGATGCCCTCGCGGACGCGGTGCGCCAGCTCGATGTGGTGGCGGTTGCAGGGCGAGAGATCGTTGCCGGTCTGGGCAATGCCGATGATCGGCTTGCCCGACTGCAGCTCAGCCCGGGTCAGGCCGTAATTCAGGTAGCGCTCGAGATAGAGCGCGGTCATGCCCGGATTGTGCGGATCGTTGAACCACGCCTGCGAGCGCAGCTTGCGGCTCTTGTCAGCGCCGTTGCCGGCATGCCCGTTCGAGTTCGTCATGTGTTTTCTCCCGCAGTGCAAACGTGGCGAGGCCGGTCCGTCGTCTGTGCGCCATCGGCCCGCTGTCGAGGATCGCCTACGTCTTTCGTTCAAGTCGTTGTTGGTTCGAGTGGTTCTAGTGCATGGTTTTTGGTTGCGCTACCATTTTGTTCCGGAAGCGCGCCCCGACGCAGGCTGCGGATTTGCGGTGCCGCGATGCAAGGTCGAGCTCTGCCGTTCGATCACCTCGAAGCCGAGATCGACGACACGCTGCGCCACGGGACGGCCTTCCACGGCGTCCATGATCATCGTCGCCGCACGCCGACCCATCTCGTAGCGATTGGTGCGCACGCTGGTGAGCGTCGGAACCGCCGCGGCCATGAATTCCATGTCATTGAAGCCGACGATCGCGATCTGCTCGGGCACCGCGATGTGCCGGCGCTGGCATTCGAACAGCACGCCGAGCGCGAGATCGTCATTGGCGCAGAACACCGCATCGAGATCCGGCGCCTTCATCAGCAGATCGGAGAACAGGCTGCCGCCCATCGTGGTCGAGGTCGGAACAGGCGCCGTGACGATGAGACGCGGGTCGAACAAACCGGCCTCCTTCATCGCGTTCTGATAGCCCTGCAGCCTGCGCTGCACCCTTGGGTCCATGCGGGCGCCGATGAAGCCGATGCGGCGGCAGCCCTGCGCGAGAAGGTGTGAAATGGCTGCAAAACAGGCATCGACGTGCGAAAATCCGATCATCATGTCGATCGGCTCGGCGCCGAGCTCCATGATCTGCACGACGGGACAGTCCGCCGCCTGGATGATCAACCGGCTCTCCGCCGTCTGGTCGAGACCGGTCACGATCAGGCCGGCCGGCTTCTGCATCAGGAACAACCGCAGCAGGCGCTCCTCCTGCAACACGCTGTAGCGGGTGTTGGCGAGCTGGATGCTGTAGCGGCTGCCTTCGAACGCATCATAGATGCCGCGCAGCACGTCGGAGAACACGTTGTTGGTGAGGGACGGTATCAGCACGCCGATCACTTCGGTGCGCTGCGATGCGAGCGCGCGCGCGGCGAGGTTCGGCACGTAACCGAGCTCCTTGGCGGCGCTTTCGATCCGCGTGCGGCGGCCGGCCGAGACCGTGGCGGGATTACGGAAGAAGCGTGACACCGTGATCGGGCTGACGCCCGCCAGTGCCGCAACTTCGGTCAGCCGGACTTTGCCCGGCTCGATGCGTTTCCGTCCCATGCCTCGCTCATAGCATAGGCGGTCTGGTACACAAGCGATATTGACAGCGCTATCACGCGGTTGCTAAGCGAGACATTGCGGAAGCGAACTGAACTGCGGACAATGCCAGCCGGGCTGGCCCTGTTTCGGAGCCAGTCGGAGCGACCGGAGCCAACAACAAGACCACCAAGAACAAGACTGCACGACCAGGACTACAAAACGACAAACGGCCTGATCAAACGGCCGAGAACAACGGTCAGAATGCCGCCGGCAAGCAGCCAATGCTGTCGGTCTTTGAGGAGGAAATTGATGTCGTCGGTGCAAATTCGCGACGTGCGCAAATCATTCGGCGGATTCGAGGTGCTGCACGGCGTGACGATTCCGATCGAGGATGGCGAGTTCGTCGTGCTGGTCGGGCCGTCCGGCTGCGGCAAGTCGACGCTGCTGCGCATGCTCGCAGGGCTCGAGAACATCACCTCCGGAACCATCTCGATCGGCGAACGCGTCGTCAACAACGTGCAGCCGAAAGAGCGCGACATCGCGATGGTGTTCCAGAACTACGCGCTCTATCCGCACATGACCGTCGCCGACAACATGGGCTTCTCGCTCAAGCTGCGCGGCGCACGGCCCGAGGACATCAAGAAGGGCGTCGCGCGCGCCGCCGAGATTCTGGCGCTGACGCCGCTGCTCGACCGCTATCCGCGCCAGCTCTCCGGTGGCCAGCGCCAGCGCGTCGCGATGGGCCGCGCCATCGTGCGCGATCCGCAGGTGTTCCTGTTCGACGAGCCGTTGTCGAACCTCGACGCCAAGCTGCGCGTCGCGATGCGCACCGAGATCAAGGAGCTGCATCAGCGGCTCAAGACCACCACCGTTTACGTCACTCACGACCAGATCGAGGCCATGACGATGGCCGACAAGATCGTCGTCATGCATGACGGCATCGTCGAGCAGATGGGCTCGCCGCTCGATCTCTACGACAAGCCGGACAACCAGTTTGTCGCCGGCTTCATCGGCTCGCCGGCGATGAACTTCCTCAACGGCCACCTCAAGTCGAACGGCTCGGTCTATGTCGAGACCGACAACGGCGCCAAGCTGCCGCTGCTGACCGCGCCGGCCGCCTCCGACGGTCGCCCCGTGGTCTACGGCGTGCGGCCCGAGCATCTCGAGCTTGCCGATGACGGCATCGAGGCCGAGGTCGTCGTCGTCGAGCCGACCGGCTCGGAGACGCAGATCGTCGCCCGCATCGGCACCCAGGACATCATCGCGGTGTTCCGCGACCGCCACGAGGTCAATCCCGGGGAGAAGATCCATTTGCGCCCGCGCGCGTCGGCGGCGCATCTGTTCGACAAGGACAGCGGCCGGAGACTCTGATCCGGGCGCTCGAGGCGCAGAACTGACAACAAACAAAACAAGCAAATACTCAACGGGAGAAAACTTCAGATGACTCATTTCCCCACCGATCGCCGGTCCCTGCTCAAGGGCGGCGCGACCTTGCTGGCGGCCGCGGCGACGATGTCGGCCGACGAGCTGCTCGGCTACGCCAAGGCCTGGGCGCAGACGTCGCCGTGGAAGCCGGAAGCCGGTGCCAAGATCAATCTTCTGCGCTGGAAGCGCTTCGTCGAGGCCGAGGACGTGGCCTTCATGAAGATCGTCGACGCCTTCCAGAAGGCCAACAACGTCACCATCAACGTCTCCAACGAATCCTACGACGACATCCAGCCGAAGGCCTCGGTCGCCGCCAACACCGGTCAGGGCCTCGACATGGTGTGGGGCCTCTACACCTTGCCGTTCCTGTTCTCCAACAAGGTCACCGATGTCAGCGACGTGGCCGACTATCTCGGCAAGAAGTGCGGCGGTTGGACCGACTCGGGCAAGGCCTACGGCATGCTCGACGGCAAGTGGATCGGCATCCCGGTGGCGGCCACCGGCGGCCTCGTCAACTACCGCATCTCGGCGATGGAGAAGGCCGGCCACAAGGAGTTTCCGAAGGATCTCGCGGGCTTCGCCGACCTTGTGAAGGGCATGAACAAGAACGGCACGCCGGGCGGCATGGCGCTCGGCCACGCCTCGGGCGACGCCAACGGCTGGCTGCACTGGGCGCTGTGGGCGCATGGCGGCAACCTGATCGACAAGGACAACAAGGTCGTCATCAACTCGCCGGAGACCGCCAAGGCGCTCGAATACGTCAAGGGCCTGTACGACAATTTCGTGCCGGGCACCGCGTCGTGGAACGACTCGTCCAACAACAAGGCGTTCGTGGCCGGACAGCTCTATCTGACGGTGAACGGCATCTCGATCTACGTCGCGGCGAAGAAGGACAATCCGGAAGTCGCGAAGGACATGAACCACGCGCATCTGCCGGCGGGCCTCGACGGCAAGACCCGCGAGCTGCATCTCGGCTTCCCGATCCTGATCTACAACTTCACCAAGTTCCCGCAGACCTGCAAGGCGTTCACGGCCTTCCTGCTGGAGCCGGAGCAGTTCAACCCGTGGATCGAGGCGGCGCAGGGCTACCTGTCGCATTTCCTCAAGGCCTACGACGCCAACCCGATCTGGACCGCCGATCCGAAGAACACGCCGTATCGCGACGTCGCGGCGACGGCTGTCACGCCGGCCGGCGTCGGCAAGCTCGGCGAGGCGGCAGCCGCCGCGATCGCCGACTTCGTCGTGGTCGACATGTTCGCGAATTACTGCACGGGCCGCGAGGACGTGAAGACGGCGATGGCGAGCGCCGAGCGCTCCGCCAAGCGCATCTTCCGCTGAGGTGATGACTGCGTAGGGTGGGCAAGGGCGCAACCCGCCGTGCTCGCCGTCATTGCGAGCGAAGCGAAGCAATCCAGGGCAGTGCGCTCGACTCTGGATTGCTTCGTCACGGAGCCTGCCCACGGGCTCGCCGACGGCGAGACCCGGGGGGCTTCTCGCAATGGCGGACCAGAACCATCCGTCCCGAACGCCGGTGGGCATGCTGCGGTTTGCCCATCCCAAGGTTCGAAGGGAGCTGCTCGATACGATGAGTACCATTCAGACTTCGCTGCCACGTGGCGCGGCCGTGACCGGCGAGCCCTCCGCGTGGGAACGCATCAAGACCAACCGCAACTTCGTCGCGCTCTGGTTCATGCTGCCGGCGGCAGCATTCCTGATCCTGTTCCTGGCCTATCCGCTGGGCCTCGGCGTCTGGATGAGCTTCACCGACGAGAAGATCGGCCGCGCCGGCGTCTTCGTCGGGCTGGAGAACTACGAGTGGCTGTGGGATGACGCGATCTTCTGGCTCGCGGTGTTCAACACGCTGCTCTACACGATCGTCGCAAGCGCCATCAAATTCGCGATCGGCCTCTATCTGGCGCTGCTGTTGAACCGGCGGATGCCGTTCAAGGCCATGGTCCGTGCGATCGTGCTGGTGCCTTTCATCGTTCCGACGGTGCTGTCGGCGATCGCGTTCTGGTGGATCTACGATTCCCAGTTCTCCATCATCTCCTGGTCGCTGATCAAGCTCGGCCTCATCAGCCAGAACATCAACTTCCTGGGCGACACCAATTGGGCACGCGCCTCCGTGATCATCGCCAACATCTGGCGCGGCGTACCGTTCGTCGCGATCACGCTGCTGGCCGGCCTGCAGACCGTCTCGCCCTCCCTGTATGAGGCCGCCACGCTCGACGGTGCCACCAGCTGGCAGCGCTTCCGCTTCATCACCTATCCGTTGCTGACCCCGATCATCGCGGTGGTGATGACGTTCTCGGTACTGTTCACCTTCACCGATTTCCAGCTGATCTGGGCGCTGACCCGCGGCGGTCCCGTCAATGCCACCCACCTGATGGCGACCTTGAGCTATCAGCGCGGCATCATCTCCGGCCGCCTCGGCGAGGGTGCAGCGATCGCCACCGCCATGATCCCGTTCCTGCTCGCGGCGATCGCGATCTCCTGGTTCGGCATGCAACGGCGCAAATGGCAGCAAGGATCCGACCAATGACCGAGACTGCTGCGCTGCAATCCAAGACGCAATCCAACGCCACGACGACGGCGGCCGCGCTCGCGGCCGACGACGACAGCGAGGGCATGAGCTATCTCGAGTCGCTGCCGCGACGGCTGATCACGCTGTATCTGCCGCTCGGCATCATTCTCCTGGTGCTGCTGTTCCCGTTCTACTGGATGGGGCTGACGTCGATCAAACCGGACGAGCAGCTGATCGACATGGAGAAGTACAACCCGTTCTGGGTGGTGCATCCGACCTTCAAGCACATCTCGAAGCTGCTGTTCGAGACGCAGTATCCGCGCTGGCTGTGGAACACGATGTATGTCGCGGTCGGCGCCACGACGCTGTCGATCTTCGCATCCGTGCTCGCGGCCTATGCGATCGTGCGGCTGCGCTTCAAGGGCGCCGACACGGTGGGCGTGCTGATCTTCTTCGCCTATCTGGTGCCGCCGTCGATCCTGTTCATCCCGCTGGCCTCGGTGATCCAGGCCTACGGGCTGTTCGACTCGCCGCTGTCGCTGATCCTGGTCTATCCGACCTTGCTGATCCCGTTCTCGACCTGGCTGCTGATGGGCTACTTCAAGACGATCCCCTTCGAGCTCGAGGAATGCGCCCTGATCGACGGCGCCAGCCGCTGGCAGATCCTGGTCAAGATCGTCGTGCCGCTCGCCGTGCCCGGCCTGATCTCGGCCTTCATCTTCTCGTTCACCTTGTGCTGGAACGAGTTCATCTACGCGCTGACCTTCCTGCAGTCGACGCCGAACAAGACCGTGCCGGTCGCCATCGTCAACGAGTTCGTCGACGGTGACATCTACAAATGGGGATCGCTGATGGCCGGCGCCCTGGTCGGCTCGCTGCCGCTGGTCATCCTTTACGCCTTCTTCGTCGAGCATTATGTGTCGGCCATGACCGGCGCGGTGAAGGAGTAGGGCGCTCGCACAGCACTTCAATCTCACCGCACGGGCGGTGCACCCTCTCCCCTTGTGGGAGAGGGTGGTGACGCGCGAAGCGCGCCGCCGGGTGAGGGGTCTCTCTCCGCGATGGCGGAGTTTGTGGGACCAAACCCCTCACCCAAGCGAGCGTGCGGCACCGGCAGTGTAGCCCTCTCCCACAAGGGGAGAGGGCGCAGTCATGAGCACCGCTTTGCGTCGATGATCGTCGTCGCGCATGGTGAAACAACAAGAAACAAGGAGCATCCCCTTGCATATTCTCGTTCTCGGCGCCGCCGGCATGGTCGGACGCAAGCTGGTCGAGCGTCTGGTCCGCGACGGCCGCCTCGGCCAGGCAGCCATCACCCGCATGACCTTGCAAGACATCGTGGCGCCGGCGAAGCCCGACACGCCCATCGCGGTAGAGACCATCGCCGGCGACTTTGCCGTGCCGGGCTTCGCCGAGAAGCTGGTCGCCGCGCGTCCCGACGTGATCTTCCATCTCGCCGCGATCGTTTCCGGCGAGGCCGAGCTCGATTTCGACAAGGGCTACCGCATCAATCTCGACGGCACGCGGATGCTGTTCGACGCGGTCAGGCTGATCGGCGACGGTTACAAGCCGCGCCTGGTCTTCACCTCGTCGATCGCGGTGTTCGGCGCGCCGTTCCCCGACGCCATCGGCGACGAGTTCGTCAATGCGCCGCTGCTCAGCTACGGCACCCAGAAGGCGATCGGCGAGCTCCTGCTGGCCGACTACAGCCGCCGCGGCTTCTTCGACGGCGTCGGCATTCGCCTGCCGACCATCTGCATCCGCCCCGGCGCGCCGAACAAGGCCGCCTCGGGCTTCTTCTCCAACATCCTGCGCGAGCCGCTCGCCGGCAAGGAGGCCGTGCTGCCGGTGTCCGAGGACGTCCAGCATTGGCATGCCACGCCACGCTCGGCGGTCGGCTTCCTCCTGCATGCTGCGACCATGGATACGGCCAAGATCGGGCCGCGCCGGAACCTCACCATGCCCGGCCTGACGGCCACCGTCGGCGAGCAGATTGCCGCGCTCCGGCGCGTCGCCGGCGACAACGTCGCGGCCCGCATCAGGCGGGAGCCGGATCCGTTCATCATCGGCATCGTCGCCGGCTGGCCGCGGACTTTCGAGGCCAAGCGGGCCCGCGAGCTCGGCTTCACCACCGAGGAAAAGACCTTCGACGACATCATCCGGATTCACATCGAGGATGAGCTCGGCGGGAAGTTCGTCGCCTGAGACCGCCACCAGCCTCTGGACTCACATGGCGCAACGCGCCATGTGAGGGCAGGGAGACATTTGGGAGAGAAATCATGACCGCCAGCATCGTCGGATGGGCGCATACGCCGTTCGGAAAGTTCGACGCCGAGACCGTCGAGAGCCTCGTTGTCAAGGTCGCCAATGAGGCGATCGCCGATGCCGGCATTTCGGCAGGCGACGTCGACGAGATCGTGCTCGGCCATTTCAACGCGGGCTTCTCACCCCAGGACTTCACCGCCTCGCTGGTGCTGCAGGCCGATCCTGCGCTGCGCTTCAAGCCCGCGACGCGGGTCGAGAACGCCTGCGCGACCGGCTCGGCCGCCGTGCACCAGGGCATCCGCGCCATCGCCGCCGGTGCCGCCAAGATCGTGCTCGTCGTCGGCGTCGAGCAGATGACGCGCACGCCGGGGCCTGAGATCGGCAAGAACCTGCTCAAGGCTTCCTATCTTCCGGAGGACGGCGACACCGTCGGCGGCTTCGCCGGCGTGTTCGGCAAGATCGCGCAGGGCTACTTCCAGAAATATGGCGACCAGTCCGACGCGCTGGCGCTGATCGCGGCCAAGAACCACAAGAACGGCGTCGCCAATCCCTATGCGCAGATGCGCAAGGATTTCGGCTTCGAGTTCTGCCGCTCCGAGAGCGACAAGAACCCCTATGTCGCCGGCCCCCTGAAGCGCACCGACTGCTCGCTGGTGTCCGACGGCGCCGCCGCTTTGGTGCTGACCGACAGCGAGACCGCGAAGTCCTTCGCGAAAGCGGTGAACGTGCGCGCCACCGCGCACGCGCAGGATTTCCTGCCGATGTCCAAGCGCGACATCCTCGCCTTCGAGGGCTGCACCGTGGCCTGGCAGCGCGCGCTGGAGAAAGCCGGCGTCACGCTGTCGGATCTCTCCTTCGTCGAAACCCATGACTGCTTCACGGTCGCCGAGCTGATCGAGTACGAGGCGATGGGCCTGACCCCGAAGGGGCAGGGCGCCCGCGCCATCAAGGAGGGCTGGACGCTCAAGGACGGCAAGCTGCCGGTCAATCCGTCCGGCGGCCTCAAGGCCAAGGGTCACCCGATCGGCGCCACCGGTGTCTCCATGCACGTCATGACGGCGATGCAGCTCACCGGCACCGCGCCCGAGGGCATGCAGCTCCCCAACGCCAAGCTCGGCGGCATCTTCAACATGGGCGGCGCCGCGGTGGCCAACTACGTGTCGATTCTGGAGCCGACGAAGTAGGCGAGGTCCGTCCTCCCTCATTCCGAGCACAGCGCGCAATCCAGGGCCGCGCATGCCGCCCTGGATTGTGTCGTCGCGGAGCCTGCCCTCAGGCTCGCCGGAGGCGAGACCCAGGGGCTCCTCGCAATGACGGTGGCGGGGCCACGTAGCCCGGATGGGCGGAGCGATATCCGGGTCCATCGCGAAAGCTCGTGTGACCCCGGATATCGCTGCGCTCATCCGGGCTACGGCTTCCACACCTTCTCCTCGCTGAAGCCGAGCTCGGCGAAGTCCTTCGCCCGCAAGGCCGCATCGTCCGCTGGGAAGAACTCATCCAGCTGAGGCGGCTTCACCGACGTGCTCGACAGCATGGCATGCGCCTGGCCGCGGTGATGGATGTCGTGCTGGAACAGATGCAGCAGCAGCCGGTCGCAGCGCTCGTTCTGCACCCGGCTCTCGCGGTTGATGCGGACGGTGTCGTCGAGCCGGGCCGGCGTCAGCGCCTCGCAGAATGCGATCAGCCGGCGGTCCATTGCGCCCTGCGCCTTGACGAGATCGGAGAGACGCGGGAACGGCACCTGGTTCTGCCACGCCATCGGGCCGAGCCAGCCGCCTTCCAGCGCGTCGACGTAGAACAGGTCGATGATGTAGATGTGGTTCAGCGTCTTCTGCAGGCTCGGGAAGAAGCCGGTGCGCTCGGCGGCGAACGCCTCGGCGCTGAGCTGGCCGCAGGAGGTCAGCAGCCGGTGATTGGCCCAGGCGTTGTTATAGGCGAAGGCGCGAAACGTCTGAACGAGATCGGCGGGCATTGGGACAGGGCACCCCGTGATGGCTCGCTTCACATCATACGGAACTGATGACGCCATTCACCACCGATTTCCGCAGCCGTCCGTGCACCATCCCCATGCGCATTTGCGGAACTCTGCCACAATTGGTCGCGGTGCATCGCTGCGCCTCCCGTGCAACAAGTTGAGATGCCGCACGACACACCCCTCATCGCGACCATCGTCGCCGGCCTTGGACTGGCCTTCGTCTTCGGAGCGCTCGCGCAGCGGTTCCGGTTCCCGCCGCTGGTCGGCTACCTCCTCGCCGGCGTTGCCGTCGGCCCGTTCACACCCGGCTTCGTCGCCGACCAGGCGCTGGCGACCGAGCTCGCCGAGCTCGGCATCATTCTCCTGATGTTCGGCGTCGGCCTGCATTTCTCGCTCAAGGACCTGATGTCGGTGCGCGCCATCGCCGTGCCCGGCGCGATCGTGCAGATCACGGTGGCGACCCTGATGGGCATGGCCTTGAGCTGGGCGATGGGCTGGTCGATCGGCGGGGGCCTCGTGTTCGGTCTCGCGCTCTCGGTCGCCAGCACCGTGGTGCTGCTGCGCGCGATGCAGGAGCGCCGGCTGATGGACACCGAGCGCGGCCGCATCGCGGTCGGCTGGCTCATCGTCGAGGATCTCGCGATGGTGCTGGCGCTGGTGCTGATCCCGGCCTTTGCCAGCCTGCAGAACGGCAATGGCGACATCGCCGCCGCCGACCCGCTCGCCGCCCGCTTCGGCCTCGGGCTGACCGGCGTGCTGCTGCTGACCTTCGTCAAGATCGGCGTGTTCATGGCGGTGATGCTGCTGGTCGGCCGCCGCCTGATCCCGTGGATCCTGCACTACATCGCCCACACCGGCTCGCGCGAGCTGTTCCGCCTGGCGGTGCTCGCAATCGCGCTCGGCGTCGCCTTCGGCTCGACAAAGCTGTTCGGCGTGTCGCTGGCGCTCGGCGCCTTCTTCGCCGGCATGATGCTCGGCGAGTCCCCGCTGAGCCAGCGCGCCGCGCAGGAATCGCTGCCGCTGCGCGATGCCTTCGCGGTACTGTTCTTCGTCTCCGCCGGCATGCTGTTCGATCCGGGAAGCGTGATCCGCGAGCCCTGGCCGCTGCTCGCGACCTTGTTCATCATCCTGTTCGGCAAGTCGGTTGCCGCGTTCCTGATCGTGATCGCTTTCCGCCGTCCGGCCTCGACCGCGCTGACGATCTCCGCGAGCCTTGCGCAGATCGGCGAATTCTCCTTCATCCTCGCCGAGATCGGCGGCGCCTCGAATCTCTTGCCGAAAGCCGGGCGCGACCTGATCCTGGCCGGCGCCATCATCTCGATCATGCTCAATCCGCTGATGTTCGCCGCGCTCGATTGGCTGATGCCGCGGCTGGAGCGCCGCCGGGCCGATGCCTCGACGCCTTCAGCAACACCGCCGGCCGAGATCCCGGTGACGCAACTGACCGAGCACACGATCATCGTCGGCTATGGCCGCGTCGGACGCCTCGTCGGCGAGGCGCTGCAGCAGCGCGGGCATCCGTTCCTTGCGGTGGAAACGTCGGAGGACATCCTGAAGCAGCTGAAGAGCGCGGGTGTCGAGACCATCACCGGAAACGCCGCGCGCAGCAACGTGCTGCGGGCGACGAATCTGGCCGGCGCGCATGCGTTCGTCATTGCCATTCCCGAGGCGTTCGAGGCCGGACAGATCGTCGAGCAGGCCCGCGCCGCCAATCCGGCGCTGCACATCGTGGCGCGCGCCCATTCCGATGCCGAGGTCGAGCATCTCAGATCCCTCGGCGCCGACATGGTCATCATGGGCGAGCGCGAGATCGCGCGCGGCATGATCGAGGAGCTGGACACGCGGCCGCCTGATCCAGCGCCCGAGCTGGCGCCGCAGCGAGCGGCGGAGAGCGTGCAGGTCCAGGCGTAGCCCGGGCGCAGGCTTGTCACTACGGATTCAAGGGCTGCAGCTTTGTTTTGTGCCCATCTCCCTCAGCGTCGTCATGGCCGGGCTTGTCCCGGCCATCCACGTCGCTCGGCGTGCCGAGAACGACGTGGATGCCCGGGACGGAGCCCGGGCATGACGACGTGGAACCGTTTCGCAACAAACTCAGATTGGTGGAATGACGGTGACCGTGGCTGCGCCGAGCGGCGAATTTCTCGTGCGCGTTCAAGCTGATTTGGCGTGTCCAGTCCCTGAGCGAAAAATATAGTTGTTTCGCTTTTCCAGAAAGTATGGTTCACTCCCGCCATCCTGCTTCGCCACGAGGGGCGCTTCGCGATCGTCACGAACGTTGAGGCAGGGATGCGGTGGCCGCGACGTGTCGCAGCGCAGCTTGGCTCGCGTGGACGAACGGCAGGTTGCGGACGTGAAGTCGCGTGGTCCCGGCATCCCGACGCTGATGCCAAGCCTGCGGGTGATGATGAGCCCAAGGGCGACGGTGGCCAAAAGCCGGTGCACCGAGGAGAGCGCGAAATAAGCGTGAAGACCATCGCGCAGGGAGGGCCGGGTTGATCCGGCTGAACCTGTGGTTCTCTCCCCGTGCTTTCTTTCGCACGGGGGCCACGGGTGCCAGTCGGCACCCGGCCTTCCCTGCGCCCTCTTTTTCAAGAGAGGGCCACATCGATCAGCAGAGCTCGGACAAATCCTGTCGCGAGGCCGGTGATGCTTGCCCGCCTGTTGAAAGCGAACCTTGGCTCACTCCGGCATCATCTCGCCGGAGCCGCCGAACTCGGCCGGAAAATCCTTCAGCTTCGGCAGGCCGTCCTTGATGGGCAGCACGCTCTCCGCGTAGTTCACGTGGACGCCGGGCGTGAACTTCAAGGTCGGAATGGTCGCGGCATAGACGTCGATCATGCCGAGCGGCGGATGGTCGGTCATCAGATGACCGCCGCACTTGGTGCAGTACTTGCGGTGGCTCATGTCGGTCTTGTGATAGGTGCCGATCGCCTCCGCGCCCTTGGTGACGCGCACGTTCGAAGGCTTCCACAAGGTGAAGGCGTTGACGGGGCCGGCCGACCAGGAGCGGCAGGACGAGCAGTGGCAATAACCCATCGCCTCCGGCTCGCCATCGGCCTCGAGCTCGACCGTGCCGCAGAAGCATTTGCCCTGATACAGCGTCATGACAGCGTTCTCCCTCAATCGTCTTTTTGGATGTTGGACTGCCATGCTGACACAGCTGCCCGGCGAAAGGGAATCGCAGAATGCAGGTGTTGGCACGGAACATCTGGTGCGATGCAACGGCGGGCGTCCGGCAGTGATCCGCGCGGCGGAATGTTGCGACGGCGCAATCCCACGCATGGCCCCATACGCGCGCGCCCGCTTGCCCCGGAACCGGGTGTGCCGTTAGCTCTGTCCATAACGACGAACGAGGGAGCTGACGCCGCGATGGGACCGCTTGCCGGCATCAAGGTCATCGACATGACCACCGTGCTGATGGGGCCGTATGCCGCCCAGACGCTCGGCGACTACGGCGCCGACGTGATCAAGGTGGAATCACCCGACGGCGACGTCACCCGCAAGATCGGCCCCTGGCGTCATCCCGGCATGGGGCCGGTGACCCTCAACACCAACCGCGGCAAGCGCGTGATCTGCCTCGACCTCAAGAAGCCGGCGGGACGGGAAGCCGTGCTGCGCATGGTCAAGGATGCCGACGTCCTGCTCTACAACATCCGTCCGCAGGCGATGGCACGGCTGAACCTCGGCTACGAGGTGGTCGCCGCGCTGAATCCACGGCTGGTCTATGCCGGCGTGTTCGGCTTCGGCCAGAACGGACCTTATGCGGCCAAGCCGGCCTATGACGACCTGATCCAGGGCGGGGCGGCGCTGTCTCACCTGATGGCCGTCGCCGGCGACGGCACGCCGCGCTATGTGCCGAATGCCCTGGTCGACCGCATCGTCGGCCTGACGGCGGTCGGCGCAATCTGCGCCAGCCTTGTGCATCGCGACCGCACCGGCCGCGGCCAGCGCCTGGACGTGCCGATGTTCGAGACCATGTCGGCCTTCATCATGGGCGATCACATGGGCGGTCTCACCTATGAGCCGCCGCTGGACCGCGGCGGCTACGCCCGGCATCTGTCGCAGGACCGCCGGCCCTACAAGGCCGCCGACGGCCACATCTGCGTGATCGTCTACAACGACAAGCAATGGGACGCGTTCTTCGAAGCATCCGGCCGCACCGACCTCCGCGCCGATGACCGCTTCAACAGCTTTGCCCGTCGCGCCGCCAACATCGACATCGTCTATGCCGAGCTCGCGCGCATCTTCGAGACGCGCACCACGGCGGACTGGACGGCGCTGCTGGACAAGGCGGACATCCCGGTCATGCCGATGCACGATCTCGAAAGCCTGCTGCACGATCCGCATCTCGTCGCGACCGATTTCTTTCCCGTTGTGGAGCATCCGACCGAAGGCCCGATCCGCAGCACGCGCGTATCCGCAACGTGGTCCGAGACCAAGGCCGAGCCGCAGCATCTGGCGGGGCGGCCGAACGAGCATGGTCACGAGATCCTGCGCGAGCTCGGATTCTCGAACGACGAGATCGCCGCGATGATCCGCGACGGCGCGACGATGCCGTCACCCGCCAAGGAGTGATCCGATGGATTTCGCGCTCTCGGCCAACCAGGAATCGATCCGCGATGCGGTCGCGAAAATCTGCGCGCGCTTCGACGACGCCTATTGGCTGAAGAAGGACAAAGAGGGCGGCTTCCCCGCTGACTTCCACAAGGCGCTGGCCGAGGCCGGCTGGCTCGGCATCTGCATTCCCGAGGAGTATGGCGGCTCCGGCCTCGGCATCCTCGATGCCGCGATCATGATGCGGACCATCGCGGAATCGGGCGCCGGCATGTCCGGTGCGTCGGCGATCCACATGAACGTGTTCGGGCTCAATCCGGTCGTCGTGTTCGGGACCAAGGAGCAGTGCGCGCGGATGCTGCCGGGCATCGTCGACGGCCGCGAGAAGGCCTGTTTCGCGGTGACGGAGCCGAACACCGGTCTCAACACCACGCAGCTCAAGACCCGCGCCGTGCGCAAGGGCGACCGCTACGTCGTCAACGGCCAGAAGGTGTGGATCTCGACCGCGCAGGTCGCCGAGAAGATCCTCTTGCTGGCGCGCACCACGCCGCTCGAGGAGGTGCAGCGCCCGACCCATGGGCTCAGCCTATTCTACACCGATTTCGACCGCAGCCGCATCAAGGTGCACGAGATCGAGAAGATGGGCCGCAAGCCGGTCGATTCCAACGAACTGTTCTTCGAGGATTTCGAGATCCCGGCCGAGGACCGCCTGGGCGAGGAGGGGCGCGGCTTCGACTACATCCTGCACGGCATGAACCCCGAGCGCATCCTGATCGCCGCGGAGGCCGTCGGCCTCGGTCAGCTCGCGCTGTCCCGCGCCTCGGCCTATGCGAAGGCGCGCAACGTATTCAATCGGCCGATCGGCCAGAACCAGGGTATCCAGCATCCCCTGGCGAAGAACTGGATGGAGCTGGAGGCGGCCTGGCTGATGGTGCTGCAGGCCGGCTGGCAATACGACCAGGGCATGGCGTGCGGCCCGGCGGCGAACGCCGCGAAATATCTCGCCGCAGAGGCGGGCTTCCATGCCTGCGAGCAGGCTGTGATGACTCACGGCGGCTTCGGCTACGCGCGCGAGTACCACGTCGAAAGATACCTGCGCGAATCCTTGATCCCGCGCATCGCCCCGATCAGCCCGCAACTGATCTTGTCGTTTATCGCCGAAAAGGTGCTCGGCCTGCCGAAGTCGTATTGAGATGAATTGCGCTGAGATGGCGAACGCAGGCGTGATGGACGCACAATGCCAGCATTCCCTCCCCCCTTGTGGGGGAGGGGCAGGGAGGGGGGTACCCCACAAAGACTCGTTGTGTGGCTACCCCCACCCCCAACCCCTCCCCGCAAGGGGGAGGGGAGCGCAGTTGTCCTCGGAGCATCGTCCTCGATCAAAAATGGACTCTGTAGTTCAGACCTCGTCATTCCGGGGCGCGACGAAGTCGCGAACCCGGAATCTCGAGCTTGTCGTGCACGATCGTCTCTCATTTCGAGATTCCGGGTTCATCGCTGCGCGATGCCCCGGAATGACGGGGGAGCGAGTGGCACGATGACCTACATCACCGGCACCGGCCTCACCTCGTTCGGCCGTCACGACGGCCGCTCCTCGCTCGACCTGATGAGCCTGGCCGCGCAGCTTGCGCTCGACGATGCCGGGCTGACACGGCGTGACATCGACGGCATCCTGTGCGGCTATTCCACGGTGTCGCCGCACATCATGCTTGCCACCGTGTTCGCCGAGCATTTCGGCATCACGCCCTCCTATGCCCACGCCGTGCAGGTCGGCGGCGCCACCGGCCTCGCGATGGTGATGCTGGCGCATCATCTGGTCGAAGCCGGCGTCGTCAGACACATGCTCGTCGTCGCCGGCGAGAACCGCCTGACCGGGCAGAGCCGCGACGCCTCGATCCAGGCGCTGGCGCAAGTCGGCCATCCCGACTATGAGTTGCCGCTCGGGCCGACGATCCCTGCCTATTACGGCCTCGTCGCCTCGCGCTACATGCACGAATACGGCGTCACCGAACAGGATCTCGCGGAGTTCGCCGTCCTGATGCGGACGCACGCGCTGGATCATCCCGGTGCGCAATTTCACGAGTCCATCACGGTGGCCGACGTCATGGCATCGAAGCCGGTCGCGCGGCCGCTGAAGCTGCTCGACTGTTGTCCGGTCTCCGACGGCGGCGCCGCCATCATCATCAGCCGCGAGCCGACCGGAGCGACGGCGGTGCGCGTGCGCGGCTGCGCCCAGGCGCACACGCATCAGCACATCACGGCGGCGCCGGCCCTGAGCGCGCTCGGCGCCGAGATTGCGATCGCGAAGGCGAAGGCAGCAGCGGGTGTGGACATCAAGGACGTCGACTACGCCGCCGTCTATGACAGCTTCACCATCACGCTCTGCATGCTGCTCGAGGATCTTGGCCTGGCCGGCCGCGGCGAGGCGGCGGCGCGGGTCAGGGCCGGTCATTTCGGCCGCGACGGCGCCGTGCCGCTCAACACCCATGGCGGCCTCTTGAGCTACGGCCATTGCGGCGTCGGCGGCGCCATGGCGCATCTGAGCGAAGCGCATCTGCAGATGACGGGGCGCGCCGGACCTCGCCAGGTACGCGAAGCAGAGCTGGCGCTGCTGCACGGCGATGGCGGCGTGCTGTCGTCGCATGTCAGCATGTTCTGGGAGCGTGTGCGATGAGCGAATCGGCGGACTGGACCAGGGGTGTTGCAGCGATTCGCTTTCAGCGCTGCGCGTGCTGCGCCCACCTGCAGTATTTCCGCCGCGACTTCTGCGCGGCCTGCGGCTCGCTTGCGCTGACCGACCACGCGGCGACGGGTGAAGGCACCATCTATGCGGCATCACTCGTGTGCCGCGCGGCGACGCCGGAGACGCGCGCGCACGTGCCCTACAACATCGTGCTGGTGGATATGCGCGAGGGCTTTCGCATCATGGCCCATGGCGACCACGAACTTGCGATCGGTGATCCCGTCACGGCCCGCTTCGTCACCTTCGCAGGCGGCATCGTGCCTTACTTCGGGAAAGCCAAATGATGATGGAAAACAGGGCGACGTCGGGGGAGAGGCCGACCGCGGGCGGCCGAGGCGGGACGATACGCATCACAAATTCGTCCCGACCCGGATCGCCGCGCGATTGACGCAATACTGTTACGCTACGCTCACTAACTCAAACGCAACTCAACTCGGTCGTTCGCGTGAGCAATCAAGCTCACAACCCTACCTACGGGCGATGAAGAAACTGCGACGCAGAACCTCCAGACAGCCCTTCATCGCCCGTAGAACAGGACGCTGGCGATGACGATCATGGACGTCACCGCCAGCATATGCGCGAGTGCCTCCGACGTTGCCCTCTTAGTGGCTTCCTTCATGCCGTTTCCTCCCTGGACACTGGACACGACTCTCCGTGGCGCAAATACACACGCTACGTCGGCTGGAATTTTACTCGGAACACCCCACTTCGATGTCCGCTTTGCGAGTCCCCACTCGGCGTTCATCGACGGTTCAGAACATCGTCGGGTAATGCGGCGCGAATTGGGCTCGCTTATGGTTGTCCTGCGACCGAGTCCCGGTAACGTTTGGGCGAGCCCGTACAAATACGAGTGATGAAAGATGTCGACCGGAAGCTACTAACTGCTGTGAATTACAACCTTGAGTATTTGTTCGCTTCGGCCGCGTGCGACACGTCGATGACGAAGGCCGATGCAGCGAAATCAGTCTGCCGCGAGCAGGTTGAGCCGCGCATTGGCGATTGTCAGACGCTCGGCCAGCAGTTGCGCGAGATTGCGCATGATGCGCTCGCCGGCTTTTGGATGTCGCACGCGGAAACGTTCGAAATCCACCAGCGAGATCTCGAAGGCGGTGGCGGAGAAATCAGCGACGACGTCGGCGGAGCGCACGGGCTCAAGCAACGCCATCTCGCCGAAGCATTGCCCTGCCGTCAGCGTCGCCAACCGGATGCCGTCGGGCAGGGTGACGTGGACGACGCCGGAGCGCAGGAAGAACAGCGAGGCCGCCGCATCGCCGGCCGCCAGGATGCGTTCGCCCTGCTGATAGTGCCGGATGGTTGCCAGCGCCGCGAGCTCGTGGCGCTCGTCTTCGGTGATCCCCGCAAGCAGCGGCTGCTCGGCGAGCTCGGTGGTTTCGAGGAAGTCGATCGCCCCGCCATAGCGATAGACGATCTGGTCCTCGGCCCATTCGATCGCGGTGTCGAGCAGGTAGAAGTCGCGCACGTTCTTGATGTCGCCGGTGCGGGCCGCGATCTCCTGCCATTCCGGCGAGCTGCGGCGGATGCCCGACAGCACGACGGTGACGTGAAAGTCGGCCAGCTCGTGAAACAGCTCGGAGAGCAGGCGCAGGCCGGCTTGCGTCATCGCGGTGACGCGATGGAGGTCGACGATGACGAATTGCGGTCGCGTGCCCGCCGCAAGCTGGCGCGAGACGTAGTCGACGTTGGAGAGGGACAGCGTGCCGACCAGCTCAAGCACGCGCACCGCGTCGGGATGTGCGGCGAGGATGGTGCGCTCCTGGGCGCGGCGGCTGCGCCGCGACGGGCTGGCGCCGATGTCGTAGTCGGCGATGATCGTGGTGCGCGCATCGTCGGAGCGGTTGAGCATGTGCAGGCCGTAATGGGCCGACAGCGCCTCGCAGACCTTGATGCCGCGCACGCTGTTGCCGTGGCCGTCGAGCCGGGGCGAATAGCTGCCGAGCCCGAGCCGCGCCGGCAGGCTCGCCAGGATGCCGCCGCCGACGCCGCTCTTGGCGGGAATGCCGACGCGGTAGATCCACTCGCCGGCGAAGTCATACATGCCCGAGGAGGTCATTACCGACAGCGTGCGCGACACCGCATAGGGCGTCACCACCTGCTCGCCGGTGACCGGATTGACGCCGCGATTGGCGAGCGTCGCCGCCATGATCGCGCAGTCGCGCGCGGTGACGAGCACGGCGCATTGTCGGAAGTAGACCGCGAGCACCTCGTCGACAGGCTCCCTGATGACCTCCGACGTCCGCAGCAGATAGGCGATCGCGCGGTTGCGATCGCCGGTGGCGGCTTCCGATGCGAACACCGCGTCGTCGACATCGAGCTCGCGGCCTGCGAAGCGGCCGAGCGCGTCGCGGATGGTATCGAAGGCGTCGTCGTGCCGTGCCTTGCGGATCAGGCCGCTGCAGGCGATCGCGCCGGCATTGACCATCGGATTGAACGGATGGTTCTGCGCATTGAGCCGGATCGAATTGAAGGGATCGCCCGACGGCTCGACCCCGATCACGCGCTCGACCTCGTCGGAGCCGAGCGTATCGAGCGCGAGCGCAAACACGAACGGCTTCGACATCGACTGGATCGTGAACGGCACACGGCTGTCGCCGACCTCGTAGATGTGGCCGTCGAGCGTGGCGAGGCTGATGCCGAAATGCGACGGGTCGGCCTTGCCGAGCTCGGGGATGTAGTTCGCGACGGCGCCGTCATGATCGGGCCAGAAGTCGGCATGGCATGCGGACAGGAAGCGCTGCAGCGGCGGCATGGCGGCCGTCGCCCAATGCTGAGGATTTCTGATCGGCGTCGGGTGGGTGGTCATCGGAAGCTCGGCGGGAACAAGGTCTCGCGCCGGTTATGTCGCAGCCGCGAGGGCGCAGCCAGCCCACACTTGTTGCAAGGCTGGTCAAATGTTGCCGCTGCCCACCGTTTGAGCGGGCTCGCGGGCGTGATGACCGCCCGGTGTTGCCATGCGCAGGAGCGGATGCCGATCGAAAGCCAGCGCTCCGGTACCGCCATTTGGAACCGGCGATGATCGTTACTCCCGCATCCCGCTGCCGATTGTGCGAGGGCGTCGAGTCTTGTGCCAACACGCTGAAGAACGGTGGCTTTTAGAGACGGTCTACTGTTGTGACGGCAAAATGGCTGGGCTAGCTTGTTCGATAAGCGGAATATCATTCCGCATGACGGAATTGGTGGGAAACGGATGGGACGACGGTCTGAGCGATTGAGCAGGGGCAGCATGCTGCCCGGAGATCTCGCCGGCGAGGGCGAGGTCATTCAGGTGGTGTCGCGGGCGTTCGACGTGCTTCGCTGTTTCGAAGGGCACGAGGCGCGGCTCGGCAATCTCGAAATCTCCAACCGCTGCGGCCTGCCGCGGTCGACGGTGTCGCGGCTCACGCACACGCTGACTCGCATGGGCCAGCTGGTCTACCTGCCGCGCGATCAGAAATACCGCATCGGCCCGAGCGCGGTGGCGATGAGCACGTCGATGACCAGGGGATTGCAATTGCGCAATCTGATCCGGCAGCGGCTGCAGGACGTCGCCGAGCAGTTGCCCGGCACGGTGGGCTTCGTAATTCCCGACCGCTTCCACCTCGTCTATCTCGAGTTCGGCCGCGCCGCCAACGCGCTCGGCCTGCATGAGACCACCGGCAGCCGCATCTCGATGGCCTCGACCGCGGCCGGGCATGCCTATGTCGCCGCGCTCGAGCCGGAGGTCGGCGACGCCCTGCTGGCCGAGATGGAGCGCGAGATGCCGGACGCGGCCAAGCTGCTGCGGCCACGCCTCGAGCACAACAGGCAGTTTCTCAAGGAGCACGGCTACGTCGTGGCCTGCGGCCTGTGGAGCGCTCACATCAACGGCGTCGCGCTGCCGCTGTGGTCGCCGCAATACCAGACCTATGTCGTGCTCACGATCGGGCTGTTGTCGGCGATGTACGACGAGCAGCGGCTGCACGACGAGGTCGCCCAGCCGATGCGCGAGCTGGGCCGCAGCATCGCGGCGCTATTGCAGGGCGCCGAAGCCGACGTCTTCAACAACCGGATGGACAGAAAACCGCTCCAGGTGAACGCGAAGACCAACCATAAGAACAAGACCATCACCGGGGCAGGGGGAACGAATGAGTTGGCAGCCGGAGCTCGAGGAACTGGCCCGGCGCGAAGCCTTCGCGCGGGAGATGGGCGGGCCTGACAAGGTCAAGCGTCAGCACGACCAGGGCCGCCTCACCGTTCGCGAGCGCATCGACGGGGTCGTCGATCCCGGCAGCTTTCACGAGATCGGCGCGGTCGCCGGCCTCGGCGAGTATGACGAGCAGGGCGAGCTCAAGCACGTCACGCCTGCGAATTGCGTGTTCGGGCGCGCGCGCGTCGACGGCCGCACCGTGGTCGTGGTCGGTGACGATTTCACCGTGCGCGGCGGCTCGGCCGATGCGTCGATCGCCGCCAAGCCGCTGATGGCGGAGGAGATGGCGCACGACTTCCGTCTGCCGATCATCCGCATCATCGAAGGCTCCGGCGGCGGCGGCTCGGTCAAGACCATCGAGACCAAGGGCGCGGCGAACCTGCCTGGCGGCATCGGCGGCAATCGCTGGTACCGCTACACGACCGAGAACATGTCGCTGGTCCCGGTGGTCGCGCTCGGCCTCGGCTCGGTTGCCGGCCTGGGCGCAGCGCGACTCGCGGCGAGCCACTACTCCGTCATGACCAGGCAGTCGGCGATGTTCGTCGCCGGTCCGCCGGTGGTGAAGCGGCTGGGCCAGGACCTTGGCAAGATGGAGCTCGGCGGCGCCGACATCCAGACCAAGGCGGGCGGCGTCGACCACGCGGTCGACACTGAGGCGGAAGCGTTCGCCTGCGCGCGCCGCTTCCTGTCCTATTTGCCGTCGTCGGTCCATGAGCTGCCGCCGACCTTGCCCTGCACCGACGATCCGCAGCGCACGGACGATCAGTTGATCAGCGCCGTGCCGCGGGATCGCCGCCGCGTCTACAAGATGCGCCCGATCATCGAGTCCGTCGTCGACAACGGCTCGTTCTTCGAGGTGTCACAGAATTACGGCCGCCCGCTCATCGTCGGCCTCGCCCGGCTCGAAGGCCGTGCGGTGATGGTGCTGGCGAGCGATCCTTATCACTACGGCGGCTCATGGACCGCTGACGCCTGCCAGAAGGTGATCCGCTGGGTCGACTTCGCCGAGACCTTCCATCTGCCGATCGTCTACCTGATGGACTGCCCGGGCTTCATGGTCGGTTTGGAGGCGGAGAAGGCGGCGACCATCCGCCACGGCGTGCGCGCGATGGCCGCGGTCAACCAGTCGACGGTGCCGTGGTGCACGGTGATCGTGCGCAACAACTTCGGCGTCGCCGGCGTCGTGCATCAGCCGGCCGATCGCTTCTCGATCCGCTATGCCTGGCCGTCGGCCCATTGGGGCTCGCTGCCGCTCGAGGGTGGCATCGAGGCGGCCTATCGCGCCGAGATCGATGCCGCGCCTGATCCGAAGGCGAAGCTGAAGGAGATCGAGGAGCGGCTGACCAAGCTGCGCTCGCCGTTCCGCTCCGCCGAGAAGTTCTGGGTCGAGGAGATCATCGATCCCCGCAAGACGCGCGCGCTGCTGTGCGAGTTCGCGCGTCTCGCCGAGCCGCTGCGCACGCCGGGGCCGCCGACGGCGATGACGACGCGGCCGTGAGCTCACGCCGCGGCAGGCTTGGCCTGCCGCGCGATCGCGAGCGCGAGCAGGGCTGCGACGATGCAGAGCGCGCCGGCGGTGAAGAATGCCGGAAGATAGCTCTGCAACAGCGTGCGCGACAGGCCCGCGCCGAATGCGGCGGTGCCGGCGCCGAGCTGATGTCCGGCGAACACCCAGCCGAACACCAGGTTGGCCCGCTCGGGCCCGAACCGCTGCGCCGTCAGCCGCACCGTCGGCGGCACGGTGGCGATCCAGTCGAGGCCGTAGAACATCGCGAACAGCGACAGGCCATAGAACGAGAAGTCGGTGAACGGCAGGAACAGCAGCGAGAGCCCCCGCAGGCCGTAGTACCAGAACAGCAGCCAGCGATTGTCGTAGCGGTCGGACAGCCAGCCCGACACGATCGTGCCGACGAAGTCGAACATGCCCATCGCGGCGAGCAGACTGGCGGCCTGGACCTGCGGGATGCCGAAGTCGAGGCACATCGGGATCAGATGCACCTGGACGAGGCCGTTGGTCGAGGCGCCGCAGATGAAGAAGGTCGCAAACAGCATCCAGAACACCGGCGCGCGCGCCGCGTCGCGGAGGGTGCCGAGCGCAGCCGTCAGGATCGGCGTCGTGACGGGCGCGGGCGTTGCGATCGGCTCGGTGCCCTTGTCGCCGTACGGGCGCAGGCCAAGGTCGCTCGGCCGGTCGCGCATCAAGAGCAGCACGGCGGTCGCGGACACGCCGAGCGCGATGCAGACGAGCGCAAGCGCGACGCGCCAGCCGAGCCGCTCGGTGAGGCTGGCGAGCAGCGGCAGGAACACCAGCTGTCCGGTGGCGACGCTGGCGGTGAGAACCCCGACCACGAGGCCGCGACGCGCGACGAACCAGCGCGTGGCGATGGTCGCGCCCAGCACCAAGGCGGTCATGCCAGTGCCGATGCCGATCACGACGCCCCACAGCAGCACGAGGTGCCAGACCTGGCTCATCGCCAACGACGAAAGCAGCGCAGTGACCACGATCAGTTGGGCCAGCAACGTGATGTTGCGCAGGCCATAGCGGTTGAGCAAGGCGGCGGCGAACGGGGCCATCAGCCCGAACAGCACGAAGCGGATGGAGAGTGCCGAGGAGATCTCGGCGGTGCTCCAGCCGAACTCCTGCTGGAGAGGCACGATGAACACGCCCGGCGCCCCCACCGTGCCGGCCGACACCAGGGCCGTAAAGAATGTTACGGCCACCATGACCCAGCCATAGTGGATGTTGCGCCGTGCGAGTGCTGCCGCGAGCCGGTTCGAGATCATGTGCTTCTCAGTCCGATGAGGATTGCGCCCATTTTGCCAGGACGCGTCGACGACATAAATGGCTAAGTTCCCTCGATTCAGGACATCACGGTCGCTCGAGCGCGATCGCCGTCGCCTCGCCGCCGCCGATGCATAGCGCGGCGACACCGCGCTTCAGTCCACGGGCCTGCATCGCATGCACCAGCGTCACGATCAGCCGCGCGCCGGTGGCGCCGATCGGATGGCCCAGTGCGCAGGCGCCGCCGTTGACGTTCAGCCGGTCGCGCGCAATGCCGAGGTCGCGCTGCGCGGCCATGGCGACGACCGCAAACGCCTCGTTGATCTCGAACAGGTCGACATCCTCGACCTGCCAACCGACCTTGTCGAGCAGCTTCCGGATCGCCGGGATCGGCGCCGTCGTGAACCATTGCGGCTCCTGGCTGTGCGTGGCGTGGCCCTTGATCTCCGCGAGGACAGGCAGCCCGTCGCGGTCGGCACGCGATCGCGTGGCGAGCACGAGTGCCGCAGCACCATCCGCATTCGCGGAGGACGCCGCGGGCGTAATCGTGCCATCCTTGCGGAACGCCGGCTTCAGTGCCGGGATCTTCGCCGGATCGACCTTCAGCGGATGCTCGTCATTGACGACCAGGCGGGGGCCGGATTTCTCGACGATCGTGATCGGGGCGATCTCGGCCTTGAATGCCCCGCCTTCGACCGCCTTGCGCGCACGCGTCAGCGTCTCGATGGCGTAGGCATCCTGGTCGGCGCGGGTGAACTGATAGGCCTCGGCCGTGGCCTCGCCGAAATCGCCCATCGAGCGTCCGGTCTCATAGGCGTCCTCCAGGCCATCCAGCATCATGTGATCGAGGATCCGGTCGTGGCCGGCACGATAGCCGCCGCGCGCCTTGGTCAGCAGATACGGCGCGTTGCTCATGCTTTCCATGCCGCCCGACACGACGATCTCGGCGGAGCCCGCCCGAATGATGTCGTGCGCCAGCATCGTCGCCTTCATGCCGGAGCCGCAGACCTTGTTGATCGTGGTGGCGCCGATGGCGTCCGGCAGGCCGGAGCCGCGCGCGGCCTGCCGTGCCGGAGCCTGGCCCTGGCCGGCCGACAGCACGTTACCCATGAACACCTCCTCGACCGCATCGGGCGGGACGGTGGCGCGTTCGAGCGCCGATCCGATCACGTGCGCGCCGAGCTTGTTCGCCGTCAGCGGCGACAATTCGCCCATGAAACGGCCCAACGGCGTGCGGGCGGCGGACAGGATCACGACGGAATCGGACGAGGCCATGACAGGCTCCCTGAGAAAATATGATAACCATCATATAATGGCGTCTCGCAAAAAGAAACCCCGGCGATCCCTGCTGAACCATCGTGAAGCTGGCGCAAGGCTGCCGGGCTCTGCGAGCCAAGACTTGGTGGAAATTGCTATCGCTTGCGGTCGATGAAATGTTGCATCAGCCGTTTCGGCTCGTCGGTCAGGAACGACCGGCCAAACGCGCCGATGGATATCTCGACCGACTCCTTCAGCGGCAGCTCCTCCCATTGCCGCAACAGGGCCTTCTGAGTCCGCAGCGCTTCGGGGCCGCAGGCGAGCAGGGATGCCACGGCCTTCTCGACCGCGATGTCGAGTTCTCCCTCGGCGGCGACGGCATCGACGAGGCCCCAGGCGAGCGCGGTCGGCGCGTCGATCGTCTCGGCGGTCATCAGCAGCCAGCGCGTGCGGCCCCAGCCGATGAGACGTGGCAACAGCGCGGCATGAATGACCGACGGGATGCCGACACGCACCTCGGGCATGCCGAACTTGGCATCATGCCCCGCGACGCGGATATCGCAGGCTGCTGCGACCTCCAATCCGCCACCCAGGCACCACCCCGGCATCCGCGCAATCACGGGGACAGGAAAATGTCGCACCGCTTCGCAGAGCCCGGCAAGTCGCGAGATGAAGGTTTCCGCTGACGCCTGGTCGAGTCTCGCCATCTCCTTGATGTCGGCGCCGCCGATCATGCTCTTCCCGCTTTCGCCGGCCAAAACGAGAACGCGAATGCCGGCCTCGGAAGCGATCGATTGCAGGCCGGCTTCCACGTCGAGAATCGCCGCCGAACCGAGAATGTTGAGCGGGCCGGCATTGCAGATCGTCAGCCGGACCACGCCGCGGCCGTCACGACTCACGCCGCAGTGGGAATTGAGCATGTCCATGGTCGTCCTCGTCGGGTTCCTGGGCAACAGGGAGTGTGCCGGGAATAAATCAGGCCAGCGAAGTTGATTTAGATCAACTCGAATTCATCAAATAGCTGCAGCGAGCAGGACGCAGAACTGTTATAGTATGACCGCAGACATTCAATGGGACGGCAATGCGCTACTCTCCGGAACACAAGGCGGAAACCCACGCGCGGATCGTGCGCAAGGCATCGGTGCGGCTGCGCGAGCGCGGCGCTCACGGCGTCGGGGTTGCCGACCTGATGAAGGAGGCCGGACTGACGCACGGCGGCTTCTACGCGCATTTCGATTCGCGCGAGGCGCTGGTGGTGGAGGCGTTCGGTTATGCGATCGACCGTTCGATGGAGCATTGGCGCAAGCTGCTGGACCAGTTGCCGCCGCACAAGCGGCTTGCGGCGATCGTCGATGGCTATCTGTCCGCGGGGCACCGTGACGATGTCGGGCACGGCTGTGCCGTTCCTGCGCTCGGGGCGGAAATCGCCCGCGAGGGCGCCAAGACCCGCAAGGCCTTTGCCGCGAAGCTGGAAGAGCTGATCGACCTGTTCGCCGAGTACATCGTCGACGTGCCGGCCAGGACGGCGCGAAAGCGGGCTTCGGCGATGCTGGCGACGCTGACGGGGACGCTCGTGATGGCGCGACTCATGGGCAGCGGCGAATTGTCCGACGACATCCTGAGCTCTGGCCGCGAGGTGGCGCTGGCCGTCGCCAGCGGCGGCGGACCGGCGGCGAAGTCCCCCGCGCGGGCGCCCGCGAACAGGCCTGCGAAGAAGACGGCAGCCGCGAAGCGCTGATCCGTCGCGCGGCTCGCATGCTGGAGGCGGCGCGCTGCACGCCGCAGGGTCTGCCGTGATCGTGCCGGCCGAGCGAGGGGGCTGCATTTTCGCAGCGCCGATCAGCGCCTAGACCCTTCCCAAACGCCGCAAAGACTGCAAGATGCCGGCCAAATCGACACTGCTTACCCCTGCGGAGGATACCCCATGCGTTTGATCGGTCATTTCATTGGCGGCAAAGAGGTCAAGGGCACGTCTGGACGGACGGCCGACGTCTTCGAGCCCATGACCGGTGACGTTCAGGCCAAGGTCGCGTTGGCATCCCGCGCCGAGCTCCGCGCCGCGGTCGAGAACGCCAAGGCCGCGCAGCCGGCCTGGGCCGCCACCAATCCGCAGCGCCGCGCGCGCGTGATGATGAAGTTTCTGGAACTCGCCCAGCGCGACTACGATCAGCTCGCCGAGCTGCTGGCGCGTGAGCACGGCAAGACCGTGCCCGATGCCAAGGGCGACATCCAGCGCGGCCTCGAAGTCGTCGAGTTCGCCTGCGGCATTCCGCATTTGATGAAGGGCGAGTACACGGAAGGCGCGGGCCCGGGCATCGACATCTATTCGATGCGCCAGCCGCTCGGTGTCGTTGCCGGCATCACGCCGTTCAATTTCCCGGCGATGATTCCGATGTGGAAGTTCGCCCCTGCCATCGCCTGCGGCAATGCCTTCATCCTGAAGCCCTCGGAGCGCGATCCGGGCGTGCCGATGAAGCTCGCCGAGCTGATGATCGAGGCCGGTCTGCCGCCGGGCATCCTCAACGTCGTCAACGGCGACAAGGAGGCGGTCGACGCCATCCTCGAGGATCCGGACATCATGGCGATCGGCTTCGTCGGCTCGTCGCCGATCGCGCAATACATCTATGAGCGCGCCGCCGCCCACGGCAAGCGCTGCCAGTGCTTCGGCGGCGCCAAGAACCACGCCATCATCATGCCCGACGCCGATCTCGACCAGGCGGTCGACGCGCTGATCGGCGCCGGCTACGGTTCGGCCGGCGAGCGCTGCATGGCGGTGTCGGTCGCGGTGCCCGTCGGCAAGACCACCGCCGATCGGCTGATGGATAAGCTGATCCCGCGCGTCGAAAGCCTCAAGATCGGCACATCCGTCGATCCGTCGGCCGATTTCGGCCCGCTGGTGACCCGCGAGGCGGTCGAGCGCGTCAAGAACTATGTCGAGATCGGCGTCAAGGAGGGCGCGACGCTCGCCGTCGACGGTCGCGGCTTCAAGATGCAGGGCTACGAGAACGGCTTCTACATGGGCGGCTGCCTGTTCGACAACGTCACCAAGGACATGCGGATCTACAAGGAAGAGATCTTCGGACCCGTGCTGTCGGTCGTGCGCGCCAAGGACTATGCCGAGGCGCTGGCGCTGCCGTCCGAGCATGATTACGGCAACGGCGTTGCGATCTTCACCCGGGACGGCGACGCGGCCCGCGACTTCGCGGCCAAGGTCAATGTCGGCATGGTCGGCATCAATGTGCCGATCCCGGTGCCGATCGCCTATTACACCTTCGGCGGCTGGAAGAAGTCCGGCTTCGGCGATCTCAACCAGCACGGCCCGGATTCGATCCGCTTCTACACCAAGACCAAGACGGTGACCTCGCGCTGGCCGTCCGGCGTCAAGGAAGGCGCGGAGTTCTCGATCCCGCTGATGAAGTGAGTTGAGGGTCCTTGATGGACTCTCGCCGTCGTCATTGCGAGGAGCGAAGCGACGAAGCAATCCAGACTGCCTCCGCGGGAAGATTCTGGATTGCTTCCGCCTCCGCCCAGAGGCTTCGGCGGACAAGTCGCTACGCTCGCAATGACGGAGTTCGGAGCAGCGCCAAAGCCAAACAACAAATCTAAGGAAACGCGGAGAACGAATGCAGTTCGCTCTCAATGAGGATCAAATCGCGGTGCGCGACATGGCGCGCGCCTTCGCCGCGGAGAAGATCGCCCCGCATGCGCTGCGCTGGGACGAGGAGAAGCATTTTCCGGTGGATGTGATGCGCGAGGCCGCAAGCCTTGGCATGGGCGGCATCTACATTCGCGACGATGTCGGCGGCTCCGGCCTGAGCCGGCTCGACGCTGCGCTCATCTTCGAGGCGCTGGCGACGGGCTGCCCCACGGTCTCGGCCTTCATCTCGATCCACAACATGGCCTCGTGGATGATCGACACATTCGGCACCGAGGCGCAGCGCCAAGCTTACCTGCCGAAGCTCTGCGCCATGGACCTGATCGCGAGCTATTGCCTGACCGAGCCGGGCGCAGGCTCCGACGCGGCGGCGCTGCGCACGCGCGCGGTGCGCGACGGCGACGACTATGTGCTCAACGGGCAGAAGCAGTTCATCTCCGGCGCGGGCGCGACCGACATCCTGGTCGCTATGGTGCGCACCGGAGCAGACGGTCCCGGCGGCATCTCGACGCTGGTGATCGACGCCAATACCCCCGGCGTGTCGTTCGGTGCCAATGAACGCAAGATGGGCTGGAATGCGCAGCCGACCCGCGCCGTGATCTTCGAGAATGCGCGCGTGCCGGTCGCCAACCGGCTGGGCGAGGAGGGCATCGGCTTCAAGATCGCGATGGCCGGGCTCGACGGCGGCCGCCTCAACATTGCCGCGTGCTCGCTCGGTGGTGCGCAGGCGGCGCTCGACAAGACGTTGGCCTATACGAAAGAGCGCAAGGCGTTCGGCAAGCGGCTCGACGAATTCCAGGCGCTGCAGTTTCGCATCGCCGACATGGCGATCGAGCTGGAGGCGGCGCGCACCTTCGTCTGGCGTGCGGCGGCCGCGCTCGACCGCAAGGATGCTGACGCGACCATGCTGTGCGCAATGGCCAAGCGCTTCGGTACCGATGTCGGCTTCGAGGTCGCCAACCAGGCGCTGCAGCTGCATGGCGGCTACGGCTATTTGAGCGAATACGGCATCGAGAAGATCGTGCGTGACCTGCGCGTACACCAGATCCTCGAAGGCACCAATGAGATCATGCGGCTGATCGTGTCGCGCAAGCTGATCGAGGCCGCGCGATGAGCGAGGTCCTCGAAGGCGACCTGATCGTCCGCCGCGAGGGCTCGGCCGGCATCATCCGGCTGAACCGGCCGAAGGCGATCAATGCGATGACGCTGGAGATGTCGATGGGCATCGACGCCGCGCTGGATCAGTTCGAGGTCGATCCGGCCGTCGCGGTTGTCGTGCTGGAAGGCGCGGGCGAGCGGGGACTTTGCGCGGGCGGCGACATTCGCGGGCTCTATGAAAGCTCGAAGGTGAATGGCGACCTTGGCAAGGTGTTCTGGCGTCAGGAATACATCATGAACGCGCGCATCGCGGCGTTCCCAAAACCCTATGTCGCCTACATGGATGGGCTCGTGATGGGTGGTGGCGTCGGCCTGTCGGCGCATGGCCGCCACCGCATCGTGACCGAGAAAACCAAGCTTGCGATGCCCGAGGTCGGCCTCGGCTTCTTTCCCGACGTCGGCGGCACCTGGCTGTTGTCGCGCGCGCCGGGCGAACTCGGCGCCTATTTCGGCCTGACCGGGCAGACCATGAACGGGCCCGATGCGATCCATGCGCGCTTTGCCGATGCCGTCGTGCCGACTTCGAGCTGGCCGGCGCTGCGCGAGGTTCTGACCAAGGTCCGGCCGGGCACGCTCTCGATCGAGATCGATCGGCTGATCGCGGGCTTCGCAACGGACGAGACGGCCGGGCCGGTGGCTGCGCAGCAGGCCAAGATCGACGCCTGGTTTGCCCAGGACAGCATGCACGACATCTTCGCGGCGCTGGACGCGGATGGATCGGAGCTGGCGCTGGCGACGCAGAAGACGCTCAAGGAGAAGTCGCCGCGCGGCATGGTCGTGACGCTCAAGCTGCTGCGGCTGGCGCGCGGAGCGGCGTCGCTGGAGGAATGCCTGGTGCGCGAGTATCGTGCGGCGCTGGAAGTGTTCCGCAGCGACGACTTTCGCGAAGGCGTCCGCGCCGCGATCATCGACAAGGACCGCAATCCCAAATGGTCGCCGCCGGATGTCGATCAGGTGACGCCGGAGATGCTGGCGCGCTATCTCGCTGAGATCGGCGCCGACGAGCTGGCCTTTCCGCAAACGAGATAACAATCAGGTCGAGGGGAGAGAACGAACCATGGCAACGATCGCATTCATCGGCCTCGGCAACATGGGCGGCCCGATGGCCGCCAACCTGGTCAAGGCCGGCCACAAGGTGGTGGCATTCGATCTGGTCGAAGCCTCGCGCGCGCAGGCCAAGGCCGATGGCGCCGAGATCGCCGACAGCGCCGTCGCGGCGGCCAAAGGGGCCGACGCCGTCGTCACCATGCTACCGGCCGGCAAGCATGTGCTGGCGGTCTGGAACGAGGTCGTGCCGGCGATGTCCAAGGGCGCTGTCATCATCGACTCCTCGACCATCGACGTCGAGAGCGCGCGCGCCGCGCATGCGCTGGCCGCCAAGCACGGCATCGCCGCCGTCGAAGCACCGGTGTCGGGCGGTACCGGCGGCGCCAAGGCCGCGACGCTCACCTTCATGTGCGGCGGCGAGGAGGGCGCGTTCGCCGCGGCCCAGCCGATCCTGGAGAAGATGGGCAAGAAGATCGTCCATTGCGGCGGCGCCGGCGCCGGTCAGGCGGCCAAGATCTGCAACAACATGATCCTGGGCATTTCGATGATCGCGGTCAGCGAGGCTTTTGCGCTAGGCGAAAAGCTCGGCCTGTCGCATCAGGCGCTGTTCGACGTCGCCTCGACCTCGTCGGGCCAGTGCTGGTCGCTGACGTCCTATTGCCCGGTGCCGGGCCCGGTGCCGGCCTCGCCCGCCAACAACGACTACAAGCCGGGCTTCGCGACCGCGCTGATGCTGAAGGATCTCACGCTGTCGCAGGACGCCGCCAAGGCCGCCGGCGCGGCGACGCCGCTCGGGCAGCACGCGCAGGAGATCTACAAGGCGTTCGAGGCCGCCGGCCATGGTGGCGTCGATTTCTCCGGGATCATTCAGCACGTCCGCAAGCTCGCCGGGACCACCTGATGACGACATTCAAGGACGCACGCGCGTTTCTGCTGGCGCATCGCACCGACTACGATGCCGCGGTGCAGGGTTTTCGCTGGCCCGATCCGGCGCCCTTCAACTGGGCGCTCGACTGGTTCGATGCCGAGCTTGCATCCGATCCGGAGAGCCGCGACCGCACGGCGTTATGGATCTTCGATGCCGCGCAGGACCGCCAGACCAAGCTGTCCTTTGCCGCGCTGTCGCGCCGCTCCAACCAGGTTGCGCATTTCCTGCGCGCGCAGGGGCTGAAACGCGGCGACCATCTGCTGCTGCTGCTCGGCAACGTCGTGCCGCTGTGGGAGACCATGCTGGCGGCGATGAAGCTCGGCGTCGTCGTGATCCCCGCGACCACACTGCTGACCACCGACGAGTTGCGTGATCGCCTGGAGCGCGGCCGCGCGAAAGCCGTCGTCGCCGCGCAGGATCAGGTGGCGAAGTTCGCCGATCTCGGCGCAGATGATCTCGTCCGCATCGTCGTCGGCGCGCCGGCGGCACCTGCCGGCTGGCTGCCGTTCGAGCAGGCGGCTGATACGGCCGAGGCGTTCACTCCGGATGGGCCGACGCAGCCGGATGATCCGATGCTGCTCTATTTCACCTCGGGCACCACGGCCAAGCCGAAGCTGGTGCGGCACAGCCATCGCAGCTACCCGGTCGGCCATCTCTCCACGATGTACTGGCTCGGCCTGCAGCCGGGCGACGTGCATCTCAACATCTCCTCCCCGGGCTGGGCCAAGCATGCCTGGAGCTGCTTCTTCTCGCCGTGGAATGCCGGCGCGACAGTGTTCGTCGTCAACCAGCCGCGCTTCGACGCCAAGGGGCTGCTCGCGATCATCAAACGTTGCGGCGTCACCACGCTGTGCGCGCCGCCGACGGTGTGGCGGCTGTTCATCCAGGAGCATCTCGCCGACTTCAAGGTCAGCCTGCGCGAGGCCTGCGGCGCCGGCGAGCCGCTCAATCCGGAAGTCATCGATCAGGTGCGCGCCGCCTGGGGGCTGACGATCCGCGACGGCTATGGCCAGACCGAGACCGCCGCGATCGTCGGCAACTCGCCGGGCCAGAAATTGAAGATCGGCTCGATGGGCCGGCCGCTGCCGGGCTATCGCGTCGAGGTCGCCGACATCGACGGCAATCTGGCAAGCGAGGGCGAGATCACGCTGGCGCTGTCAGGCGAGCGCCCGGCCGGGCTGATGCAGGGCTATCAGGGCGACGACGGCAAGCTGTCCGGCGCCGACGGCACGCGCTATCGCACTGGCGACGTCGTGTTCCGGGACGATGAGGGCTACCTCACCTTCGTCGGCCGCTCCGACGACGTGTTCAAATCGTCCGACTACCGCATCTCGCCGTTCGAGCTGGAAAGCGTGTTGTTGGAGCACGAGGCGGTCGCCGAGGCCGCCGTGGTGCCAAGCCCTGATCCGATCAGGCTTGCGATCCCGAAAGCCTACGTGCTGTTGACCTCCGGCGCGGAGCGCTCGCGCGCGACGGCGCTGTCGATCTTCGCGCATCTGCAGGCGCGGCTCGCGCCGTTCAAGCGGATCCGTCGGCTCGAGCTGGTCAGCGAACTGCCGAAGACGATCTCCGGAAAAATCCGCCGCGTGCAGTTGCGCCGGCTGGAGCACGAGGACAACCGCACGGATCATCTGCGCGGCACAGAGTTCAAGGAAGAGGATTTCCCGGAGCTGAAGACCAGGCCGTCCGGGCACGAGGTGTAGGAACGCATGAACCAGATCTGGAAGAAGCCGCCGATTTCGCTTGCAGCCTATCAGGCCATGGTCGGCCAGGAGATCGGCGTGTCGTCATGGCACGTGCTCGATCAGAAGCGCATCGACACCTATGCCGATGTCATAGAGGATCATCAGTTCATCCACGTCGATCCGGAGAAGGCCAAGGGGACGCCGTTCGGCACGACCATCGCGCACGGCTTCCTCACCATGTCGCTGCTGTCGGTGATGTCCTACGAGGTCATGCCGGCGGTCGAGGGCACGGCGATGGGTGTCAATTACGGTTTCGACAAGCTGCGCTTCATCTCGCCGGTGAAATCGGGAAAACGCGTGCGCGGCCGCTTCGTGCTGGTGGAAGCCACGCTGCGCAAGCCGAAGGAGTTGCAGTCGCGCACCCATGTCACGGTCGAGATCGAGGGCGAAGACAAGCCCGCGCTGGTCGCCGACTGGATCGGGCTGATCTATCTGAGCTAACAATCTTCGTCACAACCCACCCATCGTCATCGCCGGGCGTGACCCGGCGATCCATCAAGACTGAGAGTCTTTCGAAGTGGATGGATGCCCGGGTCAGGCCCGGGCATGACGACCTCACTGAAGGAAAAGATCATGGCAATCAGATTTGACGGACGCGTCGCCATCGTTACCGGCGCAGGCAATGGTCTCGGACGCGCGCATGCGCTGGGACTGGCGAGCCGCGGCGCCAAGGTCGTGGTCAATGATTTCGGCGGCGCGCGCGATGGCACCGGCGGCTCGATGACCGCTGCCGAGACGGTGGTCGAGGAGATCCGCAAGGCCGGCGGCACCGCGATGGCCGACGGCGCCGACGTCTCGAATTTCGAGCAGGTCACGGCGATGGTCGAGCGCGCCACCAAGGAGTTGGGCAGCGTCGACATCATGTGCGCCAATGCCGGCATCCTCAGAGACAAGTCGTTCGCCAAGATGGAGGTGGCGGATTTCGCCAAGGTGCTGGACGTGCATCTGGTCGGCACCTTCTACTGCTGCAAGGCGGTGTGGAACGGCATGCGCGAGCGCAACTACGGCCGCATCGTCATGACGACCTCGTCCTCCGGCCTGTTCGGCAATTTCGGCCAGGCCAATTACGGCGCGGCGAAGACCGGCATGGTCGGCCTGATGAACGTGCTGGCGGAAGAGGGCCGCAAGACCAACATCCGCGTCAACATCATCTCGCCGACCGCGGCCACGCGCATGACCGAGGAGCTGCTGCCGCCGCAGGCGCTGGAGCTGATGAAGCCGGAATCGATCACGCCTGCGGTGGAGTATCTGCTCAGCGAGGACGCGCCCACGCGCACCATCATGGGTGCGGGTGCGGGCTCGTTCGCGGTGATCAGGATCCTGGAGAGCGAGGGCATCAATCTGCCGCCGGAGGAGTGGACGCCGGACGCGGTCGCCGCGCATTTCCAAGAGATCAGCGACATGTCGAAGGCGCGGGCGCTGCAGGGTGCGTTCGAGCAGACGCAGAAGTACGTGTCGCAGGCCGCGGCACGGCTGGGGATCAAGCTGTAGGGCACGAAGCCCGCTCCACACTCACCGTCATGGCCGGGCTTGACCCGGCCATCCACGTCTTTGGCACTGCGGCGTGGACGGGCGTGGATGCCCGGGACAAGCCCGGGCATGACGACCTTTGGCTTGGTGCGGTGGGGGGCCTAAACTGACGACATGTCCTCTTTAAAGCACATTGCGGTCATCGGGGCCGGCCCGGCTGGGCTCATGGCCGCCGAGGTGCTGGCGGGCGGCGGCGTCGCCGTCACCGTCTACGACGCGATGCCGTCGGTTGCCCGCAAGTTCCTGATGGCGGGGCGAGGGGGCCTCAATCTCACCCACAGCGAAGAGCTGCCGCTGTTCCTGTCGCGCTATCGCGATGCTGCGTCGTGGCTTGCGCCGGCCATCCAGGCTTTCTCGCCGCAACAACTACGCGACTGGTGCGAGGCGCTGGGCGAGGCGACCTTCACCGGCTCCTCGGGCCGCGTGTTTCCCGTCGCAATGAAAGCCTCGCCATTGCTGCGGGCGTGGCTGCGCCGGCTCGATGCGCAGGGCGTGCGAGTCGAGCTGCGGCATCGCTGGACCGGCTGGGACGACCGGGGACATCTGACCTTCGAGACGCCGAACGGTCCGCACACCGTGGCAGCCGACGCGACCGTGCTGGCGCTGGGCGGCGCGTCCTGGCCGCGGCTCGGATCCGACGGCGGATGGGTGCCGATCCTGGCAGCGAAGGGCGTCGCGATCGCGGCGCTGCGGCCGGCCAATTGCGGCTTCACGGTCGCCTGGTCCGACATCTTCCGCGACCGCTTCGAGGGCCGGCCGCTCAAGAGTATCGCGTTGTCCTTTGGCGACCGCAGCGTGCGCGGCGAGGCGGTCGTGACGCGGGACGGCATCGAAGGCGGCGCGGTCTATGCACTGTCGGCCGAACTGCGGGAGGCCGTCGCTGTTCATGGCGAGGCTGTTCTGCACGTCGCGCTGCGGCCCGATGTCGAGGCCGCTGATCTGACTAAGAAGCTATCGGCGCCGCGTGGCAAGCAGTCGCTCTCGAACGTGCTGCGCAAGGCGGCGCAGCTGTCGCCGGTCGCGATCGGGTTGCTGCAGGAGGTGGCAAAGTCGCAAGGCTTGTCACTGTCGTCGCTCCCGCCGGAACGTCTCGCCGCGCTGATCAATGCCGCGCCGGTCAGACTGACCGGCACGACCGGACTCGCGCGCGCCATCTCCACTGCCGGCGGCATCGCACGGGAGGAGCTTGATGAGAACTTCATGCTCTGGCGTCTGCCCGGCGTGTTCGCCGCCGGCGAGATGCTTGACTGGGAGGCGCCCACCGGCGGCTATCTGCTGCAGGCCTCGTTCGCGACCGGCGCTGCGGCGGGCAGGGGCGTGATGAGGTGGCTGGCGAGTAACCACAAGCACGCGGTCATTCCGGGGCGTCCGTAGGACGAGCCCGGAATCCATAACCCCGATCGGGAGTATGGATTCCGGGCTGAGCCGCTGGCGCGGCTGCCCCGGAATGACGAGCGGAAAGAGCTTCCCCCTATCGCAGCTTCCCCCGCGCCGCGACCGGCAGCGTGCCCAGGATCTCCTCGCCGCGCACCATCACCACCTCGTCCATCATGTTGACGACGACGCAGACGTGGTTGGGGACGATGCGGACGACGTCGCCGACATGGGGGCGGGTGTTGCTGCGCGACAGATCGAGGAAGCCGTGCTCCTCGGCGAAGCGCGCGATCTTGGCTTCGGGGTGTTCCAGGATCAGGCCGTGGCCGTCGAGCCCGCCAGTGTCGGTCGTCAGCGTCTTCGAGCCGGCATCGAGAATGCCGCGCTCGGGCGCGGCGCGACTGACGACGGTCGAGTAGATGTGCAGCGCGCAGTCGTCCCAGGTGGCGACGCCGGCGGCGACCTGCATGCGGTCGTTGTAGATATAGGTACCCGGCCGATGCTCGGTCGCGCCCCTGAGCTTGCCGAGATTCTTCAGGTTCGGCGAGCCGCCGGTCGAGACGATGGCAGCGTCCAGCCCCTCGGCGCGCACGCCGGCCAGCGCCTCGTCGTAAAAGCGCTGTGCCTCGTCCCAGCCGCTCTCGGTCGGGTACAGCATGAAGCCGGCGAAGCGCAGTCCCTCGGAGGCTTTGATCTGGCGTGCGAGCTGGATCGCCTCGGCCGGCGTCTCGACCCCGGCGCGCTTGCGCCCGGTGTCGCATTCGACCACGACCGACAGCGTGCGGCCCGACTGCTTTGCCGCCTGCGGCAGGCCGGCGATGACGGTCGCGTTATCGGCGGCGACGGTCATGTCGGCCTTGGCCTGCAGCGCGGCGAGGCGGGCCATCTTCTCCTCTCCGATCAGATTGTAGCTGATCAGGATGTCGGCGATGCCGGCGTCCGCCATGATTTCGGCCTCGCCGATCTTCTGGCAGGTGATACCCTGCGCGCCGGCCTCGATCTGCAGTTTCGCCAGCACCGGGCTCTTGTGCGTCTTGATGTGCGGCCGGTTGGCGACGCCCGCGGCCTCGCACTGGGCCTGGATGCGCGCGATGTTGCGCTCGACCCTGTCCATGTCGATGACGGCGCAGGGCGTGCCGTACTCACGGGCGATCCTGGCGGCGAGCGGGGTGGTCATGTCATTCACTCCATGTTGCCGTCATTGCGAGGAGCGAAGCGATGACGGAGAGAATGTCGGGTGGGCAAAGCGAAGCGTGCCCACCGTCTTCTGTTGCGCAAGCTCGTGGTGGGCACGGCGCTTGCGCGCCTTTGCCCATCCTACGTAAACATCAAGCCCCCTCGATTTCCTCGCGCAGCACTTCCAGCTCCAGCCAGCGGTCTTCCGCGGCGGTGAGCTCGGCCTGCGCGGTGGCGATGGCGAGGGAGGCGGCGTCGAACTTTTTGCGGTCCTTGGCGTAAAGAGCAGGATCCGCGAGCACGGCCTGCTGCTTGGCAATCTCGGCCTGCAGCTTCGCGATCGTCTTCGGCAGGGTCTCCAGCGCGTGCTTCTCGTTGAAGGAGAGCTTGCGCTTGGGCGCGCTCGCGGGCGCTGTCGCAGCCGGCTTGGCCTCCTTCTTCTCCTCAGCCGCCTTGGCATGCTCGCGCTTCAGGTCGGCGCCGCGCTGCGCCAGCATGTCGCTGTAGCCGCCGGCATATTCCTGCCATTTGCCGTTGCCCTCGGGCACGATCACCGAGGTCACGACGCGGTCCAGGAAGTCGCGGTCGTGGCTGATCAGGATCACCGTGCCTTCGTAGTCGCCGAGCATGTCCTCGAGCACGTCGAGCGTCTCGAGGTCGAGATCGTTGGTCGGCTCGTCCAGCACCAAGAGGTTCGATGGCTTGGCCAGCGCGCGCGCCAGCATCAGCCGGCCGCGCTCGCCCCCCGATAGCACTTCGAGCGGCGTGCGCATCTGCTCGCGCGAGAACAGGAAGTCCTCCATGTAGCCGACGACGTGCCTCGGCTTGCCGGCCACCATGACGTGATCGCCGCGGCCGCCCGTCAGCGCGTCGGCGAGCGTCGTCCGGGGATCGAGGCTCTCGCGGTGCTGGTCGAGCGTCGCCGTCTCCAGATTGACGCCGAGCCTGATGCTGCCGCTGTCGGGCTCGCTGCCGCCGGTGAGCAGATTGACCAGCGTGGTCTTGCCGGCGCCGTTGGGGCCGACGATGCCGATGCGGTCGCCGCGCTGGATGCGGATGGAGAAATTGTCGACGATCCTGCGGTCGCCATAGCTCTTCGATGCGCCCTTGGCCTCGATCACCAGCTTGCCGGACTTGTCGGCTTCCGCCGCGGCGAGATTGGCGCTGCCGGCCGTACCGCGATAGTCGCGGCGCTGCTGCCTGAGCGCATGCAGATTGGCGAGCCGCTTGACGTTGCGCTTGCGCCGGCCGGAGACGCCGTAGCGCAGCCAGTGCTCCTCGTTGACGATCTTGCGGTCGAGCTTGTGCTGCTCGCGCTCTTCTTCCGCCAGCACCTCGTCGCGCCACGCCTCGAATGCCGCAAAGCCGCGATCGATCTGCCTGATCTGGCCGCGGTCGAGCCAAGCGGTCGCGCGCGACAGATTGGTGAGGAAGCGACGATCGTGACTGATCAGCACCAGCGCCGAGCTTCGGCCGTCGAGCTCGTTTTCCAGCCACTCGATGGTCGTGAGGTCGAGGTGATTGGTCGGCTCGTCCAGCAGCAGGATGTCGGGGTTGGGCGCGAGCACGCGCGCCAGCGCCGCGCGGCGCGCCTCGCCGCCGGAGACTTCAGCGGGATCCTCTTCTCCGGTCAGTCCGAGCTGCTCGACGAGATAGCGTGCCTGATAGTGATCGTCGCCCGGCCCGAGTCCGGCCTCGACATAGGACAGCGTGGTGGCATGGCCGGAGAAATCCGGCTCCTGCGGCAGATAGCGCACCGTGGCGCCCGGCTGCACGAAGCGGGTGCCGCTGTCGCATTCGACCAGGCCGGCGGCGATCTTGAGCAGCGTCGACTTGCCGGAGCCGTTGCGGCCGATCAGGCAGACGCGCTCGCCTGGCGAGACCGACAGCTCGACACCCTGCAGCAGGGCCGTGCCGCCGAAGGTCAGGCGGATGTCCTTGAGTTGGATGAGAGGCGGCGCCATGAGGTTAGCTCTGCTGCTGGGTCCGCGCCGCGCGCTGGCGCTGCAGGCGGCGGATCGTGGTGTCGAGGGTGGAAAGGAAGGTGGAGCGGTCGCGCGGCGTGAACGAGCGCGGGCCGCCGGTCACCTCGCCCGATGACCGCAGATCGGTCATGAGGTTGCGCACGGCGAGCGTCATGCCGATCGACTCCGCCGTGAACGGCTTGCCGTTCGGCGCGATCACGGCGCTGCCGGCCTTGACGCAGCGGCTGGCCAGCGGAATGTCCGCCGTGATGACGATGTCGTCAGCGCCGGTGCGCTCGGCGATCCAGTCATCCGCGGCATCCATGGCGCTGCCGGCCGCCACGCGCGTGATCAGGGGATCCTCGGGCACGCGGATGAAGCCACCGGCGACGACGGTCACCGGCAGGCCATGCCGGATCGCAACGCGGTAGATCTCGTCCTTCACCGGGCAGGCGTCGGCGTCGACATAGATGCGGATCGGGGCGGTTTCGGTCGTCATCGGGCCATCGGTTGGAATGGTCCGGTTGGTACTCCATCGCGCCGGGAATTGCGAGCCAAACGCGCCGCTTGCCAGGGCCTTTCCGGCCGCTACCATCGCCCGAAAACGGTGAAAGGGAGGCAAGGATGTCGGGCAGAATCGCGGCGTATGCGGTCGAGGCGTTCAACACGGCCAAGCAGTCCGAGAACAAGATGCACGACGACAGTGTGGCGCGGCGATTCGGCTTCGCCGGCGGTCTCGTACCCGGCGTCGAGGTGCTGGCCTATATGCTGCATCAGCCCGTCGCACGCTGGGGGCGGGCGTTCTTGGAGCGTGGGCTGATCGAGGCACGGTTCACCAAGCCGGTCTATGACGGCGAGATCGCGGAGGTCGTCGCGAACGAGACCTCCGACGGGCTCGCCCTTGAGGTGATCAGCCGAGGGCAGCTCTGCGCCACCGGTTCCGCCTCGCTGCCCGCGTCGGTGCCGGATGTCGTGCTGGCCGAGTACCGGGATGTTCCGGCCGCGGCGGTGCGGCCGCTCGTCAGTGCGGAGTCTTTCGCTGTCGGCAGCTGGCTCGGCACGGCGCCGCGCGCGTGGCCAGGGCAGGCGGCCACCGCCTATCTTTCTGAGATTCGCGAGCGCGATCCGATCTATGCCAACGAGCGGCTCGGCCATCCCGGCATGCTGCAGCGGGTGATGAACCGGCTGCTCGTCGACAACGTCGTCCTCGGCCCCTGGATTCACGTCGGCAGCCGCATGCAACTGCTGTCGGCGATCGAAGAAGCCGACGAGATCACCGCGCGCGGCCGTGTGGTTGCCAACTACGAGAAGAAGGGTCACCGCTTCGTCGAGCTCGATGCGCTGGTGGTCGCCAATGGCGACCGCCCGCTCGCGCATTGCCATCACGTGGCGATCTATCAGCCACGCGAACAGCGCGGATAGCCGCGACGAATCGCATCAGTCATCAAGACCATTTGATGGCCTGCTTGTGAATTCATTCACACTCAATCTAAAATTGTGTATGGTTTGGTTGGCCCGTAGTTGTGAGGGGGAAGGGCCAATGATCGGACATGGGAGATGCGGCGTGGCCGCGGGCTGCGTCATGGGGGACCATGAATTCTGGCAAGCGATGCACAAGGTGGGCAGATCGGGCCGGCCGCTTCGGTCGGAAGCGGCGTCGGAGCCGCGGTAACGTGCCCGCCATGTTGGATCATCGACACAACGCGTCCGTGCGCTGAGCCGGGTCATGAAAGACCAGCGGGGACTCGACGGCGGCGATCAGGCCTGGCGCGATCTGTCCAGGATGAGCCGGCCGTATCTCAACGTCGTCGATTTCCTGGCAAGCTATGCACAGCGTCTGGCGGAGCTGTCGCGGGCGGCGACTGTGGAGATTGCCGTCGCCGATCTCGGCCGCATCGTCCTGTCCCGATCCGGATCGGAAACCGTGCAGGACTGGCTCAGCGAAAGAGACGGCGGTGGTGCGGCGACTGCCGAGCGCGAGCCGCGGCGTGCGCCGGAATGGCGTCTCGAACCGACGCCATCCGTGACGGCGCCGCTGGTCTATGCCGACGTCGGGATCGGCCGTTTGACGTTGGCCTGGGAGGGGCGGCGGGGCGGGCCGGACCTGTCCGACGCGCTGGCGGATTGCGCGCGCCAGCTCGCCTTCGTGATCAAGCGCCACGAGGTCTGCGAGTGGGCACGGCAGCGCCTGGGCCGCTCGCTGCTGTTGGTGGGTGTGAGCGAGGCGGTCCGAAATCTCGAGATCTTCGTCGAGAAGGCGTCGCACAGCGATCTGCCGTGCCTGTTGCAGGGCGAGTTCGGGACCGAGACGCCGTATCTGGCCGCCGCGATCCATTGCTGCGGGCCGCGCCGCGATCTGCCGTTCGTGCAGGTCAATTGCGCGCAGCCGCGGGGGGCGCCGCAGGACTGGTTTCGGCAGGCCGAGGGCGGCACGCTGTTCTTCAGCGACATCGACATGCTGGCGCCCGGTCTGCAGAACGAATTGCCGCAGCACATGCATTCTCGCCTGGGACAATGGCTGGACGTGTCGAACACGACGCGCGTGCGCGTGATCGCCTCGGCCGGCGGCGATCTGCCGCGCATGGTGGCCGAGCGCTCCTTCTCGCGCCAATTGCTGGCCGAGCTCGACTTTCTGCCCGTCAGCGTGCCGCCGCTGCGCGAGCGCTGCGACGACATCGAGCCGCTCGTCATCGCTGCGCTCGAGGGACATGGTCATCGCGCCGAAGACAAGATCAGCGCCGAGATGCTCGATCTGTGCCGCAGCTATCCGTGGCCGGAGAACGCGTTCGAGGTCGAGCGCGTGGTCGCCCGGCTCGCGGTCATGACCGGACGTGCGAGGATCCGTGCCGAGGACATCAGGCGCTATTTCCCGGCTCTCCACGCGCGGGCCGAGCGCGTGACGGTGACGTCGGCGGCACCGTCACCGGCGTTGCCGGCGGCGAAGCCGCCGGCCGAAGCCGTTCGCGAGCAAGCGTCCGCGAGGCCGGAAATCGGGGCGGAAGCGGATGATTGGATTCGCCACGTGCTCAACAAGGACATCACGGCGCTGTCGCGCCTGCATCCCAATCTGCGCCGGGCACTTCTGTATCTCGTCGATCACTATGCCGAGCCGATCCGGCTCGGCAGCTTGGCACGCCAGGCCCATGTCAGCCAGTCGCATCTGAGCTTCCTGTTTCGCCACAGCCTGCAGACCTCGTGCAAGGCAATGCTGTCGCGCATTCGGGTCGAGAAAGCCAAGGAGTTGCTGGCAACAAATGCGCGGCAGCCGATCACCGATGTGGCGCTACAGGTCGGCTTCGCCGATCTCAGCCATTTCGAGAAATACTTCCGCCGTCAGGTCGGCCGCACCCCGCGCGAGTACCGGCGCATGGCGGCGGAGTGAGGGGGGCGGTTGTCCTCTTTCACAGAGGCTTTGGAAACATGTAAGCGCCGCCGAGGGTTGGTATGAAAAAGACGCGTTTCCACCCAAGGCATTCTCCGTCGCCTAATGCCGGCGATGCTCAACGAGGTACGTCCAATCACCGGTCGACGGCGAGGACCCCGGTAGTTTGATCGAAGACCACATGGTGTCGTAGCGTCCTTCCCACTTCGGTGCTCTGGAATAGTCAAGAAACGGGCGCGCATTTGGCGGCGGCAGATTGAAAGCAAGATCGGTGGATGGATTGCTCGCGTTCAGGAGCATTGCGCCCAGCGCTTTCTCCACCATGTTGATCGCTTTACAGAGAGATTTGACGTCGTACGTCGCGAGCCGTGAGTAAGGTTTCTTTCCGGCCTTCTCTATGTACTCGCGTTGAAACTTTGCGAGTGCGTCCAGCCAAATCGCAGCCGTTTCTCCCGACAAGAGAACTTCGCCGAGTTTGCCGTAAAACGTGCGATCAAAGTCTTCCTTGCTGATCACATCCAGCAGCGCAGCTTTAAACCAGAGTGCCGTCAAATCCTTCAGGTAGCTATGAAATGGCAACCAGCGCCACCAGCGCGGGAATTGGTCCACTTGATATGAATTGATCTGTTCCTCAAAGGGGTATGGATCCCGAAAGATCAACGTCGATTTTTCGGCGTATGCGATTTCCTGGAGCTTGAGCTGATTCATCTCGCTCAGAGCGCCCATTGCACCGCATACCACCTTGTTCGTAACAAGGAAAACAAACGCGGACTTCTTGAGTTCTGCAATAGTCATGTTCAGTTCGACTGGAACTTTCGCCGGATCAATCTGACCGACGTCCTTATAGATCTTTGTAAGCAATGACATGTATCCGCTATAGACTTCGGCCATGACGTTCAACCAGATCCAGGATGGCCGTACCACGCCCTTGCTGAAGCGCAGATTTTCACGAGGTAGTTTCCACGCCATTTGGTAAAAAAAATAACCTTGCAAGGTCATGGGCATGTTGACCTGCGAAGAAAAGCCTTCTTTTGGGTCTTTCTGGCTGCGCCCAAGGAGGATGTTGTTGAGGTAATCGTTCCACGGTTGTGGATCTTGGGGGCTTCCCTCGTTCTTGGCGAACGTCCATAGGGCCGCGCCGACATTAGTCGTATCGTCAATGTTGTTTTCGTTCAGTTGAACAAGAACTTGAGTGGAGCTGCGATTCTTCGCCTCGGCTTTTTTCAACGCTTTGCCAAAGAAATTCTTGACGAGGGTATCGAAGGCCTCGCTTGCGAGCGCCGCCTTCCATTGCAGGAAAGTCACATATTTTTGCGTCGATGTCCCGGATACAGAAGCGACGAGATATTCAGCAAGTCGGTCTTTGGCAAGGTAGGCGTCCGCGACGGTCGAAAACCACGTCTTGCCCGTCGTGAGTTCGAAGACGTTGTCCGAATCGGTCTCGATCGTCCAGACGGCTTTTGCTTCCGGCGAGTCTCCAACCGTCAATTCGATGTCGGCTGCTTCAACGTGAGTGAATTGGAACACCCAGCTGTTGTGGCTGCAGAATTCGATCTCGAAGCCGTAGCTGTTGGGGCTGATCTGCTCGCCTCCTGACGCGATGACGACTTGCCTGTCGTCCTTGGTCACGAAGATCGTTGGTTCGTCGCCTTTTGGCATCCTGATCGTCCTCTTCTCTTTGTTTGATGTGAGCACCGTATGCCTGCGAGCCTCGCATCCCCCGGCGCAATCGAATTGGAATCAGTTCTGATGTTCACCGTTTTGCCGTTGGCGTTACGCTCCGGGTCGATCGGCACGGCCCGCGCGCTGCGGCGGGACGGTAGTCCCGCGGCGATCGTCAAAGCGCGCCGCCGTTGGCGATCGTGATGATGGTGAAGCCGCTGGTCGGGAATCCGAGCGCTTGGCATGCGCCCCACGACACCGCAACGATCATGCTGTTGCCGGTTGAATTCACGAACGCATTCAGACTTTTTTGCTTGTTTGTGAGAGTTCCGCCGCTGCCGATCGCCATCTTGAAGAATCGAATGAGTAGTTGTTCGACGTCGACTGTCGTTGAATCGATGTAGACCGTTGGATCTTTAAGGGAATAGATGGGATCGGCGACCCTGCAGGTTTCCATCGTGTTCATCTGCAGCGCGCTGGCGAAAGCATATTGTGGAGTTCCCGGAGCGAATTGGCCGGGCAAGAGGAGGTTGGCGAGGCGGCCATCGTTCGTTTGGGCGTTGTAGGTGATGCCGGCCTCGACCTTGAAGACTGGCAGTGGCGGCGACGGAGGTTGCGGCGTGTTGAAGGCGTAGGCGACACCCCAGAACGCGCCGACGCCCCTGAGATTGTTGGTGCTCAGTCCGAACTCGTTCACGGTGAGCATACGACCATCGAAGCGGTCCGCCAGATTGCCGGCTTTCCCGATGTATCTATTGTTGGTGGGAACGTTGACGATCACGTAGAGGCCGCCTTGGGTTCCCATGCCTTGGGGCAGCGCGCCAGGGAGGCCGGAACCCGGCGAGGCGAGGGTGTCCAGGCCACCGGTGCTGGCGAGATCGAAGATGATGCAGCACATCGGATTGGATCCTTCCGCGTGATAGGCGGTGCCGGAGGCGGTGTTCTTACGACCGCTTCGGGAGTATCGCTGACACAGCAGGTCGGATCACCCGCAGCCGCAGCGAGGTGGTTTGCGTGGCGTCAGGCGGAAGCCGCCGTCTTCTGTGGCTGGCTCGCCGCCAGCGCGGCGCTGATCGAGCGTTCGGCGGCGATGACGCTCTGCTCGGCCGCCTGCTGGGCCTCGGCGATGATGGCGCGGCCGGTGGCGGCCATCGCCGCGAGCTGACGATCGGTGAAGTTGGTGGCCTGGCGCGTGGCGACGATCGAGGCCGCGACGGCCTGCTCGGCCGTCTCGACCGTGGGCGGCGCGTAGTCCGCGGGCGGCTGCAGCGGTTCGACCTGCGCCCGGCGTGACAGCATGGCGGCCTGCGCCGCGGCCATCTTGCGCTCCATCGAGGCCGCCGTGCGACCAACCGCTTCGTTGAACGCCTGCTGGGCCGCGGCGATCGCGCGGGAGGCCTCCAGCAGGCGATGCTCGATCTGGTGGATGGAGTGCGAGGAGAGGGGACTGGCGACCTGCTCGTCCACCTCGATCACCGCCTCGTCCATCTCGCCCAGATGCTCCTCGATCGACACGACCTCGTCGGTGGCGCTCTCGATCAGCTCGGCTTCGACTTCGGTATCGCGCGCCGACTGAGCCGCCGACTGCTCCTCGATCTGCTCGATGAATGCTTCAGGCAACATCGGGCTGGCATAGGGATTGTCGAGCAGGATGTCGGGCTCGTTCTCCGGCGGAGAGGTCTGGGACGGGGGCTGCTCGCTCATGATGCCTGCCTCATGGGGTGTCGGACTCAACTCTTTTCGGCGGGCGGCGCGATCCGCCTGAATTGGCGCAAGGTGATGTCGCCGTCGGCGCCGAGGTAGAGCTCGGCGTAGAGATTGCCGGATTGCGTCGGCAGGATGCAGGAGCGTCCGTCCTGGCTGATCCGGCCGGTCTTCGGATGATTGGCCGAGAGGAACGACTGCGCGTTGGCGAGATACAGCGTGACGACCTGCTGGGCCGCCGCGCCGGTCTCCTGCGTGAATGTCGTGCTCTCGATGATGCGGCAGACGCCCTCCGACAGCCGGGCGAAACCGAGCCGCCGTCCCTGCCGCAGCCAGTTGTTGACGGCCGCGGCGACCTCGTGCGGGGGCACCAGGCCCCGCACCTGCGGACAGTCGAGCGCGCCGAACATCATCGGCAGCAGCGTCTGAACCGCGCCATTGGCCTGGGACAGGCGTTGCTCGGCAGAGCTGGCGGCGGTCTTCAGCTTGGCCGTCAGCGCCATGTAGATGCGGTAGTAGTCGCAGAACTCCTCGGGCGTGCGGGCCTGCTGCACGGCGAAGGCGGCCGCGTCGTTGCGGATGTCGGGCTCGCCATCCTGCGGCTGCGGCAGCGCAATCAGCTCCCACAGCGCGATCGTCTCGTTGAGGCCAAGACACTGGAACAGCGGCGACGTGGCCACGCCAAACTGCGAGAGCAGGGCCGGGACCGCTGCGAGATCCGACTGCGCATGGATGCCGTGGGCGTTGAGGATGCTCTCGGTCTGGCTCGCCGTCGCGGCGTCCTGCGCGCCGGTCTCCGCCTTGGCAATCGCGCGCAGGTCACCGAGATTGAAGGTCAGGAGCTTGACCGGGCTGACCTGCAGGCCCAGACCGGGCAGCAGCGCCAGCGGCGAGCCGTGCAGCCCGTCCTGGATTTCGGCCATCATGCTGGTTTCGTCGGGGAAGCTGTAGCTCGCCGTCGGCGCCCGCACCGCCCATTCGAGCCATTGCACGCCGCCGTCGATGAACGCCAGAACCACCGCGCCGATCTCGGAGAGGCCGCCACGGCCTTGGATCAGCCTGTTTGCGACCGTCACCGACATGACACATCACCCCGACGGGAAGTTCTTGAGGATCGTGGAAGCGGCCGCGCCGATCTGGGCAAAGTCGTCGGTCGCCGATTTCATCATGCTCTGCGCCGTCACCAGCGCTTCGGCGTATTTCGGCTCGCCGGTCGCCAGCAACTGCGCCATGGCGACGCCGGAGGCCGTGGTCGCGATGGTCGAGACGTTGCGCAGCGCATCGGCCGCGTCCTGGATGGCGATGGCCGCCGATTGCGCCACCGACTGATAGGCCTTGCCGGCGCCGCTGGTGAGTACGACCTGCGGCGCCATGGTCGCCTTTTGGACCTGGTTGATCACGTCGATGATCTGGGCGTCGACATTGCTGGGCATCTGCGTATCCTCAACCGATCCGAAGGCTGCGGCCGGTGCTGGTTGCGGCGCCCCGGATCATGGCGGTCTCGTCGTCGGGTCTTCGGCTCAGGATCTGGTCAGGTCTTCGGAGGAGCGGGCGGGGTGCCGCCGGCCTCGGTGATCAGCTTGTTGAGGTCGCTCTCCGCGGTCTGCGCCAGGCCATTCGCGGTCGCGGCCTGGGCCTTCAGCGTGTCGATCGCGCTCGCCGCATCCGCATAGGCGGTCGCGATCGAGCTGCTCGGGGGTGGCGGCGTCGAGGGCGTCGTGCCGCCGGCGTCGGTGACGATCTGGTTGAGATCTGCCTGCGCGGTCTGCGCCAGGCTGGAGGCCGAGCTGGCCTGCAGTTTCAGCGCGGTCACCGCGCTTTCCGCTTCGGCAAAGGCGGCGGCGACGGCTGCGCTCGGCGACGGATTGGGCGGCGGTCCGGGGAGCGGATCGACGGCGGGCGGCGGGGGCTTCGGCGCGGGCGGCGGTGCAATGGGAAGCGGCACCGACAGCATCTTGGCACACGCCGCGGTCACTGCCGCCGAGCCGATCACGCTCGCGCCCTGCTGCCGCCCGATCGCATTGTGCATGGCCATGCCGAGCGTCTCGACCATCACGGCGTCGAGCAGTCCGAAGGCCTGCGACGGAGACTGACCGGTCAGAAGCGTGACCACGCCGGTCGTCGAGTCGATGATCTGGCCGTTGACCGTACCCGGATCGCTCATGTCACGAACTCCCTTGCGCAATGATCATCGCCAGGACCTGCGCGAGCGCCGCGCCGGCCAGGACCTGGCCACGTTGCTGATTGGCCGCGGCGTTCGCCATGGCGAGCCCGAGGCTGTCGGCCATCGCCACATAGGTCATGCCCATGGCGACCGATGGGGCGAGCCCGACATTGACGACGTTGCCGTCGACCACGGCCGTCAACGATGCGGAGGCGGCTGGCACGACGAACGGCTCCCTTGGCCGGACGCAAGCCTGCGGCTAGCCGGGTGGCACCGTCGGTGGACGGACCGCTACACCAGGCCGAGCACCTTTTCGGTGGCGATGCCGGTCGTGCCGGTATCGAGGGTCAGCAGGGTGGAGATGCCCTGCGTGGTCGAGGCCTGCATCGTCACGTAGGACTGCTGCTGGTTGTTGGTCGCGTTGTGGGCCGCGTTGGACAGCGCCTGGCTGGTGGCGATGAACAGGTTGCCCATCGCGACGGCCGGCGCGTCGCCGAGCACCTTGGTGTTCACCTGGCTGATGGAGTCCGTGATCTGACTGTTGACGGCGGTGGGGAATGCCATGATGTCTCTCCTTTGCGAGTGCTGTTGGCGTGGGGTCGTCTCTCGATCAGCCGGGCATCACGCGCGGATGGTGCCTAGCTCTTCAGGATGGTCGACGTCGCCAGTCCGGTCGACGCCGTGTCGAGTGAGTAGAGCAGCGCGACGCCTGCCGTCGTCGCTGCCTGCGCAGTGACGTACATCTGTTGCTGCGCCAGGGTGGCGTTGTGCGCTGCATTCGCCAGCGCCTGCGCCGTCGCCTGATACAGGTTGCCCATTGCGATCGCAGGTGCCGTACCGAGGACCTGGACGTTGCTCTGGGTCACGGAGTCCGTGATCTGACTGTTGACTGCCGTGGGAAATGCCATCTCACCAGCTCCCTGGGATCATGAGGCGAGGGCCAAGATCGGGGAGTGTCCCGATCCCGCGCTCGGGCCTGGTCAGGACGACAGGATGTCCTTGGTGGCGACGCCGGTGGAGGCGGTGTCGAGCGAGTAGAGCGTGGCGACGCCCATGGTCGTTGCCGCCTGCGCGGTCACATAGCTCTGCTGCTGCGAATTGGTGGCATTGTGCGCAGCGTTCGCGAGCGCCTGCGCGGTTGCCTGGAACAGGTTGCCCATCGCGATCGCCGGCGCGTCGCCGAGCACCTTGGTGTTCGCCTGGGTGACGGAATCAGTGATCTGATTGTTGACTGAGGTCGGAAATGCCATGGCTCGATCCTTTCAGGTGGAGGTCATTTCAGCAGGTGGGTGGTCGAACGGGACGTGCGCGTCAGCTCGTCAGGCCCTTGACGCCGGTGTTGAGGATGTCGGCCGTCGCGACGCCGGTGGTGGCGGTGTCGAGCGAGTAGAGCGTGGCGACGCCCATGGTGGTGGCGGCCTGCGTGGTCACGTAGCTCTGCTGCTGCGCATTGGTCGCGTTGTGAGCCGCATTGGCGAGCGCCTGCGCCGTGGCCTGATAGAGGTTGCCCATCGCAATCGCGGGCGCATCTCCGAGCACCTTGGTATTCGCCTGGGTGACGGAATCGGTGATCTGGTCGTTGACCGACGTCGGGAAAGCCATCTCGTCATTCTCCCTCGTTTGAGCCGACATCCACCGCGTGACGCAGTCGTGCGTCGTTTGGCGTGGCACCGGCGTCCGGCGTGTGTTGAAGATGCCAACCGGCGTTGCAGCAACCTAAGGAAGATCGGGACGCTCGCGATAGTCGAAAGGGATGGAACTCAGGGACGAATCCCGGCGAAAATAACCGGATGACTTCATCGGTTCTGCCGCAATTCAGCGATTTTTCCGCACGCCTGCTGCGGTGATCGCGACTGGCATCCCCCGCTGCGGGCAGGGCGATCGCGTATGGAGGGAGCGTGAGACCGGCGCGCGGCAACGTCGCCGTGCGAACGGATCCTCTGCCATCTGCGCAAACGAAAGCCCGGCCGTTCGGGCCGGGCTTGATCAGGCAAAAGCGACGGCGATGCGCCGAAGACGACGGTTCTACGCCGCGGTCCTCGCCTTGCCGTCCTGGATTGCGCGCCAGAGCTTCTCGGTGGTCAGCGGCATATCGAGATGCTTCACGCCGTAGTCGGACAGTGCGTCGATCACCGCGTTGATCACGGATGCCATCGAGCCGGCGCAGCCGGCTTCGCCGCAGCCCTTGGTGCCCAACGGGTTGGACTTCGCCGGCACCGGATGGTTGTCGACCGTCATCATCGGCACGTCGGAGGCGCGCGGCAGCGCGTAGTCCATCAGCGATCCCGTGATCGGCTGGCCGCTCTCGTCGTAGCGCAGGTGCTCCATCAGCGCCTGGCCGATGCCCTGCGCGACGCCGCCATGGAGCTGGCCGGCGACGATCATCGGGTTGATCACCGTGCCGAAGTCGTTGATCGCGGTGTAGGCGACGATCTGCGCGACGCCGGTGTCGGGCTCGATCTCGACCTCGCAGACATGGCAGCCGTTCGGAAACGTCGACTCGGTCGCGGTCGAATTGTGGTCGACGTCGAGCGAGGCCGGCACGCCCTCGGGCATCTTGCCCTCGCGCATGCGCCGCGCCAGCTCCATGATGTCGATGCTGCGGTCGGTGCCGGCGATGGTGAACTGGCCGCTCGCGAACTCGATGTCGGCTTCCGAGGCTTCGAGCAGATGCGCCGCCGCCTGCTTGCCCTTGGCGATGACGAGCTGCGAGGACTCGACGATCGCCTGGCCGGTCGCGGTGATCGAGCGCGAGCCGCCGGTGCCGTTGCCGAAGCGAACGAGGTCGGAATCGCTCTGCTCCAGCCGGATCTTCTCGAAGGGCACGCCGAGCTGCGCCGACAGCACCTGCGAGAACGGGGTCGCGTGACCCTGGCCGTAATCGAGCGTGCCGGTGGTCAGCGTCACGCCGCCATCGGCGTCGAAGGTGATCTTGCCGAGCTCGCCCGACGGCGGCGCGGTCACCTCGAGATACGAGCCGACCGCGATGCCGCGCAGCTTGCCGTTCTTGCGGCTCTCGCGCTTACGCCTGGCAAAGCCGGCGTAGTCCGAGACCTCCAGCGCCTTCTCGAACACCGCGGCGAAGTCGCCGGAATCATAGGTGACTCCGGACGCCGCCGGGAACGGCATCTGGCTCGGCTTGATGAAGTTGCGCTTGCGGATGGTGAGGCGGTCGATGCCCATCTCGCGCGCGGCGGTATCGATCAGCCGCTCCATGAAGTAGTTCGCCTCGGGCCGTCCGGCGCCGCGATAGGCGCCCATCAGGGTGACGTTGGTCAGCACCGTCTTGATGTCGACGCCGAGCAGCGGCGTCTTGTAGACGCTGGCGAGGTTCTTGCCGGTGTTGAGCGACAGCGGCAGCGGCGCCACGCCCATGATGTAGGCGCCGAGATTGCCGTAGCCGGACAGCCTGACAGCGAGGAACTTGCCGTCGGCGTCGAGCGCCAGCTCGCCATGGATGATCTGGTCGCGGCCCTGGCTGTCGGACAGGAAGGCGGTGGTACGCTCGTCGCGCCACTTCACCGGACGGCCCAGCGCCTTGGCCGCATGCAGGATGCAGACATATTCGGGATAGGAGACGTTCTTCATCCCGAAGGAGCCGCCGACATTGGTGGTGAGGATGCGGACCTTGTCCGGCGCGACGTTGAGGATCTTGGCGAGCGTTGCCTTGTTGCCGGAGACGCCCTGGGTCGGCACTTGCAAGGTGAAGCGCTCGGTCTTGCCGTCGAAGGCCGCCAGCGCAACGCGCGGCTCCATCGACACCACGGCGACGCGGGTGTTGACGATGTCGAGCTTGGTGACGTGCGCCGCCTTGGCGAAGGCCTCCTCGATCTTGGCGGTGTCGCCATAGTGGTAGTCGAGGGCGACGTTGTTCGGGATGTGGTCGTAGAGAAGCGGCGCGCCAGGCCTGGCGGCTTCCTCGGCATTGGTGACCGCGGGCAGGGGCTCGATATCGAGCTCGACCGCCTCGGCCGCATCGCGGGCCTGCGCGGCGGTTTCCGCCACGACGAAGGCGACGGGGTCGCCGACGAAGCGCACCTTGTCGGTGGCCAGCGCCGGCCGATTGGTCTGCAGCAGCGGTGAGCCGTCCCGGCCCTTCAGCGGCAGGCCACAGGTGAACGGGCCATAGGCGGCCGCCGCGAGGTCGGCGCCGGTCCACACCCCGAGCACCCCCGGCATGGCCTTCGCGGCAGTGGTGTCGATGCCCTTGATGATGCCATGGGCATGGCTGGAGCGCACGATCCAGGCATGGGCCTGCCCGGGCAGGTTGAAATCGTCGGTATATTTGCCGTGGCCGCGCACCAGCGTGTCGTCCTCCTTGCGCCGGACCGGCTGCCCGACGCCGAATTTCTGCAGCGCGATCGCGTTTTCGAGGGAGGCCGGGGAGGTGTGATCTTGCATGGATGAGGACCCAACGGGCTGGATTGGTCGCAAATGCGGGCTGTTCCCAGATAGTGCAGCGCCCGCGGCCGGACAACGGTTGATTAGGAATGGTGCATCACGCCTGACGGAGGGGCTGTTGCGCCGGCGCTATCCACTGATAATGTCTAGGGAAAGAGAACTTCCATCTGGGCCGGTCCGGCCAGCGGAAAGACATTTGAATGATCAATGACACGCGGCTGCGGGAGAGTCCCACGCCGCGCGGGAACCTGGAGCCCGGCTTGCGTCCGGGTCTGGACGTCGCGACGCCTTCCTGCGCCAGCAATGGCAGCAGCGTCTACGCGGCCCTGGACCTCGGAACCAACAATTGCCGGCTCCTGATCGCCTGTCCTTCGGGCGACAGCTTCCGCGTGGTCGACTCGTTCTCGCGCATCGTCCGGCTGGGCGAGGGCATCTCGACCACCGGCTGCATCAGCGATGCGGCGATGGATCGGGCCATCGCCGCCCTCAGCATCTGCCGGGACAAGATCCAATCCAAGAAGGCCAGCCGCCTGCGCCTGATCGCGACCGAGGCCTGCCGCGCCGCCACCAATGCCGACGGGTTCCGCAGCCGGGTGGTGGCCGAGACCGGCATCGAGCTCGAGGTGATCGACCGTGAGACCGAGGCGACGCTGGCCGTCAAGGGCTGCGCGCCGCTGCTCGATCCGGGCGGGCGCGGGGCCATCCTGTTCGATATCGGCGGCGGCTCCAGCGAGCTGGTCAGGATCGAGCGCGATCCGGCCGACCGCAACGCCGAGCCGCGCATCAAGGCCTGGATGTCGATCCCGCTCGGCGTCGTGACCTTGGCCGAACGCTTCGGCGGTCGCGACGTGACGCCGGAGATCTATGCCGCCATGGTCGAGGCCGTGGCCGAGCATGTCGGGCCGTTCGCGGCCGAGAATGGCGGCGACCTCTCCGGCATGCATCTGCTCGGCACCTCCGGCACCGTGACGACGCTCGGCGGCATTCATCTGAACCTCGCGCGCTACGATCGGCGCCGGGTCGACGGCATCTGGATCAACGATGCCGACATCACGACGACGATCGCCAAGCTGCTGGCGATGAGCTACCAGGAGCGCGCCGAGAACAACTGCATCAGCATCGACCGCGCCGACCTCGTGCTGGCGGGCTGCGCCATTCTCGACGCGATTCGCCTGGCGTTTCCGCTGCCGCGGCTGCGCGTCGCCGATCGCGGCCTGCGCGAGGGCATGCTGGTCGAGATGATGCGCGAGGACGGCGCGCTCAGGACGGCGTAGCAAGAATTGACGACGTCATTCCGGTGCGGTCGGACGAAAGCAGCGAAGCTGCTTTCGTTTGGCGCGAACCCGGAATCTCGCTCCGCAACTTCTGGATTCCGAGTCCCGCCCTGACGGGCGGTCCCGGAATGACCTCAGAGATCAAGATGGCAAAAGACACCACTGGCCGCATGCATGTGCAGGTCAAGACCGGGGGCAAGCGCAAGCTGTCCTCGAAACTCTGGCTGGAGCGCCAGCTCAACGATCCCTATGTCATGAAGGCCAAGCGCGACGGCTACCGCTCGCGCGCGGCCTACAAGCTGCTCGAGATCGACGACAAGTATCATTTGCTGAAGCCCGGCATGACGGTGGTCGATCTCGGCGCTGCGCCCGGCGGCTGGAGCCAGATCGCGGCGCGTCGGGTCGGGGCCGAAGCCGGGAAGGGCAAGGTGATCGCGATCGATCTGCTGGAGATGGGCGAGATCCCCGGCGTCACCTTCACCCAGCTCGACTTCCATGCCCAGGATGCGCCGGAAAAGCTCCGCGCCATGCTCGGCGGGCGTGCCGACGTGGTGATGTCGGACATGGCGGCCAACACCACCGGCCATCGCAAGACCGACCAGCTGCGCATCGTCGGTCTCGTCGAACTTGCCGCGCATTTCGCCAGCGAGGTGCTCAAGCCGGGCGGCAGCTTTCTCGCCAAGACGTTCCAGAGCGGCGCCGATGCCGACTTGATGGCGCAGCTCAAGCGCGATTACGCCAGCGTCCGCCACGTCAAGCCGGCCGCGAGCCGGCAGGATTCGTCGGAGCGCTACGTGCTGGCGATGGGTTTCCGCGGCGGAGAGCAGGCCGACCTGTTGTAATGGCGTCATTGCGAGCGGCCCGCGCCGGCGATACAGAGCAGATGCAACACGGTCTCGGGAATCGGCTTGGGCCGACGAGACCCCTTCCGGAGGTCCCCGAATGCGTGTCCTGACCTGCAGCGCTGTCGCGGTCGCTTTGATGGTGGGCTCGGCCATATCGGCGCCGGCTCATGCCCAGGCCTACGATCCGCGCTATCCCGTGTGCATGAAGGTCTATGAAGGCGGCCGGTTTGGCGGTGGCGAGTGGATCGACTGCAGCTACACGTCGCTGCCGCAATGCCGCGCCACGGCGTCCGGCCGCGCGGCGATGTGCGACCTCAATCCATTCTACGCGCCGCCGGCACCGCCGCCGCGCGGCAAGCACCGGCGGCATCGCTGAAACATTTCATGACGCTGCGGCCGTTGCCGTGCCGCAATCGGACTGAAGATTCGCGACCTCCTCTTCATCGGGCTGCCGCCATGCCGCATCGTTTCATCGTTTCGCTTGTGATGCTTCTGCTGCTGGTGCCCGCGCTTGCGACGGCCGCTCCGTCGCACAAGCGCAAGGCTCATCGCTGGCAGGGCTATGGCTTCCTGCCGGGCTATAAGCAGCCGCCGAACAACAGCCTCCCGCTGTACGCGGACAAGGAAGCGATGCGCAACGGCCCGCCGCGCGGCAGTCGCCGCCACTGGTACATCGACGGCACCCCGAAATACATGCTCTACAACGGCGAGTGGCATTATTTCGGCCAGCCCGGCTTCTATCGCGGCCATTACAATGGCGGCAGCTTCGGCCCGTGCTGGACGCGGACGCCGGTGGGAATGGTCTGGACTTGCGGCTGAGCCCTCCAGGCCACTGAGCGGCAAAGTGCCTCGCGTAAAGGGGGTGCGCCATCCTGTCGCAGGGTAGCGCCTTGAATGCCCCCTTTGGGCCTGTAAGCTTTTGCTGTGTCTCGAGAATCCAAGAGCTGATCTGACCGGTCCGTGCGCAGTCGATCGTGCCGCCGTGCGCGTCTTGGTGCCGCATGATCGGGGTTGAGACGCGGATAGAGAAACGTGAGCCGCCGGGGCGGCCGTGGAGGGGTCCTTGAAGTCATTCTGTGCGCGCCTGTCCGGCGCAGCTGTTGCGTTGACGTTCCTGGCCGGTGCACCGGTCTCTGCCCAGCAATTGGAACTGAAGGTGATGGCGCCGGCCGCGCCCGGCGGCGGCTGGGACCAGACCGCGCGGGCCATGCAGCAGGCCTTCGTGGCGTCGGGCGTGGCGCGCAGCGTCCAGGTGACCAACGTCGCCGGCGCCGGCGGCACCGTCGGCATCGCGCAGTTCGTCACCGGCGCCAAGGGCGACGGCAACCAGCTGATGGTGAACGGCTTCGTGATGGTCGGCGCGCTCGCCATGAACAAGTCGCCGGTGACGCTGGAGCAGGTGACGCCGATCGCGCGGCTGACCGAGGAGATCCAGGTCATCGTCGTGCCGGCCAACTCGCCGATCAAGACGGCGCAGGATCTCGCCGCGGCGCTGAAGGCCGACATCGCCAAGGTCACCTTCGCCGGCGGCTCGGCCGGCGGCGTCGATCACGTGATGGCGGCGCTGTTCGCCGGCGCCGTTGGCGCCGACGCCAAGAAGGTCAACTACATCCCGTTCTCGGGCGGCGGCGAGTCGCTGGCGGCGATCCTCGGCGGCAAGGTCACGGCGGGCATTTCCGGCCTGTCGGAATATGACGGGCAGATCAAGAGCGGCAAGCTGCGCGCGATCGGCGTGTCCTCGGAGAAGCGCATTCCCGGGGTCGACATCCCGACCTTCAAGGAGCAGGGCATCGACCTCGTGCTCGCGAATTGGCGCTCGGTGGTCGCGCCGCCCGGCATCACGCCGGAGCAGAAGAAGGTGCTCAGCGACGCCGTCGAGAAGATGGTGAAGTCGGATGCCTGGAAGGAGATCCTGAAGCAGAAGGGCTGGGACGACGCCTATCTTCCGGGGGATGCGTTCGCCGACTTCCTGAAAAAGGAGAACGTCCGTGTCACCGACGTGTTGAAGTCGGTCGGCCTCGTCAAGTCATGACGACGGAGCGCGCCGGCGCCGAGACACCCGCCTCGGGAGGCGTCGACAAGGCCGGCATCGTCATTGCGGCGCTGCTCGCGGCCGTTGCGCTCGTGCTGGTCTACGACGCCAATCAGATCCCGGCGACCACGATGTACGGCATGGGCCCGCAGGTCATGCCGGTCGTGATCGCGATCGGGCTCGGCATTCTGGCCCTTGCCAATCTGGTCGATGCGGTCAGGGGCAACCTGCCGCCGCGCGAGAGCTCCGATCCGGTCGCGGTGCTGCTGATCCTCGCCGGCCTTGCGCTCTTGATCGCGATCATCGGCTTCGGTGGCGGCTTCATCCTGGCGACGACGACGCTGTTCGTGACGACGTCGGCCGCGTTCGGCCGGCGCGCCTTCGTCACCGATCTCGTCATCGGCGCCGTGCTGACGACCATGATCTATCTCGCCTTCGACCGTCTCCTCACCCTGAGCCTTCCCGCCGGTCCGCTCGAAAGACTGCTCTGATGGACACCTTTGCCGCGCTCGCGCATGGGATGGCGATCGCCGTCCAGCCCATGAACCTGCTCTATGCGCTGGTCGGCGTGTTCCTCGGCACCGCCGTCGGGGTGCTGCCGGGCATCGGGCCGGCGCTCACGGTCGCCCTGCTGCTGCCGGTCACCTACAAGCTCGATCCCGGCGGTTCGCTGATCATGTTCGCCGGCATCTATTATGGCGGCATGTATGGCGGATCGACCACCGCGATCCTGATCAACACGCCAGGCGAGAGCGCCTCGATGGCGACCGCGCTCGAGGGCAACAAGATGGCCAAGTCCGGCCGCGGCGGCCCGGCGCTGGCGACCTCGGCGATCGGCTCCTTCGTCGCCGGCACCATCGCCACCATCGGTCTCGCCTTCCTGTCGCCTTACCTCGTCGACATCGCCGTGCGCTTCGGTCCGGAGGACTACTTCGCGCTGATGTGCGTCGCCTTCGTCACGGTGTCCGCGACCTTCGGCGATTCACCGATCCGTGGCCTCACCAGCCTGTTCATCGGGCTGACGCTCGGTCTCATCGGCATCGACAAGCTGACGGGGCAGGCGCGGCTCGCCTTCGGCGTGCCGGAACTGCTCGACGGTGTCGAGGTGACGACGTTGGCGGTCGGCCTGTTCGCAGTCGGCGAGGCGCTCTACGTCGCCTCGCGCCGTCACCATAGCGAGGAGAAGATCGAGGCCATCAAGGGCTCGCTGTGGATGACGCGCGAGGACTGGAAGCGGTCGTGGAAGCCGTGGCTGCGCGGCACGCTGTTCGGCTTTCCGATCGGCGCGCTGCCGGCGGGCGGCGCCGAGATTCCCACCTTCCTGTCCTATTCGGCCGAGCGACGGCTGACCAAATATCCTGACCAGTTCGGCAAGGGCGCGATCGAAGGCGTCGCCGGCCCTGAGGCCGCCAACAACGCCTCGGCCGCGGGCACCCTGGTGCCGCTGCTGACCCTCGGCCTGCCGACCTCGGCGACCGCCGCGATGATGCTCGCGGGCTTCCAGCAATATGGCCTCAATCCGGGACCGCTGCTGTTTGCCGAGCGGCCCGATCTGGTCTGGGGCCTGATCGCGAGCCTGTTCATCGCCAACACGATGCTGCTCGTCCTCAACCTGCCGCTGGTCGGGCTGTGGGTGAAGCTGCTCGCGATCCCGACACCCTGGCTCTATGCTGGCATCCTCGTGTTCGCGACCATGGGCACGATCGCGGCAAAGCCGTCGGTCGTGGAACTGTCGATGCTGGCCGGCTTCGGCGTGCTCGGCTTCCTGATGCGCCGGTTCGATTTCCCGATTGCGCCGGTCGTGGTCGGGCTGATCCTCGGACCGATCGCTGAGAGCCAGTTGCGGCGGGCGCTCGCGATCAGCCTCGGCGATCCCATGACCCTGCTGCAGTCGCCGATCTCTGCAACTCTTCTGGTCGTCGCGCTGATTGCGCTGATCGCGCCGTTCATCTTGAAGGGACTCGGGCGCTTCAAGGCGAATGAGGATTGAGTGCGGCCCGCAAGCGGAAACCGCGCCATCGCAGTGCAACATAACGTGACCGGAGGGGGGCGCGGAGATCGGGCGCGGCGTGAAACGATGTGCCCGCGATCCGGTTTGGGTTGAGCCATCGAGACCGGAGCCTGGAACTCCGGATCAGCTGAGGAAGCGTCTTTCGGGGCGTGTCACCCCAAACCGAAAGAGACCCGATGACCGATCGCTTCGATGACGGTTTCAAGCCAGTCCCCGCGCAACGTCCCGTCGCTCCGAAGACCGCAACCCGTCCGCCGCGCCATCCCGTGATCCTCAGGGTGTCGGCGCTCGGCGTGGCCGGCATCCTCTCGGCGCTGATGCTGACCGCGGTGGTGCCGCCGATCGTGGCCGACCAGTCCGATCGCGCCGTGGTCGATGCGCCGGTGATGCTGCTGACGTCCCCGATCGCGGGCCAGGTCGATTCGCTCACGGCCAAGCCGGGTGGCGAGGTTCGGTCCGGCGACCGCCTCGCAGAGATCACCAATCCGCGGCTCGACCGCACCACGCTCATCTCGCTGGAAGAAAAGGCGGGCGACGCGCGTCAGAAGCTCGACGCCACGCGTGCCAAGCATCAGTCTGATGTCGCTTATGTCAGCTCGCTCGATCAGGAGATCGCGAGCCAGGCCGGTCAGTTGAAGGCGCAGTTGCAGTCCCAGATCGAGGAGCTGCGTGCCCGCGTCGCGCAGTCGAACGCGCAGAGCAGCGAGAAGAAGGCCATCGTCGACCGCCAGAACCGCATGGTCGCGCGCGATGCCGCCAGCGTCGAGATGCTGAAGCCGACCGAGCAGCAATATGCGGCGGCGCTGCACGACACCGATGCGCAGACTGCCAAGCTGAACCAGAAGCTGACGCAGCTGAAGGCGCTCGATGCCGGCGTCTATGTCGGCGAGGATCTGGTCGCGCTGAACATGCTCAGTCAGAAGCGCCGTGACATCGATCTCGATGCAAGGCGGATGGAGATCGAGGAGAAGCAGCAGGCCGCCGTGCTCGACGATCTCGAGGGCCTGATCAAGTCCGAGCGCGCGCGGCTGGCGCGGCTCGCTGCCGCGGATGTGCTCTCGCCCGGTCCCGGCAAGGTGCTGGCGGTGGGTGCCGACACCGGACGCCACGTCAGCGCCGGCGATACGATCGCCTCGGTGGTCGATTGCGACAAGCGCTTCGTGGTCGCGATCTTCTCCTATCGCCAGGGCGAAGCGCTGAAGCCGGGCACCGAGGTGCGCATCGACGGCGGCGGCTTCCATCGCGGCATCGTCAGCGCCGTGCTGCCGAAGACGAGCGACAAGGTCGACGAGCGCTTTGCCGTGCCATTTCCGCAGACCGAGCGGCGCGAGCTCTACGTCATGATCACGCCTGACGCTGCCGACGAAAAGCCGGCTGCGCAGCCGACCTCCGCGGCGACGCCGGCCTGCACGGTGGGGCAGTGGGTCACCGTGACGCGCGACAATGGCATCGTGCCGTCGATGTCGGTGACATGGCGCCGGCTCGGCCACCTCGTTGCGTCGCTGACCGATCTGGACCCGTCTGAGCCGGACGAAGCGACGCGCCGTGCCGGTGTCAGCAAGCTCGACTCCGCCTTGCGGTCGCAACCGGCGCAGCAGCCGGTCTTCGACGAGCAGTGGCTGCCGACGGCGCGCGCGGTCTCGGCACAATGAGGCTTCTCTCCATGACGATGGCGGTGATCGCTCTGCTCGGCGGAGCATCGCCGATGCGCGCCGAGACGTCGCTGTGTGCGGGACTGATGCAGGCCGTCGAGCCCGGCCTCGCCGGCCGTGACGCGGCGTTCATCCGCAGCTACGAGCCGGGTGCCGACGAGGAGGGGCTGCCGCTCGGCCTTTCGACGACGGCGTTCACCTATGACAACGCCCTGGCCGCCATCGCGCTGGTCGCATGCGGTCGCGTCGACGAGGGCCGCGTGATCGGCAACGCGCTGGTGCATGCCGGCGCTCATGATCGCAGCTTCGGCGATGGCCGCCTGCGTAACGCCTATCGCGCCGGTCCTGTCGGCCCCGGCGCGGCGCTGCTGCCGGGCTGGTGGGACGACCACAAGAAGATCTGGGGCGAGGACGCCGCGCAGGACGGCACCGCGACCGGCAACGTTGCCTGGCCAGCGTTGGCGCTGCTGACGCTGCATCAGGCGACCGGCGAGGAGAGCTACCTGTCCGGCGCGCGGCGCCTGATGGACTGGATCATGGCCAACGCAACGAACGGCGCTGACGGCTTCAGCGGCGGTTATCACGGTTACGATCCGCAGCAGGTGCGCCTCAGCTGGATGTCGACCGAGCACAATGCCGATGTCTACGCCGTGGCCTCGTGGCTCTATCGTATCACGTCGGAGCGACGCTATCAGGATGCCGCGCAGACGGCGCGCCGGCTGCTCGATCGCACGTTCCGCGGCGATCACTTCCTGCTCGGCACCAAGCCCGACGGCCGCCTCGCCGACGACAATCTGCTCGCGCTCGACGTCCAGCTCTGGCCGTGGATGGCGGTGACGGATGCGTCCGACTGGCGCAGGGCGCTGCGCTTTGCCGAAACCCATCTCGCCGTCGAGGGCGGCTTCGATTTCAACGGCGATCGCGACGGCGTCTGGGTCGAGGGCACCGCGCAGGCGGCGCTGGCCTATCGCATGGTCGGGGAGGCCGCTGCCAGCCGGCGGCTGCTTGCAGGATTGCGTGACGACCGCACGGCAACGGGACTTCTGAACGCGACGCGCAACGCGCGCCTCACCACGGGGCTGTCGATCGATCCGACGGGAGCGACCACCATCCAGGACTTCTTCTACTACAAGCGTCCGCATCTCGGTGCCACCGCCTGGGCCGTGCTCGCCGAGACCGGCTGGAATCCTTTCACCGGCGCAAGGGTGCCCTGATGTTTCCGCTCCCCAGCAATGACGCCTCGGTGTTGACCACCGATCTCGGAGTCCTGCTCGGGCTCCTCGTGATGGCGCGCCTGCTCGATCCGACGCGCCGGCGCGACCGCCTGCTGTTCGGCGCCACCGCAGCGTCGTTCCTCCTGATCTACACGCTATGGCGCTGGCACGACACGCTGCCGGTGTTCGACCTGACCCTGCAGGCGCTGTGGCCGCGGCTGTTCATCACGCTCGAGATCGTGGCGATCTCCTACACGCTGATGTCGATCCTGATTCTGACCCGCAGCGTCGACCGCTCGGGACAGGCCGACGCCGCGCAGCGCGCGCTGGCCGCACGGGGCGAGCAGCCGGCCGTGGACGTCTTCATCTGCACCTATGACGAGCCCATGGAGATCGTCGAGCGCTCGATCCTGGCCGCGCTCGCGCTCGACCATCCCAACAAGACCGTCTGGGTGCTCGACGACACCCGGCGCGATCGGCTCCGCGCGTTCTGTGACGAGGTCGGCGCGCGCCATCTGACGCGGCCCGACAACAAGGGCGCCAAGGCCGGCAATCTCAACAACGCGCTTGCGGCGACGGCGCAGCTGTCGAACGCGCCGGTGATCCTGGTGCTCGATGCCGACTTCGCCCCGCGCCGTGACTTTCTCCAGCGCACGGTCGGCCTGCTGCTGTCCGAGCCCGATATCGCCGTCGTGCAGACGCCGCAATTCTACTACAACCCCGATCCGATCCAGCACAATCTGCTGTCATCAGGCCATTGGGTCGACGACCAGCGCTTCTTCTTCGACGTGTTCCAGCCGGCCAAGGATGCCTGGGGCTGCGCGTTCTGTGTCGGCACCTCCTTCGTCGTCCGCCGCGAGCGGCTCATGGAGATCGGCGGCTTCCCGCATGCGGCGATCTCCGAGGATCTCAACCTCACCTACACGCTGCTCAAGCGCGGCCATCGCACGGTCTGGCTGAACGAGCCGCTCAGCTTCGGCCTCTCGGCGGAAGGCGTGCCCGAATACATCACCCAGCGCGCCCGCTGGTGCCTCGGCACGATCCAGGTCGCGCTCTTGCGCGATGGCCCGCTGCGCAGCCGCGGCTACAGCTTCACCCAGCGCTGGCACTTCCTGCATGGCGTGCTCAACTGGGCCTGCAAGCCGTTCATGGTGCTGCTTCTAATCGCGCCGCCGATCTACTGGTTCGCCGGGCTGCCGGCGTTCGAGGCCGACTATCTGTCGTTCCTGCGCTACGGCGTGCCGGCGCTGCTCGGGACGATCATCTACATGGGCTGGATCTCGCGTTCCAAGACCCTGCCGCTGTTCATGGAAGCGACCCATGCAGTGACCTGCTTTGCCGTCACTGCCACCTTGCTCAGCGCGCTGGTCCGGCCGTTCGGCCGCCCCTTCAAGGTGACCGACAAGGGCGGCGACCGCTCCAAGCCGCGCGTCCACGGCAAGCTCGCCGCGATTTTCGGCGCGATCGCCGCGAGCTCGGCGGCGGCCATCGTCTGGGCGTTCGTGTCGCCGAATGCAGCCAGCGAGATCTCGTCGATCGACTACTTCAATCTGTTATGGGCCGGCATCGCGATGCTGATCGCCTTCATCGCGTTTCTCGTCTGCTTCGAGCTGCCGCGCGGCGAGGACCTGTTTCCGAGCGACGAGGCGGGCTGGCTGGCGCAGAACGGCGAGGTCGTGCCGTGCAAGATCGAGGCGCTGTCTCTGTCGTCGGCACGCGTGGCCCGGTCGCGCGGCCGCGGAACGATGCGGCCAGGGGCGCTGCTGCCGGTGCATCTCGACGGCCTCGGATGGATCGAGGCCTCGGTGAGCGATGTTTCCAGGACGACGATGCACCTCCGCATGCACCCGACCGAAGCGCAGCGGCGCCAGTTGGTCGTCCGCCTGTTCAGCTCCTCTTGCGGCGTCATCACCGGCCGCGCCCGCCTGCGCGGGGCCCTCGCAGGGTTGGCCCGCCGCGGCTTCGTCGGTCGCTGACGTTCCGGATCCAGCGGTAGGGTGGGCAAAGCAGCCGCCGCAGGCGGCAGCGTGCCCACCGGCCGGGCGGGATGGCGAGCGTCTCCACCTCGTGCCCCGTTCCGGTCGCGAACCCGGCGGAGGCGCAGCCATCCGGCGGAAGCTTATCCGTTGGTTAAGACTAACGCGAGAATACCCCCGATGTCCTTGCAGGCGCCGACGGCGCTGCAAAGCCGGCTGCGATATGACTTGGGGCGCGCTGACTTCGCAGCATCGCGGACTGGACGCGGGCTGCGCGACAGAAGCAGGACATGTCGGGCATGGACGCTGGAACGCAGAGGGCAACGGCTGACACCGCGCGCACGGCGTGGATCGATTTCGCGCGTGGCCTTGGCGTCATCCTGGTGGTGTACGGTCATGTGCTTGGCGGCCTCGTGCGCCCGGGCATCTTCCCGGATGGAGCCGTCGCGCGCTGGATGGACTACACGCTCTATACGTTCCACATGCCGCTGTTCTTCTTCCTGGCCGGCTTGAACGTGCAGCACAGCTTGCGGCGCGGCGCGCGTTCCTTCCTCACCTCCAAGCTCTGGACCATCGCCTATCCCTACGTGCTGTGGTCGTTGATCCAAGGCGGGATCACGATGCTGCTGGCGCGGGATGCCAACATCCCGATCCATCCCAACGATCTCGCTGCGATCTGGTATCGTCCGGTCGCACAGTTCTGGTTCCTCTACGCGCTAATGATCTGCCATGTGATCGCGGTGCTGGTTCCGTCGCGGACGGTTTTGATCACGCTCGCGCTGGCCGGGCTCGGCGTGTTCCTCGCGCTGCCGATCCGGCCTGACCTCGCACTTACCCTGCATCATCTGCCGTTCTACGTTGCGGGCGTCTACGGCACCCGCGTGGTCGCGGAATGGCGGCCGTTCGGCTGGTCCTCTCCGGTCGTGATCGGGATCGCGTTTGCGGCCGCAGTGGCGCTGGGCGGCCAGCTGTCCGGCATGGACGCCAACGGGCTCGCCTCCCTGCCGGCCTGTGTGCTCGGCATCGCCGGCACGGTCGGGCTCTGCAAGCTGCTCGCGCCAACGCGCCATCGCTGGCTTGCGGCCGCGGGCGTGGCGTCGATGACGATCTATGTGCTGCACATCCTTGCCGGCTCGGGCGTGCGGATCATCATGCTGAAGCTGCACATCCCGCCATTGCCATGGGTCTACCTGCTGGCCGGAACGGTGGCCGGCGTGGTGCTTCCTCTGATCGCGCATGCCATCCTGCGGCGGCTCAATCTGCTGGCCGTCTTCGGGCTCGCACCACTGGCCTCCCGCAAGCCGCAGACTGCGGCGATCACGCCGCGCGTTGCAACGTCCGATCAGGCGCCGGCCTGATGCTGCCGCGCGGCGACGGTGCGCCGTGCTGCGCCGGCCGACTGGTCGAGCGGACAGGCCATGGCGACGAGCATCCAGAACAGCGCCGAGACCTCACCGGACGAGATGCTGGTCAGCGGCAGCTGAACCAAGAGCGCACTGATGGCGAGCGCGCCGAGCACGGCGCCCTCGCGCGTCGGCATCCGCCACGCGGCTCCGGTGGCGGCGAGCCCGACCCAGACATAGGCCGCGAGGCAGATCAGCCCGACCGGAATGCCCATCGTCACCCAGCTTGCGATGATCTGCCCGTCGATCGGCATCGCGCCCGCGACGCCGACGTCGGTGATGGTGAAGCCCGATCCCAGGACCATGCTGTTCGGCGCATTCCACAGCGTGACGAACTCATCCAGCCGCTCGCTGCCGCTGCTGTCCTGCGACACGCTGCCGAGCGATTCCAGACGGGAGGTGATGACCTCCGCGAACGGCGTGAACATGACGGTGACGATCACCGCGCCGACCAGTCCGACCGTGATCGATACGGCGCGACGCCGCGTCGCGGGGAGCAGCATGCAGAACAGCACGCCCACCGCGAGCGTGATCCAGCTGGTACGATAGAGCGACAGCAACAGGCCGAGTGCTGCGGGCGCCATCGCCGCCATCGACAGCCATCCCGGGCGCAGGAAGCCCACCAGCAGCAGGCCGGTGGCCGTGAAGGTCGCGTAGCTGGCGGGGCCGTTCATCGTGCTGAACACGCGGACCATGTAGGGCAGCGGATAGCCGGCCGAGGTGATGCTGGCATTCACCATCCAGAACCGATCCCAGCCTTGCGGATCGACATATTGCCAGATGCCGTAGAGGCCGGTGACCGGCAGCACCAGCAGGAAGACACGCGTGATTGCATCGAGCAGGGCGCCGTCGGATCGCGACCGCTGCTGCAGGGCGATCGCATAGAGCACGGGCGCGGCCCATTTCATTCCGCCATTGGCGGCGTTGAACCAGTCGTTTTGGAATATCGACAGCGCGCCGCCATAAACGATGCAGGCGAGGACGATGAGGGGCGCCACGAGCCATGGATTGCCCGGCCTGTCCTTGTCCGAGGGCGAGAGCACCAGACTTGGAACTGGTGCGATGATGAACAGCAGCGGGCCGCTCAGCATGATGCCGGATGAATCGAATCCCGCGGAGATGTCGACCAGGCGGCGCACGAAGGGAGCGAAGGCGAACATCAGGATCGCCGACTGCACGTGGGCTGCGGGGCTGCGACGCCACGCGAACCAGCCGGCGACCGCGCAGCCGAGCACGAAAGCCGGCCTGACGATGCCGCCGAGTGCGGGCACGGCGAGCGCCGTCGCTGCCAGGAGAAGCGCGGACGGCCAACAGTTCATCGCCATCGCCGCAAGCGGCTGCGGGTCGATTCGGCTCTCTTTCATGAAGTCGGACTATAATGGAAAACCCCGGCTCCCGACGCACGTTCGAACGAGACCGTGCCGGCGCGCATGGCTGGGACAGCCGCATGGCTTGGAAAGTCAGAGGCCCGGCGCCCAAGGCGGCCGTCAACCGAGGCGACGAAAGAAGTGATCCGAGCATGATCCGACGCGTAATCATGGCCACACTTTTCGCAGCGTGGTTGGTCGTCTCCTTGACTGCGACGGCAGGAGCCGCGGAGGTGCTGCCGGCCCGCGACGTCTGCCAGCCGACCACCTCGGCCAAATCGCGCGACGGCAATTGCGTTCCCTGCGCCGTCGGACCCATCTCGACCGCCCCAGGCTTCCTGGCACTGCTGGAGCAGGTGCGCTCGCGGCGCGCCGCCTTTGCCGACATCGACCGTCGTATCGATGGCGCCAGCGGAGATCCGGAGGTGCAGACCCTGCTGCAGGGACGCAACCTGGCCCGTGCGCTGTACGGTTCTGACGCGGATTTCATCGCGGGCGGCAGCGCCTCGCGCTGTCTCCTGCCGGACAACGAGGCGGTGCGCGCCAGGGCGACGCCGATTGCCTGCGACGCCATTCCGCGCGAGGGGCTGGTGGTGCTTCTGACCGCGGGCCAATCGAACATCTCCAACACCGGCGCGCCCGATCAGAGCGGCCGGCTCTATCAGCCGCACAACCGGTTCTACAATTTCGACCGCTTCGACGGCCGCTGCTACGTGGCGCGCAATCCCTTGCTGGGAACGCCGGGCGAGGGCGAGAACGTCGCCACGCGGCTGGGCGACGAATTGATCGATCGCGGGCTGGCGAAGACGATCCTGATCGCACCCGTTGCGATTGGCGGGACGTATATCGAGGAGTGGCGTGTCCGTGGCGGCAAGTATTTCGAGGTGCTGCTCGCGACCCTTGCCGGCCTGCACGAGGCGGGTCTCGAGCCGAGCGCGGTGCTCTGGCATCAGGGCGAGTCTAACGCCTTCGCCTTCTCGACCAATGGCGCGGAGGACGGCACGCAATTGCAGGTCACCGCGAAGATGAAGGAGGCGGGACGGCTGTCCTACTTGCGGAACGATCTCGAGATCGTGGCCGGGCTGCGCGCGGCCGACGTGACCGCGCCGATCTTCGTTGCCGCGGCGACGCTCTGCGGCAGCGTTCCCGACGAGATCATCCGGTCGGCGCAGGCCGCCGTGCCGAACCCTGCGACCGGCGTCTATCCGGGGCCGGACACCGACCAGATCGGCCTTCCGCTGCGCCACGACCGCTGCCACATGAGCCACGCCGGCACCGAGCTTCACGCGCGGATGTGGGCCGATCGCCTCGCCGAATTCTGGAAGTCCGGCGGGCGGAGACATTGAGTGGAGAGCAGCCGCTACCCCAGCCGCTGATCCCGCGCATCCTGCGTGGTCTCGCTCGCCGACTTCCTGGCGGCCTTCTCCGCGCCCTTCTCGGCGCCCTTGCGGCTGGCGATCGCGGCGACCTTGCGGCCCGAGATCTCGCTGCCGGCGTCATCCGGCATCTGCCAGAACAGGATCGACGACAGCGCCGACGTGATCGCGACGACGATGAAGGCGGGCGCGAAGGACGCCGCGGTGAGCTGGCTCGCGCCGTGCATCCACATCGTGGTCTCCACCGAGAACGCGCCGACCGCGACGCCGGCGGAGATCGCGAGCTGCTGGTTGACGCTGGTGAGCGTCGTGGCGCGGCTCATCTGGGCGGTCTCGACCTCGGCATAGGCGACGGTGTTGATCGCGGTGAACTGCAGCGAGCGGAAGAAGCCGCCGACCACGAGAATGATCAGGATCAGCAGCAGCGGCGTCGCCGGCGTGAACAGCGCGCAGGCGGCGAGGAAGACCGAGCTGACGACGGCATTGACGGTCATCAGATGGCGGAAGCCGAAGGCGCGGATGAGGCGCGCGGCCAGCGCCTTCATGCCCATTGCGCCGGCCGAGGAGCCGAAGGTGACGAGGCCGGACTGGAACGGCGACAGGCCGAAGCCGAGCTGCATCAAGAGCGGCAGCAGGAAGGGCAGGGCGCCGATGCCCAGGCGAAACATGAAGCCGCCGACGATCGAGGCGCGCAGGGTCGGCAGCCGCAGCAGCGAGAAATCGAGCACCGGCGAGTTGGTGCGCCAGGAGTGGCGGACGTAGAGCGTCATCGAGATCGCGCCGATTGCAACGAGACTCGCGACCACCGACCACGGCAGCAGGTTGAGACCGGCGACCGAGAGGCCGAAGGCGAGACCGGCGAGGCCGATGCCGGCCAGCACCATGCCAGTGAGGTCGAACGGCTCGGGGTTGTCGCTCTTGATCGGATCGATGAAGCGCAGCGCCATGATGATGCCGACGATGCCGATCGGGATGTTGATCAGGAAGATCCAGTGCCAGGAGAAATAGGTGGTGATGAAGCCGCCGACCGGCGGCCCGATCACCGGACCGATCAGCGCGGGGATCGTGACCCAGGCCATCGCGCCGACCAGCGCGCTCTTGTCGACGGAGCGCAACAGGACGAGACGTCCGACCGGCGTCATCATCGCGCCGCCCATGCCCTGCAGGATGCGCGCGAACACGAAGTTCTCGACGGAGTTGGCGAGCGCGCAGCCGATCGAGCCGATCATGAACACCGCGACCGCGCTGGAGAACACCCGCCGCGCGCCAAACCGGTCGGCGGTCCAGCCGCTCGCCGGGATGAACACCGCCAGCGACAGCAGATAAGACGTGATGGCGAGCTTCAGCGTCAGCGGGCTGGTGCCGATATCCCTGGCGATCGCCGGCAGCGAGGTCGCGATCACCGTGGAGTCCATGTTCTCCATGAACAGGGCGGTGGCGACGATCAGCGGAATGACGCGTTGTTTGTTCATCGGAGGTCGGCGGCGGGAGGACAAGGGCGGGCGCCGGGGCTTTAACACCCTGCGACGAACGAGGCCATTGCGCTGCTGGCATGGCCCCCTAGATGCAGCGTGACGCTGCCGCGTCATCGTTATTGGAGATGTGCCGATGATCTATCTGCTCGCCGCCCTGGTGCCACCGCTGGGCCTGCTGCTCAACGGGCAGCCGTTCGCGGCCATCTTCAATCTGCTGCTCTGCCTGATCTGCCTCGTCCTCGGCCTGTTCTTCCATGTGCTGCTGCTGGTGCCGTCGGCGCACGCGCTGATCGCCGTGCACATGCGGCGGGAGGACCGGCGCCACCGGGAGGTGGTCGAGGCCATCCGCCGCTATGGGCCGCCGCCGGGCGCCTGGCGCTAGAGGCGCGGAACTTCTGCTCCGGAATCGGGGCGTCCGCGACCTTTTGTTGCGCATTTCGGACCTGATCAGGACCGGTCTGGGCCGTTCTTCGCAATCGCGGGAGGATGGCGGATCGGCCCTTTGATTCGTCACAGGCCCATGCTATCGACCCGCGTCAACCCCACCGATGGGCACCGATTCGACGGCGAGGCATGGTCTCGACGGCGGCGCCGCTCATCCGTAACCGCATCGCGGCCGTTCTGGCCGCAGACAAGGAGTTGACGATGGCGACCGTCCAGACACTTCGCGAAGCCTTTACCTTCGACGACGTGCTCTTGAAGCCGGGCCTCTCCGATGTGCTTCCCTCCGAGGTCGACATCCGTTCGCGCGTGACGCGCGAGATCCCGCTCAACATTCCGATCATGGCGTCCGCCATGGATACCGTCACCGAGGCGCGCATGGCGATTGCGATGGCGCAGGCCGGCGGTGTCGGGGTGATCCACCGCAATTTCGATCCCGAGGGCCAGGCCGCCCAGGTGCGCCAGGTCAAGAAGTTCGAATCCGGCATGGTGGTCAACCCGCTGACGATCTCGCCGGAGGCGACGCTGGCCGACGCGCTGGCGCTGATGAAGGACTACGGCTTCTCCGGCATTCCGGTCGTCACCGGCGGCGGCAAGGGCATCCCCGGCAAGCTGGTCGGCATCCTGACCAATCGCGACGTCCGCTTCGCCACCGATCCGCGGCAGAAGATCTCCGAGCTGATGACGCATGAGAACCTCGTCACCGTGCGCGAGGGCGTCGGCCAGGACGAGGCCAAGAAGATCCTGCACAAGCACCGCATCGAGAAGCTGCTCGTCGTCGACGACCAGTACCGCTGCGTCGGCCTGATCACCGTGAAGGACATGGAGAAGGCGGTCGCGCATCCCTTGGCCTGCAAGGACGCGCAGGGCCGCCTGCGCGTCGCCGCGGCGACGACCGTGGGCGAGGGCGGCTTCGAGCGCACCGAGAAGCTGATCGAGGCCGGCGTCGACCTCGTCGTGGTCGACACCGCGCACGGCCATTCCTCGCGCGTGCTGGAAGCCGTCAACCGCATCAAGCGCATCTCCAACGCCGTGCAGGTGATCGCCGGCAACATCGCCACCCGCGACGGCGCGCAGGCGCTGATCGACGCCGGCGCCGACGCCGTCAAGGTCGGCATCGGCCCGGGCTCGATCTGCACCACCCGCATCGTGGCGGGCGTCGGCGTGCCGCAGCTCACCGCGATCATGGATGCGGTGGAAGCCGCCAAGAAGGCCGACGTGCCGGTCATCGCCGACGGCGGCATCAAGTTCTCGGGCGATCTCGCCAAGGCGCTCGCCGCCGGCGCCGATGTCGCCATGGTCGGCTCGCTGCTCGCCGGCACCGACGAGACGCCCGGCGAGGTGTTCCTGTGGCAGGGCCGCTCCTACAAGGCCTATCGCGGCATGGGCTCGGTCGGTGCGATGGCGCGCGGCTCGGCCGACCGCTACTTCCAGCAGGACATCAAGGACACCTTGAAGCTCGTGCCGGAGGGCATCGAAGGCCAGGTGCCGTATAAGGGGCCGGTCGGCAACGTCATGCACCAGCTCGCCGGCGGCCTGCGCGCCGCGATGGGCTATGTCGGCGCCAAGGATCTCGCCGAATTCCACGGCAAGGCCGAGTTCGTCCGCATCACCGGCGCGGGCCTGCGCGAAAGCCACGTCCACGACGTGACGATCACCCGCGAGAGCCCGAACTATCCGGGCGGGGTGTAAACAACCACCGCTCTCTCCGTCATCGCGAGGAGCGAAGCGACGACTTGTCCGCCATAGCCCGAAGGGCGACGGCGGAAGCAATCCAGGGGTTGCGCGCGCGGCCCTGGATTGCTTCGCTTCGCTCGCAATGACGGCTCCCGTGGGGTCGGCGCCGAACGCCACATCAACAAACAAGAGGAAACACCATGTCCCAAGCCAAGCGCATCGTGCTCGCGTCCCGTCCCGTCGGCGAGCCCAAGCCGTCTGATTTCCGCCTCGAGGAGCACACCATCCCGACTCCCGGCGCCGGCGAGGTGCTGTTGCGCACGATCTGGCTGTCGCTCGATCCTTACATGCGCGGGCGCATGAGCGACGGGCCGTCTTACGCCCAGCCGGTGCCGGTCGGCGGCGTGATGGAGGCGGGGACCGTGTGCGAGGTGGCGGCCTCCAACAATCCCGGCTTCAAGGCCGGCGACATCGTGCTGGCGCGCGCCGGCTGGCAGACGCATGCGGTCTCCGACGGCAAGGGTCTTGCGAAGATCGACCCGAGCCTCGCGCCGATCTCGACCGCCGTCGGCGTGCTCGGCATGCCCGGCATGACCGCCTACACGGGCCTGCTCGACATCGGCCAGCCCAAGCCGGGCGAGACCGTGGTGGTCGCCGCCGCCTCCGGCGCGGTCGGCTCGGCGGTCGGACAGATCGCCAGGATCAAGGGCGCCCGCGCCATCGGCATCGCCGGCGGCAAGGACAAGTGCGACTACGTGAAATCCGAGTTCGGCTTCGACGACTGTCTCGACCATCGCGACCCCGATCTCGCCGCCAAGCTGAAGGAAGCCTGTCCGAAGGGTATCGACGTCTATTTCGAGAATGTCGGCGGGGCAGTGTTCGAGGCAGTGTTCCCGCTGTTCAACGCCTTCGCGCGCATGCCGGTCTGCGGCCTGATCGCCCATTACAACGATACCCAGTCGGTGGCGCCGAAATGGGCCGGCGCGCTGATGCGCAACGTCCTGACCAAGCGGCTCCTGATCCGCGGCTTCATCGTCTCCGACTTCGCCTCGCGCCACGGCGACTTCCTCAGGGACATGTCGGCCTGGGTCCGCGAAGGCAAGGTCAAGTACAAGGAGCACGTCACCGAGGGCCTGGAGAACGCGCCCGCGGCGTTCATGGGCCTGCTCAAGGGCGCCAATTTCGGCAAGCAGCTGGTACGGGTCGGGCCGGACAAGGCCTGAAGCCACACTTGATGTGATTCTTCAGCCTGTCCGCAAAAAAGCGGGAACCACAGCGCCTTATCCGGAGTCCTGAGGGAACCGGTTCATCCACGAGGGCCCGGCATCATGCCGGGCCTTCACTTTTCCCAAGGGGGGATTGTCGATGTCGCTGCCCATGGTGCTGCTGCCCGTTTTCGTCGAGGTTGCACTGACCTTCGCGCTACTGTTCTGGAATAAGAGGAAGGCGCAAGCCACGGATGCCGCCGATGAATTCGGCCTGCCGACCTTGTTCTATGCCCTGATCGCGCTTGCGCTGCCGCTGCGCCATGCCGATCTGGTGATCGTGCTGCTGTCCTGGGTGTTCGTCGTCACCCGCTTCGTCAATGCCGGCTTTATGAGTGGGGTAGACAAGCGCGGGCTGGCCTGGACCGCCTCGGCGCTGGTGCTGCTGGCGATGTGGCTGTATTTCGCCCTGAAGATGCTTCTCCTGATCTGAGACTGGATACCTGAATGACCCCCGCCGCCCGGCTGTCCGCCGCCATCGACATCATCGAATCCATCGAGTCCCAGCGGGCGCCGGCGGCGAAGGCCTTGAAGGATTGGGGCACCAGCCACCGCTTCGCCGGCTCCGGCGACCGCGCCGCCATTGCCGGCCTGGTCTGGGACGTGCTCCGCCGCCGCGCCTCCAGCGCTTACGTGATGGAGGACGACACGGCGCGGGCGCGGGTGCTCGGCATGCTCAAGCTCGAGCGCGGGCTGGATGTCCCGACCATCGCCGCGATGTGCGACGGCAGCCGCTTCGCCCCGCCGCCGCTGTCGGCGCAAGAGGAAAAGGCGCTGGCCTCGCGCACCACCGAGGGCGCGCCGCCGCCGGTCGCCGGCGACTATCCCGACTGGCTCGACCCGTATCTTGCCGCCGTGTTCGGCGACGACCGCGTCGCCGAGGCCATGGCGATGGCCAGCCGCGCGCCGCTCGACCTGCGCGTCAACACGCTGAAAGCGAAGCGCGAGAAGGTTCAGGCGTCGCTCAAGCATCTCGGCGCCGTGCCGACGCCGTGGTCGCCGCTCGGCCTGCGCATCATCCTCGGGGCCGATGCGCGCAATCCCGGCGTCCATGCCGAGGAGGATTTCATCAAGGGCGCGATCGAGGTCCAGGACGAGGGCTCGCAGCTCGCGGCGCTGTTCACCGCGGCCAAGCCCGGCGAGCAGGTCATCGACCTCTGCGCCGGCGCCGGCGGCAAGACCTTGGCGCTGGCCGCGATGATGCAGGGCAAGGGCCGCCTGATCGCCACCGACGCCGACAAGCGCCAGCTCGCGCCGATCCACGAGCGGCTGTCGCGCGCCGGCGTCCACAACGCCGAGATCCGCACCCCGAAGGGCGACGCCGACCCGCTCGCCGACATCAGCGCCTCCGCTGATCTGGTGGTGATCGACGCCCCCTGCACGGGCACCGGCACCTGGCGCCGCAACCCCGACGCCAAATGGCGCATGCGCCCCGGCGCGCTCGAGATCCGCCTCAAGGACCAGGCCGAGGTGCTCGACCGCGCCGCCGCCCTGGTCAAGCCCGGCGGCCGCATCGCCTACATCACCTGCTCGGTGCTGCAGCCGGAGAACGGCGACCAGGTCAGGGCGTTCGTGGCGCGCCACCTGGAGTTTTCCGTCCAGCCCCCGGAGCAGACCGCCACCGTCCTCTGGGACAAGGCCGAGGCGTTCGCCGAGGCCGCCCTGCAGACCCCGGAGGGCTGGCTGATGACCCCCCGCCGGACGGGCACGGACGGGTTTTTCGTGTCGGTGCTGCGCCGCTCCGCCTGACGCGGGCTGCCCATGACTGAGCCCTCTCCCCTTGTGGGAGAGGGCATGCAGGACAGCTCGGCAGATTCGGTCGGGTGAGGGGTATGCCTCCGCGAGCACTGTTCGCCGAGAGATACCCCTCACCCAACCGCGTGCGTGGATGGGCCGGTGATGCCCTCTCCCACAAGGGGAGAGGGCGCTGCATCGGGCAGCCCTGCAAAGCGTGTCGGTGAAACGGTTGCACGGCGCGGTGAATCCCCCGCTGCCAAGGGTTGCGAGTCCCCCCGCAGCGGCGTAATTCCTTGCCATGACAGCCCCAGCCAACAACACCCCGACCGCCGCCGCCGCCGACACCTCGGTGGCCGCGCTCCACGACAAGATCCTGATCGTCGATTTCGGCAGCCAGGTCACGCAGCTGATCGCGCGCCGGGTGCGCGAGGACGGCGTGTATTGCGAGATCGTGCCGTTCCAGAAGGCGGAGGCCGCCTTCCGGCAGATGAATCCGAAGGCCGTGATCCTCTCCGGCGGCCCCGAATCCGTCCACGAGGAAGGCTCGCCGCGCGCCCCGCAGCTGATCTTCGATTCAGGCGTCCCGGTGATGGGCATCTGCTACGGCCAGATGACGATGGCCGCCCAGCTCGGCGGCACCGTCGAGGGCGGCCACCACCGCGAGTTCGGCCGCGCCGACGTCGAGGTCAAGACGAACAGCCTGCTGTTCGACGGCGTCTGGCAGCCGGGTGAGCAGCACCAGGTGTGGATGAGCCATGGCGACCGCATCACGCAGATGCCGCCGGGCTTCTCCGTCGCCGGCGTCTCGCCGAACGCGCCCTTCGCCGTGATCCAGGACGAGACGCGCAAATATTACGGCCTGATGTTCCACCCCGAGGTGGTGCACACGCCCGACGGCGCAAAACTGATCCGCAACTTCGTCCGCAACATCGCCGGCCTCGGCGGCGACTGGACGATGCACGCCTTCCGCGAGGAGGAGATCAAGAAGATCCGCGCGCAAGTGGGGAAGGGCAAGGTGATCTGCGGCCTGTCCGGCGGCGTCGACTCAGCGGTGGCCGCGGTGCTGATCCACGAGGCGATCGGCGACCAGCTCACCTGCGTGTTCGTCGATCACGGCCTGCTGCGCCTGAACGAGGCCGAGACCGTCGTCGATCTCTTCCGGCACCACTACAACATCCCGCTGGTGCATGTGGACGCCTCACAACTCTTCCTCGGCGAGCTCGCCGGCGTCACCGACCCCGAGCAGAAGCGCAAGACCATCGGAAAGCTCTTCATCGACGTGTTCGAGGCAGAGGCCAAGAAGATCGGCGGCGCCGATTTCCTGGCGCAAGGCACGCTCTATCCCGACGTGATCGAGAGCGTCTCCTTCACCGGCGGCCCCTCGGTGACGATCAAGTCGCACCACAATGTCGGCGGCCTCCCGGCGCGCATGAACATGAAGCTGGTCGAGCCGCTGCGCGAATTGTTCAAGGACGAGGTCCGCGTGCTCGGCCGCGAGCTCGGCCTTCCCGACGTGTTCGTCGGCCGCCACCCGTTCCCAGGCCCGGGCCTCGCCATCCGCTGCCCCGGCGAGATCACGGTCGACAAGCTCGACATCCTGCGCAAGGCCGACGCCATCTACATCGACGAGATCCGCAAGGCCGGCCTCTACGACACCATCTGGCAGGCTTTTGCGGTGCTGCTCCCCGTCAAGACCGTCGGCGTCATGGGCGACGGCCGCACCTACGACTACGTCGTCGGCCTGCGCGCCGTCACCTCGACGGACGGCATGACGGCGGACTTCTATCCGTTTGATATGAAGTTCTTAGGGAATACGGCCACGCGTATCATCAACGAGGTGAAGGGCGTGAATCGGGTGGTGTACGACGTGACGAGCAAGCCGCCGGGGACAATTGAGTGGGAGTAGGGGACAGTCAGGCGGACATCTTCAGCCAGCAACTGTCCAAATAAGGCAGTCTTGTAGAGTGACTATCCTTACCTTAGCCAGCTGGGTTATTGCACGTATGGCGAGTGTCTTGTAATCTTCGGTTTGGCCTGTGGAGGGGACGATGAAGATCGCCATAGATTTTTTCGTAAGCTTGGCGGCCGCCGCGGTTTTTTTCCTTACTCAGAATTATTTGCTTAGCTGGTCGCGTCCTTGGGACATCGTAGCAACTGCTGTCGTTTTCATAGTCTCGCTAGGGCTTGCTCTGCGCTTCAATAAAAATGCTTCGAGCGCGGCGATCACTGCAGAAGGCGTCATGTCAGGTAACAGAGTTCAAGAGGACATGAAGGCTTCGATCGAAGGATCGAGCGCCAGCCGCCCGACCGCAAAGGTTTTGTCTGGCAATACCGTTGGTGGCAACGCTGATTTCAAAATCAAAGATAGTGATCTCTGATGCGTGACGCGGCAGCTTTTCGTCTCGACTGGCGATCAGAGTTCAAGAGGCTTTCTCCGTATCTGGACGGTATTCGCGGAGGGGTAGTTAGAGTTGATTACGACTCGGAAGACGCCGCTCCAGATAAGTTTAATTTCCTTCTGAAAGAGTATTTCGGAAAGCCAAAGAACGGCATGAGATGTTCCCTGCGTATTGATCATGAATGGTTTACAACGAGGCAAGTTTTCGGAATTTTAGATGAGATAAGCCGAATTCTTGCCGATGCGGGGTTTCCCGACGAGCTTGATCCAGCTGATTGCGCAAGCAGCGGAAACATTATCGCGAATAACTCCGTGGACGGCAATATGACCGTCGCTATCAGTAACTCGACAATCACGATCAATGGTAGAGTTGACGAACGCGCATTGCGAGCTCGTTTGAAATCGACTTGTGCTGCGATGCGCAGGTACGTTGGGGCAGGCGGGCATTTCATGTTCGTAGTAAATGATGCTCCACTGGAAGATCAGGCTGAATTTTGGCAAAGAATCTGGAACGCTGGGCTCTCGGCCGCAGTCGGAGAGAATGCTGTCCTAGTCGTTGGTGCGGGACCAAAATCGGGTAAGCGCCACCATCCGGATAGTCCAGAGCCCGACGAGTTAATCGTCTTGCCGGTTTCGGTCGAGACCGACGAAGCTCGGCAGGACGTCATCTATGATGACCTAGTCGAAGTTTTTCAAAGAAATGGAGTTCAAGGCGCCGAAGCTGCTGCGCAAACATATCTTTCCTGTCACGCTCGTTCGATGCTCCAACTCAACATGCAGCTCAGTGCAACCTTGCTGTCGATCCGAAATCGAGAGGCCCGTCGAATCGGATGAGTATTCTGTCCCAGTTTCTTGACATGGCCCCGAAGGGAACGGCAACAACCCTTGCGGCGTTGGCATGCGCGGAAAGCCTGACCGATCAGGTGGCGTTCGCTATCTATCGTAGATTTCCCTTGCCCGAGCTTGCCCCAGAGGATTTCTTATCAGCGTTCAAATATTCGGGTCTGACGGAACCTCGTAACAGCGAGTGGAATTTAATAGCCCCACTAAGGGAAGAGCTTGTTGAATCGGGTATCTTGCCAGAGCAGGCGAGGAAGTCTGTGCATAGTCTTCTGCTTGAGTTGGGAGAGAACCAACAGAACCGGAAGAAGGCCGGAAAAGAAATACCATCCTACCTGTTCACAGAGGCCGGGGTTGCCTACCATCTCGCCGGAGCAGGCAATATCGACGGGTCGCTGGAGCACTATAGCAGAGCTTCGGAGGGCGCATTTACAGGGGCACAATGGCTTGGGGCGCGGCTGGCCGAGGAGCAGGAAAGAACGGGCGTCATTCCGGAGGGACGCATTGAAACGATGTTTTTGCGTGCCTGGGTGCTTTTTCGCGAAGGGCATAAAAGCAACGCGATGCCCTTGTTTCGCAGGGTGGCTGCAACAGATCGTGAAGTTCGTGAAGTTGCAATTTCTCTTCACATTCTAGGTAACGAGAATAATCGCGGACAAAGGCGCGAAGCCGAACGTGAATTGCGCCGGAGCATCGAGATCGACGGTAAGCTCAATAACGAGTTCGGTGTTGCGCAGACGCTGCACAGCCTCGCGAACCTGCT
>NZ_JBNPUE010000006.1:0-310564 GCF_051168015.1 Bradyrhizobium sp. HKCCYLRH3061
ATCCGGCTCTCCGCCTATCATGAAGGCGGCCATATCATCATCTGCATCGCCGACAACGGCCGCGGCCTCAACACCGAGCGCATCAAGGCCAAGGCCCTGGCGAACGGCCTCGTCACCGAGGCCGAGCTCGAGAAGATGACCGAAGCGCAGATCCACAAGTTCATCTTCGAGCCGGGCTTCTCGACCGCGGCCGCCGTCACCTCGGTCTCGGGCCGCGGCGTCGGCATGGACGTGGTGCGCACCAACATCGACCAGATCGGCGGCACCATCGACATCAAGTCGGTGGTCGGCGAGGGCACCTCGGTCACCATCAAGATCCCGCTGACGCTCGCGATCGTCTCGGCGCTGATCGTCGAAGCCGGCGGCGACCGCTTCGCGATCCCGCAGCTGTCGGTCGTCGAGCTGGTGCGCGCGCGCGCCAACTCCGAGCACCGCATCGAGCGCATCAAGGACACCGCGGTCCTGCGCCTGCGCAACAAGCTCTTGCCGCTGATGCATCTGAAGAAGCTCCTGAAGATCGACGACGGCTCGTCGACCGATCCGGAGAACGGCTTCATCGTGGTGACGCAGGTCGGCAACCAGACCTTCGGCATCGTGGTGGACTGCGTGTTCCACACCGAGGAAATCGTGGTCAAGCCGATGTCGACCAAGCTGCGTCACATCGACATGTTCTCGGGCAACACGATCCTGGGCGACGGCGCCGTGATCATGATCATCGATCCGAACGGCATTGCGAAGGCGCTGGGCGCCGCCGGCTCGGCCTCGCAGGCGGTGTCCGACGAGCACGCCGCGCATCACGCCATCGGCGGCGAGCAGCTCACCTCGCTCCTGGTGTTCCGCGCCGGCACGGCGCAGCCCAAGGCGGTGCCGCTGGCGCTGGTCACGCGGCTCGAGGAGATCGCGGCCGACAAGATCGAGATCTCCAACGGCCGCTACATGGTGCAGTACCGCGACCAGCTGATGCCCTTGGTGCAGATGGAAGGCGTGTCGGTGCAGACGTCGGGCTCGCAGCCGATCCTGGTGTTCGCCGACGAGACCCGCGCGATGGGCCTCGTGGTCGACGAGATCATCGACATCGTCGAGGAGCGGCTCAACATCCAGGTCTCCGGCGCCAAGGACGGCATCCTCGGCTCGGCGGTGATCAAGGGCCAGGCGACCGAGGTGATCGACGTCGGCCACTTCCTGCCGATGGCGTTCGCCGACTGGTTCATCCGCAAGGAGATGGCCACCGAGTCGCAGACGCAGTCGGTGCTGCTGGTCGACGACTCCCCGTTCTTCCGCAACATGCTGGCGCCGGTGTTGAAGTCGGCCGGCTACAAGGTGCGCACCGCGGCCTCGGCGCTCGAGGGCCTGGCCACGCTGCGCTCCGGGCACAGCTTCGACATCGTCGTCACCGACATCGAGATGCCGGAGATGAACGGCTTCGAGTTCACCGAGGCGATCCGCGCCGACCAGAACCTGAACCAGATGCCGGTCATCGCGGTGTCGTCGCTGGTGTCGCCGGCGGCGATCGAGCGCGGCCGCCAGGCCGGGCTCTACGACTACATCGCCAAGTTCGACCGGCCCGGCCTGATCGCGGCGCTGAAGGAACAGATCGAGGAACGGGCCCGCGCCGAAGCCAACCGGCGGGCCGCGTGACAGCAAGCGGACAGGAGTAGCGTGCGATGAGCAGCAAGATCGAAACCACCGAGGGCGCCGCCGTCGAATACGTCACCGCGATGATCGGCGGCCAGCTGTTCGGCCTGCCGATCTCCCGGGTCCAGGACGTGTTCATGCCGGAGCGGGTGACGCGGGTGCCGCTGTCATCGGCGGAGATCGCAGGCGTCCTGAACCTGCGCGGCCGCATCGTGACCGTCGTCGACATGCGGGCGCGGCTCGGCCTTGCCCGCGCCGAGGACGGCAAGCCGCCGATGGCGGTCGGCGTCGATCTGCGCGGCGAGTCCTATGGTCTCCTGATCGACCAGATCGGCGAGGTGCTGCGGCTGCCCGAGGAGGGCCGGGAGGAGAACCCCGTCAACCTCGACCCGCGCATGGCGAAGCTTGCCGGCGGCGTGCACCGCCTCGACGGCCAGCTGATGGTCATTCTCGACGTCGATCGCGTGCTCGAGCTCGCCGCCGACAAGATGGCGGCCTGAACACTGCAACGTGAGGGCAGCGGCGCATCAGGCGTCGTTGCATTGGACCCTGATCTCGTGAGGCTGAAATGAGAACTTGTCTGGTAGTTGACGATTCCAGCGTCATTCGAAAGGTGGCGCGCCGCATTCTGGAAGGTCTGGATTTCCAGATCGTGGAAGCGGAGGACGGCGAGCAGGCGCTGGAGATCTGCAAGCGGGGCCTCCCGGATGCGGTGCTGCTCGACTGGAACATGCCCGTCATGGACGGCTACGAGTTCCTCGGCAACCTCCGGCGCATGCCGGGCGGCGACGCGCCGAAGGTGGTGTTCTGCACGACCGAGAACGATGTCGCGCACATCGCGCGCGCGCTGCACGCCGGGGCCAACGAGTACATCATGAAGCCCTTCGACAAGGACATCGTGACCGCGAAGTTTCAGGAAGTCGGGCTGATCTGATCTCCGTCGCGTGCGTCGGTCCCGTGGTCATCCGGGCTTGCCGTCACCCCGTGCCTCTGTCCTGTTGGTGAACTATGAGCGTCGCGTTGGCCAGTTCTTCGATCCCAAGTTCGACCAGGCAGGAACCTCTCCGGGTGATGGTCGTGGACGATTCCGTGGTCATCCGCGGCATGATCTCGCGTTGGATCGCGTCTGAGCCCGACATGGTCGTGGCGGCGTCGCTGCGCACCGGCCTCGAAGCCGTGAACCAGATCGATCGCGTCAATCCCGACGTCGCCGTGCTCGACATCGAAATGCCCGAGCTCGACGGCATCGCCGCCCTGCCGAAGCTGCTTGCCAAGAAGAAGAACCTCGCCGTCATCATGGCGTCGACGCTGACCCGCCGCAACGCGGAGATCAGCTTCAAGGCGCTGTCGCTCGGCGCGGCCGACTACATCCCGAAGCCCGAGAGCACGCGCGAGGCCTCGGCGGCCGACAATTTCCACTACGATCTGATTCAGAAGATCCGCAATCTCGGCGCCAAGGCGCGCCGCGCCGCTCCCGCTCCGCATGCGCCGGCCGCCTCGCCGATCGTCCCGCAAGTCCAGGGGCTCCGGCCTGCGCCCACGGCGCGGCCGATGGTCGCCCCCGTGGCGCCCGCCGTGCCGACCCAGCTGGCGCGCCGCTCATTCAGCTCGCAGATGCCGAAGGTGCTGCTGATCGGATCGTCGACCGGCGGCCCGCAGGCGCTGATGTCGCTGGTGACCGAGCTCGGTCCCGTGATCGACCGCTTTCCGGTGCTGATCACCCAGCACATGCCGCCGACCTTCACCACCATCCTCGCCGAGCATCTGGCGCGCTCGAGCCGCCGGCCGGCCCACGAGGCCGTCGACGGTGAAGTGGTGAAGCCGGGTCAGATCTACCTTGCCCCCGGCGGCCGCCACATGCGTGTGGCGCGCCATGGCGCCGATGTGGTGATCGCGCTCGACAACGGTCCTCCGGTCAATTTCTGCAAGCCCGCCGTCGATCCCTTGTTCATGTCGGCGATCGAGGTCTGGCAGGGCTCGACCCTCGCCGTGATCCTCACCGGCATGGGATCCGACGGCATGCGCGGCGGCAAGGACATCGTCGCCGCCGGCGGCAGCGTGATCGCGCAGGACGAGGCGACCAGCGTGGTCTGGGGCATGCCGGGCGCAGCCGCCAATGCCGGCATCTGCGCGGCCGTCCTTCCCTTGAATCAGATTGGACCGAAGCTGGTTCGTCTGTTTGCTGGAGACCGTTCGTGACACCCCTGGACTATGAGTTCTTGCGTAAGGTCCTGAAGGATCGCTCCGGCCTCGATCTGTCGGCCGACAAGCAGTACCTGGTCGAAAGCCGGTTGCTGCCGCTGGCCCGCCGCTCCAACCTGCCGGGCATCACGGAGCTGGTGCAGAAGATCAAGAGCGGCGCAGAGCAGCTCACGACGCAGGTGGTCGAGGCGATGACCACCAACGAGACGTTCTTCTTTCGCGACAAGATTCCGTTCGATCATCTCCGCGAGGGCATCCTGCCGGCGCTGATCCAGTCGCGCGCCAATCGTCGTACCCTGCGCATCTGGTCGGCCGCCTGCTCGACCGGGCAGGAGCCGTATTCGATCGCGATGTGCCTGCGGGAGCACGGCGCGGCGCTGGCCGGCTGGCGCATCGAGATCGTCGCCACCGACCTGTCGCAGGAGGTGCTCGAGAAATCGAAGGCCGGCCTCTACAGCCAGTTCGAGGTGCAGCGTGGATTGCCGATTCAGCTGCTGGTGAAATATTTCACGCAGCTCGGCGAGCTCTGGCAGCTCAGCGCCGACATTCGCGGCATGGTCCAGCATCGCCAGCTCAACCTGCTGCAGGACTTCTCGCATCTCGGCAAGTTCGACATCATCTTCTGCCGCAATGTGCTGATCTATTTCGACCAGGACACCAAGGCCTCGATCTTCGAGCGGATGGCCAAGGTGATGGAGCCGGACGGCACGCTGTTGCTGGGAGCCGCCGAATCGGTCGTCGGCATCACCGACGCGTTCCGGCCGAACCAGGAGCGCCGCGGTCTGTACCAGATCAATCCGGTGCGCAGCCCGCGCGGCGGCGCGGCGCTGCTGCCCGGCCTCAAGGTGGTCGCGGCGCGCTGAGGCCTTCGGGCTATCGTCCCCGGCCCGCCGGCGCGTCGACCGGTGGCGGCGGTCCGTCCCTCCGTCCCGCATCCGGCCCCTCGCGGCTCCCGCTACCTTAAAAGAGCCGCTTCTGCACCCGCAGCGAAATAAATCTCGCCAGGCGATGGAACTTCTCCGTGCCCGCCGCGTCTACTCAGGCCTCGGTGTGGGCTCATGTCTGTTGGTTTGATGGCGGGGGACTGGATGAAAACGAGTGTGCGTCCTCGGATCGTGACGCGGGATCTTCCTGTCATCGCCAAATCGCCGACCGGCATCGACGGTCTCGACGAGGTCACCTTCGGCGGCCTGCCGCAGGGGCGGCCGACGCTGCTGTGCGGCGCGGCCGGTTGCGGCAAGACATTGTTCGCGATGACGTTTCTCTACAATGGCGCGGTCGTCTATGACGAGCCGGGCGTGTTCATTGCCTTCGAGGAGCAGCCCGAGGACCTGATCAAGAACGTAGGCTCGCTCAGCTACGACGTCGAGCGGCTGATCGAGCAGAAGAAGCTCGTGGTCGACCACATCCATCTCGATCGCAACGAGATCGAGGAGGCGGGGGATTACGATCTCGACGGCCTGTTCATTCGCATCGGCTTCGCGATCGACTCGATCGGCGCCAAGCGCGTCGTGATCGATACCATCGAAACCTTGTTCGGCGGCCTCGACAACCAGGCGGTGCTGCGCTCCGAGCTGCGCCGGCTATTCGAATGGCTGAAGAGCAAGGGCGTCACCGCCATCATTACCGGCGAGCGCGGTGACGGCACGCTGACGCGCTACGGCCTCGAGGAATACGTCGCCGACTGCGTCATCCTGCTCGACAACCGCGTGCATGACCAGCTCTCGACGCGGCGGCTGCGCGTGGTGAAGTACCGCGGCACGGCGCACGGCACCAACGAATACCCCTTCATCATCGACCAGGAAGGCATCACGGTGATGCCGATCACCTCGTCAGGCCTCGCGCATGATGCGTGGACCGAGCGGGTGTCGACCGGCATCGCCGATCTCGACCAGATGCTCGAGGGCCAGGGCTACTACAAGGGGTCGAGCATCCTGATCTCGGGCATGGCCGGCGCCGGCAAGTCGACGGTCTCGGCGCACTTTGCCAATTCGATCTGCAAGAGCGGACAACGCTGCATCTATTTCGCGATGGAAGAATCGCCGCAGCAGATCGTCCGCAACATGAAGTCGGTCGGTCTCGACCTGCAGCAATGGGTCGATCGCGGCCTGCTGCGGTTCTCGGCGCGGCGGCCCAATCTTTACGGCCTGGAAACCCACCTCGCCGCGATGCATCGCGAGGTCAAGGAGTTCGATCCCGCGGCCGTTGTGGTCGATCCCATCTCGGCGCTCATGGGCGCCGGCCTTGCCGGCGACGTGCATTCGATGACGCTGCGCCTCATCGATTTCCTGAAGGCGCGCGGCGTCACGGCGCTGTTCACCAATCTCGGCGCGGGCACGGCGGAGACGGCGACCACGGAGATGCACATCTCGTCGCTGACCGACACCTGGCTGCTGCTCTACAACCGCGAGAGCAATGGTGAGCACAATCGCCAGCTCTATCTGCTGAAATCGCGCGGCATGGCGCATTCCAACCAGGTCCGCGAATTCCTGATGAGCAGCGACGGCATCTCGCTGCGCGAGGTCTATGTCGGGCCGGACGGCGTGCTCACGGGATCGGCGAGGGTGGCGCAGGAGGCGCGAGACCGCGCCGAACGCCTGCTGCGCATGCAGGATCTGGAACGCCACGCACGCGAGAGCGAGCGCCGCCGCCGCGACCTCGCGGCGCAGATCGAGACGCTCAAGGCTCAACTGGCCAACGAGGAAAGCGAGATGGAGCTCATCAATCTGGAAGGTGCGGCTCGCGACGATCAGCGTGAAGCCGCTCGCCGGGCGCAGGTCGAAAGCCGCTCGTCCAGGCCCGCTCCAAGCTCCCCAGCCAACCCGCTGAGATCCAGCAAATGATGGCCGCTCCGATGGAACAGGATGGCTACAATCTCCGGCTCTATGTTGCCGGCCAGACCCCGAAATCGCTGGCGGCGCTCGCCAATCTCAAGAAGCTGTGCGAGACGCATCTGCCGGGCCGCTATACCATCGAGGTGATCGACCTGATGAAGGATCCGGCCCTCGCGCAACGTGACCAGATCGTCGCGATCCCGACCTTGATCCGTCAACTGCCCGAGCCCCTCAAGCGAATCATCGGCGATCTCTCCAATGCGGAGAAGGTGCTGGTTGGTCTGGACATCGCACCGAGCTGAACGGAGGACGCGTGGCATCAACAGACGCGATGCAGGCGGGACGGCCGCGTAACGAGGCGGAAGAGACGGTCGAGGCCATTCATCGCGGCAACGTCGACGCCGTGGTGGTGCAGGGCCCGACCGGACCCCAGGTCATCATGCTGCAGGGCGCGGACGCGCCCTATCATGTGCTGGTCGAGCGCATGAGCGACGGCGCGCTGACGCTCGATGCCGACGGCTGCATCGTCTATGTCAATTCCAGGCTGTGCGCGCTGACCGGCCTCGACGCCCAGGAGCTGGTGGGACGCAGCTTCGCCTCGTTGTTCGCGGGAGCAGTGCCCGAGCAGCGCGCCGACGATGCCATGACCGACGCGCAGCTGCGCCGCGCCGATGGCGGCCAGCTGCCGGTGTCGGTCTGGATGCGGCAGATGGCGATGGGCGGCGTCGTCGCCACGCTCGTGACCTTGACGGACATGTCGATTCAGCGGCGCGCCGAGGAAGTGGCCAATGCCGAGCGCTTCGCGCGCTCGATCCTGGAGCAGGCGACCGATGCGGTCGTGGTGCTGGCGCTCGACGGCCGGATCACCCATGCGAGCTGGGTCGCCGAGCAACTCGCGGAACGGCCGCCGGTCGGTCAGTTGTTTTCGGAGGCGTTTCCGCTCGACGGGCAGAGCGCCAGCCAGGAAAGTACGTTGACGCGGTTCTCGCGCGAGAGCCTGGATCAGGCGCTGGCGACCAAGCCCTTCCATGGCGTCGAGGTCGCCTTGCGCAATCCGCAGGCGTCGGGACGGTCGTTCCTGCTGTCCGGCGGACCCCTGGTGAACGATCTCAAGGAGACGGTCGGCTCGATCGTCACCCTGACCGACATCACCGAGCGCAAGCGCGCGGAAGAGCAGCAGACCGTGCTGGTCGCCGAGCTCAATCACCGGGTCAAGAACATCCTGGCGATCGTGCAGTCGGTGGCGGGGCAGACCTTGCGGACCTCGCCGTCGCTGCCGGCCTTCAACAAGGCGTTCTCCGGGCGCATCCAGGCGGTCTCGATCGCGCATGACATCCTGACGCAGACCCGCTGGATCGGCATCGGGCTGAACGAGCTGCTCACGACCGTGCTGGCGCCCTATGGCATCGGCGAAGGGCGGATCGCCATCGACGGCCCGCCGGTTCTGCTGGAGGCACGGCTCGTGCTGCCGCTCTCGATGGTGCTGCACGAGCTTGCGACCAACGCCTCCAAATATGGCGCGTTGTCCGCGCCCCACGGCCGGGTCACGATCTCCTGGCGCCTGCGCGACGATCGCCGCCGGCTCGAGCTGGTCTGGCTGGAGCGCGGCGGACCGCTGATCGAAGGCGGCGGCGCGCGGGGCTTCGGCACCACGCTGATCGACCGCGTCGTCCGCTTCGACCTCGATGGCGAAGCGCTGCTGGACTTCGAGCCCGCCGGAATTCGCTGCTCGCTGACCTTTGCGCTGACCGCGGAGACGACCCCCGAACATCTGCCGGCATCGGCCGTGCAGCCGGACTGATGACCTGAGCGGTCGCGTCCGGATCCCTGCCTCAGCGCGCGGTCGGAATCGAGCCTGGCGCCTTGCGGCGCCATACATCGTGATCCCTTTCCGTCGCCTCACGCGCGGCGCGCGCAGCTCGACGCAGCCAGCCGGAACCGCGCTTCCCGAGGTCCGCCGCGATCTCGGCGCCGGCGCGGCGGTCGGCGGCATGGATGGAGGCGAGGTCGGTGCCCATGCCGCGCAGGAGCTCGAGCTTGAGATCGGCACCGGCCTCCTTGCCGAGATCGATCTTGCGCGAGTCCGCAGACAGGCGCCGGACCACGTAGTCCCCGTCGTTGGTTCTGTGAACGTGCAGGAATGGATCGGGTGCGCGATAGGTCCCGGTCGACAGCGCGACGAATCTGTGCGGCGGCGCCGGCTTCGGCTGCGTCCCGCTCTTCGTCCTGTTCTCCGTCCTGTTCTTGGCCCAGGTCCAGGCCGAAGGGACCAGCGCCTTGGCCTCGCGGACGATGCGGCCGCCGCGCCATGTCGCGACGACGACGTAGCGCGGACGTCCGCGGCTGCCGCCGCCGGCGAAGCGGCGGAAGAACGCTGCAGTCTCCACCTGTTCCGGAAGGCTGGCGGTGAGCAGCTTCCGCACCGCGGCTGGAATTGCATCGGCGGCCGCGAGGCCGTCGATCTCCTCCCAGAATGCGCGGCGGCAATCATCCGAGCATTTGACGTAGCGCCTGATCCAGCTCTCGTGCTCGTCGAGCAGCGCCGGCCGCGGGTTCTCGAGACCGTCGCGATAGCCTTGGAGAATCGCGTCCGCGGCGTCGCGGCTGTCGATTGCCATGTCGGGCGCGAGCTCGATGCTAGTCGTGAGCCGGACCAGGTCGAAGGCGTAGGGCATCCTCGCGGCCTCGTCGAAATCGTTGACACCCCACACCCAGCGCCCGTCGGCGTCGCGCCACGTGCCGAAATTCTCCAGATGGATGTCGCCGACGCACAGCGCGACCGGCGCCTCGGCCAGCTCGGGGCAGATTTCCTCGATGCGCCGCGCCCAGCGATAATAGGTGGCGCGCAGCAGGGCGAATGGAGACTTCCGCATCCGCTGGTGCTTGGTGAGAAGGTCGTCCTCGACCACCTTGCATTGGCTGCGAAGCCAGGCCTCGTAGGCCGCGGTATCTTCGATGATGGACACGCGATGCCTCCCGATGCGCCGGGCGTGAGCGAAGCGTTATGAGTTGCGTCGACGCCGAACGAACGTGGCCTCGCACATCGCGCGCAGCGCGCGCTCGTCGAACGGCTTGGCGAGCCGGGCCAGGCCGCGGAACTCCGGCGGAAACAGCGTCGCGTCGTCATAGCCGGAGGTGATGACGATCTTGAGCTCGCGCGCGATCAGCTGCGGCAGCACGGCGAAGATCTGCTCGCCGCGCAGGTTGACGTCGAGCAGCGCGCCGTCCAGGCCGCCGCGCTCGGCCTCGCGCAGTACGTCGCCGACGCGCGAGACGGGACCGACCACCTCGCAGCCGAACCCCTGCAGCACCGTTTCCAGCTCGAGCGCGATCAGGCCCTCGTCCTCGGCGACCAGGATGCGCAAGCCTTCGAGTTCGGTCTTGTCCGTCGCCATGCCTCGTCCCGGCCATGCGCGCCCAATCGCGCAGGGAATTCGCCCTCGGTCCTATCTAATGCTCTCGACCGGCGAGTCGAGGCGTTTTCGCCGGCTGTCGTTAATATCCTACAGGATGGCGTGCGGCAAAAAGCGCGAGCGGTTGCCGGTGATCGGGCTCGTGTCCTCGCGGATCGACAGGCCGCAGGGCTGATGGTCGACGAGCCAGCTTCCGATCACCGGGAACACACCGCCGAAATCCGGCAGCGGCGCCAGCGCCTGGCGGATGAAGCCTTCGGCGCCGTAGGGCCCGTCCTGCGCAGAGACGGCGACGCCGTCGGACACCAGGCTGACATTGGCGCCCTCGCGCGAGTAGATCGGCTTGCACACGAAGCTCGGGCCGAGGCTGGCGGCCTTCGGATCGTCCTCGAAATAGGCCGGCAGCAGGTTCGGATGGCCTTCGTGCATCTGCCAGAGCAGCGGCAGGATGCCCTTGTTGGACAGGATGGCCTTCCACGGCGGTTCGATCCATTGCGTCGGTGCCTGCGCGAGCTTGGCGCCGAACGCATCGCGAAACATCCATTCCCAGGGATACAGCTTGAAGGCGAGCGCGATGTCCTCGTCGTCGAGATCGACGAAGCCGCCGGTCTCGCGCCAGCCGATGTCGGCGACGTCAAGGATGGTTGTCGTCAGGCCTCCTTGGGCTGCCGTGTCGGCCAGATAGGCCAGGGTCGTGGCGTCCTCGGCGTTGGCGGTCAGCCCGGCCAGATGCACGCGGCGCCGCTTGCCGAGGGCGCGCCAGCGCTCGATCAGGCGCTCATGGATCGAGTTGTACTGGTCCGCGCGCCCCGGCAGGATGCGGCGCTCGATCGCCTGCTCGAGCCAGGTCCATTGGAAGACCGCGGCCTCGAAGATCGAGGTCGGCGTGTCGGCATTGTATTCGAGCAGCTTCGCCGGCGTACGGCCGCCCTGATAGCTGAGGTCGAACCGCCCGTAGAGGCTGCCGTCCCTCCGGCGCCAGCTCTCCGCCAGCAGGGGCCAGACCGCTTGCGGGATCTTCAGCCGGCGCAGCAGCGCCTCGTCGCCGACGACGCGCGCGACCAGCGCGAGGCACATCTGCTCGAGCTCTGCCGTCGGCTCCTCGATGCCGAGCTCGATCTCGGCGATCGTGAATGCGTAGTAGGCGCGCTCGTCCCAATAGCGCTCGCCGCCGAGCTCGCAGAAGTCGAATCCGCACCGCGCCGCCGTCTCGCGCCAGTCGTCACGCTCGGGACAGGAGATGCGCTGCATCGGCGTCAGCCCCGGGCATCGGCAGGCATGCCGTGCCCATTGCAACAGGGCGCAGCACGGCCGCGGCCGTCATCGATGATGCGGCCATGATCACGCCCGCGCGGTCCCGGCGCCGTCCCGCGTCGGTGACCACGCGATCGCTTGCCAGCAAGATGATGCAAGGCGGCGGCGGTCACCGCGGCCCTGATCGTCGCCCGCACCACCCGGTGCGGACGTTGCATCGGATCATTTCCGATGAGTCGGTAGGCCAGTTTTTTATGATTTTGAGTCTGTGTCAAAGATCCGAATCCAAGATAGCAGCATGAACGCGGTGTTTTCACGGCGCCGGCGCGACGAAAATCAGCCGCCGCCTCCGAAGCCGTGCCCGAACGAGCCGAAGCCGCCGCGCGAGACATGGGTGAAGGAGGCCTCGGCGACATGGCCCGAGCCGCTGCTTCTGGAATCACCGTCGCTGCTGGAGAATCCCCAGCGGCCGGAGCCGCTGCCGCCGCTACCGCCGCCGCTCGAGCGGCGTGTCGTGCATTCGCCGGTCTGCGGCTGGCCGGCCATCGTCGGCGTCTCGGCGCCTGGCTGCGGGCAGCTCTGCTGCCGCGGCATCAGCGCATAGGCCGTGCTGCCGACGGCGAGCGTGCCCATCAAGAGCAGCGCAACATGGCCGGAGCGCTTCACCGGCGGCGTCGCGGGCGGGGGCGGCATCGGCCGGCGCTTGCCGAATTCGCGGCGTTTCTCGGCCATGGTCAGATGATCATCGAGGCGGCGTTCAGCGCGCCGGCGGAGAGTGACGCGAGGCCGAGCCAGATCGCCGACGCCAACTCGCCGGCGACGATGCGCTGGGCGAGATCCGGCACCGGAATGCGGACGAGGTAGTAGACGATCACCTGGACGATCAGCGCGACCAGCGCCCAGATCAGGCAGTCCAGCACGTTGGCGGAATGGGCGATGGCGCTGACCAGCGGCAGGGTGAAGCCGAGCAGGCTGAGGCCGAGCGCGATCGCGGCCGAGGGGTGATTGTCCCGGATCAGCTGGAATTCATTGTAGGGCGTGACGCGGGTGTAGACGAACAGGTAGGCCGTCACCGCGACCAGCGCGGTACAGAAGTACACCAGAAAGGCCGGCAGGCCGGCGAGCGATTGCAGGATCATGATCGGGCCAGGCGTGAGGAGCTCTCATCTGTCGCGATGCCAGCATGCCCGGTTCGACGTGAACAAAGTCTATCCGCCCTTCGCCTGGTCCTGCCTGGCCTGGTCCAGCATCTGCAGCACCGAATCCCCGGTCTTGCGGGTGTGCTCGGAGAGCGCCTGCGCGAAGCCGGCGCCGTCTCGGGCCCGCAGCAACGCCATGAAGGCCTCGTGCTCCCGGATCGACTCGTCCCAGCGCCGCGCATCGTAATTGGCCACGGCCCGGGCGCGGAAGACGCTCGCGTGCAGCGTGCTCCACATGTTGAGCAGCACGGCGTTGCCGGCGAGCCTGGTGATCTCGGCATGGATCTGCTGGTTGAGCCGGAAATAGGCGGCGCGCTCGGCGGCACGATGCAGCGCCACCAGCTCGGCATGTAGGGCGTCGAGCCTGGCAAGGTCGTCCGCCGTCGCACGCGCGGCCGCGGCGCGGCCCGCGGCGGCATCGAGCGACACCATCACGTCGAAGATCTCGGCAATCTCGTTTGCGTCGATCGGCGTCACCACGGGCGTGCGATGCGGCCGCAGCTCGATGAGGCCTTCGGCGGCGAGGATCTTGAAGGCCTCGCGCAGCGGCGTGCGCGACACGCCGAAGGTCTCGCACAGCATGCGCTCGGGCAAGGCAGCGCCGGCGGCGAGCTCGCCGTCCACGATCATCTCGCGCACCCTGGCGACGACCTGATCGTGCAGCGACAGCCGCTCGAGCGGCCGCTTGGAGTGGTCGGACGACAGCTTCAGCCGGGCCGGCTTGAAGCGCGTCTTCAGTCTGGGCCGGGGTGCCGGTGGGGTCATGGGGGCGCGGCTGCTCCGCTGCGAGATGCCTGAAATTCGGGCGATGCGCCCGCGGATCAGGCAGGTTCTTCAAAATTTGAGTGTCATTACATACTGATTTTATTGTATAAAATCAACATTGCATATCGCATCCAGCTGGCACGTCGCTTGCTGATGAGAGCCCAAGCCATGAGAGACAAGCCCGTGGATCGACCTGCCCTGGAGATGGATGTGAAACGTTTCGTGCTGCTCATTCTTGCCCTGTTGGCGCTGCCCTCGCTCAGCTTCGCCGACGACGCCCCCAAGATCAAACTCGGCTACGCCAAATGCGCGCATTGCACGCCGATGTCGCTGACGCCGCAATTCGCGGAGGGCGTCGCGATCGATGCCGTCAGCTTCAACACCGGCACGGACGCGCTGACCGCCTTGGTGTCGAAGAATATCGACGTCGCGCAGGTGACCTATCTGCATTACGCCATCGCGCTCGACAAAGGCTTCGACGTCGTCGCCATCTCCGGCCAGGTCAATGGCGGCTCGGCGATGCTGCTCGCCAACGACATCGAGATTCCGCAGGGCGACTGGGGCGCCTTGAAGGCGCTGATTGCCAAGTACAAGGCCGACGGCAAGCCGTTCCGCGTCGCCGCCTCGCGCGGCAATGCGCAGGACATCCACATGCGCGGCGCCTTCGCCAAGCAGGGCATCGACATCAACAAGGACGTGCAGTTCGTCAACATTCCCAATCCGTCCGATCATCTGCAGGCGCTGCGCCGCGGCGAGGTCGAGCTGATCTGCACCGTCGAGCCGTTCGCCACCCAGATCATGCAGGCCAAGGCGGCGAAGTTCTTCGGCTTCCCCTATGATCAGGCCGCCGGCAAGCTGACTAATTTGATCCTGACCCGCTCCGACGTCATCGCCTCCAATCCGAAGGCGCTCGAAGGCGTGGTGCGCGCGGTGGTCAAGGTCGACGCGCACATCGCCGCCGACAAGCCGGCGCTGATCGAGGTGATCTCCAAGGTCACCGGCCTCGACAAGGCGATCGCCACCGGCGCGGTCGAAAACCTCGATCCCGATCCGAAGATGTACCGCGCCTCGGCGCTCGCGATCGCATCGATGATGCGCGACCTGAAATACATCAACTCGGACGTCACGGCCGCCGTCGAGAAGAATCTCGACTACCGCTTCCTGGAAGCGGCCACCGGCAAGCCGAAGACCGAGCTCGGCTACTGAGATGACGGCGCTCGCCCAGCTCAGGAAGCTCGACCGCGCCATCGTTCCCGTGCTGGTGCTCGCCGGCTGGGAGGCGTTCTCGCGCTCGGGGGCGCTGCCGGCAGCCTTGCTGCCGGCGCCGTCGACGGTGGTGTGGGCGTGGGCGGACTGGCTGGTCGGCACCGACGGCAACACCCAGACCTACAGCGCGCACTGGCTGGCCGACATGCTGGCCAGCCTGTCGCGCGTCGCCGCCGGCTTCGCCATCGCCACGGTGCTCGGCGTCGCGCTCGGCGTCGCCATCGGCTGGTCGCGCAAGACCGAGCTCATCATCGAGCCGACCTTGCAGATGCTCCGGCCGATCCCGCCGGTGTCGTGGATCCCGCTCGCCATCATCTGGTTCGGCATCGCCAACAAGCCGGCGATCTTCCTGGTGTTCCTTGGCGCGTTCTTTCCGATCCTGCTCAACACCATCCACGGCGTGAAGACCTGCGACCGCAACCTCATCCGCGCCGGCGCCATGGTCGGCGGCAGCGAGCGCAAGCTGCTGCGCTACATCGTGGTCCCAGCGGCCATGCCGAGCATCTTTGCAGGTCTGCGCATCGGCATCGGCTCGGCCTGGATGCTGACGGTGACCGCCGAAATGGTCGCGGTGAAGAGCGGGCTCGGCTACGTGCTGTGGGACAGCTATTACTTCCTGCGCTACGATCTGGTGCTGGCGGCGATGGCGAGCATCGGCCTGCTCGGCTTCTGCAGCGATCTCGCCATCCGCACCGTGATGGCGCGCGTGCTGCATTGGCAGCGCAACACCACGCTTCGCGGCGGAGAGTAATGATGGCCACGATCGAGATCTCCGGCGTCTCCAAGATCTTCACCGACAGGAAGCGCAACGCCGACGTCACCGCGCTTAGCCAGATCAATCTGTCCATCGCCCGCAACCAGCTCGTCTGCCTGCTCGGGCCCTCCGGCTGCGGCAAGTCGACATTGCTCAACATGATCGCCGGATTCGAGCACCCGAGCGCGGGCAGCGTCGAGGTCGACGGCCGACCCGTCACCGCGCCCGGTGCCGACCGTGGCGTCGTGTTCCAGCATGCCAATCTGATGCCGTGGCTGCCGGTGTGGGAGAACGTCGCCTTTCACCTCCTGCTCGGCGGCGGCCAGAAGGCCGAGCGCCGCGCGCGGGCGCAGGTCTATATCGACATGGTCGGGCTCACCGGCTTCGAGAACCACTATCCGTCCGAGCTGTCGGGCGGCATGAACCAGCGTGTCGGCATCGCGCGGGCGCTGCTGATGAACCCGCAGGTCATCCTGATGGACGAGCCGTTCGGTGCGCTCGACGAGCAGACCCGCATGGACATGCAGACCGAGCTGGTGCGGATCTGGCAGCAGCACCAGGGCACGATCGTGTTCGTCACCCATGGCATCGACGAGGCGCTGACCTTGGGCACCCATGTGGCGGTGATGAGCGCCCGCCCCGGGCGCATCGTCGAGATCATCCCGATCGATCTGCCGCGGCCGCGGGATATCACCAGCCCGCAATTCAACGCGCTCAAGCGGCATATTCTCGCGTTGCTGCGTGGGGAGCGGGAGAGGGCGCTGGCATGATTGGCGCCTGTCTCCATGGTGCGGAGATTCTGAACCTACTCTCACAGTGGCGCCGAACCGCCGCATCACCGATGACGCGTGCTGTCGCGGCACGGGCGGTGCACCCTCTCCCCTTGTGGGAGAGGGTGGTTTCTCACGAAGTGAGAAACCGGGTGAGGGGTCTCTCTCCGCGGTCTCATCTGTCGAGGCAGACCCCTCACCCGAGCGAGGCCGCTGCACGTTCGTGCATGCCCTCTCCCACAAGGGGAGAGGGCATAGTCACCGGCGGATCGCCCGCTTCTGCTGTTCAAGTATTTCCCGATGGGCCGGAGTTGGCTATGGCAAAGGGATTCACTCACCCATGACCAAACGCACGCTTCTCGGCATGCTGACGCCGTCGTCGAACACCGCGCTGGAGCCGATCACCTCGGCGATGGTCGCGAGCCTGCCCAACGTCTCGGCGCATTTCTCCCGCTTCAAGGTCACTGAGATTGCGCTGTCGACCGACGCGCTGGCGCAGTTCGACATCAGCAACATCCTGCGTGCCGCCGAGCTGCTCGCCCATGCCAAGGTCGACGTCATCGGCTGGAACGGCACATCCTCGGGTTGGCTCGGCTTCGAGACCGACATGCGCCTCTGCGAGCAGATCACCGCCGCGACCGGCATTCCCGCGACCACCTCGATGCTGGCGCTGAACGAGATCCTGGCGTCATCGAATGCCACGTCGCTCGGTCTCGTCACGCCCTATCGCGACGACGTGCAGGCGCGCATCATCGCCAACTATGAGACGCTCGGCATTGCCTGCCGCGGCGACCGGCACCTCAATCTGCAGGACAATTTCTCCTTCGCCGAGGTGACGCCCGCGGAGATCGAGACCATGATCCGTGAGGTCGCGCGCGAGAAGCCGGATGCGATCGCGGTGGTCTGCACCAACATGCGGGCCGCGCCGCTTGTGGCGCGGCTGGAGCTGGAGACCGGCATTCCGATTCTCGACACCATCGCCACCGTGGTATGGAAGTCGCTGAAACTGGCGGGTACGGATCCCCGCGGCGTCAGCGGGTGGGGATCGCTATTTCAGAGATTCGCCTGAGATTGGGAGAGCGCGTCACATGGCTGCATTCGACACCGTCATCCGCAACGGCACCGTCGTCACCGCGAGCGACACGTATCAGGCCGACGTCGCCATCCGGCAGGGCCGTATCGCCGCGATCGGCGAAGCCATCACGGATGCCGACGAGATCGTCGATGCCACGGGCCTGCTGGTGCTGCCCGGCGGCATCGACAGCCACGTCCATATCTCACAGCCTTCCGGCCCCGGCATTGTCATGGCCGACGATTTCGAGAGCGCGACGCGCGCGGCCGCCTTCGGCGGCAACACCTTCGTGATGCCCTATTGCCTGCAGGAGAAGGGCCAGCCGCTGCGCGCGGCGCTGAAGGACTATCACGCGCTGGCCGACCAGGCCTGCTATGTTGACCACTCCTTCCACCTGATCATCGCCGATCCCTCGGAGTCCGTGCTCGGCCAGGAGCTGCCGGCGCTGGTCGCCGACGGCTATTCGTCGCTGAAGATCTTCATGACATATGAGGGTCTCGCACTGAACGACTACGAGATCCTCGGCGTGCTGCAGGTCGCGCGCGAGCAGGGCGCCCTGGTGCAGATCCACGCCGAGAACTACGACGCCATCCGCTTCCTCACCGACCGGCTGGAGCGCGCCGGCAAGGTCGCGCCATACTATCACGGCAAGTCGCGGCCAATTCCGGTCGAGCGCGAGGCGACCCATCGCGCGATCTCGCTGGCCGAGCTGATCGACGTTCCCATCGTCATCGTCCACGTCTCCAACCGCGAGGCGATGGAGGAGATCCGTCGCGCGCAGGCGCGCGGCCTGAAGATCCACGGCGAGACCTGCCCGCAATATCTGGTGCTGACCGAGGAGGACATGCAGGGCCTCAACATGGAAGGCGCCAAATATGTCTGCTCGCCGCCGCCGCGCGACAAGGCGAGCCAGGAGGCCTGCTGGGAGGGCCTGCAGCGGGGCGTGTTCTCACTGTTCTCGTCGGATCACTGCCCGTTCCGCTACGACGACGAGGCGGGCAAGCTGACGCCCAAGGGCCGCACCAGCTTCCGCTGGGTGCCGAACGGCATTCCCGGCGTCGAGACCCGGCTGCCGATCCTGTTCTCCGAGGGCGTCAGCAAGGGCCGCATCACCCTCAACCAGTTCGTCGCCTTCACCGCCACCAACCACGCCAAGACCTACGGCCTGAAAGGCAAGGGCTCCATCGCCATCGGCTACGACGCCGACATCGCACTGTGGGACCCGAAAAAGACGGCGACCATCAGCCAGGCTGGTTTGCACCACGGCTCCGACTACACGCCGTATGAAGGCATCGAGATCACCGGCTGGCCGGTCGCGACCATGCTGCGCGGCAAGTTCGTTGTGCGCGACGGCGAGTTGGTCGGCGCCAAGGGCGACGGCCGCTACGTCAGCCGCGGCAAGCCCGGCGCCGTGGCCTAACGCACGCTCGATCCTCGCGTCGTCGCGAGCGAAGCGATTTGTGGGCCGTAGCTCGCAGAGCGAAGGCGGAAGCAATCCAGTGTCGCGGGCGTAGCCCTGGATTGCTTCGTCGCTTCGCTCCTCGCAATGACGCGAGGATGGATCGCGCCGAACTCATCGCCGTCTGGCGCCAAACTCTCGCGGCAGCGTCGGTGCGCCCCCCTTGCGGGGAGAGGTCGAGGGTGGGGGTCCACGCATTCCGCTCTCTCGGTGAGAGCACGTGTCGTGCAAGCGCCGTCAGCATTCCACATGAACACCCGGATCCATCAGCGCGTCCCACGACCTTCAGCGCTGGCGGATCCCTACCCCCAACCCCTCCCCGCAAGGGCAGGGCGATCGCATATGGTTTTCCCGGGCAGACCTTTCGTGGCCTCATGGTTCGAGACGCGTCGCAAGAGCGACGCTCCTCACCATGAGGATCGGCAGCTTTGCGGCGGAGAAAGGCCCTCATCCTGAGGAGCCCGCCGAAGGCGGGCGTCTCGAAGGATGGTCGCGAAACGACTGCGCGCCCAGCCTCTTTCACCATATGCGATCGCCCTCCTCGCAAGGGGGAGGGGAGCTGACCTCGCGTGCCGCGTGAGCTCGCAGGTCACGATCCTCGCCCTCCCGCACCGCACTGCCGTGCCCTCGATTTCCCTTTCCTGCCCCGGATGCATCGAACCATTGATGCAACCCGGCGACATATCCTTGTCAGACGAGGAGTGCCGCCATGCCCGCGCTTGCATTTTCCAACAACGATATCGCCGTCGTCGCCTGGACCTTCGACCGCCGCCTCGACGGCTGCCTGGGCTTCGCCATTCATCGCATCGATAGCGCCGATAACACCGACACGGTGCTGCCGGCGCTGGCGCGGTTTGCCGGGCAGACCGCCGACAAGCTCGCCACCGACCAGGCGCCAGTGCAGAAGTTCTGGTGGAAGGACCTGTATGCCAGGCGTGGCGGCACCTACAAATATCGCATCGTGCCGATGGGCGGCACGCCCGGCCAGACGCTGACGCCGCTCGCCGGCGTCGCTCCGCTGGAGAGCAATGCGGTCACGCTGACGCCGGAGCGGCCGCCGTTCCACGTCTATTTCAACCGCGGCATCACCGCGACCCAGGCGCTGAGCCATGAGCTGAACGACAAGCCGAGCGTGTCGGCGCTGGCGCCGCACATCCTCGATCCCGCCGATCCCATTCGCATCCGCCTGATGGGCCAGCTCCAGGACGGCCTGACCTCACTGCTGGCGCGCGCCGATGCCGGCGGCGGCACCATTCATGCCGCGCTCTACGAGCTCAACGATCCCGACGGCCTGGAGAAGCAGCTCCACCAGAACCCGGCGAGCCGTAGCGTCATCCTCGGCAACGAGCAGGGCAAGGACTCCGACGATGCCGATGCCGAGAACCGCGCCAATCTGAAGGCGGCCGGCGTCGCCGTGATCGACCGCATCCTCGGCAAGGGCAGCATCCCGCACAACAAGTTCATGGTGCTGACCGAGAACGGCAAGCCGAGCGCGGTGCTCTCAGGCTCGACCAACTGGACCTCGACCGGCCTGTGCACCCAGACCAACAATGCGCTGGTGGTGGAAAGCCCCGTGTTGGCGCAGCGCTATCTCGGCTATTGGAACGCGCTGAAGGCCGACGTCGCCGCCGCCGCCGGCAACAAGGCGGCGCTGCAGTCGCAGACCTTGCGCGACTTCGCCCATGCCAACAATGCCGACGCGATCCAGGCGCCGGTCGACCTAGGCCACGGCGTCACCGTCGAGCCGATGTTCTCGCCCAACACCCACGGCAAGCTCGGCAAAAATCCCGATACGCCCGGTGACATGGGCCGCGTGTTCGAACTGATGAAGGGCGCCAAGCACGCCGTGTTGTTCCTGGCCTTCGATCCCGGCAATAACTCGATCCTCGACGTCGCCGGCCAGTTGCTCAAGGACAAGCCAGATCTGTTCGTGCGGGGCGCGCTGACCAGCCCGGTGCGCGCGACCAACTTCTCCGCCGCGCTGCATTCCGGCGGTCATTCGGAACGTCCGGCGGAGGCGGGCGTGGAGGATACCGCGCCCCAGGTGACGGTGGTCGGCGAGGCCGGCAAGCCGAAGCAGCCGGGCGCCAAGGGCAGCATCGACTTCCGTGCGGTGCCGGCCGGCGCGGTGCAGGACGCGTTCGGCAAATGGGAGCGGGAGCTCGGCAAATACGGCTTCGCCATCATCCACAGCAAGATCGTGGTGATCGATCCGTTCAGCGACGACTGCGTCGTCGTCACCGGCTCGCACAATCTCGGCTTCCGCGCCTCGCACAACAACGACGAGAACATGCTGATCATCCGCGGCCACCGCGGTCTCGCCGAGGCCTATGCCTGCCACGTCCTCGACCTCTACGACCACTACGCCTGGCGCTTCCTGTTGCAGCAGCACCCCGACATCTTCGGCAAGCCGCTGCAAGGCGACGACACCTGGCAGGACCGCTACATCAAGGGCGCCGAGGAGAAGTCACCGGAGCTGCGGTTCTGGCTGTCGGCGGCGGGTGGGAGTGGGGCTCCAGCCGCGGGGACGGTGCCGGCGAAGAAGCCGGCTGCAAAGACGAACCCTTCGACGACGTCCGACAAGCCCGTCAAGAAGACCGCGAAGAAGGCTGCCGCTGCAGCGAAGACCGTGGCAGGCGGCAAAAAGACGACGAAGAAAAAAGCCGCAAAGACGGCGACGAAGAAGGTCGCTGGAAAGAAGGCCAAAGCGAAGGCGAGCAAGAAGGCGGCCAAGAAGAAGACGGCAAAGAGCGCTAAGCGAGCAACGAAGAGCGGGGCGAGGAAGGGGCGCTGATGGCACTCGGCCTGCGCTGCGAGGTGCCGACCATCTCGATCCTTGCGACCGGCTCCTTGGCTTCGATGCTGCCGTCGGCCTTCTCGTAAGCTGTTCCCACTTCGGCGTCGGGTGAAAGGTTGCTTCCGACGCCGATGAGTCTTCTGCACATGGGCCGATGCAGCGAAAACCGGCAGGAAACTTTCGCGGACACGGCTTGCGGTCTGCGCTGACCCCAACGCAAGCCTGTCAGTTCGTGCTCGACCGGACGAATTTCGGCTTCTCAAAAATTCTTCTTTCGCTTTTGCAGAATTTGTGTTTTACTCGCTCCGTCCCGCCCCAACGAGGGGACGCTTCGCGGTCGTCACGGACGTCGGGTGTGGGATGCGATGGGCGTTGGAGATCGCAGCATGGCTTGGCCGTGCCGACGAACGATCCCTGGCGCACGGTGAAATCGCGTGGTCCTGGCCTCCCGGTGCTGAGGCCAAGCGCGTGGGCGTTGCGGTCAAGCGCAGCCTGCGGGTGATGGGGGCAAGACAGCCGGTCCCCAGGGAGATCGCGTATAAATCGTAAAGCCATCGCGCGGGGAGGGCCGGGTGTTTCGGCCAGACCTGTGGTGACTGCCGCCTGCTTTCTTTTCTGCAGGCGGGCCACGGGCGCGGCCAGCGCCCGGCCTTCCCTGCGCCCTCAGTTAGGTAGAGGGCGGTCAGAATGGCACATCACTCGGGCGCGGGGCGCTGCGAGATCGCGATGACATGGGATGATGACATGGGATGATGACATGGGATGATGGATTTTGGAGAGATCGATGGCGGGCGATGGCGCACGGGGACCAGGCGCCCTTTGCCTGATGAAAGGCGAGGGCGGCCGTGTCCGGTCGTTTGAGGCGTGCGAGCGCGGCGCGCTCCCCTCCCCCTTGCGGCAGGGCGATCGCATATGGTTTTCCTGGGTGGACCTTTCATGGCCTCATGGTTCGAGACGCGTCGCAAGAGCGACGCTCCTCACCATGAGGATCAACAGCTTTGCGGCGGAGAAGGCCCTCATCCTGAGGAGCCCGCCGAAGGCGGGCGTCTCGAAGGATGGTCGCGGAAAGACTGCGCGCCCTGCCTCTTTCACCAAATGCGATCGCCCTCCCCGCAAGGGGGAGGGGAGCGCAGCGGGCGCGTGGCGAGAGCTTGGCTCCATCGCCGATTGCCAGGCGCGAGGCGCTCGTTCCGTCGGAGGCGCCCGCTCCATGAACAACCACCCCCACAAACAAAAACCCCGCCATTTGCGGCGGGGCCCAGTCTGGGAGGAGCAAGCCGTGAGGCCTGCCGGAGGACCCAGTGAAAGCTCAGGCGGGGATGCGCTCGTCCATGTCGTGCGGCTCGCGCAGCACGTAGCCGCGGCCCCAGACGGTTTCGATGAAGTTGCGGCCTTCGGAGGCGTTGGCGAGCTTCTTGCGCAGCTTGCAGATGAAGACGTCGATGATCTTCAGCTCGGGCTCGTCCATACCGCCGTAGAGATGGTTGAGGAACATCTCCTTGGTGAGGGTGGTGCCCTTGCGGAGCGAAAGCAGCTCCAGCATCTGGTATTCCTTGCCGGTCAGGTGCACGCGCTGGCCGCCGACTTCGACCGTCTTGGTGTCGAGGTTGACGACGAGGTCGCCGGTCTGGATGACCGACTGGGCGTGGCCCTTGGAACGGCGGACGATCGCGTGGATGCGGGCGATCAGCTCGTCCTTGTGGAACGGCTTGGTCATGTAGTCGTCGGCGCCGAAGCCGAGACCCTTGACCTTGTCCTCGATGCCGGCGAGGCCGGACAGAATGAGGATCGGCGTCTTGATCTTCGACACGCGCAGCTGCTTGAGCACGTCGTAGCCGGACATGTCGGGCAGATTGAGGTCGAGAAGGATGATGTCGTAGTCGTACAACTTGCCGAGGTCGACGCCTTCCTCGCCCAGGTCAGTCGTGTAGACGTTGAAGCTTTCGGACTTCAACATCAGTTCGATCGACTGCGCGACGGCGCTGTCATCCTCAATCAGCAAAACGCGCATGCCAGTTCCCCATAGTCGCCGCTCCGGGCGTCAGGTCGGCCGCCATCTGCGGCACTCAAAACGCCTTTGAACAACTGATTCGGATCCTGACGAGAGATGGTTAACAAATCCTGATTCCCCTCCGCAAGCTCTATCCGTGCAATTTTTATCGAATCGCCGTAAGGTGTTGCGATGAAGCAGTTTTTCTTAGCCGCTCTCGTTCAAGCTCCATGTTAAGAGATGGACCTAACCGACTCTCGGATCTCACCGCTTTTTGAGGGCGGCAAAGCGAAGCACGTCAGTCACTCCAGACCATGACGTAATGATTAATGATGCGAGTAAACACAGAGTTAAACCGACGACGCGAATCTGCCCCTACTTAAGGTTTTCGCAATGAAGGCTCTGGTGCAATGCCCTCTCTCTCGCAATAAAGGCGCTTTGGCAATGAAGGCTCTTCCGCAATGAAGGCTCTGGCCGAGCAGATCAGCGACATCGACGCCGTGAACACCTATGGGCGTGTCGTCGGCGTGAAGGGACTCATGGTGGAGATCGCCGGGCCGATTCATGCGATGTCGGTCGGCGCGCGCATCGTGATCGAGACCGGCAACAATTACATCCCTGCCGAAGTGATCGGGTTCTCCGGCAAGAACGCCGTGGTGATGCCGTTCGCCGGGCTGGAGGGCGTGCGCCGCGGCTGCCGTGCCGTGATCGCCAATGCCGCCAATCAGGTGCGGCCGTCGCCGGCCTGGCTCGGCCGCGTCATCAATGCGATGGGCGAGCCGATCGACGGCAAGGGGCCGCTGCCGCAGGGCGCCTCGCCGGTTCCCTATCGGAACAATCCGCCACCGGCGCATTCGCGACGGCGTGTCGGTGCGCCGCTCGATCTCGGCGTTCGCGCACTCAACACCTTTCTTACCTGTTGCCGCGGCCAGCGGCTCGGCATCTTCGCCGGCTCCGGCGTCGGCAAATCGGTGCTGCTGTCGATGCTGGCGCGCAACGTCGACGCGGCGGTGTCGGTGATCGGACTGATCGGCGAGCGCGGCCGCGAGGTGCAGGAGTTCCTGCAGGACGATCTCGGCGATGAGGGCCTCGCGCGCTCCGTCGTGGTGGTCGCGACCTCGGACGAGCCGGCGCTGATGCGAAGGCAGGCGGCGTATCTGACGCTCGCGATCTCCGAATATTTTCGCGACGAGGGCAAGGATGTCCTTTGCCTGATGGACTCGGTCACGCGCTTTGCGATGGCGCAGCGCGAGATCGGGCTGTCGGCCGGCGAACCGCCGACCGCGAAGGGCTACACGCCGACGGTGTTCACTGAGCTGCCGAAACTGCTCGAGCGGGCGGGGCCGGGCAGCGGCGAGGGTACCATCACCGGAATCTTCACGGTGCTGGTCGATGGCGACGATCACAACGAGCCGGTGGCGGATGCGGTCCGCGGCATTCTCGACGGCCACGTCGTGATGCAGCGTTCGATCGCCGAACGCGGCCGCTATCCGGCGATCAACGTCCTGAAATCGGTGTCGCGGACGATGCCGAAATCGGCCGACCCCGTATTCTTGCCGACGATCATGCGGGCGCGCCAGGTGATGGCGACCTATGCCGACATGGAGGAGCTGATCCGGCTCGGCGCCTATCGCGCCGGTTCCAGCCCGGAGGTCGACGAGGCGATCCGGCTGCACGAGCCGCTGGAGGCGTTCCTGCGCCAGCGCAAGGACGAGGTCTCGACGCTGCAGAGCGGGTATCGGGAGCTGGAACAGATCCTGGGGCGCTTGGAAACGGAAAGCTAACTTTGTCGGGTAATCATCCCCTCCATGTAACGAGCCTAGTCGGCGAGCCCAGCACGGGCGGCCGGCCCTGTCCCGCGCCGTATACGGGACTTCTGGGGAGTATGAGTCGATGAAGTCGCGCGAAACGCTGATCCGTCTGAAGAAATTTCAGGTGGATGAGAAACGCCGCCGGGTGACGCAGATCGAGGGCATGATCGCTGACTTCCAGCGCATGTCGGCCGAGCTCGAGCGGGAGATCCAGACCGAGCAGGAGCGGGCCGGCATCAACGACCCGACCCACTTTGCCTATCCGACCTACGCCAAGGCCGCGATCCAGCGCCGGGAAAACCTGACGCGCTCGGCCGACGAGCTGCGCACCCAGCTCGAGGACGCCAAGGCCGCGTTGTCCGAAGCGTTCGAGGAGATGAAGAAGGTCGAGCTGCTCGACGAGCGTGACCAGGCCCGCGAGAAGGCCGAGGAGAGCGCCCGCGAGCAGGCGGACATGGATTCGATCGGCCTGATGCGCGCCCGGCTCGGCGTCATCGCCTGAGCCTGTCGCCGTCACGGCTTTCGCTTTCGAAAACCCGGGCCGCGAGGTCCGGGTTTTTCGTCGCGCCCGCCCCGGTGGAGAGTTGCCCAGGACTTGTGCTACGGGAGGACGTAGGCTCGAACGAGGGAGTGGGGCGATTTTCGGGGACGCTGAATGCTGACGCCGGCAGAGCTGGTCTGGTTGCTTGCCGCTGTTGCCAAGGGGGACGAGGCCGCCTTCGAGCGCCTCTACGCGGCGACGCGCGCGAAACTCTATGGCGTCGTGCTCCGTATCTTGCACCGACAGGACCTCGCCGAGGAGGTCGTCCAGGAGACCTATGTGAAGGTCTGGAACAACGCCGCGCAGTTCAACCCGGCCGTGTCGTCCCCGATCACCTGGATGGCCGCCATCGCCCGCAACCGCGCCATCGATCTGGTGCGCAAGCGCGGCGAGCTGTCGTTGGAGGATGAGCCCTCCGCGCTCGAGGTGGCTGCCGAGACGCCGGACCCGCTGGCGCGCCGCGAGATGTCGGAGGAGCTCAAGCGTCTTTTGGAATGCGTCGGCCAGCTCGAGCCCGACCGCCAGAAGCTCGTGCTGCTTGCCTACTACAACGGCTGGAGCCGCGAGCAATTGGCGACCAAGTTCGAGGCGCCGGTGAACACGGTGAAGACCTGGCTGCGGCGGAGCATGATGGACATCCGCCAATGTCTCGGTCTCGGATGAGGTGCTGTCCGAGCCGGCGAGAGATCTTGTAGGTGACGTGATCTGGACCTGTGATGGCGTATAGCGAAGACCATATCGCGCTGGCGGCGGAATATGCGCTCGGGACGCTCGACGCCGCCGAACGGGCGCAGGTCGAGACCATGATGGCGGTCGACACCGATTTTGTCGCGCTGGTCCAGGCGTGGGAATTCCGTCTCGGTCCGCTCAACCAGATGGTCGGGCTGGTCGAGCCGCGCCCCGAACTGTGGGAGCGCATCAAGGCCGAGATCGCGCGGTTGCGCGCGAACGCCGCGGCCGAGCCTGCGGCGGTTGTCGAGGTTCCGGTCGTCGTCGCTCCGCCGGAGCCGGAAACTGCCGAGGCTCCAGCGCTCGTCGCCGAAGCTCCGCCGGCCGATGTACCCAAGCTCGAGGCGCCAACCGTCGAGGTTGCCGAGATCGAAGCCGCGAAGATCGGCGCTCCCGCGATTCAGGTCGCTCCGCAAGACATCGGTGTCGAAGCCCCGGCCATCGCAGCCCGGCGAAATGCGCCTGCGACGGACGAGGTTGCGAACGACAACGCGAACATCGTTCGCCTCTCGTCCAAGGTCCGGCAGTTGCGCGCGGTCGCCAACATCATGACCGCGATCGCCGCCGTGCTGCTTGCGCTGGTCGGTGTCCAGGTTTACCGCCCCGACCTGCTGCCGCGGCCATTGCAGCCTAAGCCGCGAATCCAGACCGTCGAGGTCAAGGTGCCGGCCGTGCAGCCCTCGGCCCAGTTCGTTGCCCTCCTGCAAAAGGACGCGGCATCGCCGGCGTTCATTCTGACCGTCGATGCCGCCAGCAAGAGCTACACCGTGCGCCGGGTCGGCGCCGCGCCGGAGCCGGGCAAGAGCTTCGAGTTGTGGCTCGTGTCCGACAAGCTGCAGAAGCCGCGCTCGCTCGGCGTGATCGGCGGCAGCGACTTCACCAGCCGTCCCGTCCTCTCGTCTTACGATGCCGACACAGTGAGTCGCGCGACCTACGCGGTTACGGTCGAGCCGGAGGGCGGGTCGCCGACCGGGCAGGCGACCGGGCCGATCGTGTTTACCGGTAAGCTGATCGAGACCGTGCCGCCGGCGCGCTGAAGCCAACGACCAAAAAGAAAACGCCCGTGGGGAGCGGGCGTTTTCAGTAGTCGACTTGGGGTTGGGTCTACTACATATCCACGCGGCCAGTTGGGGGGCTGTGAGAACCGCGTGAATTCCGGGAATTCCTGTCAGCGAACCAGCGAGGTCTCCGAGCTTGTCACCGCAATCGGCTTGCCGGCCTTGATGACCTTTGCCGTCTGCGTGTAGTTCGGCTCCGCGTTGAGACGGGCCGAGATGCCGAGGCCGGCCACCGCGATGCCAGCCACGAGCGCAACCACCACGATCTTGAGGTGGGTCGTCCGATCCGCGCTGTAAATCGAGTGGTTCATGGAAGCCTCCTGCCGTCTTCCGTCCTTCGCTGATTCGTGTGAGCCGGGAGCGTTCCGGTTCATCGTCTCGCGTCAACTAACGTAGGAAACCTCAATTCTGTTTCGTAGACCGCATCACAAGTGTGTGATAATGCGTGATGTCTCGCGATCGAAAATCGCTGAAATGTCACTTTTTATAGCTATATCAATAATTTAAATGGTTGTTCGGTGTACGGATGAAACTTCGGCCACCTAACGCAAAATTAAGAAAACGTTTGCCTGTGGCGGTAAAGCAAGGGGTGGTCCTGCCGGTAAAAACGGCACAAGCCGGCGCCTAGCGCCGGCTCCCCGGATGAAACGCGCTCGGGAATCCTCGGTTCCGTCACACGCTGCCCACCGTCTTCAGCCGCGCCCGCGGATGAATCTCCGCCTGCGACAGCACCGTGGTCTGGGCGCGGAAGCGCTCGACCAGCGAGCGGACGAAGGGCCGGATCGCCGCCGACGTCACCAGCACCGGCGACTCTCCTTCGCGTGCGGCGCGCTCGAAGGCGTCGCGCGTGGCGGTCATGAACTCCGACAGTTTCGACGGCTGCATCGCGAGGCTGCGCTCCTCGCCCTGGCCGATCAGCGATTCCGCGAACGCCTGCTCCCATTTCGCCGACAGCGCGATCAGCGGCAGGTAGCCCATCGGCGAGGTGTTCTGCGCGCAGATCTGGCGTGCCAAGCGGGCGCGGACATGCTCGACGATCGTGGCCGGGTTGCGCGAGAAGGCGAGCGCGTCGGCGATGCCTTCGAGGATGGTCGAGAGATCACGGATCGAGATCCGCTCCGACAGCAGTAGTTGCAGCACGCGCTGGATGCCGGAGATCGTGATCTGGGTCGGCACGATGTCCTTGACCAGCTCGCTCTGCTCCTTCGGCAGCTCCTTCAGGAGCTTCTGCACCTCGCCGTAGGAGAGCAGGTCGCTCATATTGGCCTTCAGCAGCTCGGTCAGATGCGTCGACAGCACGGTCGCCGCGTCCACCACCGTGTAGCCCTTGAGCGTCGCCTCCTCCTTCAGGCCGGCGTCGACCCAGGTGGCGGGCAGGCCGAAGGTCGGCTCGGTGGTGTGGATGCCGGGCACCGCGACCTGGTTGCCGCCGGGGTCCATGACCATGAACTGGCTCGGCCAGATCTTGCCGGAGCCGGCGTCGACCTCCTTGATCTTGATGATGTAGGTGTTGGCCTCGAGCTGGACGTTGTCGAGGATGCGGACCGACGGCATCACGAAACCCATCTCGATCGCCAGCGACCGGCGCAGCGCCTTGATCTGGTCGGTGAGTCGGTCGGTACCGTCGGGCGCGTTGACCAGCGGCAGCAGCGCGTAGCCGAGCTCGATCTTGAGGTCGTCGATCTTGAGCGCGGCGGAGATCGGCTCTTCGGCGGCTGCGGCCGCGGCCGCGGCGGCGGCAGGGGCCGCAGCTTCTGCGGCGGCTTCCTCCGCCTTGGCCACGTCCTTCTGCTTGCGCGCCTGGAAGGCGAGCACCGCAGCGCCGCCGCCGAGCGCCAGGAACGGAAGGGTCGGGATGCCCGGCAGCGCCGCCAGCACCAGCATGACCGCAGCGGACATGCCGAGCGCCTGCGGATAGCCGGAGAACTGCTTGATCAGCGCCTTGTCGGCAGCGCCGCTGACGCCGGCCTTGGAGACCAGCAGGCCTGCGGCGGTCGAGACGATCAGCGCCGGCACCTGGGTGACGAGGCCGTCGCCGACGGTCAGCGTGGTGTAGGTGCGGGCGGCCTCGGCAAAACCCAGGCCCTGCTGGGCGACGCCGATGATGATGCCGCCGATGATGTTGATGAAGACGACGAGCAGGCCGGCGACCGCGTCGCCGCGGACGAACTTCGACGCACCGTCCATGGCGCCGAAGAAGCCGCTTTCGTCCTCCAGCTCCTTGCGCCTGACCTTGGCGACCTTCTCGTCGATCAGGCCGGCGGAGAGGTCGGCGTCGATCGCCATCTGCTTGCCGGGCATCGAGTCGAGGTGGAAGCGCGCCGCGACTTCGGCGATGCGGCCCGAACCCTTGGTGATGACGACGAAGTTCACCGTCACCAGGATCGCGAACACGATGATGCCGATGACGAAATTGCCGCCCATCACGAAGTTGCCGAACGCCTCGATGACGTGGCCGGCGGCATCGGTGCCCTCGTGGCCGCGCGACAGGATCAGCCGGGTCGAGGCCAGGTTGAGCGACAGCCGCAGCATCGTCGAGATCAGCAGGATGGTCGGGAAGGACGAGAATTCCAGCGGCGCCTGGATGAACAGGGCGGTCATCAGGATCAGGATCGACAGGGTGATCGAAATCGCCAGGAAAAGATCGAGCACCAGCGAGGGCAGCGGCAGGATCAGCACCACCAGGATGGTGAGGATGCCGAGCGCCAGCGCGATGTCGCCGCGCAGGACTGCTGTCTTGAGGTCAGCGAATGAGAACCCGCCGGCCGGAGACCCCGCGCCTTGACCCGCCGTGACGTCGACCATGGCTTTCGCCCCTTCCCGCGGGCCGCGTCTGCCGGCCCCAAACGACTGCGCGGCGGCCGATGGGCCGCCGTTCCGAACCTGAGGTACCGCGCCGGCGTCCACGGAAGCTCTCCTCCGTCAACTGCACCCGCCCACGACACGCACGTTCCACCCGGCAATTTTTGCCCGGTGTATGGTTAGCGTTCGGTTAATGGCGGTTAACAAAAGGTTGCGGGAGGGGATGGGCTCTCCCGCCGCATCTTCGATGGGCCGCCGCGGTCGGGGGCCTCGCCCTTCGAGACGCCCGCCTTTCGGCGGGCTCCTCAGGGTGAGGGGAGGCGCTGTCAGGCTGCACGCCCGCCGACAAGCTCCGGTCCAAGCGCACGCTGAGCACGGTCGATGTCCAGCGCCGCTCTCGGAGCTCACCCCTCTCCATGAAGATGCTGTGAGCGTGTTCATGGTCAATGTGCAGCACCGCCTTTGGTGCCAGACCCTCATGGTGAGGAGCCGCGCAGCGGCGTCTCGAACCATGAGGCCCCCGCCGCGCCCGACACCAAGCTGCACGAATGAGCGTGTTCTCGCAGACATGAGCGATCGTCTCCCGCGGCGCATCGCGCCCGAGCTGTGCATCAGGTCCGCCCTCGAAACAAATGGAGGGCGCAGGGAAGGCCGGGCGCTGGCCGCGCCCGTGGCCCGCCTGCAGAAAAAAAGCAGGCGGCAGTCACCACAGGTCTGGCCCGGAACACCCGGCCTTCCCTGCGCGACGGTTGGAACGGCTTATACGTGGTCTCCCTGGTGCGCCGGGCTTGTTGGCCACCATCCCTGGCGCAATGCGTTTGCATTGCGCCACGTTGATACCAGCGTCGGGGTATCAGGACCGCACGATTTCGCCGTGCGCAACGAACCGTTCGTCCGCGCGGCACGAGGCCACGCTGCGATTCGCTGCGCCCATCGCATCCCACCTCCCACGTCTCGTGACGGTCGCGACACGCCCCTCCGGCGGAAGCAGGACGGGGAGAGATATACATGATTTCGGAAAAAATGAAAGAGGAATATTTCGTCAAATCGAAATTCAGGTTTTCGGGTTCACCCGGTAGAGCTCCGCGCTCGCGCGTGGGACGGCTGCGCGCGTCGCGCAAAGCAATGTGGCCGTATCGTGCGGGTGGCACGGCGGGCGGCATCAAACTTTTCTGATCGCTGCGATCAGCGTTTGCGATTGGCGGTGAGGCACGTCGCTCTTTAGAAGTCTTCTAAATTAAATCCAGGAGAACCGAAGATGCATCCAACGAAGCTCCGCCGTCGTCTGCGGCTTACAGTGACAGCCGCTGGCCTCGTCGGGCTTGCATCGCTCATCGGGGTCGCTGCGCCCAAGGCGGAGACGCCGACACCTCCCCCAGCGCCGGCCTACCTCCCGACCATCAGCGACCTGATGATCGCGACCATCCAGCCGCGTCATCTCAGGCTCTGGATCGCCGGCCATAGCGGCAATTGGGCGTTCAGTGCCTATGAGCTCGGCAATCTCAAGGGCGCGTTCAACCGGGTCGGCCGGGCGCAGCCGCTGGTCGAGGGCAATTCGTTCGCCGACATGACGACGGCCGTGACGCAGCAGCCGTTCGACGAGCTGGCGCAGGCCATCAAGCAGAAGGACATCGGCCGTTTCGAGCGCTCCTATGCCGACCTGACGGCCGCCTGCAATTCGTGCCACCAGGCGCTCAATCGCGCCGCCGTGGTCATCAAGGTGCCGCAGACCGCCAGCGTTGCCGACCAGGATTTCACGCCCGGCTCGGAGTGATCGCGGGCGGACGGTGAGACAGGATCAGAGTCGTCCGGCGTTGCTGCCGGCCGGGGACCAAGGGACGCGCGCGCGGATCAGCGAAGCGTGATCCCCCTCTCGGTTTGTCGCCTGGGTTGAGGCTGACCGGAAGAGATTTCCGGCCGGTCTTTGTCGGCAGGTGGCAACTCCGCGGCGATGCGCTTTCCGGCGTCGCAGATCGGCGCAGCGCTCACATCCTCTCGCTCATAGTTTCAAAACGATCTTGCCGAAATGCGAGCCGGACCGGAGATGGGCAAACGCTTCGGGAGCGTCATCGAAGTCGTAGACCCGATCGACGATCGGATGGATCGTGTGGTCGGTCAGGAATCGATTCATCGCCGTGAAATGTTCGACCGAACCCACGGTGACGCCGATGATATCGGCATTCTCCCATTGCAGGCGGGCCAAGTCGGGCTTCGGGCCGAACCCCGTCAAGACGCCGATCTGGACGATCTTGCCACCTGACGCGACCGACCGCAGCGAGCGGTCGTAGGTGCCGGGTCCGCCGAGCTCGAGGACATGACTGGCGCCTTCGCCATCGGTCGCTGTCATCACGGCGACATCCCAATCGGGCGTGTCGCGGTAGTTGATCAGGATCGAGGCGCCAAGCGCCCTGGCGCGGGCGAGCTTTTCATCCGAGGACGAGATGACGATGGCGCGGGCGCCCAGCGCCGCGGCGAACTGAAGGCCGAACAGCGCGACGCCGCCGGTGCCCTGGACCAGCAGCGTGGCGTCCTTGCCCATTCCGCCGCGGGTGACGAGGCCGTGCCAGGCCGTCACGGCGGCACAGGGCAGGGTCGCGGCTTCGATCGACGTCAGGTGAGCCGGCACCGCGACCAGCGCCGTCGCCGGCAGCACCACGTACTCTGCCAGCGTGCCATCCATCGTGCTGCCGCCGAGGGATGACGGAACATAGCTTGCCTTGAACGGCCCGGAGATCCAATCGCGAAAGAACGATGCGGCCACGCGGTCGCCGGGGCGCCGTTGAGCCACATCGGAGCCGACGGCATCGACGACGCCTGCGCCGTCGGACAGCGGAACGCGGCCGTCGAAGCCGCCTTCACCCGCTCGGTCCAGGATCAGGAGGTCGCGGTAGTTGAGACTTGCCGCCTCGACCCGGATGCGGACCTCGCCGCTGGCGGGTTCGGGCTTGATGATTTCGGTGCGCACCAGGCGACCCGCGCCCGCATGGCCGTTCAAATGATAGGCTTTCATCGTTGCTCCCTTCACAAGTGGACTCCACTTGCATGAGCACGATCTGTAAGGTCTGACAGCACTGTCAGGGTCAAGAGGGTTTCAGATGAAGATCGGCGAACTCTCCCGGAGGACGGGAGTGAGCATCCGGATGCTGCGATACTACGAGGACGAGGGCTTGCTTGCGCCGCAACGGACCGCGTCCGGCTATCGCGACTACGGGCCGGCGGACGAAGAAGCCGTGCGCCGGATCAAACTGCTCGGCGCCGCCGGGTTGACCCTCGAGACGATCAAGCAGTTGCTCCCGTGCGTGCGCAACACCCGTCCGGACTTCCGGCCTTGCGACAATCTGCGACGCGTGCTGGCGCAGCAGGTCGGCCTCATCGATCAACGCATCGCGGCGCTCAGCCAGAGTCGGACGGTCCTCGCAGGCTTTCTATCGAGCGTGAACTGATCGCCATTCACCCGCCTGCCCAGGAGAGCCCGTATGAAGCTCTATTCGTTCTGGCGGTCGCTCGCGAGCTTTCGCGTCCGCATCGCGCTCAACCTGAAGGGCGTCGCCTACGAGCAGGTGGCGGTCGATATCGACCGGCAGCAGCATCGTGGCGGCGGCTATGCCGCGCTCAACCCGCAGATGGCGCTGCCGGCGCTGGTGCTCGATGACGGCACGGTGCTGACGCAGTCGCTGGCGATCCTCGATTATCTCGACGAGGCCTGTCCTGGCGCTGCGCTGCTGCCTGGCGACGCCAAGGGGCGCGCGCGGGTGCGGGCGCTGGCGGCGATGATCGCCTGCGATGCGCATCCGCTGACGACGCCGCGGGTGCAGCGCTATCTCACCGAGGTGCTGCACGTGGACGACGCGGCGCGCGCGGCCTGGCTCAGGCACTGGGCCGCGGAGATGCTGGCCGCAGTCGAGGCCCAGCTCGCCGGCCATGCCGCGACCGGCCGGTTCTGCCATGGCGATGCGCCGACGATGGCCGACATCTGCCTCGCCGGCCACGCCGTCTTCGCGCGTAATCAAGGCCTCGACCTCGGCGCGACGCCGACGGTGCAGCGCGTGTTCGAGGCGGCGATGGCGCTGCCGGCCTTCGCCTCCGCCCATCCGCTGGCGCAGCCGGACACGCCGGCAGCGCTGCGCGGCAAGCCGGCGGCGTCGTAGCCTCCTCTCTTTGTTGAGCATGATCCTTTCGGAAAACCGGTTTCCACTTTTCCGGATCATGCTCTACGCCACCACCAGCAGCGCTATCGCGCCGGCTGGCTGCCGTCCCGTTTCATCCAGTCGCGGAACTGCTCGAACAGGACCCTGGTCTCGTCCTCGCTCATCCGCCGGCCGCCGGTCGGCGCCCGCGTGCTCATCCACGCGTCGAACTGCTGCTTGACGGCGGCGCCGTCGGCCTGCGGCGGGCGCGTGCTGGCCAGAAGCTCCTCCGCGGCGCGGAAGCGGGTCCAGCCGGGCAGTGAGGAGGCGAGGTTGATCTCATTCCATTTCGGGTGGAACGGCGGCTGCTTGAACTGGTCGAACCGCTTGAACAGATAATCGACGAAGCGCGCGACGCGGCGGTAGCGTTCGGTCTCCGGCGGCCAGTTGTAGACCGCCAGGACTTGCGGCACGCCGATCGTCTCGACGCTCTCGCCGGGCTTGAGCAGATTGGGATAGTCCTGCGAGGTCAGCTTGGTCGGCACGTAGTAGTCCTGCAGGCTGCGCGCGAACGGAATCGGCAGGAAGTGAAAGCCCGGCTCGGGCTTGAACTTGGCGAACAGATCGGTCGGCTTGCCGGTGACGTGGACGACGCCGGCGATCTCGCCGCTGCGCATCTTCTCCAGCGCCAGCGAATTGTTGATGAACACCTTCTCCGCGCCGATCTTGAGCCGGTCGAACACGATGCCGCCGGTGAGGTTGGCGGCGCTGCCCACGGTGTTGAAGGAGACCTTCTTGCCGGCGAGATCCTCCAGCGTCCTGATCTCCGGGCGGACATAGACATGCATCTCGTTGATGTAGAACGAGCAGATGTAGCGGATCCGGCTCTTGATGTTGGCGAGCGTGCCGTTGCGGACGAACTCGTCGAGCACGTCGGCCGAGGTGATCGTGACGTCGACGCCGCGCAGATAGAGCAGGTCCTCGATGTTCCCCAGCGCACCGTAGGTCACCATCGGCAGCACGCGCAGGTTCGGCCGGTCGTCGAGCACCTTGGCCATCTCGGCGGCGAAGCGGATGTTGGTGCCTTCGAGCAGGCCGCCGGCGATGCCGACCGTCCATTCGTTGGACTCCTGCAGCTTGCCGCCTTCGCCGGCCGCGACGGCCGTCGCCGCCGCCGGCCTTCCGGTCCGCGCCGTCTGTGCCGTGGCTGGCAGCAAAGGTGCCGCCAGACTCAATCCCGCCGCAACGACGCAACTCAACACCGCGACCCGCATGCCCCAAATTCCTCCGTTGCCGGCCACACGGCGATCGTGAGGCACGGCCGATTTTCGCGCATTATCTCCTTGGTTGACGAATGAGGTCTACTACTCGCCGGTTGGTCGCAGCCGGGTCTGCTGCGAGGCGCATCATCGCCACCAAAAAGCCATAGGCTTGATTGCGCCTCGGTCTGGACGGAGAAACGCCGCGGTATCAGTCCGCGAGTCGTCGCCTGATCGCACCCGGCCGAAATGGCACAGTGGAAACCGGTGCAGCTTGCGGTTGTGGGGCCGTTTGTCGCTGGACGTTCGTGCGGCGGAGCTTCCCGGCCTGCTGCGAGATGCCGACCTCGGCGATGCCGGCGCGATCAGGCGCCGGTCTTGCCGGCCTTGGCGCAATAGTCCCGCCAGAACTGCCGGTAGCCGGCCTCGACGCAGCGCGTGTAGTTGGCGACGTCGCCGGCCGGCGAGCGCGCGACCAGGCCGGGCAGCTCGGGCCGCAGCTTTGCCAGCAGCTCGGGCTGCGCGGCAAAGCGCTTGGCGATCCGGATGTAGCCGTCGTCATCGCCGGCGACCCAGTCGGCGAGGCCGGCCGCGGTCAGGATGCCGCCCGCGGCGCGCGATGCCGCGCCGGCGCCGAGCTTGGCGACGACCGGCACGCCCATGTAGAGCGATTCGAACGTCGAGATGCCGCCGTTCTGCGGGAACGGATCGAGCGAGATGTCGATGCGCTCGTAGGATTTGAGATGCTCGATCCGCTCGCTGGCGCCGAGGCAGAGGATGCGCGCCTCGGGCACGCCCTGGGCGACGAAGCGGGCGAGCAGCCCGTCGCGCACCGCGGGATCGTTCAGCGCGAGATGCTTGATGACGAGCTTCGCGTCCGGGATCTCGGCGAGCAGCCGTGCCCACAGCGCGATCGCCGCGTCCGAGATCTTGTCGATGCGGTTGTAGACGCCGAAGGTGACGTGGCCGTTCGTCAGCATCGGCAGCGGCGACGGCGGAACGTCGCGCACCGGATCGATCGTGATCACCGAGGGCAGGTCGTGGACGTGCTCGGCAAACAGCGGCCGGACGCTCTCGGGCACCGTGACCGGATCGGCGAAGAAGTAGTCCATCGTGGCGAGGCCGGTGCCGGTGCCGCTGCCCCAGGCCGTGACCTGGATCGGCGCCGGCTTGCGCGCGAACACCGGCATGCGCGTGCCCGTGGTGTAGCCGGAGAGATCGACCAGGATGTCGACGCCGTCGGCCTGGATGCGGTCGGCCAGCTCGTCGTCGGAGAGGCTGGAGGCCTCGACCCAGACGTCGGCAATCGACTGGAACGTCGCGGTGTAGGAATCGTGCCGCGGCGAGGTCGAGTAGCAGTTGACCTGGACCTGCGTCTTGTCGTGGCCGCGCAGCACGGGCAGGAAGGCGAAGGCCGCCGAATGCATGCGGAAATCGGCCGAGACGTAGCCGACGACAATGCGCCTGTCGGGATCGAGCGAGCGCGGCGCAAGCTTGCGGCGGGGGAATTTCGAGCCGACCGCCATCCACCAATATTGCCGCGCCGCCTGCTGGACGGCGAAATCGGCGCCGGGCAGGAAGTCGAGATAGAAGATCTTCTTGGTGATCGCCTCGTCATAGTCGGGCTGCACCGCGAGCGCCTGGTCGAATTGCGCGATGGCGCCGGTGACGTCGCCGAGCCGGCCGCGGCAGGCGCCGAGCAGGGTGAGCGCGACCTGCGCCTTCGGATTGGTGTCGAGCACGCGCTTGCAGGCGGCCATCGCCTGCGCGACGTTGCCGTTGAGGATGCAGATCTGCGCCTTGCCCTGCCATCCGATCTGCAGATGAGGATCGAGCGTCACGGCGGCATCGAAATCGGCCTCGGCTTCCGCCGTGCGGCCGGAGATCATGTAGAGCCGGCCGCGATGCGCCCGCAGCTCGGCATGGGCCGGGCGTGCGGCCAGCGCCGCATTCAAGGTCGCTTCCGCCAGCTCGTAATGGTGCAACTCGAGATGCGCGAGACCCTTGTTGACCGTGGCCTCGAAATGGTTCGGATTGAACGCCAGCGCGCGCTCGGCGCTGGCGGCGGCGGCGTCCCAGCGCCGCAGCATCAGCTCGGCGACGCTGCGATTGCACCAGGCGTCGACGTCGTCGGGCTTGAGCTCGAGGGCGCGTGTCGCGGCGGCGAGCGAGGCCTCGCCCTGTCCGAGCCGCAGCAGCGCGATGGCGTGGTTGCGCAGGGTGATCGGCGCGTTCGGCCGCAGCGCCAGTGATCGCTCCAGCGCGGCGCGCGCCTCCGCGTAGCGCTCGCAATTGATCAGCGCCCAGCCGAGATTGGACTGCGCGTCGGCGGAATTCGGCTCCATCGCCACGGCCTGGGTCAGGAAGGCGGTGGCCTCGGCGAAGCGCGCCGACGACACCAGCGACACGCCGAGCAGATGCATCGCATCGAAGCAGCCGGGGACTTCCTGCAGCAGCTGCGCGCACAGCGCCTGCGTCTCCGCCTGGCGCCCGGCCTGGAACGCCTTGTACGCCGCCGCCAACTGCGTCTCGACGAGCTTCTTCTGCTTCTTTTCCTGCCGTGCCTTCTGGAAGGCGCGCGAACCGACGGTGCTCAAGGACTTGGGTCTCCGGACAGACAGGACGGCAGGGCGTCGGATGCAGCGACGCGCTGCGGCCGGCAACCGGGCCGCCGCCATGCCCGGCGGCAGCAAAGCCCAGGATGTCCTGTGGTCGTCCGGTCGCCGGCCACGCGCAGGCGCGACGCGGCAAAGCTTGCCCGCGCCATGGTTAGCAAATGGTTAACGGGGTGGCGGGGAGGAGCCTTTGCGCCCGCGAATGCCCGGAGAACGACGGTGGCAGGTCGCGCAGGGCGGATCAGCGCCGCGTCATCCGCCCGCTGCCGATGTCACGCCGACGAGAAGGCGCCGCCCTAGCCGGGCACTGCCGTCCGGCACAACATTGCAACGCGCGCTCACTCGGTGCACCCATCGACCAGCAACAACCGGCTGGTCGTGGTGCGGTGCCGGATCGCGAACAGGTCCTGGATCTCCGGATCAGCGAGGAAGTCGGTGGCGTGCTGGCGCGACGGGAATTCCAGGATCACGATGCGCTCTGGCATCCAGCCGCCTTCGACCGGCGTTGGCACCGCGCCCTGGACGATGTAGCGGCCGCCATGCCTGGCGATGAAGGCGGGGATTTTCTCCATGTAGGTCTTGAACGCCGGGAAGTCGTGAACGGCGAGATCGAGGACGAGATAGGCTTTCATGACATGCTCCACGCAGGGAGCTGCGATCATACGATCCAAACTTGGAGTGCAAACCCATCCGCCCGCCGGTGCGTGACCGGATCCCTCCGCAGGCCATTCCGGGCTCGCGCTGCCGCGCGCTCCGGAATGGCGGTGGAGAGAGGGATGGCTCGAATCGCTGCCGCCTACTTGCCCTTCTCGATCTTGGTCACCGTGTAGCCGGAGGCGTCCTCGACCGCCTCGAACTTCACCTTGTCGCCGGCCTTGAGGCCTTTCAGCAGCGCGGCGTCCTTGACGCGGTAGACCATGGTCATGGCCTCGTCCATGCCGAGGCTCTTGGCCGGGCCGTGGTGGAGCGTGATCTTGGCGTTGGCCTCGTCCACTTTCTTGACGTCGCCGCTGATCGCCTCGGCGGCGAAGGCGGGGGCAACAAGCGCAAGGGCCAGCGCGGCAGCGGTCGTGAGCTGAGCGAATGTCTTCATGTGTCGTTCCTTCTGCTTAATTGACTCGATGCGTAGGGCGGATCAGCGAAGCGTGATCCGCCGCGTTTCTGAGGCGGTGCCGAATGGCGGATTACGCTTCGCTGATCCGCCCTACGAACTACGAACCTGCCGTCACTTGACGGTGACGTGGCCGGTCATGCCGAACTCGCGGTGGTCGGGGATCAGGCAGGAATATTCGAACGTGCCGGGCCTGGTGAACCGCCACAGCAGCTCGGCGGTCTTGTTCGGCGCGAGCCGGGTGCCGTTGGGCTCGTCGTGCTCCATGTGCGGGTGCTTCTTCATGACCGCGGCGTGCTTCAGGTTCTCGGCCTTGGTGGCGAGCAGGAACTCGTGATCCTCCTTGCCGGTATTGCGCAGCACGAAGCGGATCTGCTCGCCGCGCTTGACCTCGATGCGCGCCGGCGTGAACTCCATCTCGCTCAGCAGCACCTCGATGGTGCGCGATGGCTGCTTGGGATCGCCCGGCTCGCCGGCGGAATAGCCGCGCGATCCGTGCGCCTCATGGGCATCAGCCGGTGCGGCGATGATCACGGCGGTGGCCAGCGCCGCGCTGATCGCGATCGGAATCTTCATTCGTAGTCTCCAGCTCGTTGTGTGGCGTTTAGTGCATCTGTCGTCAGCGTTGTGTTCGGATCTGCGTCGCGGCACTCCCGGTTCGTGGCGGCGGCTCCGGCGCGTTCGCGACCTCGTAGGCCACGGTGCCCTTGGGGAACTGATAAGGGCCGGGATCGCGGTAGTCGTCGCGGGCGAGGCCCTCGCGCACCTTCACGGTCGTGAACATGCCGCCCATCTCGATCGGCCCGAACTGGCCGCTGCCGGTCATCATCGGCAGCGTGTTGTCGGGCGAGGGCATCTCCATGTTGCCCATCGCCATGCCGGTGTTGCCCATCACCATGCCGTCGGGCGCGAGCTTGCCGACCGCGGCGGCCAGCTCCTTGCGCGGCACGCCGATCAGGTTGCGCATGTCATGGCCCATCGCATTCATGGTGTGGTGCGACTTGTGGCAGTGGAACGCCCAATCGCCGGGATTGTCGGCGGTGAAGTCGAGCACGCGCACCGCGCCGACCGGCACGTCGGTGGTCGTCTCCGGCAATTGCGCCGTTTCCGGAAGCCAGCCGCCGTCGGTGCCGATCACCTTGAACTTGTGGCCGTGCAGATGGATCGGGTGGTTGGTCATGGTGAGATTGCCGATGCGGACGCGGACGCGATCGCCGAGCCGCACCGGCAGCGGGTCGATGCCGGGAAACACCCGCGCATTCCAGGTCCACATGTTGAAGTCGGTCATCTCGTTGACCTTCGGCAGATAGCTGCCGGGCTCGATGCGGTAGGTCGACATCACGAACACGAAGTCGCGGTCGACCGGAGGCGGCACATGGTCGCGCGGATGCACGACGATCATGCCCATCATGCCCATCGCCATCTGCACCATCTCGTCGGCGTGCGGGTGGTACATGAAGGTGCCGGCATGCTTCATCTCTAACTCGTAGACGAAGGTCTTGCCGGGCTTGATGTGCGGCTGCGTCAGGCCGCCGACGCCATCCATGCCGCAGGGCAGGATCACGCCGTGCCAGTGCACGGTGGTGTATTCCGGCAATTTGTTGGTGACGAAGATGCGGAGCTTGTCGCCCTCGACCGCCTCGATGGTCGGGCCCGGCGACTGGCCGTTGTAGCCCCACAGATGCGTGGTCATGCCGGGCGCGAACTCGCGCGTGACCGGCTCGGCGACGAGATGGAATTCCTTCCAGTCACCGTTCATGCGGAACGGCAGCGACCAGCCGTTGAGCGTGACCACCGGCTGATAGTCCGGCCCCGCCGCGGGATGCAGCGGCGGCTGCATCACCGCCTTGTCCATGGTCGGCGCCTCGGGAATGGCGGCGGCCTGGACGCGGCCGGAGACGGCGGAGGCGCCGGCCAGCGCCGCGGAGCCGAGCAGGGTTCGGCGTGACAACATGTTGGCTCTCCTGTCAGTCATTGCCCGGCGCCAGCGCGCTCGCGGTCTGCTGTGTCGTGTCTTCGCCGCCGGTGCCGCCGCCATTGACGGCGGCGGACAGCTCGGCTTCCGCAAGGAAGAAGTCCCTGACGGCGTCGATCGCGGCCCGGCGCGACGCCAGCCGCTGCCGCGCCTCGAGCAGCAGGGCGAAGATGTCGACCTGCATGCTGGAGTACCGCAGTTGCATCTCCTCGCTGATGATCCGGCGCAGCGGCAGCACCTCGCGGGCGTAGTGACCGGCGATGTCGAAGGCCGCGCGATAGCTGCGATAGGCGTCGCGCGCCTCGGAGCGGACGGTGACGGCGCGCTCGGTGAGGCGGTTGAAGGCGATGTTGTAGGTCTCGGCCGCCTGCCGCACGCGCACCTCGCCGCCGTCGAAGATCGGGATCTGGAACTGCACGTCGTAACCGCGTTCGCGGATGATGCGGCCGTCCGGCTCGACGGTCTTGCGGTCGACGCCGGCGAGATCGAGCAGCGTGACGAAGCGTGTGGCGTCGGTGAGCTGCAGCGAGGCGGCGAGCGCCGTGAGCTCGAGGCGGGCGATCTGCAGATCGATGCGATGGCCGACGGCATCGGCCTCGACGAAGGGCTGGCTCAACGGGCGGCGCGGCAGCGCCGGCAGCCGGTCGGGCAGGCGGAAAGCGAGATCGTCGCCCCACAGCCCCATCAGCCGGATCAGCCGCTCGCGGGCGCTTCCTGCCGCGCGGCGCGCGGTGGCGAGCTCGGCCGTGGTCTCGGCATAGAACACCTGCTCGCGCGCCTGATCGAGCCGGTTGAGCGCACCGGTCTCGCCGAGTTTCGCGGCGAGCTTCGCGGTCGCCTCCGCAGCCGATTGCGCCTCGACCAGCAGCGACACCAGCTCGTTGGCGGCGACGACGCGCACATGCGCGCGGCGCACGTCCGCGGCGAGCCGCAGTGTCGCCAGCGCCGCCTTCAATTGGGCCTGGCGAAAGCGCTCGCGCGCGATCTCCGAGCGCAGCGGCAAGGTGGCGAGCGCCAGGATGTCGCCGGCGACCTGGCGCTCGGCCTCCAGCGCGCCGTCGCCGCTGATGCGCATCAGGGAGAAGGTCGGGTTCGGCGGCAGGCTGGCCTCGACCATGTCAGCCTCGCTGAGCGCGAGCGCGTTGTAGGCGGCCTGCAGGCCCTTGTTGTTGAACAGCGCGACCTGCACGGCGGCATCGGCCGACAACGGCCGGGCGAGCAGGCGGCGCGTCGCAGCGCGGGCGCGCTCGGCGTCGTCATCGCCTCTCACGGAGGCGACCTCCTTGCCGGTGGTATGGCCGGTGATGTCCGCGACCGCGCCCATGCCGCCGTCCGGCGAGAACGAGGCACAGCCTGCGAGCGCAAGTGCTGCAGCGAGCGCCGCGAGCCTGATGATACCCTGCATGTGGCGCTCCCTAGCGGCTCGGCTCGGGGCGCGATGCGCCGGGGTCGGTGCGCTGGCCCCAGGCGGCCGGCGCGGCCGGGCGCAGCGGCGTGTAGGGTCCGACGACGCCCGACACGCGCACCGGCGCGACGCTCGCCGCCGGATCGGCCGGATCAGCCCCGGCCAATGCGATCGTGCGCGGCTGGCAGGCGGCGAGGCTCGTCGCGACAAGCAGTGTCAATGCGCTGGCGACGATGGAGAATGGCAGGATGCGCCGCGCCGGACATGCGGCAGCGGGCGTCGCCATGGATTGCGACAACATGAGGTATCCTTGGTCTGTCGATGAATCGCGAGCGGCCGCGCCACCTGGGCGCGAAGCCGGCGTTTTTCGCTCAGGCCAGGACGATGGGGGGGCGATACAGGCGCTGCGGCGTGCGACCGGGCAGGCCTTCGTCGCGCGGCGTCACGCTGGTGGCGGCGAGCGAGGCGGGGAGGGCGACCGCCGGCAGCGCGGCAGCCAGACCCACCGCGCACATCATGGCACAGCAGGGGCCTGGCATCTTGTCATGATCGTGGTGCGACGGCGCGGGAGCTGGAGTGTGCATCGCGACGTCGGCGACAGGGTGATCATGATGATGGGCGTGCGCCGCCATGGTCTGCGGCATCGCCGTCATGACCATCCCGTGGCGAGCCGCGTCATGAGGGGAGACAACAGCGGCAACGACGGGCTCGTCGAGACAGGGCGCCCCACTGCCGAGCGCGAGCGCCACACCCGGGCTGACCACGCAGATGATGTAGGCAAGGACGAGCAGCCGTCCTGCCACCATCAGCATCTTTCGTGTCAGTCCCAGGGACATGCGTGCCCAAATCTCTCCAACCCGGCGCAACCTAATGACAAAGTGTCGCGCCGCCAAGAGGGCCGAACCGTGATCGTGCAGGTCCCTCCTGCTGCGCTGCTTCTGCATGCCCAATGCCGCAGCAATGTGGCTTGACCTGATGCGGTGCGGCAACGAAGTTGCAGGCATCGTGCACGGACCCCAGACAAGATTCGAGGAAGCGCCTCACTTCATTCCGGACTCGCGCCAGGCTTGGGCGCGGCTGGCGCTTGCGCTCGTCATCGGCTCCATCGGCGGCGCCGGGATGTGGACGGTGGTGGTCGTGCTGCCGGTCGTGCAGGCCGAGTTCGCCGCCAGCCGCGGCGCCGTCTCGCTGGCCTATACGCTGACGATGTTCGGCTTCGGCCTCGGCGGCGTCATCGTCGGCCGCATCACCGACCGCTTCGGCATCGTCACCGCGATGGCGCTCAGCATCGCGACGACCGCCGCGGCCTATCTGCTCGCCGGCGCGTCGGTGACGCTGTGGCAGTTCCAGGCGGTGTATTTCCTGATCGGGCTCGGCTCGTCCGTCACCTTCGCGCCGCTGATGGCGGAGGCGTCGCACTGGTTCGTGCGCTATCGCGGCCTCGCCGTCACCATCGTCGCCTCCGGCAACTACGTCGCCGGCACGGTGTGGCCGCCGCTGGTGAACTGGGGCGTGCAGCAGATCGGCTGGCGCGCCAGCCATGTCGCACTCGGCGTCTTCTGCGCGGTGACGATGAGCGCGCTGCTGCTGGTGCTGCGCGCCCGCATGGACGGTGCGGGCGCACAGAACCATGCCGGTGCGGCGCCGCCGCAACTGGAGCTGCCGATCTCGACCAATGCGCTGACCGTCCTGCTCAGCATCGCCGCGATCGCCTGCTGCGTGGCGATGGCGATGCCGCAGGTGCACATCGTCGCCTATTGCGGCGATCTCGGTTACGGCGTCGCCGTCGGCGCGCAGATGCTGTCCTTGATGATGGCGCTCGGCATCGTCAGCCGGATCGGCTCCGGCTTTCTCGCCGATCGCATCGGCGGCATGCGCACGCTCCTGATCGGCTCGCTGGCGCAGGGTTTTGCGCTTCTGTTCTATCTGTTCTTCGACGGCCTGACGTCGCTCTATCTGATCTCGGGCATGTTCGGCCTGTTCCAGGGCGGCATCGTGCCGAGCTATGCGATCATCGTGCGCGAGGCGATGCCGGCGCGCGAGGCCGCCACGCGGGTCGGCATCATCATCTTCGCCTCGGTGTTCGGCATGTCGTTCGGCGGCTGGGTCTCGGGCGTCATCTTCGACGCCACGGGGTCCTATTCAGCGGCCTTCGCCAACGGCATCGCGTGGAATGGCCTGAACCTCGCGATCGTCGTGACGCTGCTGATCCTGGCGCGGCGGCAACACCGGTTGGCGGCCTGAACGCAACGCGTTGCACGGGAGCCACAGCCGGAGTCCGATATCCGGTTTATATGCACGTCGTCATACAAAATCCCGGCGGCTGCCGCAAATCCATCGAATCACCTCCCGCAACTATCGACCTCGATCGGAGCCGATCGTGGCCGTTTGGCCTCGGGCGCGCTCCGCATCGCGAGGTTGGTTGTCGCGAGGTCTCAGCCGAGGCCGCGGTCGCCCGTCGCATGCCTGACGCAGGCAGGCCTCGAGGTGAATGCTCCGGACCGGTCGAGAACGCTGCGGCGGCATCGCGATGGTGCAGGAGGCCGTTGCGCTATGTCCATCGTTTCGAAGGCAGCTTCGCAAGTCGCGCTCGCCGCGCTCGCAGCCGGACTCATGATGAGCCAGGTGTCCGCGCAGGCGTGGCCGCAGCTCCAACAACAACCGCCGCAGCCGCCGCGCCCGGCAGCGACCCGCTCCATCATCGTGCCAGTGGCGCCGGCCGCCCGGCCGAACGGCGCGCCCGTGATTCCGGCGCCGCCACGTCCCGCCGGCCTGCCGGCGTCGCTGTCGCCCGCGCCCGGCAGCGGGCCGGACGTGTGGCGGCTGCCCAACCCGACCGACGTCAACGACGGCACCGTCACCATCATCACGGCGCCGGCCGGCGGCGCCACCTCCGTGTTCGGCTCGGACATGGCGCGCGTCCTCGACGACCAGACCAACGTCCGCGTTCTGCCGGTGCTCGGCAAAGGACCGGTGCGCAACGTCTCCGATATTCTATTCCTGAAGAGCATCGACATGGGCGCGGTCGCCGCCGACGTGCCCGAATTCTACCGCCTGCAATACGGCATCCCCGACATCACCTCGCAGCTCCGCTACATCGCGCGGCTCTATCACAACGAGGTCCATGTCATCGCGCGGTCCTCGATCCGCTCGATCTTCGATCTGAACGGCAAGCGCATCATCGCGCCGACCGATGTCGGCTTCTATTCCGCGCGCGTGATCTTCCACCGTCTCGGCCTCACGGCGTCGTTCGACTACGCGACCGACGACGCCAAATCGATCCAGAAGCTGATCGATGGCGACGCCGACGCCTACATCGTCTCCACCGGCAAGGTGTTCCAGCTCGCCCGCAACATCAGGAACGACAACCGCGCGCTGCACCTGGTGACGATCCCCTACGACCGCCGGCTGCAGGACCTCTATCTGCCGACGACATTGTCCTCCGAGGAATATCCGAACCTGCTCAACCCCGGCGAGACGATCGAGACGGTGGCGATCGGCATGCTGCTCGTCAGCTACAATTGGCCGGAGCATACCGAGCGCTACCGCAAGGTGGCGCGCTTCGTCGACGCGTTCTTCGCCAACTACGACGAGTTCATGAAGCCGCCGCGGCATCCGAAATGGCGGGAGTCGAGCATCGTCGCCGCCATCCCGAACTGGAAGCGGTTCAAGGCCGCGGAAGACTGGCTGCTGGCGCACAACATGGTGCCGCGGCCGCAGGTCGCCGACGTGCAGCAGACCCAGTTCGAAAGCTTCGTGCGCCAGAGCGGCGGACAGCTGTCGAACGATCCAACCGAGCGCAGTGCCCTGTTCCGCCAGTTCCTGCAATGGCGCCAGCAGCATGGCGGGCCGCCGACGCCGTCGCGCTGAGCTGTCAGCTCGCCGTTGTCTACTTCGCGAGCTCTTTCGAGCGCGCCGTGGCCGCGGCGACCGCCTTGGTCAGCAGCGGCTGGAATCCGTCGGCTGCCATCAGCACCGACAGCGCCGCGGCGGTGGTGCCGCCGGGCGAGGTGACGTTCTGGCGCAGCGTGGCGGACGGCAGGTCCGATTGGCGCAGCAGCTCGCCGGCGCCCGACACGGTGTGGCGCGCGAGCGTCGTCGCCAGGGGCTCGGGCAGGCCGGCGGCGACGCCGGCGCGGGCGAGCTCCTCGGCGAGCAGGAACACATAGGCGGGACCCGAGCCGGACACGGCGGTCACCGCATCCATCAGCGCCTCGTCATCGACCCATTCCACCGCGCCGGTGGCGCGCAGCAGCGCGTCGGCGAGCGTACGCTGCGCGGCGCTGACATTGCCGGCCGGCACAGCCACCGTGATGCCGCGGCCGATCGCGGCCGGCGTGTTCGGCATCGCGCGCACAACGGCGCCGCCGACGGCCCGCTGCAGGCTCGCAATCGTCGTGCCGGCCATGATCGACAGCACCAGCGCCCCGTCGCCAACCCACGGCTTCAGGGCCGGAGCGGCGTCGGGAAACATCTGCGGCTTGACGGCGACGATGACGACCTCGGCTGGCGCGCTGCTGGCCGGATTGAGCCGCACGCCCTTGGCGACGAGCGCGGTGACCTCGGCCGAGGGCATCGGCTCGATGATGACGACGCGCTTCGGATCGAGCCCGCCGGCCAGCCAGCCGGTCAGCATCGCCCCGCCCATCTTGCCGGCGCCGGCCAGCACGATGGTGCCGGTGAGCTGATGAAGCAGGTTGTTGTCCGCTGATGTCACGACGCACTCCGCTGTCGTCCCGGCGAACGCCGGGACCCATAACCACCGGCGGTTCTAGTGGGGCGAGGGCAGAGCGACAAGCGTCTCGGCTCACACATGCATCACGCGGTATGGGTCCCGGCGTTCGCCGGGACGACACCGAGTGTGTCGAGGCCACGGCGGCTTACGCCTCGCCTTCCGTATCGAACAGCGCCGCGGCCATGGCCTCCTGGGTCGACTTGCCGGCCCAGACCACGAACTGGAAGGCCGGGAAATAGCGCTCGCAGGCGTGGATGGCGCCGGCCAGCATGCTCTCGCATTGCAGTCCCGACGCGGTGATGCCGCCCGGCAGCACCAGGGCCTGACGGTGCATCACCATGCCGGTGTGGGTCCAGATGTCGAAATGGCCGAGCCAGAGCTGCTCGTTGATCGCGGCGATCAGCCGCTGCACCTCGGCGCGGCGGGCCTCGGGAATCTTCATGTCGAAGGCACAGGCCAGATGCAGCGCCTCGATCTCCGCCATCCACGTGAAGGAGAGCTGGTAGTCGGTCCACTGGCCCTTGGAGGCGATCGTGATCTCGTCCTCGCCGGAGCGCTCGAACATCCAGTTGTTGTCGGCCGCAATGGTCTCGACCACGCTCAGCGGATGATCGGCGGAATCGATAGTGCTTTCGAGCAGGGACATGCCGTCTCGACCTCGTCTTCTTGATCTCGTTGGTACATACGCGGCGACCCGGCCCACGCCCTCGCGGCGCTTCGAGACCCGGCTTGCAGTCCCGGAGGTAACCCGGGCGTGCGAGGACAAACTGATGTGATTTGCGGAATCTGCGCAACGGGGGGGCGAGTCCGTCCACAGCCAAACACCGCTTCGTCCACAACTCCTGTCCGGCCTGTGGAATCATCGCCGAATGAGAACAAAACGGAATCGGATTCGCCGCAGCCGCTCCGTCCGGGCCGATCCGGCCGTGGGAACGGCCGCGGGCGACTGCATGGCCGCCCGTCGCGGACTGCGGGCGTGAGGCCTTGCCGCAGCCGCCGGCCGCCTGCATAGTTCGTTCAGGCCGTCCATCCCGGGCGGCCGATGTTCTCAGGGCGGGGCGAAATTCCCCACCGGCGGTAAGCGTTCCCGGTCGAGCGCGAGCCCGCGAGCGCCTTGTCGGCAAGGCTCGGTCTGGAGAATTCTGTTCTCCGGAACGCGCCGCGCAGAGAAGGGTCAGCAGATTCGGTGCGATTCCGAAGCCGACGGTCACAGTCCGGATGAAAGAGAACGGGTCCCGGCACCCCGCGCATGTCAGCGTGGGGGCGTCGTCGTTCCGTATGCCCTGATTCTGGTCTCTGACGAGGATAACCATGAATCAGATGTTGCAAGACGCGCCTACCGATACTCCCACCGACACCCTCACCGCAGCCACGTCGCCGCCGGCGGACATGTCGGCCGCGTCGCCGCCCGACGAGTCGCCACCGGCGCCGTCGCATCCGCGCTTCAGCAAGCCGCAGCGCATAGCCTTCGTGCAATCGGCCTGGCATCGCGACGTCGTCGCCGAATGCCGGGTGGCGTTCCTCGACGAGATCGAAGCACGGAATATCCCGCGCGACCGCGTCGACATCTTCGAGGTGCCGGGCTCGTTCGAGATCCCGCTGCATGCGCAGTTGCTGGCGAAGACGCGGCGCTACACCGCGATCGTCGCGGCCGGTCTCGTCGTCGACGGCGGCATCTACCGCCACGAGTTCGTCGCCGACACCGTCATCAAGGCGCTGATGGACGTTCAATTGCGCACCGAGGTGCCGGTGTTCTCCGCGGTGCTGACGCCGCAGCAATTCCACGAGACGCAGGCGCATTTCGAGTTCTTCCGCAAGCACTTTGCGACCAAGGGCATCGAGGTGGCGACCGCCTGTGCCGAGACCTTGCTGAGCCTGGAGCGGCTGCGCGGCCAGGTCGCGGCGGGGATCATCTGAGGCTGACGACGTGTGGCCGGTTGACGCCGGCCACACCTGATTCGACGTTCGAACTCAGCTCTTACCGCGACGGCAGTCGGCTCCCCTCCCCGCAAGGGGGAGGGGGCCCACCGCCGTTGCGGTAAGAGTCCCGCATCTCACTGTCGCGGAAGGGTCGCTAGGCGCTCAGCGCTCACGCAACCCCAGCGACATCACGCCCCCTCCCGCTCCCCGCCTTGTGTTGTCAATTTCCTCGCCGCACCTGTAAAACATCCGCGGGAGGAGGCTGGCCCGTGGCGACGGGCGGCCGGCAAGGATGATCGAAGGATACGATCCTTATCTCGTCGCGCTCTCGGTCGTGATCGCGAGCCTGGGTGGCTATACCGGTTTCAGTCTCACCGCGCGCATCCGCAGCGGGCCGGGAGAGAACGCGCGCGTGCTGCTGTCCGGCGCCGCCGGCATTCTGGCCGTGGGCATCTGGACCATGCATTTCGTGGGCATGATGGCGGCGCCGCTGCCGGCCGATGCCGTCTATCTGGTGCTGCCGACCATCATCTCGTTCCTGATCTGCGCGCTCGTGATCGGCATCTCGCTGTTCTTCGTCAGCATCGGCGATCCCTCGCCCCGGCGCGTCGTTCCTTCCGCGCTGCTGCTCGGCGCCGGCATCGCCAGCATGCATTATGTCGGCATGCACGGCCTGTCCGGCTCGTTCGGGCTGACGCATGATCCGGCGCTGGTGGCGCTGTCGGTGGCGATTGCGATCGGCGCCGCCTATGGCGGCCTGCGCATCTTCCTGGCGCGGCAGGACGGCCTGCGGCTCGCCATCAGTGCGGTTGCGTTCGGCATCGCCGTGTCCGGCATGCATTACACGGCGATGCTGGGAATGCATGTCGTGCCGATGGGCGAGGGACATCATCACGCCGCACCAGGACTTGCTGCGTCGCCGCAAGCGCTCGCGATCGTCGTCGCCGTGCTGTGCTTCGTCATCGCCGCCGGATTTTTGCTGTCGCTGGTGCCGGACCCGCGCCGTCAATCGCAGCCGATGCCGGCCGTTGCCGAGGCTGCGCCGCAATTGGCGCCGGAACCGGCCGCGCCGGCGGCCGAGTCGGTGGTCGAGGTCGCCGCCATGAGCCGGGCAACGGCCGCGCCGCTGGGGGGCATCGGCCAGCCGCCGCGCGCGACCGCGGCGCGATTGCCGCTGGAGGGCGCCAACGGCACCCATTTCATCGATGCCGGGGACGTGCGCAGCGTGCGCGCCGATGCGCACTACACCCGGATCCACGACGGCACCCGCGAGCGGATGTGCCCCTGGTCGATCTCCGAGGCTGAGGCGCAGCTCGATCCCGGCCGCTTCATCCGCGTGCACCGCAGCCACATCGTCGCGATCGAGCATGTGATCTATGTCGGCCGGGAAGGCGAGGGCGCGATCATCGAGCTCGATGGCCCCTCGAAGCCGCGCGTGCCGGTGAGCCGCGCCAAGGTCGCCGAGGTCAAGGCGCGGCTCGGGCTGCGGCGGCCGGCCTGAGCTCAGCGTTCATTTCGCGGCCGCAACAGAGCGCCGCCATTCTTCGCAACGCATCCAACACCGGGCGCGCGTCTCGCGCGGCCGCGCATGCCGTCACTCGCGCGATTGGGTCGCGCTCGCTGACGCAATTCGTGCGCGGCCAGCCGCATTTCGTGCGATTTCGCCGCTCTCCGTGCCGGCTTCGTTGCGCGGCCGGCTGTCACGATCGACGCTCCGCGCCAATCCGCGATGCGTCCGCGTTCGCACTTCGCTCTCGCAGCACGAACGCCCGCCGCAACAACGCGACGGCCTTGCCGGCAAGGCAGGCCAGCACAGGAGAGGACACGTCATGATTCCTGGCCCGTTCGACTATCACCGGCCGGCGAGCGTCGGCGATGCGATCAAGCTGCTTGCCGACCTCGGCGACGATGCGCGACCGCTCGCCGGCGGCCACAGCCTGCTGCCGATGATGAAGCTGCGGCTGGCGACGCCAGCGCATCTGATCGATCTGCACGGCATCGCCGGGCTCAAGGGCATCCGCCGCGACGGCGACCGCATCGTCATCGGCGCGATGACCACGCAGGCCGAGCTGCTGGCCTCGACTGAGATCGGAGCCAGCCTGCCGATCCTGCACGAGACCGCGCTGTTGATCGCCGATCCGCAGGTGCGCTACCGCGGCACGCTCGGCGGCAATGTCGCCAATGGCGATCCTGGCAACGACATGCCGGCACTGATGCTGGCGCTCGATGCAAGGTACCGTCTGGAGGGGCCGAACGGCGCCCGCGAGGTCGCGGCGCGGGAGTTCTACCAGGGGGCCTATTTCACCGCGCTGGAGCCGGGCGAGATCCTGACCGGAATCAGCATTCCCGTTCCGCCTGCGGGCCACGGCTACGCCTATGAGAAGCTGAAGCGCAAGGTCGGCGACTACGCGACCGCCGCGGCGGCCGTCGTCTTGACCATGGCCGGCGGCAAGGTGGCGAGCTGCGTGATCGCGCTCACCAATCTGCACGAGACGCCGCTGCTCGCGACCGACGCGGCGAACGCCGTGATCGGCACGGCGCTCGACGATGCCGCGCTAAAGGCCGCCGCGACGGCGGCGCGCGCGATCATGCAGCCGGCGTCCGATGCGCGCGGCCCGGCCGAGTACCGCAAGCATGTCGGTGGCATCATGGTGATGCGCGCCCTGCAGCGCGCGGCGAGCCGGGCGAAGTAGCCGCGTTTGCTGACGCCGCGGCCCCGCACGCCGTGCAACCTCGCCATGCGGCGAGCTCTCTCATCTCCCTCCCCCCTTGTGGGGGAGGGGCGGGGAGGGGGGTAGCCCCAGGCGAGACTGCCGCCGTGGACCCCCACCCGCAGCCGAAGCTTTGCTTCGGCGTTCTTCAAAAAAGCCGGCCGCGAATGCGGCCGGTTGCCCTCCCCGCAAGGGGGAGGGGAGCGCATCGAGATCGCGGTTGATAGCTCGGCCGAAAATTCAAAGACGTTCTTCAGGGAGCACCGAATGCCCAAAACCCACGTCACGATGAAGGTGAACGGCAGCGAGGTCGAAGGCCTCGCCGAGCCGCGCACCTTGCTGGTCCATTTCCTGCGCGAGCAGGCGCAGCTCACCGGCACCCATATCGGCTGCGAGACCAGCCACTGCGGCGCCTGCACCATCGACATCGACGGCATGAGCGTGAAGAGCTGCACCATGCTCGCGGTGCAGGCCAATGGCGCCGAGATCACCACGATCGAGGGCATGGCCAATGCCGACGGCACCTTGTCGCCGCTGCAGGAAGGCTTCCGCATGATGCACGGACTGCAATGCGGCTTCTGCACGGCCGGCATGATTTTGCGCGCGCATCGGCTGTTGAAGGAGAATCCGCAGCCGACGGAAGCCGAGATCCGCGCCGGCATCTCCGGCAACATCTGCCGCTGCACCGGCTATCAGAACATCGTCAAGGCGATCCAATACGCCGCCGCCAAGATCAACGGCGTGGAATTCCAGGAGGCCGCGGAATGAACGACATGACTCCCACGCGGGAACAACGCGAAGCCGCCCTCGAAGGCATGGGCTGCCGGCGCAAGCGCGTCGAGGACATTCGCTTCACGCAAGGCAAGGGCAACTACGTCGATGACGTCAAGCTGCCTGGCATGCTGCACGGCGACTTCGTGCGCTCGCCGCATGCGCATGCGCGGGTGAAGGCGATCCACACCGAGGAGGCGCTGAAGGTGCCGGGCGTGCTGGCGGTGATCACCGCCGAGACGCTGAAGACGGTCAACCTCGCCTGGATGCCGACCCTGGCCGGCGACGTGCAGATGGTGCTCGCCGACGGCAAGGTGCTGTTCCAGAACCAGGAGGTCGCGTTCGTCGTCGCGACCGACCGCTACGCCGCCGATGACGGCGTCTCCAAGGTGGTCGTCGAGTACGAGCCGCTGGCGGTGCTGGTCGATCCGTTCAAGGCCATGGACCCGGACGCTCCCGTTTTGCGCGAGGACCTCGCCGGCAAGACCTCTGGCGCACACGGCCCGCGCAAGCATCACAATCACATCTTCGAATGGAGCGTCGGTGACAAGGAGCTGACCGACGCGGCGTTCAAGAAGGCGGATGTGACGATCAAGGAGATGATCTCCTATCACCGCACCCATCCGTCGCCGCTCGAGACCTGCCAGTGCGTCTGCTCGTTCGACAAGATCAAGGGCGAGCTGACGATCTGGGGCACGTTCCAGGCGCCGCATGTCATCCGAACCGTGGTGTCGCTGATCGCGAAACTCCCCGAGCAGAAGATCCACGTCATCGCGCCCGACATCGGCGGCGGCTTCGGCAACAAGGTCGGCGCCTATCCCGGCTACATCTGCGCCGCCGTCGCCTCCATCGTGACGGGCAAGCCGGTGAAATGGGTCGAGGACCGCATCGAGAATCTGACCGCCACCGCGTTCGCGCGCGACTATCACATGACCACGGAGATCGCGGCGACCAAGGATGGCAAGGTCACCGGCCTGCGCGTCCATGTGCTCGCCGACCACGGTGGCTTCGACGCCTGCGCCGACCCGTCGAAATGGCCGGCCGGCTTCTTCAACATCGTCACCGGCTCCTACGACTTCCCGGTCGCGCATCTCTCGGTCGATGGCGTCTACACCAACAAGGCACCGGGCGGCGTCGCCTATCGCTGCTCGTTCCGCGTCACCGAGGCGGCCTATTGCATCGAGCGCGGCATGGACATTCTCGCGCAGAAGCTCGGCATGGACCCGGCCGAGCTGCGGCTGAAGAATTTCGTCAAGCCGGAGCAGTTTCCCTATCACTCGGCGCTCGGCTGGGAATACGATTCCGGCGACTATCACACCGCCATGCGTAAGATGATGGAGAGCGTGGACTACGCGGGGCTGCGCAAGGAGCAAGCCGAGAAGCGCGCCGCGTTTAAGCGCGGCGAGACCCGCGAGATCATGGGCATCGGCGTCTCCTTCTTCACCGAGATCGTCGGCGCCGGTCCGTCGAAAAATTGCGACATCCTGGGCATCGCGATGTTCGACTCCTGCGAGATCCGCCTGCACCCGACCGGAGCCGGCATCGCGCGGATGGGCACCAAGAGCCAGGGCCAAGGCCACGAGACCACCTGGGCACAGATCATCGCCAGCGAGATCGGCATACCCGCCGATAACATCATGGTCGAGGAGGGCAACACCGACACCGCGCCTTACGGTCTCGGCACCTACGGCTCGCGCTCGACGCCGGTCGCAGGCGCGGCCATCGCGATGGCCGCGCGCAAGATCAAGGCGAAGGCGCAGATGATCGCGGCCTACAAGCTCGAGGTCCACGAGGACGATCTCGAATGGGACATCGACGGCTTCCGGGTCAAGGGCCTGCCGGAGAAGGCGATGTCGATGAAGGACATCTGCTGGGCGGCCTACAACTCCGTGCCGCCGGGCATGGAGCCGGGGCTGGAGGCGGTGAGCTACTATGATCCGCCCAACATGACCTATCCGTTCGGCGCCTATCTCTGCGTGATGGACATCGACGTGGATACCGGCGTGTACAAGGTCCGGCGCTTCTACGCGCTGGACGATTGCGGCACCCGCATCAACCCGATGATCATCGAGGGCCAGGTGCATGGCGGCCTCACGGAAGCCTTCGCCATCGCGATGGGGCAGGAGATCCGCTATGATGCCGAGGGCAATGTCGTGACCGGTTCGTTCATGGACTTCTTCATGCCGACCGCGGTCGAGACGCCGCATTGGGAGACCGACTTCACGGTCACGCCCTCGCCGCATCATCCGATCGGCGCCAAGGGCGTCGGCGAAAGCCCCAATGTCGGTGGCGTGCCGGCGTTCTCCAACGCGGTGAACGACGCGTTCTCGTTCCTCGGCGCGACGCACATCCAGATGCCCCACGACTTCTGGCGCAACTGGCAGGCCGCGAAGAATTTGGGCGCGGTTGCATAGACGAAGTCCAAGAGCACCTTCGTCATTGCGAGGCGCGAAGCGACGAAGCAATCCAGAGTCCCGTCCATCACCCTGGATTGCCTCGCTCCGCTCGCAATGACGCCGAGAGAGACGGCGCTGTAACCGCATCGCCGGTGCGCTCCCCTCCCCCTTGCGGGGAGGGGTCGGGGGTGGGGTCTCCGGCGGCAGTCTCGCGCGGGGGCACCCCCCTCCCTAACCCTCCCCCACAAGGGGGGAGGGAACACACCGACTTCGCGGCGAGATCGAGAAACAAACCGGTATGAAAACCCGCGACGACATCGCCCGATCTCTCGCCGCCTGCGGCTATATCGCCGATGGCGAGCTGGCGACCGCGATCGCGCTGATGCAGCTGTTGAAGCGGCCGCTGCTGCTGGAGGGGGAAGCCGGCGTTGGCAAGACCGAGGTCGCCAAGGCGCTCGCCTGCGTGCACGGCACCGAGCTGATCCGTCTGCAATGCTATGAAGGCCTCGACCAGAGCTCCGCGCTCTACGAGTGGAACTACCAGCGCCAGCTGCTGGCGATCGAGGCGCATCGCGGCCAGCCGGACACCATCGAGGATCAGATCTTCTCCGAGAAATATCTGCTCGAGCGGCCGCTGCTGGCGGCGATCCGCCGCGCCATGCCGCCGGTGCTGCTGATCGACGAGATCGATCGCGCCGACGACGAGTTCGAGGCGTTCCTGCTGGAGCTGCTGTCCGACTTCCAGGTCTCGATCCCCGAGCTCGGCACCATCAAGGCGATCAGCATTCCGCATGTGGTGCTGACCTCGAACGGAACCCGTGAGCTATCGGATGCGCTGCGCCGGCGCTGCCTCTACCACTACGTCGACTATCCCGATGTCGACCGCGAGGCGCGCATCATCCTGACCAGGATCGACGGTGCCTCCGCCTCGCTCGCCCTGCAGATCGCGCGCATGGTCGAATCCCTGCGCAAGGAGGAGCTGCGCAAGGTGCCCGGCGTCGCCGAGACGCTGGACTGGGCGGCGGCACTGGTCGGGCTCGACGTACGCGATCTCAAGGACCAGCCGGAGATGGTGCATGACACCTTGATGTGCCTCCTCAAGACGCATGAGGACCGCGCGCGCATCACCCGCGAGGTCGCGGCGCGGCTGTTGGGGAAGGTCGCATGAGCTGCTGTGGCGCCACACCCGACCACGAGGACATGGACGCGGTGGCGCGGCTCGTCGCGGGCCGCCTCGGTGCGTTTCTCAAGACGTTGCGCGACAACGGCTTTGCGGTCGGCCTGGCGGAAGGGCAGGACGCGGCGGCAGTGATGAGTGCGGGCTATGCCGACAAGCCCGGCCTGCTGCGCTCCGCGTTCAAGCATCTGTTTTCGGCACGCAAGAGCGAGTGGGATCGCTTCGACGGCCTGTTCGACGCCTTCTGGCTCGGCAGGCGCGTGCGCTCGCGCTCACTGGTCTCCGGCTCGACGGCGAGAGCGAACAGCCCGTCCCTGAAGAGTCTGCAGGATGCGAATGCCGCTCAGCCGGAGCCTCACGGCGCGACCGATCAGATTCCCTCTGACGAAACCCCGCGCGACGCGGGCGGCGAGGGCGTGCGCGAAGGCGCCTCGCGCGTCGCCGCCATCAGCGATACCGACTTCCGCAAGCTCGCCGAGCCCGACCAGGTCGCGCTGGCGCATGAGGCCGCGGCGCGGCTCGCCAAGGCGATGCGGACGCGATTGACCCGGCGTGATCAGCAGCGGAAGTCGGGCGAGCGGCTCGACCTGCGCCGCACCATCCACCGCAATATCAGCCATGGCGGCGTGCCGATTGCGCTGGTGCACCGGCGACGCAAGCACAAGCCGTTGCGGCTGGTGGTGCTGCTGGACGCCTCCGGCTCGATGAGCCCCTACACCGCGGTGTTTCTGCGCTTCATCCACGGCGTGCTCGACGCCTTTCGCGAGGCCGAGGCCTTCCTGTTTCACACGAGGCTCGCCTACGTCTCCGACGCCATGAAGGAGAAGGACGCCGCGCGGGCGCTCGACCGTCTCTCGATGATGGCGCAGGGCGCCGGTGGCGGCACCAGGATCGGCGAGAGCCTGCAGACCTTCAATCGCTGGCACGCGCCGCGCGTCATCCATTCGCGGACCTGCGTGATGATCGTCTCCGACGGCTACGACACCGGTGATCCCGCCTTGCTCGGCCGTGAGATGGCACAGTTGAGCCGCCGCTGCCGCCGCATCGTCTGGCTCAATCCGATGCTCGGCTGGGACGGCTACGCGCCGGACGCACGCGGCATCAAGGCCGCGCTGCCGTTCGTCGATCTCTACGCGCCCGCGCATACGCTGAATTCGCTGGCCGCACTGGAGCCGTATCTGGCGAGGTTGTGAGGATGGCGAATAGCCTGATCGATCTGACCATAAGGCACTCTGCTACGGCATCGGCAGTGCGCTCCCTCCCCCCTTGTGGGGGAGGGCTGGGGAGGGGGGTACCACGGGCACCGGTGCCAGCCGCCCCCCTCCCTAGCCCTCCCCCACAAGGGGGGAGGGAACAGACTGCCCTCGCGGTTGCACCGCGCCTCTCACGACGACACAGGAGGCAATCATGACGGCAACTGTCGAACTGCTCGATCTCGCCGCGCAGCTCAAGGCCGCCGAGGAAAGCTTCGTGCTCGCCACCGTCGTCCGCACGGTGTCGGTGACGGCCGCGAAGGCCGGCGCCAAGGCGATCATCCGCCCCGACGGCAGCATCGTCGCGGGCTGGATCGGCGGCGGCTGCGCCCGCGGCGCGGTGCTGAAGGCGGCGCGTGAGGCGCTCGCCGACGGCATCCCTCGCATGGTCTCGGTGCAGCCTGAGAACCTGCTCGCCGAGCTCGGCGTCAAGCCGGGCGAAACCAAGGAAGGCGTGCGCTTCGCCGCCAACATGTGCCCGAGCAAGGGCACCATGGATATCTTCGTCGAGCCGGTGCTTCCGCATCCCGCGCTGGTCATTCTCGGCGCGAGCCCGGTCGCGGTCGCGCTTGCCGCGCAGGCCCGGCCGCTCGGCTATCACGTGACGCTGGCGGCGCCGGCGTCCGATCTCGTCACGACACCGCAGGCCGATGTGCTGATCGATGGCTTCGCGCTAGGCCAACCGGCCGGGAGCAGCCGCTTCGTGGTCGTGTCGACGCAAGGCAAGGGCGACGAGGCGGCGTTGCGCGCCGCGCTCGCCTGCGATGCGGCCTACCACGCCTTCGTCGGCAGCCGCCGCAAGATGGACAGCCTGCGCGACAAGCTGATCAAGGACGGCATCGACGCCGCGCTGCTCGACGAGGTCAAGGCGCCCGCCGGCCTCGATCTCGGCGCCATCACGCCGGAGGAGATCGCGATGTCGATCCTGGCCGAGATCACGCAGGTGCGCCGGCGCGGCCAGCGCGGCTGAATTCCGTCATGGCGCGAGCGGCAGGTCGAACGAGACCCTGAGCCCATCCGGCGCGAAGTCGCGCGTGACCTCGCCCTTCAGCGCGGCGCCGAGAATGCGCTCGAACAGCAGCGAGCCGAAGCCGTTGCTCGCAGGTGGGGAGACCTGCGGCCCGCCGTTCTCCTCCCAGGACAGCTTGAGCCGTCCGTCGGCATGGGTCCAGCTCAGCGTCACCTGTCCTGCATCGTTCGACAGCGCGCCGTATTTCACCGCGTTGGTGACGAGCTCGTGCAGCCCCATCGACAGATACAGCGCGACGCCCGGCGGAAGCGGCACGGCCGGGCCGTCGACCGCGACACGGTCGCCTTGCAGCGGCGCCAGCTCGGCGCAGACCAGCTCATCGAGCGCGATCGCCTCCCGGCCGCGATCCAGCGCCAGCGCGTGGCTGCGCGTCAGCGCGGCAATGCGGCCGCGCAGCACCTCTCCGAACTCGGCCAGCGCCGAATCGGCGCGGATGCTGAGCGCGATCACGCTGTCGACCAGCGCCAGCGTGTTCTTGACACGGTGATTGAGCTCATGGACGAGCACGCGATGATGCTGCTCGATCGTTCGCCGCCGTGCATTCTCGGTGCGCAGCGCGATCTCGTCCATCACGATCTCGCTGAGCTCGGTGAGCTGGGCGATGTCGTCGTCGCTCCACGGCCGCGGCTCGTGATCGATGGCGCAGAGCGCGCCGATCACCTCGCCGCTCGGCAGCCGCAAGGGGACGCCGAGATAGGCGATCACGCCGAGAACCGGCACCGCGAGATTGTCCCTCACCAGCGGATGCTCGTTGGCGTCGCTGATCACCAGCGGCTGCGCCGAGGTCACGACGTGCTGGCAGAAGGAGTGGCTGAGCGGCGTCTCGCGCAGCGACGCCCACGGCTCGCACAGGCCGACCGAGCTCTTGAAGAACTGCCGGTCGCGATCCACCAGCGCGATGATCGCCGCCGGGGCCTGCAGCAGCCGCGAGGTCAAACGGGTGACGCGATCGAAGCCCGGCTCCGGCGGCGAGTCGAGCAGCTCGGTCTGCAACAGGGCAGTCAATCGGTCTGGCGCGGAGGCGTCGCGATCGGACGTCATGCAGCTTTCGTCGGTCTGGCGTTCAGCCGGTGATGGATTGCACGACGGGCCGGGCGGAGCGCAGATCCGGAGCCGGTCGATCGTGCGGCGCAGTGGTATTCGGCTGGAACGAAGCCGGCACGGAGACGAGATGAAACCGTCAACGCGGCCACCGCCGCGCCGCAGGCGCGGGGCGAATCCCGGTTCCACGCAGGTAACCAAGTGACAGACTATGGCCTGACCAAGGCAAGTTTGGCATTCCGTCGCGGTTCTCTTTGGTATGCATTATACCCGTCAGCCGCCCTTGACCGCCCCCGCCGTCAGGCCGGCCACGATCTGCCGCTGCGCGAACACGGTCAGCAGCAGCACCGGCAGGGTCACGATCAGCGCGGCCGCCGCGAGCGGCCCCCAGGAGAGCTGATCGAACGAGATCATGTTGTAGACCGCGACCGGCAGGGTGCGGGTCTCGCGCCCGGCCAGCACGATGCCGAACACGAAATTATTCCAGGAGAAGATCACCGCGAGGATGAAGGCGACGGCGAGGCCGGGCTTCGCCACCGGCAATGCCACGTGGCGGAAAATCTGCCAGCGCGTCGCGCCATCGATACGCGCGGCTTCCTCGAGCTCGATCGGCGTGGTCTCGAAATAGCCGATCATGATCCAGATCACGATCGGCACGGTGACGACGAGATGGATGATGATCTGCGGCCACAGCGTGCCGAGCAGGCCGAGCCACTGGAACAAGAGGAACAGCGGGATCAGATAGGACAGGCCCGGCGTGATGCGCGCGATCAGGATCACGATCGCCGATTTGTGCGCGGCCATGCGGGCGATGCCGTAGCCGGCGGGCACGCCGACCAGCATCGCCAGCGCCGTCGCGCCGCCGGTCACCAGCAGGCTGTTCTTGAAGTAGGTGAAGAAGCGGTTGGACGACAGCACGTCGGTATAGTTCTTCCAGGCGAAGTGTTCCGGCCAGAACACCGGCGGATAGGCGGCGTTGTCGACCTCGAACTTGACCGACAGCGAGATCATCCAGAGGAAGAACAGGATCGCCGGCGAGACGATCAGGAAGACGCCGAGCGCAAGGGCGAGCCGGCCGAGGATGGTCTGCGCGCTCATGTGTCGCTCCCCAGCGCATTCCACTGTGCGCGCCGGCGCAGCACCAGCAACAGTGCGGTCAGCGCCACGATCAGCGCGAAGAACACCACCGCGATCGCCGAGGCATAGCCGAGGTCGTAATAGACGAAGGCGACGCTGTAGAGGTAGAGGTTGATGGTCTCCGACGCCGAGCCCGGACCGCCTTGCGTGATCGCGAAGATGATGTCGAAGCTCTTGATCGCGTCGATGGCGCGGATCATCGCGGCGATGAACAGGAACGGCATGATCAGCGGCAGGGTGATGTAGCGGAACATCTGCCAGGTGCTGGCGCCGTCGATCTGTGCGCTCTCGTAAGGTTCGGTCGGCAGCGAGGCGATGCCGCCGAGCACGATCAGCATCACCAGCGGCGTCCATTGCCAGGTCTCGACCAGCACCAGCGACGGAATCACGGTGGCCGGATGGAACACCCAGAGCTGCGGCGGCAGGCCGACGAGCGACAAGAGATAGTTCAGGATGCCGAGCTGCGGGTGGAACATCATCGTCCACACCAGCGCGATCGCGACCGGTGTCGCCATCATCGGCATGATGAACAGCGCGCGCAACAGCCCGCGTCCGGGGAAACGCGCATGGAAGATCACCGCCGCGAAGGTGCCGAGCACCAGCGGCAGCAGCACGGAGAGAGCCGTGTAGGACAGCGTGTGCCCGACCGACTCGACGAAGCGCGGGTCAGCCGGCAGCCGGATATAGTTCGACAGCCCGACGAAGGTCGTGGGCGAACCGACCTTCCACTCCTGGAAGCTCATCCAGATCGTGAACAGCCAGGGAAAGATGATCACCGCGAGCACGGTGACCAGCGCCGGCACCACGAACGGCCAGTAGGACGGCGGTCGCAATGCACGTTCCGGCGCAGCAGTGTCCGCTGCCGCGCCGGCCTGTTCGACGATCGTGCTCACGCTTTCTCGCTGCGCTCCAGGATCGGGCGGAACTGCTCGTGCGCCTTCTTCAGCTCGGTCGCGGGATCGGCGCCCGACAGCGTGGCGGTCAGCGCCGCACCGACGAGATCGCGGAATTCGGCGACGGGAATGATCACAGGCAGGCCGAGCTTGCTGATCTTGCCGGAGTCGATCGCCGACTGCAGCCACTCCTTCGGCATCTTCACGCCGCCCTGCACCCCGGGGTCGTTGAGCACCGAGTTGCGGAACGGCACGCCGCCGCCGGCCTGCACCAGGCGGGCGCCCTGCGGCTTCGACACCAGCCACTGGCACAGCAGCCAGGCGGCTTCCTTGTTCTTGCTCGCAGCCGCAATGCCGATGCCGTCGCCATAGGTCGCCGAGTACTGTCCCTTCGGTCCGGCGGGCACCACGGTGTAGCCGACCTTGCCGACCACGCGCGAAGCATTGGGATCCTCCAGCGGCGGCGCCCAGCCGACGCCGTCGATCCACATCGCCGAGCGCCCTTGCGTGAACGAGGCCATCGACTCCATCCAGTTGAAGCCGGCGACGCCCGGAGGCGCGCAGGTCGTCAGCAGCTTCTGATAAAGCTTGGTGGCTTCGATGGCTTCCGGGCCGTCGGTCAGGATGTTGCCCTTGGCGTCCAGGAACTCGCCGCCATAGTTGAGGAAGAAGTTGGTCCACAACGTCATGTTGGCGTTGCGCAGGCCGCGGCCGACGAAGCCGAAGATGCCGTCCTTGGCATCCGTCAGCTTCTGCGCCGCCGTGACCATCTCGTCGAGCGTCTTCGGCACCTCGACGCCCTTCTTCGCGAACAGCTCCTTGTTGTAGTAGAGGATGAAGTAGTCCACCGACCACGGCAGCGAGAACATGCGGCCCTTGTCGTTGCTGGCGTAACTCAGGCCGGCGGCGGAGAAATCGCTCTGCACGAGGTCCGGCGCGGTGAGGTTCGGATCCTTCATCATGTCGGTGATGTCGGCGAGCCAGCCGGCCTTCTCGAACTGCCGCTTCTGCACGTGATAGCTGAGATGGACGACGTCGAAGCTCGGCTTGCCCGACGACAGTTCGATCACGACCTTCTGCCGCTGCTGCTGCTCCGGGATTTGCTCGGATTCCACCTCGATGCCGGTCAGTGCGGTGAATTCCTTGATGTTCTTCTGCAGATTGTCGCCGCGCGGCCCCTTGGCGAGGATCACCTCGAGCCTGGTGCCGGCATATTTCTTCCACTGCGGCTCCGACCAGGCGGGCTGGCCGGTAAGCGCAAGCGCGCCTGCTGCTGCCGTACCCGCAAGCATGTTGCGGCGCGTGATCGCGGTCATCATATCCTCCCAGAAGACTTTTTGTTTGGTCGTGAAGTGTAGCGCGATCCAGCGACGCTGCAACAGCATGGTGCCCGTTCGGCTGGGGATGCGACGACAGCGCGTGGTGCGCCGCGGCAATCCGTTATGCGCCCGATGCGGCGGTGAAATCCGCCCGCTCCAGCAGCCACGAGATTGCAAAGCCTGCCACGAGTCCCCAGAACGCCGCGCCGATATTGAGCAGGGGCACGTCGGCCACGGTGACGAGGAAGGCGATCAGCGCGCCGAGGGAGAAGTTGGTCCTGAACGCGGTCACGAACGCGGTCTGCAGCACGCGCAGCATGGCGAGGCCCGCCAGCGCGGTGATCAATGATTTCGGCGCGATCAGCAGCAGCGTGGTGAAGGTCGGCGCCAGCAGGCCGAAGCCGAGCGCCAGCACGCCGACGACCATCGCCGCGGTATAGTGGCGCTTGCGCTCGCCGCCGGAGACGACGATGGCGTTGGTCGGCCCGGTCAGGCAGGTCGACACGCCGCCCACGATCGCCGCGAGCGCCGAGCCGATGCCACAGGCGACGGTCACCACATTGACCGGCGGCTTGTGGCCGGCAGCGGTCAGCACCGCAAAGCCCTGGCCGTTCTGCACCACCAGCACGGTGACCGCGAGCGGCACGATCAGCTCGATCATGGCCGCGAGCGACCAGGATGGCGTCGGGATCACCGGATGGATCAGCGCGATCTGCAGCGAGGCATTCTGATCATACTTGCCGAACAGGAGAGCCGCGAGCGTGCCGACGACGAGCGCGCCGATGATCGGCGGGCAGCGCCGGCCCAGCGCAGGGAGTGCGGTCAGCAGCAGCCAGAGCACGACCATCGGCCCGGCGATGGCGAAGTCGGTGAACACGGCGCGGACGAGATCGAGGCCGAAGCGCAGGAATACGCCAGCGACCATGCCCATCACGATCGGCATCGGCACCAGTTGCATCGCGCGCTTGACCCAGCCGGTGAGCCCGAGCACCAGCATCAACAGCGCGGTGCCGTAGAAGGCGCCGACCACCTGCGGGAAGCTCAGATGCGTCAGCGACTGGCCGACCAGGACGGTGCCCGGAATGGTCCAGAACAGCACCAACGGCTCGCGATAGCGCCACGACAGCGCGAGCGTGATCAGCCCGTTGATGAAGAACACGCCGAAGATCCACGACGCGATCTCCGCCTGCGACAGCCCGCCATTGGCGCCGACCGACAGGATGATGGCGACCGGCCCGGTAATCGCGAACAGCCAGCCGATGAAGCCGTGCGAGGCATACAGCGGGCCGAAATCGCTGATGATCTGGCCGAGGCCGGGCGGCGGGGCCGCGGGGCGTTCGATGGCGCTGAACATGGAGGGGCGGGGCTCGGTGTGTGTTCTTGTTGTTGTCCTTGGCGTCGTAGGGGATGTTTTGGCCGAACGGGACGAGCTGTGCAAGGCGTTGGGCTGATCGGCGGATTACGCTGCGCTAATCCGCCCTACGGGTTTTGAGCGTAGGGCGGATTAGGCGAAGCCGTAATCCGCCGCAAATCTTGAATCCATACATCCTCAGCGAGTAGGCTTACGTCGGTCATCTCGACGCGGACCATGCTCCATGCCCAACTATCGACGCGCATTCGTTCCGGGCGGATCCTGGTTCTTCACCGTGAACCTTCTCGACCGACGCCAAGCTCTGCTGATCGAGCACATCGACGTCCTGCGGTCTGCCGTCGCCGCTACCAGGCGCCGTTTTCCGTTCGAAATCGATGCCTTTGTCGTGATGCCGGATCATCTTCATGCGGTCTGGACCCTGCCACCTGACGATGCCGACTTCTCAACACGTTGGCGGCTGATCAAGAACCGTTTTGCGCGAGCACTCCCGAAGACAGAGGACCTCACTCCACGTCGCACCGCCAAGGAGGAACGCGGCATCTGGCAGCGCCGGTTTTGGGAGCATCTCATTCGCGACGAGGAAGATTATGCCCGGCACGTGGAGTATTGTTACATCAATCCGGTGAAGCATCGCCTGGTAAGTCGAGTGGAGGACTGGCCGCATTCGTCCTTCCACCGAGACGTGCGTGAAGGAGTATTTCCGGCAGATTGGGCTGGCGATGTCGATGTGAACGGGACTTACGGCGAGCGTTGACCGGATCAGGCTGTCATGAAACTCTCGCGCTGGACAAGGGCGGATTACGCGAAGCCGTAATCCGCCGCGTCTCTCCGCGTCAGTGTCCGTTCGGTCCAGCGCGTGCCCGTCGCCCAAATCACGCTTCTCTCCGCAAATCCTGTCCAGCCCTTCGGATAAAAATAAATCGCTGGAGGTTTCGCAAAATCAGCAGTATGGTCCCGCTCGTTCCGTTGCGTCGGAAGGGGACGTATCGCGGTCGTCACGGACGTCGGCAGCGGAATGCGATGGGCGGGTCGGGTCGCAGCGTGGCGGATGCCGCGCCGACGAACGATCCGGCACGCACGGTCAAGTCGCACGGTCCTGACACCCCGACGCTGGTGTCACGCCTGTGCCGGCGCTCACGCGCCGCGCGGGCAACGGTGGCCAGAAAGCCCGGTGCACCGGGGAGACTGCGAAGCAGCCGTAAAGCCATCGCGCAGGGAGGGCCGGGTGTGTTCGGCCAGACCTGTGGTACCTGCCGCCTGCATTTTTTTCGCAGGCGGGCCACGGGCGCGGCCAGCGCCCGGCCTTCCCTGCGCCCTCCACCAAGAGGGCGATGCTGTGATCAAAGCTCGGACGCAACGCGCGCCGCGAGATCGCGTAGGCTTATGCGGAAGTCCTGTCGGATGTTGTCCTGATGAAAGATACCACAGGCGTCATTTGCGAGCGGAGCGAAGCAATCCAGGATCCTTCAGAGAGGCAGTCTGGATTGCTTCGTCGCTGCGCTCCTCGCAATGACGGGAGTGTGGGGCAGGCCCTTTGCCCAAACACCAGCGTCATCGCCCGGCTTGCCGCCTTCGCTGAAGCTGCGGCGCGCCCAAAGTGCTCTTGGCCGCGTCAAAGCCGAAGGCGAAGACGGGACCGGGCGATCCAGTAAAGGGAGATGGCTGTGATTGATCGAGGCGCCGCGGCGTACTGGATTCCCCGCTTTCGCGGGGAATGACAGTGGAATTTGATGATGACGTTCTTGCCGTACGAGAGACGATATCAGTCGAACAGGCTCGACACCGACTCTTCGGCAGCGGTTCGCCCGATCGCCTCGGCGATCAGCGGCGCGATCGGCAACGTGCGGATGTTCGGCGCGTTGCGGACGGCTTCGGTCGGCATGATGGAGTCAGTGATGACGAGCTCCTTCAGGCGCGAGGAGGTGATGCGGCTCGCCGCTCCACCGGAGAGCACGCCGTGGGTGATGTAGGCGTAGACGTCCTTGGCGCCGTGCTTGAGAAGCGCATCGGCCGCGTTCACCAGGGTGCCGCCGGAGTCGACGATGTCATCGACAAGGATGCAGGTGTGGCCGGAGACTTCGCCGATCACGTTCATGACCTCGGACTCGCCGGGACGCTCGCGGCGCTTGTCGACGATGGCGAGCGGCGTGTTGATGCGCTTGGCGAGGCCACGCGCGCGCGCCACGCCGCCGACGTCGGGCGATACGACCATGAGGTTGGAGAGATCGAACCGATCCTTGATGTCGCGCACCATCAGCGGCGAAGCATAGAGATTGTCGGCCGGGATGTCGAAAAAGCCCTGGATCTGCAAGGCATGCAGGTCGAGCGTCATGACGCGGTCGACGCCGGCATGGGTGATCAGGTTGGCGACGAGCTTGGCCGAGATCGGCGTGCGCGAGGCAGATTTTCGATCCTGCCGCGCATAGCCGAAATAGGGCACCACGGCGGTGATGCGGCGCGCGGAGGCGCGGCGCAGCGCATCGGTGATGATCAGGAGCTCCATCAAGAGGTCGTTCGCCGGATAGGACGTCGATTGAATGATGAAGACGTCGGAGCCGCGGACGTTCTCCTGGATCTCGACGAAGATCTCCATGTCGGCGAAGCGCCGGACCACCGCCTTCGTCAGCGGCAGCCCGAGCTCAGCGGCGATGCCGGCGGCGAGAGCCGGATTGGAGTTGCCGGCGACGAGTTTGATGGAGCCGTTCTTGGCCGACATCGTGAATTCTCCTCGCGTCTCGCTGGAGACCTTGTTCAGCATATCGGGCGATCCATGGAACCGGCAGTTTTGCACGGGCGAGGTGATATCAAGGACACCGCGCGCATGGCAACCCGCCGCAAGTGTTTTTCCCGGTCAAACGGCTGTTTTTCCCGGTCAAAAACGGCGCAAAATGCGCCTCCTTGCCTAATGGTCGGTGTAGCCGAGGGCGGCGACGCTGGTGCCGCCGGACGCCGGCGATGCGGGCTCGGCCACGGCGACCGCAGGGCCGCGGGTGGCCGGTGCCGCCGGTGGCGCGCCGTCGGCGGGCGCGGTGCCGTTCAGCATGTTCGAAAGTCCGCTGAAGCCGGCCTGCGCGATTTTCCGAAGCACCATGTCGTCGACATTGTTCCACGGATCGCGGCCGCTGCGTCCGACCGGCTCTTCGCCCGACAGCCGCAGCGCGCGCTGCTGATTGCGATCGTAGACGTCGAACACCCAGGCGATCACGCCCTTGCCGCCGACGACCTGGGCGGAGAGATAGGTGCGGACACGATACGCTGCAGGAGCCTCGCGCGACACGATGGCGAGGCTGCGCAGCTTGGACTCGCTGTCGAGCACGCTGACCATGCGGTCGAAGATCTGCGGCGGCGGGCCGTCGATCTGCTCGAAGGCGATCGTGGCGTTATCCGATGCAGGCGCCATCGCGTAGGCGTTGGACGGACCGCCGCTGGTCGCGCAGCCGCCGAGCGCTGCAGCGGACGTGATCAGCAAAACGGCAACGCAGGCGTGCTGCGCAGCGCGGCTGATCCGTCGAAGTGGTGTCGGCGCTCCCCTCATCGTCGGGAGCGATATCGTTAAAATCGATTAACGTCTAGGTCGCGGCTGCCACAGATTGGGACAGAGTGCATTCAGTTGTACAGAAAGGGTTAAGCAATCCACATGCGGCCACAATCGCGCCCAGCTTCAGCCTTCGAGCATGATGGCATGGACGTGCCGGCCATAGTCCGGCTCGTTGCGATGGACCGAGCGGCGGTAACTGAAGAAGCGCTCGTCGACATAGGTGTCGAGGCCGATATCGTCGATCAGCAGTACGCCGGCGTTTTCCAGCCGCATCCGGATGAAGCCGGCCAGGTCGAACATCGCGTGGCCGTCGCGCGTCGACGGCAGGAAGAAGCGCGCGTGCTCGGCGTCGTCGTCGAGGAAGCGCGTGACGAACTCGGCGCCGACCTCGTAGCTCGGCTGGCGGATCAGGGGGCCGATCGCGGCAATGATCCGGCCGCGCTCTGCGCCGAGCTCCTCCATCGCCTGCAGCGTGGCTTCGAGCACGCCGGTGAGCGCACCTTTCCAGCCGGCATGGGCCGCGCCGATGACGCGCTTATGCGGGTCGACGAACAGGATCGGCCCGCAATCGGCCGTGGTGACGCCGATCGCGAGATTCGGCGTCGCGGTCACCAGAGCATCGGCCTTCGGCCTGACGGGGCCGTCCCAGGGCCCGGTCGCAACCACGACGTCGGGCGAATGGATCTGGTGCACGCTGAGGAACTGGTCGGGCGCGACGCCGAGATGGGCGGCCATGCGGCGGCGGTTTTCCCGGACGTTCTCCGGCACGTCATTCGATCCGAGCCCGCCATTGAGGCCGGCATAGATGCCGTCGGAGACGCCGCCCTCGCGGGTGAAGAAGGCGTGGCGCAGGCCAGGGACCGCGGACATCACATCCGATGATACCAGCATCACGCGCCTCCCGTCTTCTCGTTGGTGTGCTCGTCGCTGATGCCCGCCAGCACCGGAATGGCCGGATCGGAGATGCCGAGCACCTTGAACAGCGACCCCATTCCGCCGCGGCCGCCGCCGGTCAGGCGCTTCAGCCCGCTCGCGATGTCCTCCGAGACTTCCGGCGAGGCCTTCTGCATCAGGGTCAGCGCGCGGGTTTCGATGCCGAGCCGCTGCAGGAACTCGCCCTGCGTGACCGGGCCGTGAACGCGCGCGCCGACGGCTTCCGCGGCCCGCGCCAGCGCGTCGAAATCGACATGGGCGGTGATGTCGGCAAGCCCCGGTGTCTTCAGGGGATCGGCGAAGCTATGGCGGGCGATGGCCTGGAAGGTGTCGCCGACGTCGCTGCGCACATGGCCGTAATCGATGATGACGGCGGCGCCGCGCTGGTCGCGGATGCGCCTGGCGATGGCCATCATCTCCATGTTCGGCCGCCATTCGAAGATCGCGCCGGCCGGCGCGGCGCGCACCAGCGGCGGCAGCAGCAGCTCGAAGCCGGGCGTTGGATCCGCAGCCGCGCCGTAGACGAAGTTCTCCTCGTCGTCGAGCTCGACCACGCGCTCGTGCCAGCCGGTCTCGCGCCTGATCATCTGGTGGATCGGCAGCACGTCGAAATACTCGTTGGCGAAGATGACGCTGGGGCCCTCCGGCACCTCGTCGAAGCTCTCGTGCCAGTTGATGTTGCGCAGGCCGGTCAGCGTCGCCTTCTGCTTTTCGCGCAGGACAGGATTGACCTCGACCAGGTGGACCGAGATCGTCTGGTACAGCGGCGGCAGCACGCGCAGCGCCCGCAGGGCATCCGACATCATGGTGCCGCGGCCGGGTCCCAGCTCGATCAGCCGGAATTGCTGCGGCGATCCCGTCGCCTTCCAGATCGAGGCCGCCCACAGCCCGAGCAGCTCGCCGAACATCTGGCTCACTTCGGGGGAGGTGGTGAAGTCGCCCTCGCGTCCGAGCGGATCGCGCGAGACGTAGTAGCCGTGCTCCGGATGCATCAGGCACAGCTCCATGTAGCGCCAGACCGGCATCGGGCCGGACGCCTTGATCAGCCGCTTGATCTCGGTGTGGAGCGGAGAGGTTTCGATCACGGATTGGCCTGCAGCGGGGGAGTGGCTTGACGACTCTCAGGCCTGCGGAGCGCCCGCGCCACCAGGATGGCGCCGATGATCAGCATCGGCACCGACAGCACCATGCCCATGGTCAGGCCACCCCAGAGAAAGCCCAATTGCTTGTCGGGCTCGCGGAACAGCTCGCTGGTGATGCGCGCCACGCCGTAGAGGGTGATGAAGCTGCCGAGGATCAGGCCGGGCCGTTTCAGCGCGCCGAACCGGATCATGATCGCCAGCACGATGAACAGCACGATGCCTTCGAGGCCGGCCTCGTAGAGCTGGCTCGGATGGCGCGGGAGGTGGGTCGGATCGCGCGGGAAGATCATCGCCCAGGGAACGCTTGCATCGGCGGCACGGCCCCACAGCTCACCATTGATGAAATTGGCGATGCGGCCGAGCAGCAGGCCGATGGGCGCGACCGCGGTGGTGACGTCGCCGAGCGAGATGATCGGCAGGCCGTTGCGGCGGGCGAACCAGATCACGGCGAGCACACAGCCCATGAAGCCGCCATGAAACGACATGCCGCCGTTCCACAGTTGGAAGATCTCCAGCGGGTGCTCGATGAAGAACGGAAGGTTGTAGAACAGCACGTAACCGGTGCGGCCGCCGAGGATGATGCCGATCGTGACCCACAGGATGAAGTCGTCGAGCTGGACCAGCGACACCGGCGCCGGGCCGCCCCACAGCCGCTCCTTCTTGAGCAGCGAGCGCGCGTAAAGCCAGCCGATGACGATGCCGCAGATATAGGCCAGCGCGTACCAGCGGATCGCGAACGGGCCGATGGCGATCGCAACCGGATCGAACACGGGGAAATCGATGAGGAGAGGCGTCATTCACTGGCTTTCGTGGGCACGGCGTCCCGCTTCCGGAAGCCCGCGGGCGATGCGGGCTTCGAACGAGCTCCGCCACATGAACGGGCGCGGCGCGATGTGATCTCAGGGCTGCTCATACCAGCGCCGCGGGCCGGCGCAACAAGTACGATGACAAGGAAACCAAGGCATGACAAGACGGCCCATCTTGCGGGCGGCGACAGGGATCGCCATTCTGTCTTCCATCATCGTGCTCGTCGCGGGACGCGGAGTTTCTCACATGACTCAGACCAACAACCGGTTTTTCGACGAACTCGGCCGCCTGATGAACGATGCCGCAGGTGCCGCCCAGGGCATGAAGCGGGAGGTCGATTCCGTCATCCGCAACCAGGCGGAAAAGATCCTGAACGATCTGGACATCGTGAAGCGCGAGGAGTTCGAGGCGGTCAAGGACATGGCCCGGCTCGCCCGCGAGGAGAACGAGGCGCTGAAGGCGCGGATCGCGGCGCTGGAGGCCAAGCTGGGTGGCGCGGCCGGCACGCCGCCGGGCGCCGGCAGCGCGGACGGCTGACCCGCGCGCGAAATACCTCCGGAGAGTTGGTGGGATGAAGGGGCCGCCGGTCCCTTCATTTCCTTGTCATTTCCGCAGTTTGCCGCTAGAACGCCGCCACGTCCGCGGCCCCCGCACCCCTGGAGGCTTGCCGAAGGACGTCCAGCAACGGGCCGCATCGCGGCCTTTAACTTTTTAAAACAAGGACTTAACACGATGGCGACCGTCAGAGAACTGAAGGCGACCGCCCGTCCGTCAGTCGGCAAGGGGGCCGCACGGGCAGAGCGTCGCGCCGGGAGAGTGCCCGGAGTGATTTATGGAGACAACCAGCCCCCGCTGCCGATCTCGGTGGAAGACCGCGAGCTGCGCCAGCGCATCCTCGCAGGCCGGTTTCTGACCACGATCTTCGACGTCACCCTCGACGGCAAGAAGCACCGGGTGATCCCGCGCGACTTCCATCTCGATCCGGTCAAGGACTTCCCGATCCACGTCGACTTCATGCGGCTCGGCCAGGGCGCGACCATTCGCGTCAGCGTGCCGCTGCACGTGGTGGGCTCGGAAGGCGCGCCGGGCGTGAAGCGTGGCGGCACGGTCAACATCGTGACCCACACGCTCGACCTCGAGTGCCTCGCGGAGAACATCCCGCAGTTCATCGAGGCCGACGTCAGCGCGCTCGAGATCAACCACTCGCTGCACATCTCCGACGTCAAGCTGCCGACTGGCGTGAAGACGCTGTCGCGCGACGACGCGACGCTCGTCACCATCGTGCCGCCGTCGGGCTATGGCGAGGAGCAGAAGGCTGCTGCTGGCGCTGCCGCGGCTCCCGCCGCTGCTGCTCCGGCTGCCGCTGCGAAGGCTCCCGCGGCCGCGGCCAAGGCGCCGGCTGGCGGCGACAAGAAGAAGTAAGCCGTTCCGCTTCTGGGAAGCGCGGGCGGGTCCCGTGCTTCCCGAAGCGACGGCGGGTGCGGATGCCGCGTCATGCTGCTGTTTGTCGGCCTCGGCAATCCCGGCGCGAAATATGCGCGCAACCGGCACAATATCGGCTTCATGGCCGTTGACGAGATCGCGCGGCGTCACCGCTTCTCGCCGTGGCGGCGCAGGTTTCAGGGCGAGACGTCCGAAGGCACACTCGACTCCGAGCGCGTCATTCTCCTGAAGCCGACCACCTATATGAACGAATCCGGCCGCGCGGTGCAGGAAGCGGCCAGCTTCTTCAAGCTCGGCGTCGGCGACGTCACCGTGTTTCAGGACGAGCTCGAACTGCAACCGGGCAAGCTGCGCGTGAAGGTCGGCGGTGGCATTGCTGGTCATAACGGACTGCGTTCGATCTCGGCGCATCTGGGCAACGACTACCGCCGCGTCCGGCTCGGCATCGGCCATCCCGGCGTCAAGGAGCTGGTGCATGGGCACGTGCTGTCGGACTTCGCCAAGTCCGACATGCCGTGGGTCGAGGCGTTGTGCGAGGCGGTGGCCGACAATGCTGAATTGTTGACCGGCAAGCGCGACTCCACCTTCGCCAACAAGGTGCATCTGGCGCTGCAGGCCAAAGGTTTTCTGGACAAGGGCGACGCCGGCGCCGCGTGAGCGCTTCGGGCGTTGTCCAAAAGGATGCGGGACGGGTCATGGGATTCAAATGCGGGATCGTCGGGTTGCCCAACGTCGGCAAGTCGACGCTGTTCAACGCGCTGACGGAGACGGCGGCCGCGCAGGCGGCGAACTATCCGTTCTGCACCATCGAGCCGAATGTCGGCGAGGTCGCTGTGCCCGATCCGCGGCTCGAGAAGCTCGCGGCGATCGCCAAGTCCGGCCAGATCATTCCGACGCGGCTCACGTTCGTGGACATTGCAGGCCTCGTGCGCGGTGCCTCCAAGGGGGAGGGCCTCGGCAACCAGTTTCTTGCCAACATCCGCGAGGTCGATGCGATCGCCCATGTGGTGCGCTGCTTCGAGGATTCCGACATCACCCACGTCGAGGGCAAGATCGCCCCGCTCGCCGACATCGAGACCATCGAGACCGAACTGATGCTGTCCGATCTCGACAGCCTCGAGAAGCGGGTCGACAACCTCTCCAAGAAGGCAAAGGGCGGCGACAAGGACGCCAAGGAGCAGTACGAGCTCGTTACCCGTGCTCTCGTGCTGCTGCGCGACGGCAAGCCGGCGCGGCTGCTGGAGCGCAAGCCCGAGGAGGAGCGCGCCTTCGGCATGCTCGGACTGCTCACCTCCAAGCCCGTGCTCTACGTCTGCAATGTCGAGGAAGGCTCGGCCAAGGACGGCAACAGTTTCTCACAGGCGGTGTTCGCGCGCGCCAAGGAAGAGGGGGCGGTCGCGGTCGTGATCTCGGCCAAGATCGAATCCGAGATCGCGACGCTGTCGCGCGAGGAGCGGGTGGATTTCCTGGAGACGCTCGGGCTCGAAGAGGCTGGTCTCGATCGGCTCATCCGCGCCGGCTATCAGCTGCTCGACCTGATCACCTACTTTACCGTCGGTCCGAAGGAAGCGCGCGCCTGGACCATTCACCGCGGCACCAAGGCGCCGGCGGCGGCTGGCGTCATTCACACCGACTTCGAGAAAGGCTTCATCCGCGCTGAGACCATTGCCTATGCCGACTATGTCGCGCTCGGCGGTGAGGCTGGCGCGCGCGAGGGCGGTAAGCTGCGCCTCGAAGGCAAGGAGTATGTCGTCGCCGATGGCGACGTGATGCACTTCCGCTTCAACAACTAAGGCCGCATGGGCGGCTACATCCGCCCCTGTTCGCGGATTGCGCCGAGGTGCTCGTTGATGCGGAAGACGATCAGCACGAACTCGGCGATGATGCGCGAGAACACCATGCCGACGATGATGCCGGCGAGCGACGACAGCAGCATCAGAAAACCGCCGAACGGGCTGATCGCCATTTCGGAGAGGCCCGTGAAAATGCCGCGAATTCCCGACAGGATGATCAGCGCAATCACGAGCCAATAGAACGTCTTGATAATGGTGGGCGTGATGAAGCGGTCCCACTGGAACAAATCGCGAAATTCCAACATCCTGATCCCCCGGCCACGTCCGAATCGGTCGTCAAATCCGTCTTTAAGTCGTGCTCGAATTGCGCGCCAGACGGCATCGGCGGCAGCCGAATTCATTCCGGTATATGGCGCCTTCTGGCACTCTCTTGCGACTGGACCGGGCGTCAGCCATGCGAGCGGCCCGGTTGTGATTGCTGCAAAGTGCGGCCACAATCGGGCTTCTTTCAGCCATTCCCAACCTCATGACCCTCACCTTCGAAGATTTTCCGCAAGGCCCGTTCGGCAGCTTCGGCCCGCGACACGTCACCCGCGATGAGATCATCGCCTTCGCGTCTGAGTTTGATCCGCAGCCGATGCATCTGGACGAACTGGCCGCCTCGCAGTCGATGCTCAAGGGCCTGTCCGGCTCGGGCTGGCACCTCTGCTCGCTGATGATGCGCATGATGTTCGACGGCTTCATCGGCCGCACCGCCTCGCTCGGCTCGCCGGGCGTCAACGAGGTCAGGTGGTTGTCGCCGTTGCGTCCTGACGATGAGCTGATGCTCGATGTGGAGGTTCTGGAAGCGCGGGTGTCGCGGAGCCGGCCGTCGACGGGGATCGTCACCTTCAAGTGCAGCGTGCGCAACGAGGCGGGCTTGAGACTTTGCGAGATGGTCTCTCCGATCATCGTCGAGCGCCGCGAGAGCCGCGAGCAGGTGGGCTGATGCGCTTCTTCGAGGATCTTCAGGTTGGCCAGCGCCGCGAGCTCGGCTCCTACACGTTCACGGCCGATGAGATTAAGCGCTTCGCCGTTCAATTCGATCCGCAACGCTTTCACCTCGACGAGGAAGAGGGGCGCCGATCGCTGTTCGGCGGGCTCGCGGCATCGGGATGGCACGTCGGCTCCGTCTGCATGAAGCTGATCGTCGCAGACAACCAGCGTCTCCTGGAGATCGCGCGCTCGCGCGGCGAGCCGGTCGTTCTCGGAGGTCCTTCTCCCGGCTTTCGTGAGCTGCGCTGGCACAAGCCGGTGCTTGCAGGCGATACGATCAGCTTCTCGAGCGAGATTGATTCGCTTCGCGAGTCGGCCTCGCGCCCCGAATGGGGCATCCTGCAAGCGCGCAACACCGGCATCAATCAGCGCGGCGAGCTGGTGTTCTCGGTGCTTGCGTCGGCCTTTGTCCCGAGGCGGAACAACGGTTGAGGCGAAAAGGTCACGCTTCGTAGGATTGTCGGCACGGAACGAAGTTCGCGCTAACGCATTCTGAACTCGGACTCTATAAGACAGCCAATCAGGGATCAGGATGTGGGGGATGAGTATGGCAGATCGCGGTGGTCTGAAACTCCTCGGCTTTATCTTTGCCAGCGTGACGCTCGCGGTGATGCTTGCGACGGGGATGGTCGTGAAGGGCTATGCCGACGGCTCGTATTCGCTCGAGACGTCTGCGACGATCAACGAGTGACGGCTTAACTACTCGTTAACCAGAACGGACCGGGCGGTCCTGTTCGCAGAGGCGGTCTAGCGGCTCCAGATGAGCACCATGACCGCCATGGCCACCAGCAGCAATCCGACGAAGCGGACCATGATGATCCCGATCCGATGAGGCTCAGGCCTCAGGGGAATCGGATCGGTGTTGTCTGGCCGGATCGTTTCCATGAAAGCGACATCCCCCTGACGCAAGCTGCCCGCCACGAGAGCGGCGGGAGTTGGTCGCGGGAGGGCCGCGGCGCGTTTAAGGACGTGGCGCTGCAAAGACGAAAACCGCCGCGCGATGGCTCGCACGGCGGTCCGCTTCAAGCTCCGGAAAGAACGATCAGCTGCTGCGCAGGCCGTCGGCGGCGCGCTTCCACTGCGTCACGTTCTCGGCGATGGCCCGGGTCGACTTCATCGCCGCCTGGCTGAGCTGCGCATAGCTCGCGATCTCGCGCTGCACCCGCTGGCCCTCGGCATGCAGCAGCTCGCGCAGGCTCTCGAGCTCCCCGATCAGGTTCTCGATCTCCGACAGCGAGGTGCCGGCGACGCGCTGGATCAGCGTGGTGACGCTGTTCACCGCTGCATCGGCGTCGATCGAGGCCTCGGCCGTGGCGGCCGCATTGGGGCGGCGCAGATAGGCGATATCGTTACGGACGAAATCACGAATGCCGGCCTCGACTTCGGAGACCGCGGCCAGATCCGTATCCAGCTCGGCTTCAGTTCCTTCGATCTTGTCCGGACGAATGACATTCATCGGCTAATTCCTCATTTCGCGTTCAAGCGAGCGCGGTGTCCCCGCACGACGAACTTCTCAAAGCCTATCAGTGCGGCCAAATTGGGCCGCACCGCGGCGAAGCTGCGGCGATGGTTCGATCATTCGTGGCGGGTTGCCGCAATCGTGAACGTCACCAGCTCCGCTTGAAGCCGGCCGAGATGCTCTTGCTGGTGCCGCCCTGCGCGGTCTCGCTGACCGAGCCGGAGACGCTGAGACCATCCGACAGCTTCTGCTCGGCGCCGACCTTGCGCAGCCATTTGTCGTCGCCCGACGACAAGGTCTGTCCGGCGGTGACGCTGGTGCCGGTGTCGCCGATCGAGAGCCTGGCGGATTGCTCGGTGTCGAAGCTGCGGCTGGTCTTCGGCGCCGCGCCGGGAATCGGCACCATGCCCTGCTGGGTGACGTTGTAGCCGTTCTGCAGGGTCAGATTGTAATGATCGATCGGCACCGCCTTGGTGATGGTGGTGCCGAGCCGGCTCTGATCCGAGCCGGGATCGACGCGGGCCTCGATGGCGGTCTTGTCCCAGATCGCGCCGGCGCCCGGCGCGGTGACGGCCGCCCAGGCCGAGCCGCCGGACTCCGGAGCATTGCCGCCGTTCTCGGCCTTCTCCGCCAGCAATTCCGACATCGTCGTCGGCTGCCGCGCGACCGTCATGTCGGCGCCGACGCGGGCGTCCCAGAACGGCGACACCGACTGCTTGACCGACACGCCCGAGGCAAGGCTGCCCTTGTTCTGGTTCGACCAGTCGAGCGCGGCGGCCGTCTCGGCGGCGGCCTTGCGCTTCGCCGCGGCAGCGGCCTCGGGACGGTCGAGGAAGGTGGTGTCGTCGATCGCGAGCTGGCTCCAGTCGAGCTTCTCGACGTCGATGTCCTGCATCGGGTCGGCTGCCGCCACCTGGTCCTCGGACTTGTCCTCGTCCTCGGGCTCCGGCGCGATCTGCTGCCACGGCGCGATCTGCAGCGGCTGCGGCGCCTGCATCAGCGTCTGCGCATCGGCGGCGGACGCAAGAAGCCCGAAGCCGGCCGTGAAAACCGCCAGCGCGCAACCATACGATGTCATGAGAGCAACCCCCGCCGCCCGAACCTGTGTGCCGGAATATGGTGGAATCTTGGCGCAAAATTATGGCTGCGCCAGTCACGATGTGTTGGGTTGCCGGTGACTGTGACCACAATCCAACAGGCAGGGCGGCTCAGGCGAAGCTGCCGATGCGCGGCAGGTCGATCGGGCGGCCGAGCGTCTGCTCGACCAGGTCGAACGTATCGATCAGGATCCGCAGCCGGGCGAGCTTGCCGGCGCGGAATTGCATGAATTGCGCGAGCCGCGCCGTGATCGGCTTGTCGGAATCCTGCGCTGTCATCGCGCAGCGGACCATGGTCGCCGCGCTGGTCTCGTCCAGCATCAGGGTCTCGCGCTCGAGCCGCCGGATGCTCACATGGTCGGCGATCTGCCTGACGGCGTCGAGCACGGCGGCGCGGCCGTGCCGGGCGCCGAGGAAGGGAAACATGTCGATCGGGCCGTAGATGGCCCAGTCGATGTCGTCGTCGAGAAGCGCGGCGAAATCGTCGAAATGGCGGTCGTTGATCGCGCCATGCAATGCGCGCGACAGACGCCAGAGGCTGTGCTCCGTCATCGGGTCGGGATCCTGAACTGGCTTGCGAGGGGGCGCGCCGGCCTTGAGGCGACGTCGAAACGACGTCGCGCCGGGGCGCCGAATCTATCTCTCTTACGCCTCACATAAATCAACCACCTGCGCGCGCAACGGTTGTTTTTGCATTGCACAAATGCGCGCCGCTACCGGTCCCGCGCGCGGGCGCCGGGGCCCTCAGCGTCCTTCGTGCTGCAACCGCTGCTGCGCGATCGCGACCTCGTGCTCTCGGAAGGCGGCCAGGCCGAACAGGGTGGCGCCGGCGAGACCGCCGATCAGGGCGCCGAGCGGCATGAAGGTGAAGAACACCAGCATGCCCGCATAGCCTTCGAATTCGCTGGTGTTGAACAGCTCGATCCAGGCCAGCCCCAGCCCGATGCCGATCGTCGCGCCGCCGACGACGCCCATCACCAGTCCGGCCATCGCCAGGAATGCTATTCTCATGTCACCAATGCCCCGTATACCACCGCTGATGGGGTGCGGAGCCGGGGCCACAGGTTCAAGGCAATGAGGCCGCCGTCGGTGACGTTTGCGTGATCGGCCGGTCCGGGCGCTAGTCCGCGACGGCCGTGCCGGCCTCAGGGCCGGGCGGCACCCGCGATCAGCAGCCGGCTGAGATCGCATTCGAGCACCTGCTGCACCAGGTCGTAGGTGTCCATGATCTCGCGGATGCGGGCGACGCGGCCGTCGCGCAGCGTATAGAACGCCGCGAGGTCGTACTGCACGATGCGGTCGTTGTCGCGCTTGCGCAGGAAGATGCGCAGATCCACGGCGACCTGGTCGCCTTCGCAGATCATGGTCTTGATCTCATGCCGGACGTCGGCATAGCGGCTGCGCGCGGTCTCCCACATCTGCCGCACCTCGGCCTTGCCCCGGCGGCCGCCGAGATGGGGAAAGATGTCGATCGGCGCGGACGCGAAGTGCTCGAGGTCGTCGGTGCAATGCGCCAGCACGCTGTCGAAATCACCGGCGGCATGGGCCTCGAGCAGCCTGCGCACACGCTGCTTGTTGATGTGCTCGATCATCCTGTCTCCACTGACGGGACTACCCGCGTCGGCGATGTCGTTCTGGAGATGCCGGCGCGCGGCCGTCAACCACCTGTGTAACCGTCGGCCAGCTCTATGCGCCGGTACGGTGAACGGAAGCTTGGCGGGTGATCGCGTCACGATCATGTCTGGGGGGCGTCTCTCAGCTCATCCAGCTGATCTCTCAGCTTCTGGGTCATCACCGCGCGCGACAAGGTTCGCGCAACGCGTCATGCCGGTTGCGAGCCGGGAACCGGCCCGCGGCGTCGCCGTTACCCCGCACCAATCCAAGCGGAGCTCGATCATGACGATGTCGATCACGAAGACCATGCTGGCCGCCTCGGTCGCAGCGCTGGCCCTGCTGTCGACGCAGGCCGCCGAGGCCAAGGGGTGCATCAAGGGCGCCATCGTCGGCGGCGTCGCCGGCCATTATGCCGGTCATCACGGCGTGCTCGGCGCCGCCGCCGGCTGTCTCTACGGCCGTCACCGCGCCAAGGAGCAGGAGCGTCAGCAGCAGCAGGGCCAGGTCAACGGGCAGGGCCGGACCTAGTCGATGCGGCGCGCCGCTCGTCTGCGGCGTGCCTCCGCCTCGGCCCGGAGACGGTGCCCCGCCTGACAGGTCTCACGGTCCGCGCCGGACGTGGCGGCTAGACGGGAGCGGTCTGGTCCTCGACGAGGGCCGCCGCAACCGGATGTCCAGGCCATGCTCACCGTCGCCTCCCCCAGCACCTCCGCGCCGAAGGCGGCGCTGCTCAATTTGCTCGAAGGCATGGCGCTGACCGCGCTGTTCCAGGCCATTCCGACCTACGCCGGCGCCGCGCTGATCCTCAAGCTCGCGCACAGCACCGCGCTGCGGCCGGGGATCATCGGCTTCGTCGCGAGCGCGACCATCATCCACGTGCTCATGACCTCGGCGGCAGGCCCGCGCTTTCAGCGCATGCTCAGGCAGGCCTACGCGGCGGAGTTCTACGAGGCGACGCTCGGCCTCGCCGACAATGTGCTGCGCTGGCGTATCAAGCCGGAGGGATCGCTGCAGCTGCTGAGCTCGACGGTGATGCTGGCGCTGCTGTCGGTCGCGGTGCTGGCGATGGGGTGAGGCGGGCGCCGTCCCGCGAAGCATGGCGTCAGCTTCGGCGCAGCGCTCGTGTGCGCCGCGGCTCGTCCGACACGTCGGCGAGGATGGCGGGTGTCTGTCTCAACCAACTCCATCGTCGTCCCGGCGAACGCCGGGACCCATACCCCCAGGGAGCGGTTTGAGGCAAATTGGTCATGGGCATTTTGCCCATCACGTCCGCCGCGGCGTATGGATCCCGGATCGGCGCCGCGACGCGCTGGCGCGCGTCACGGCTTGTCCGGGACGACAGCGGTGGGTTTGGCGGATTTACGATTCAAACAGCGATCGAGTTGAAGACATGAGGACGTGATCTCGCGGCGAGATTCGCCCGAGTGATGCATCGAACACGTCCCTCGCAAATCATGCAGAGGGCGCAGGGAATGCCGGGTGAAGGCCTCACCCATGGCCCGCCTGCGAAAAAAGTGCAGGCGGCAGGTACCACAGGCAAAGCCGATTCAACCGGCATTCCCTGCGCGACGGTCTTCACGCTTATACGCAGTCTCCCTGGTGCGCCGGGCTTGTTGGCCACCATCCCCAGCGCAATGCGCTAGCATTGCGCCAGGTTGATACCAGCGTCGGGGTATCAGGACGCTGCGACTTCACGTCCGTGCCAAGCCGTTCGTCGGCGCATCCGAAGACACGCTGCGACTTGATCGCGGCCATCGCATCCCCACCTCGCGTGTCGTGACGATCGCGCGCTACGCCCCTCTGCGGTGAGGCGGGATGCGCGGAGATAATCATGATTTCCGATAAAACGCAATATGTTTTTATTTTTCGGAATAAGCGCTGGGTCTTTCGCTTGTCAGGCCGGTTATCTGGCGGAGCTGGTTCGGTTGCCTCAGGACCGCTCGGCATCCTGAGGCCAATGAAAAAATCGCTGTCTCGATTTGAGGGCGGAGTGTCGCTGAAGTGATTGCCTCGTGCCGAGCAGCCCTCTGCAGCCTTCTCGCGAGGGCAACCGTCTTGCTGGCGTTATGGCCACTGGCGGCAAGCGGTCTGCCGACTGAAATCCTCGCCTATATCTACAATGTAAGGCTTCGTCGGTCACGGCGAGGAAATCGCCTCAACAGTTAGGCGCCTCTCCCCCCCCCCCCCGACTACTCGGATAGTTTGATTTTAAAAATCTACAATCTATGATAGATTTCGGACGTTTGAAGTTGTAAAGGGCCGCCGAGGCTGTTCTGAGATGACAGCGTCGGTCTGATGCACCCACGTCCTATTGATTTTCAGGAATGAATACTGGCGAAGGACTAACGGATGTCTATGCAGACGGTATCGTCGGGATCCACCGGTGGAGGCGCTGGTTCGAAATCATTGAGTGGCTTCGCGGTTCAGATGCAGGAACAAGAGTTCTGGTGCTGGGCTGCCGTGAGCGCGAGCGTCGCCATCTTCTACGGTGCGGTCAATCGGACACAATGCGAAGTTGCTTCAGGTGAACTGGCACCTTTGGATTGCTGTGGGGTGGATGCGAGCGGTGCATGCAATCGGGCGTGGTACCTGGACCGCGCGCTCACTCGCGTTGGTCACTTTGCCGGTCTCATTCTCTCCGACATATCCTTCGCGGACCTCGTGAGCGAAATGAATGCTGATCGGCCATTAGGTTGCCGGATACAGTGGGCCGGCGGCTTTGGCGCCCACTTTGTCGGAGTGGGCGGATGGTCCCGGGATGGTACGGGCCTGGAGTATGTGGAGGTTCACGATCCATTTTACGGCTTCGTTCAAATCGCATACAACGATTTTTGCTCGTCTTACCGTTCTCCCGGAGACACATGGACGCATACGTATTTTACTTCTGCAACTCCTAGCCCCGTGGCCGGCGGCCCTGTCGCGGACGCTCCGCTTTCGGCGTAATGGGATCGTAAAAAGGGACTCCCGATATGACTATTGTCAGTCGTCTTGGTCCGTCTGGCGGGGTGGCTGCGGTGAACGCCGCTCTCCCGCATTTGTTGTCCAGGGGCCCTCGAAGCAGCAGTTCTACGCTCGGCGGCGCCAAGAAAGTTCATAACAAAGGTGCGATCCCGCTTTTTCTGATTAGTCCAGCAGACGCACTAAAATCTGATTTTCTGCACAAGAGCGATCCCACGGCGTGGCGATATCCGATCGTTTGGGCAGGCGGCATAGCCTTGGCTGATGTCCGAGCCGATAAAGCTCCTCCAAATCTCTCAGCGCTTATTCGCGGACCTGTGGCCGAGCGCTTTTTCAAAGCGACGGAGATAGTGAAGCGGGAGTATGAATCCTCGAGTAAAGAGTATGAGGTCAGAGCGCTGGAGGTGCCTGCAATGTATGTGACGGCACTATGGCTACATGAGGCTCGCGGGTTTGAGGATATTTTCTTTCCAATAGCAGAAGGCAAAATCGAGCCAAGCATAGATGGCAGAAGTATAGAAGATGATCCGCATTTCCTCGATCGACTGAAAGAAGCGGCACAAGATCGCTTCGCTATCGCCGTCCCGTCTTCTCCTCATCGACGCGGTTTCTAGAATTGTTGCGGTCGACTCAATAGTCGCGCATGATTTGATGATCTCGTTTAATCAGTGTGGCTTTCCGTAAGGTTTGTGTTCACCGCTTCTTCCACCCGCCCCGCTTCCCCGGCGCGCCGCCGGTCGAGCGTGGGGCCGGGCCGAATTCGGGGCCGGACTCGCGGGAGTTGGTCGGCTGGATGATCTTGCTGCTGCTGCCGAACGGCTTTGCCGGCAGCTTGGCGTTGGGGCGGTAGGGCAGGGATTCCGGGCCGTGCATCTCGTCGAGATGGGGCTTGTGGACTTTGGAGCTGGTGCTGCGTGAGGCGCCGCCGGTGATCTCGTCGACCGAGGGCAGCAGTGGATCGTGGTCGCGAGACTTTGCGCCGCCACGACCGCCGCGACTCGCGGGCCCCCCTCCCTGACCCTCCCCCACGAGGGGGGAGGGAACGGAGGGACCGCCGGCGCGGCTTGATGAACTGCGGCTGGAGCCACCCCGGCCCTTCAAGGCCGCCGTCGGCAAATTGGCGGCGTCGCCGTATTTCTTGGTGCCGGCGTAGGCGCCGGCCTTGCCCTGGACGGTGCGCTGCTTGGCGGTGGGGTCGTCGACGACGGCGAGCTCTGTGGCGCGGAGGCGCTTGACCTCGTCGCGGAGGCGGGCCGCTTCCTCGAAGTTCAGGTCGGCGGCGGCTTCGCGCATGCGGGTTTCGAGGTCGGCCAGGACGGCCTCGAAATTGTGCCCGATCGAGATGACGTCGTCGGTGGTGGTGCCGCCGCCGGTCTCGATCAGCACGTGGTCGCGCTCGTACACCGAGTTGAGGATGTCGCCGATCGACTTCTTGACGCTCTCAGGCGTGATGCCATTGATGGTGTTGTACTCGACCTGCTTCTCGCGGCGGCGGTTGGTCTCGGCGATGGCGCGCTCCATCGAGCCGGTCATCTGGTCGGCGTAGAGGATCACCTTGCCGTCGACGTTGCGCGCGGCGCGGCCGATGGTCTGGATCAGCGAGGTCTCGCTGCGCAGAAAACCTTCCTTGTCGGCGTCGAGGATGGCGACCAGCGCGCATTCGGGAATGTCGAGGCCCTCGCGCAGCAGGTTGATGCCGACCAGCGCGTCGAACGCGCCGAGGCGGAGATCGCGGATGATCTCGATGCGCTCGATGGTGTCGATGTCACTGTGCATGTAGCGGACGCGGATGCCCTGCTCGTGCAGATATTCGGTGAGGTCTTCGGCCATGCGCTTGGTCAGCACCGTGATCAGCGAGCGATAGCCCGCCTGCGCGGTGGCGCGGACCTCGCCGAGGAGATCGTCGACCTGGGTGCGGGCAGGGCGGATGTTGACCGGCGGATCGATCAGGCCCGTGGGGCGGATGACCTGCTCGACGAACACGCCGCCGGCCTCGTTCAGCTCCCAGCCGCCGGGGGTCGCCGACACCGCCACGGTCTGCGGCCGCATCATGTCCCACTCCTCGAACCGCAGCGGGCGGTTGTCCATGCAGGACGGCAGGCGGAAGCCGTATTCGGCCAGGGTCGCCTTGCGGCGGAAGTCACCGCGGAACATGCCGCCGATCTGCGGCACCGTGACGTGGCTCTCGTCGGCGAACACCAGCGCGTTGTCGGGGACGTATTCGAACAGGGTCGGCGGCGGCTCGCCGGGCAGGCGTCCGGTCAGATAGCGCGAGTAGTTCTCGATGCCGGCGCAGCTCCCCGTGGCCTCCATCATCTCCAAGTCGAAGGTGGTGCGCTGCTCCAGCCGCTGCGCCTCGAGCAGGCGGCCCTGCGCGTGCAACTGGTCGAGCCGCACCTTCAGCTCGGACTTGATCGACTTCATCGCCTGCACCAGGGTCGGGCGCGGCGTCACATAGTGCGAATTGGCGTAGACCTTGATGAACTCCAGCTCGTCCTGCTTGTGGCCGGTGAGCGGATCGAACTCCTCGATATTCTCGACGGTGTCGCCGAACAGGTTCACGCGCCAGGCGCGGTCCTCATAGTGCGCCGGGAAGATGTCGATGACGTCGCCGCGGACGCGGAAGGTGCCGCGGGTGAAGTCATGTTGCGTGCGCTTGTATTGCAGTGCGACCAGGTCGGCAATCAGCTGGCGCTGGTCGATGCGCTCGCCCTTCTTCAGCGCGAAGGTCATCGCGGTGTAGGTCTCGACCGAGCCGATACCGTAGATGCAGGACACCGAGGCGACGATGATGACGTCGTCGCGCTCGAGCAGCGCGCGCGTCGCGGAATGGCGCATGCGGTCGATCTGCTCGTTGATCGAGGAATCCTTCTCGATATAGGTGTCGGTGCGCGGGACGTAGGCCTCGGGCTGGTAGTAGTCGTAATAGGAGACGAAGTACTCGACCGCGTTGTCGGGAAAGAAGCTCTTGAACTCGCCATAGAGCTGCGCGGCCAGCGTCTTGTTCGGCGCCAGGATGATGGCCGGGCGCTGCGTCGCCTCGATCACCTTCGCCATGGTGTAGGTCTTGCCGGAGCCGGTGACGCCGAGCAGCACCTGGGTGCGGTCGTTGCGCTGGATGCCCTCGACCAATTCCTTGATCGCCTGCGGCTGGTCGCCCTTGGGCTCGTAGGCGGACTTGATCTCGAAGCGGACGCCGCCTTCCGACTTCTCCGGGCGCGGCGGACGATGCGGCGTCCATATCTTGAGCGACCCGTCGTCCTTGCGGAACTCGGGACGGCCCTCGCGGATCAGCGACTCCAGCGCTTCCGCCGTGGCCTTGACGCCGAGCGCCTCCATCTTGCTGCGCGGCGGACGGGCGAGCGCTTCCTCGTCGTCCTCGGCGGTGGGCAGGCCGAGCTGCCGCGCCAGTTCCGGATCGAGCGTCGGGATGGTGGCGGCGGTGCCGTAATTGGCCTGCGGCGCTTCGGCGAGGCCGGAAGCGCCAGTGTTGTCAGAGGGCGCGTCCGCTTGCGCCGCGGCGCTCCCTCCCCCCTTGTGGGGGAGGGGTGGGGAGGGGGGTACTCCGGCACGAGCTGCGTCTGAGTCGTCAGCCAGCGCGGGAGGCGGCGCAGGTCGCGCTGCCACGCTCTCCTCCTCTCCCCCTTGCGGGGAGGAGGCGGGGGTGGATTCACGGGCAGTGTTGCTTGGGGCACCCCCCTCCCCAGCCCTCCCCCACAAGGGGGGAGGGAGCGCAGCGTCCTGCTGGGCTGAAGCTCGTGACGTGTCACGGACGGACGACCGCTCCCCCGCCGGCTGCGGATTCGGCCGCAGCGGCATGGGCCGCGCCGACGCGTCGCCGGTCGCGACATCCGCGCTCCTGCCCTTGGTCGACGCCCGCGCGCGATGCGCGGCGGCCTCGCCGCCGCTGCGGCGGTCCCAGGAATTGTCCGGCGGAGGCTGCAGTCCCGTTGAGGAACCGATGCCGCTCTCGCCGCGGTTGATGGCGGGATTGAGCAGCTCGGCGAGCGCGGGCCCGATCGGCTGCACGTCGGGCCGGTGCGCTTTCGATTTCGGAGTTCGGCCGGGCTTCTTGGGGGTGTCGGGGGTCTTCGCCATCGCCCGAATATGGGACGGATGAGGCCGACTTGAAAGAGTGATCGGGCGCCCCCTCCAGCCCTGCTGACAGCATGGTGGCAGCAGGACGCCGCGATGCGCATGCGCGCGGACGACCACGCGCGTTCAATGAGCGCGATGGCGTTCCCGCGACGCCGTGCCGATGGTCAATGCCGGGTCGGCTGCTCGACGATGTCGAGATGCACGCCGTGGCAGGCGACGCATTGCAGGGCCCAGTACTCGGAACCGCCGCGGCCGTTGATGACGCTCAGGACGCTCAGCTCTGCATCGCAGTCCGGGCATCGCGTACGCACCGAAAAAGCGAGGTGTTTGACGGCAGGCTCAGCCATGAATTGCAGTCCGCATTACGAATACACTCGGCATTTCGAATTGGCGTTTGGAATGTTGGCTTGGAACCGTCTGGCCGCGCGGGTGGACTCTCGGGGACTTCACTCTCGGAGATTGTTCCACGTCGCGCTATCCGTCTTTTCCCGGGGTTCGGTCGATATCCTCCGTCGCGTGCCTCAAAGTGCGCCGAATCGGTTTGCAGGTGTCAGCCCCACCGCTTGCGAAAGCGGTCGATATGGCTTTTCGCGTCGGCAATCGCCATGTCCGCATCGGACCAGGCGAAGCCGACTTCGAGCGAGGGGAACGAAACGCCATTGATCACCACCGGGGTCATGTCCGCGCGGCGGATCCGCGCGTGCCACAAGCCGCGTCCTGCTTCGAACGGCTCGATGGCGAAGTCCTCGTACAAATACGTCATTGCGCAGTCCTGGATGTCCCGAACGGCAACGACAGCATGAATTGGTCCGATCATTTGTGAACAGGTTCACACGTCCGCGTCTTTTTTGATCGCGTCCCTGCGTTGAGAATTCCGGGTCGCGGGCTGTGACGCCGCGCGCATGATCCAGCGCCGGAACGCGGCGAAATCACGTTGGCCGGCCTGGAAATGTCGGTAGACAAGATACCAGCGCTCGCCTTTCGGGACGGTCAGTGCGAACGGTGCAACCAGGCGTCCCGCGGCGAGATCGTCGTCGATATAGGGCCGGATGCCCATGGCGACGCCGAGACCGTCGATTGCGGCCTGCAGCGCATGTCCATAGTACTGGAACTCAGTGCCGCGCGCGCTGACGCGCGTGATGCCCGCGGCCTTCAGCCACAGCGCCCAGTCCTCGGCGGCGTGCGACACCCGCAGCAGGCTCGGTCCCTTGAGATCCGCCGGCTTCTTCAAGGTCGCGGCGAGCCGCGGCGTGCACACCGGCACGAGATCGGCGGCGAACAGCGGCTCGGCGACGAGGCCCGGCCAGGCGCCGTCGCCGAGCTTGATGCCGCAGCTCCAATCGTCGCCGAACGGCACCGCCGCTCCGCCGGTGGTGATGCGGACCTCGATGTCCGGCTGCTCGGTGCTGAAATCGGCGAGCCGCGGGATCAGCCATTTCATCGCGAAGGTCGGCCCGACGCCGAGCGTCAGCACCCGCATCGACGACGGCGCCATGATCTGCGCGGTCAGGCTCGACAGCGCGTCGAAGATCGGCGTCAGCCCGCTCTGATAGGCGCGGCCGGCGGCGGTCAGCGCCAGCCGGTTGGCCTTGCGCTCGAACAGCACCACGCCGAGCCGCTGCTCGAGCAGGTTGACCATGCGGCTGATCGCAGCCGCGGAGACGTTGAGCTCGCTGCCTGCCGCGGCGAAGCTGCCGGTGCGCGCCGCCGCCTCGAACGCCTTGATGCCGTTGAGGAACAGCAGCCGTCTCATCGCGCCCTCAGGAAAACTGATGGAGGGCAAGATAACTCGGTTTGTGCCGATATCGCCAGTGCGACAAATTGCATGGCGAGGAGCTCAGCCATGACACCCGCCCTGATTGCAGCGCTCGGATTGCTGATGGTGGCGACGGCGTTCCTGTCGGGCCTGTTCGGCATGGCGGGCGGGCTGATCCTGATCGGCGTGCTGCTGGCGATCATGCCGCTGCCGGCGGCGATGGTGCTGCACGCGGCGACGCAGATGGCGTCGAACGGCTGGCGCGCGGTGCTGTGGCGCCGGCACATCCGCTGGCGGCCGGTCGCGGTGTATCTCGTCGGCTGCGCGCTGGCGCTCGGCCTGTGGTCGCTGATCCGCTACGTGCCGGACACGCCGATGGCGCTGCTGCTGCTCGGCATCACGCCGTTCATGGCGCGGCTGATGCCGCCCGGCCTGAAGCCCGATCCGGACAGTGTCTGGCAGGGCGCGATCTACGGCACGATCTGCATGGGGCTGATGCTGATGACCGGCGTGTCCGGGCCGCTGCTCGACACGTTCTTTCTCGGCGCGCGGTTCGACCGCCGCGCGATCGTCGCCACCAAGGCGACGTGCCAGGTCGCGAGTCATCTCACCAAGCTGATCTATTTCGGCGGCATCATCGACCAGGCCGCGGGCCTCGATCCGGTGCTCGCGCTCGTTGCGGTGGCGGCGTCGATGCTCGGCACCAGCCTGGCGCGGCGGCTCCTGGAGGCGATGAGCGAGCAGCAGTTCCGCATTTGGGCCACCCGCATCATCACGGCGGTGGCGAGCTATTACATCCTCTATGGCGGCTGGCTGCTGCTGGCCGCGCAGAGCGCGGCGGCGGAGTAAGGCGAGCATGGCCGTATCGGCAGATCCCCTGGTGCTGGACTTCGTCGAGTGGATCGCGCGCGCGCCGCGCCGCCACGCCGAGGTGGTGGCGACGTGGCGGACGAGCTGCCCGCGGCTGACGGTGTGGGAAGATGCCGCCGATCTCGGCTATGTCACGCGCGAGGCGATCGCGGGCGTCGGCATCTTCATCGTCGTCACCGACGCCGGCGCGCAGCTGCTGCGCGACAACGGCCGCGTGGTGCGCTAGAACGGTCCGGACGTGGAGGAAGGACCGGGAATGGCCGTGAAGCTGTATGAACTCGTCGGGACCGATGCGGGCCGCCCGTTCAGCCCGTACTGCTGGCGCACGCGGATGGCGCTGGCGCACAAGGGGCTGAGCGCGGATACGATTCCGTGGCGCTTCACCGAGAAGAGCGCGATCGCCCCGCATGGCTCGGAGAAGGTGCCGGTCATGCTCGACGGCGACCGCGCGGTGGCCGATTCCTGGGCGATCGCCAACTACCTCGAGGACAGCTATCCGGACCGGCCGTCGCTGTTCGGCGGCGCCGGCGGCCGCGCGATGGCGCGCTTCATGAATGCCTGGGGCGACATCGCCATCGTCGGCGGCATCTTCCCGCTGATCATCGCCGACATCCCGAAGAACCTCGCCGCCGCGGATGCCGACTACTTCCGCAAATCGCGCGAGGCGCGGTTCGGCAAGAGCCTCGAAGAGGTCATGGCCGCGCGCGACCAGGCCGTCATCGGCTTCCGCAGGTCGTTGGAGCCGCTGCGCCAGACCTTGAAGACGCAGGCCTTCATCGGCGGCGCTGCGCCCGATTATGCCGACTACATCGTGTTCGGCGGCTTCCAATGGGCGCGCGTGGTGAGCCCGTTCCGGCTGCTCGAGGAGAGCGACAGCGTCCATGCCTGGCGCGAGCGGCTGCTCGATGCGTTCGACGGGCTGGCGCGCAAGTCGCCCGGCCACCCGGTCTAGCTAGGGAGCCGCCGCGGCCGGCGCTCGCGCCAGGCCGCCAGCCCGTCGGCGAGATCGCGGCTGCCGACCAGGCCGGCGAACTGCTCGCCCTCGACCTGCAGCCCTTCGCCGATCGTCATGTTGAGCCCGCGCGTCGCGGCGGTGACGATGCTCCCGACCGTGTCCGGCCCATGGCGGATGATGCGCTGTGCCAGCGCCCGCGCCGCCGGCAACAGCCCGTCGTGCGGCACGACGGCGTTGACGAGGCCGATCTCCAGCGCGCGCTGCGCCGGGAAGGCGTCGCCGGTCAGCAGCAGTTCGAGGCCGCGCTTGCGGCCGACCAGCCGCGGCAGCCGCTGCGTGCCGCCGAAGGTCGGCGGCATGCCGAGCCTGATCTCGGGCTTGGCGAAGCTGGCGCGCTCGCTCGCCACCGCAAGATGCACCGCCTCGGTGATCTCGCAGCCGCCGCCGAAGGCGAGCCCGTTGACCGCCGCGATGACCGGCTTGCGGAACGCCTCAAGCCGCGCCGTCATCGCCTGGCCGCGCCGGACGAAGTCGCGCAGCGCCGCGGCACGCCCCTGGCGGACGCTCGCGGTGAATTCGTCGATGTCGGCGCCGGCTGAGAAGGCGCGTTGCCCGGCGCCGGTGAGGATCACGGCCCTGACGCCGGCATCGGTCTCGATGCGGTCGAGCGCGGCCATCAATCGATCGATCAGCGCGTAGCTGAGCGCGTTCAGCCGCTGCGGCCGGTTCAGCGTGATCAGTGCGATGCGGTCGGAGATGTCGAGCAGGATGAGGTCGGTCATGGCGTCTCGCAGGCTGAAGGGTGGAGCAGGCGGAGACTAGGCGCCGCGGCCGCCGAGGTATATTCACTGGTCAGTATACATTGACCGAGCGCCGCCATGCCCCGTTCCTCCGATCCCACGCCCGCCCGCATCGTCGCCGCCGCGAGCCGGCTGTTCTATGCCGAGGGCATCCGCGCCGTCAGCGTCGATGCGGTGGCGGAGAAGGCCGGGGTCACCAAGAAGACGCTGTACTATCATTTCCGCAGCAAGGACGATCTCGTCGCGGCCTATCTCGCCGCGCGCGACCAGCCGAACCTGGCGCTGTTCAAGCGCTGGTTCGACGAGACGGACGGTGCGCTGCCCGACAAGATCGCCGGGATCTTCAACCAGCTCGCGCGCGCCGCGCGGCATCCGAAATGGCGCGGCTGCGGCTTCCTGCGCACCACCGCGGAGCTCGCCAATCTGCCCGGCCATCCCGCCATCAGGATCGGCGCCGCCCACAAGAAGAAGTTCGAGGCCTGGCTGCAGGCGATCTTCGCAGAGCAGGGAATTGCCGAAGCGGGCGTGCTCGCCCGCCAGATGCTGCTGCTGCTCGACGGCGCGTTCGCCGTCGTGCTGCTGCATCGCGACCCCAGCTACATGGAAACCGCGGGCGCGGCGGCACGGACGCTGGTCGCCGCGGCCCTGCCGAAGGGCAAGCGGTCCGCGTCGCGCGCAACCCTCAGCCGGCGCAGCCGCGTCCCCTGACCTGTTCGCCGCGGACGACCGTGGCGACCATCTGGCTCGCCATGCCGTCGAAATCGGATGGCTTGATGTAGCCGGCGGCGTAGGCTTCCTGCGTGAGCCGTTCGATCCTTCGATCCTCGGCGGTCGTCCATACGCCGGCGATATAGGCGGCGCCGGCCGGACCATAGGTCTCGGGGTAGCGCTCGCTCTGGTTCTGCCGATGATAGTAGTAGTGGTTGAGACCGCTGATGAAGTTGTCGCGCTTGGCGCCGCAGCGGTCGCTCCAGGCGAGGTCGAGCGACTTCAGCGCGTCTTCGCGCTGCGAGCGCCGGGCGTCCTCGGTGTATTTCTCGTGGTCCTGAAACTCCGCGCCGGTGACGGGCGGAAACGCCGCCGTGGTCGGCGCGTCTGTCAGGAACAGCCGTCCGCCGACCTGCCAGACGACGATGGCCGCAATGATGAAGATCAGCCGGTTCATGGCAGCGCCCGTTTGCTATCGCCGGTCCCGTTGCGCCTGCCTCGTCCGGCACACCGCCGACTCGTCGGACCAGAAAGCGGGTCCGGCGAAGTGCGGGACCTCCTCGCGCACATCAGCCGGAAAGTCCGCCTTGGTGATGCCCTTCTCCTCGAAGGCTTCGAACAACGCCTCCTTCACGCGCTGATCGAGCGGCGTGCCGACGCTGTCGGCCGCCTCCCGAAGCGATTTGTCGGTGCAGATTTTCGCGCCCCAGAACTGCCGCTTGCAGTCCAGCTTGGCAACATAGGCCCGCGTGTAGGCCGTCAGTGCGTCGACCAGGTTCTGCTTCATGGTTGTGTCGCAGGGCGACAGCTTGTAGGCCGTCGCGGCCTGCAACGCGTCCATGCGTAAAACGTCCAGCTTGGGATTCTTGTCGCTCTGCGAGGTGTGCTGCGCGAGCCACGCCTTGCGCTCGAACTCCTTCGATTCTGGGCCGCCGAAGGTCCTGTCGACCGTCGGGGAGAGGGGAGCCACGACCGCCACGGTCCCGGGCGTCGGCGCAGCGAGATTTGATGCGGCTTCAATCGAAGCTGTCTGCATCATGCCCCGCCACGGTCCATCCGGAAGCGGAAACCCCCTGACCGCCCAACTCACACCAGCGAACGCAGCCAAGAATGCCGCACCTGCGGCGCCAATGAATCGCAACATGAAATAAGCCCATCCACCAACGCCGTGCACGGTAGGGCGTGCGGGTTAATGCATCCGATAGGGCCGTGGGCACCGGCGCAACGACGTGAACCGATTGTGACCATGTTCGGTCGCGTTTGAAGACAATGGCAAAGCTGTACGGCCGCTTCACAGGCCGCGGATCTGACGTCACATCCTGGCGGGCAGCACCGAACGGCGCGCGAGCAGCGCCATGGCGGCGTCGAGATCCGGCAGCACGGCCGCCGCATTCGCCCGCGAATGATCGTTCGGCGCCACGATGTCCGGCACCATCAAGGTGATCGCGCCGGCGGCGTACGCCGAGGCGACGCCGGGATTGGAATCCTCGATCGCGACGCAGGCTGGCGCGCGCGTCCGCAGCCGTTCCGCGGCGAGCAGATAGAGGTCCGGATGCGGTTTGGCACGGGTCACGTCGTCGCGCGTCAGCACCGCATCGAAGCGGTGGTCGATGCCGGCGAGGCCAAGGTGTTCCGCCGCCGTGCGGCGCGAGGAGGAGGTCACGACGGCCTTGGGCAGCCCGACCGCGTCGATCGCGTCGAGCAGCGCGATGACGCCGGGTTTCAGCGGCATGCCCGCCTGCAGGATTTCGATGGTCTTGGCCGCGAACAGGCGGTTGACTTCGAGCAGCGGAAAATCGTCGCCGAAATGGTCGCGCAGGGTCTGCTCGTTGTCGGGTCCGGGAATGCCGATCATCGCGTGACAGAGCTCGACGACGCCATCACTATAGCCGAGCGCATTCAGCGCTGCGATTGCCGCTTCGAGATAGACCTTCTCGGTGTCGAGCAGCGTGCCGTCCATGTCGAGCAGGACGGCTTCGACGTGCCAGCGTGTCACGAGCCCGGCTCCGGTTCGCCGGCCAGCCTCTTGAGGCAATTGATGCACAGGCAGTCCTTGAACCGGGTCTGTCCGGTCTCGGGCAGCGGCAGGCGCACGGCCTCTTCGAAGCACCAGCAGGAGCCGCCGGGATCGCAGCTGAACTCCGCGCCGCACGACTCGCAGATGAGTTGCCGCGCGGCCACGTCTGCTAAACGATTTGTCACCTTCGGAACCACGTCCGATCCACCTCTTTTCATGTCCGGTTCATCTGCGCGGGCAAGTATAGTGCGTGACAATCTGCCGCGCCATCGCAGTCTGCGGTCGCGGCAGCAAACTGCTTCGGGAGCTCCCGTGATGACGGGCCGTTGGTGAGGATGAGGCATGGCGCGTGATGCCCAGGCGGCTCTTGTCGCATTGAATCGCTTCGGCTTCGGCGCGCGTGGCGGCGCCTCGGGCGATCTCGTCAATGCGGCGTCGGACCCGCGCGGCTTCGTCAAGGCCGAACTCGGCCGTCCCAATGGAGCGCTGCTGGAGGCGCCGGGCTTGCAGTCGACGCCCGCACTCGCCGCTGCCGTCTTCGCCTATCAGGACGAGGTCAAGCGGGCGCGTGAGGCCGCGAAGTCCGAGGCCGCGCCGCAGGAGCCATCCAGTCAGACGCGCGGCCTGTCCACGAGCGGCGCGGACAAAGCCATGGCCGCGCCGCCCTCGGCAGCCCCGGCGGCCGGTGCCGACCCCGCACCCGCGATGCAGGGAGCGCCGGCAAAGCCCGCGCAGGCTCAGCAGCCGCCCAACGTCGTCCAGAAGACGTTCCGTGCCGAAGCGCTGGCGCGGCTGCAGCGCGCCGTGCTCGCCGATTGCGGCTTCACTGAGCGCCTGGTGGCGTTCTGGTCGAATCATTTCTGCATCTCAGCGGGCAAGGGCGAACTGGCGCGGATGTGGGCTGGCGCGTTCGAGCGCGAGGCGATCCGGCCGCACGTGCTCGGGCGCTTCGCCGACATGCTGAAGGCGGTCGAGCAGCATCCGGCGATGCTGTTCTTTCTCGACAACCAGGAATCGCTCGGACCGGACTCGCGCGCCGGCCAGAACCGCAAGCGCGGCCTCAACGAGAATCTCGCGCGCGAGATCATGGAGCTGCACACGCTGGGTGTCGGCGGCGGCTATAGCCAGGAGGACGTGACGTCGCTGGCGCGCATCATCACCGGCTGGAGCTTCGCCGGCCGCAACGCCCGCAACGCGGCGCCCGGCAGCTTCGTGTTCAATGCCAATGCGCATCAGCCGGGGCCGCAGACTCTGCTCGGCAAGGTCTACGGGGATGATGGCCTCGCCCAGGGCGAGGCTGCGCTCGCCGACATCGCGCGGCATCCGTCGACTGCGAAGTTCATCGCCACCAAGCTCGCGCGCCATTTCGTCGCCGATGATCCGCCGCCCGCGCTGGTCGCGCGGCTCGAGGCCGTATTCAAGAAGAGCGACGGCGATCTGAGAGCGGTGACGCTGGCGCTCGTCGATGCCGATGAAGCCTGGTCGGCAGCGCTGACCAAGATCCGCTCGCCTTATGAGTTCCTGGTCGCGGGCGGCCGGCTGCTGGCGCGCGTGCCCGAGGATCCCGGCTTCTATCTCAATTCCCTGAACATGCTGGGACAGCCGCTGTGGGCGCCCGCAGGGCCGAACGGATTCGCCGATACCATCGCGATGTGGGCCGCCCCCGAGGGCATGAAGCTGCGGCTGGACATCTCGGCGCAACTCGCCGCGCGTCTCGGCAACAATCTCGATCCCCGTGATCTGCTCGATCTCGCCGCGGGAGACGCGACTTCGACGGAGACGCGGCGCACGATCGAGCGTGCGGAATCGCGCCAGCAGGCGCTGGCGCTGCTGCTGATGTCGCCGGAATTCCAGAGGAGATGACGATGGACCGGATCGCGACCTCGCTGTTGACCTCGCGTCGCCACCTGCTGCTGGCAGGCGCGTCCTTTGCCGCCTGGGGCTATCTGCCGAAATTCGCGCGGGCCGCCGATCGGCGTGATCCACGGCTGATCGTCGTGATCCTGCGCGGCGCGCTCGATGGGCTCGCCACCGTGGCGCCGGTCGGCGATCCCGACTACGCCGGGCTGCATGGCGCGATCGCGCTGACGACGGCGGGACCAAATCCGGCGCTGCCGCTCGACTCGTTCTTTGCGCTGCATCCGGCGATGCCGGAATTCGCGCGCATGTATCGCGACAAGCAGGCGGCGGTGATTCACGCGGTCGCGACACCGTATCGCGAGCGCTCGCATTTCGATGGCCAGGACGTGCTCGAAAGCGGCTTTGCCGGTCCCGGCCGCGTGCAATCGGGCTGGCTGAACCGCGCAGTCGAGGCTCTGCCACGCGGCCCCCGCGTCTCGGGCGCGCTCGCGGTCGGCCCAACGGCGCCGCTGGTGCTGCGCGGCGCAGCACCCACCGTCGGCTGGGCGCCGGTAACCTTGCCGCAGGCCGATGACGACACCGCGACGCGGCTGGTCGACCTCTATGCGCATCGCGATCCCGCATTGGCGTCTGCGCTGGCGCAAGGCCTCAAGCTCGACAAGGTCGCGTTCGGTGACGACATGAAGCCGAAGCCGGGCGGCAACCAGATTGCGGCAATGCGCCAGGTCGCGCGCGGCGCGGCGAAGCTGATCGCGGCGGATGATGGTCCGCGCATCGCGGCGCTGGCGTTCGACGGTTGGGACACGCATGCCAATGAAGGCGGCGCGGTCGGCCGGCTGGCGCAACTCCTGTCGGGTCTCGATGGTGCGCTCGCCGAGTTCGAGAGCGGGCTCGGCCCGAGCTGGCGCGATACGGTCGTGATGGTCGCAACCGAGTTCGGGCGCACGGCGAAGATCAACGGCACGCAAGGCACCGATCATGGCACCGGCACCGTCGCCCTGCTCGCCGGCGGTGCGGTCAGGGGCGGGCGAGTGATCGCGGACTGGCCGACGCTGAAGCTGGCGAGCCTCTATCAGGGACGCGATCTTGCGCCGACCGCGGATCTGCGCGCGGTGTTCAAGGGCGTGCTCGCCGATCATCTCGGCATCGGTGAGCACGCCCTCGGCGGCGCGGTGTTTCCGGACAGCGCGGCCGTGAAGCCGATCAAGGGGCTCGTGGCGTAGGGATCGCTTGCGCCCTGTCCTGATCGGGTCCCGTAGCGTTCAATGTCGCGGCATCAGCGGCGATTGCCGCAGGCGCATTGCATCGCGAAGTCTGCTACTCCCTGGCCTGCGGCATTCATCCCTCAGGAGATCAGCATGTTCATCGCCATGAATCGTTTTCGCGTTGCCAAGGGTTCGGAGGCCGCCTTCGAGCAGGTCTGGCTGTCGCGCGACAGCCATCTCGACAAGGTGCCGGGCTTCGTCGAGTTTCACTTGTTGAAGGGACCGGAAGCCGAGGACCATACGCTCTACGCCTCGCACACCATCTGGGCGTCGAAGGCGGCGTTCGAGGACTGGACCAAGTCCGAAGCCTTCCGCATGGCCCACAAGGGCGCCGGCGACAACAAGCCGCTCTATCTCGGCCCGCCGCAGTTCGAGGGCTTCGAGGTGAGGCAGACGGTGGGTGGGAAGAAGTAGGACGTTGCTCGGGATTTGGATTCGAGCTGCCGCTGCGTAGCCGGTATGCTCCCTCTCCCCGTTCTTCACGGGGAGAGGGTTGGGGTGAGGGGCAGCGGCACGGGTGGTGGTCGTCGCGCTCGCCCGGTCTCGTCAGCTCGTGCTGTATTGCAGTCTCAACGGCTTCAGCACGATGAAGACCTGCGATGAGGTACGGCACATGCGAGGACCAGATCTGAAATCCGTCGGTCTTGCTCGGCGGCTCCGCACTGCCCAGACGAACGCGGAGAACACGCTGTGGGATAAGATACGCAGCCGTCGGCTGGATGGTCACAAGTTTGTTCGGCAGCTCCCGGTCGCAGAATATATCTGCGACTTCATTTGTCGAGAGAGGCGCCTCATCGTTGAAATTGACGGGGGACAACACAGCGAGTCTAAGCAGGATGTTGTTCGCGATCGCCGTTTAGCGGAGGAAGGCTATCGGGTTCTTCGCTTTTGGAACAACGATGTCCTAGGAAATATCGAAGGCGTTCTGACGCTGATTCAAGATGAGCTGACGCGTGAGTAGTGGGCGCTCTGGCAAGGCTGCACCGCCCGATCCGCTGCCCCTCACCCCAGCCCTCTCCCCGTGAAGAACGGGGAGAGGGAGCCCACCGATCGCACGGCAGCATCTCGCTTTCCGCTCTCAGAGGTGGCCACGCCAAAAAAATGCGGCCCCGGTCAGAGACGGCGACTGACGGGGACCGCTGAAACGCGTGACCGGTGACGGGGGATGATCAGGCGCTCAATGGAGCGTAGGCCTGCCCCGTGACGGCGGCGTGACACCGCCCGTTCACAGCGCCTTGCGATAGACGATGAAGCCCGAGCGCTCGGCGATCTTGTCGTAGAGCGGCTGTGCCGTGGTGTTGGTCTCGTGCGTCTGCCAATAGACCCGGGGCGCACCGGCCTGTCGCGCTTCGCGGTAGACCGCCTCGATCAGCGCCCGGCCGACGCCCTTGCCGCGGGCGGCCTCGCTCGTGAACAGGTCGTTGAGATAGCAGAGCGGCCCGATCGTGGTGGTGGCGCGATGAAACAGGTAGTGCGCCAGGCCGATCAGCTCGCCGCCGCTCTCGGCGACCAGGGCATGCACCGGCTCGTCGGCATCGAAGAAGCGCGACCATGTCACGGCGGTCACCTCGCTCGGCAGCGCCGTCGGCCCCGAACGGCCGTAGAAGGCGTTGTAGCCGTCCCAGAGCGGCAACCAGCGATCATGATCGTCGCGCGCGATGGCGCGCACAGTGAGGGCTTCGTGCATGAAGGCTTCGCCGTCCGTTTGAATCTCGACGGACCTTCGATACGCGCAGCCGCGCTCGCGATCAATCCGGGACGGGCGGCACCGGCTCGGTGGCGGGCGGCCGCACCAGCTCGACATAGACAGACCGATCCTCCTCGGTCAGCGGCGAGAACGAAAGCTCGCCCCGCCGCTCGATCAGGATCAGCAGTGACGCCGCCAGCAGGATCGCGAGTGCCAGGGTCACGGCAACGATTACGACCGTTGATTTCATCGCCATTTTGTGCGCGAGACAATCATCGCCTGTTGTCGCGAAAACCGCGAAGGGTTGTCAAAATGGCTTCCTGCTAAGCGGGCATCGACAAGAGGGCGCGGATCGACACCACCGCGATGGTGACGCTGACACCCAATGAGAGCGTGCTGGCCGCGATCGTCGCGACCACGGCGGTGGTCAGGCTCGGCGACAGGGTGAGCGTCGCGTCGTCGTGAAAGCCGCTGACGGGCGCCGGGAGCTCTCGGCGGAGGTCCGGCGCTAGCGGCCATGCCTGGCCGCGAACCCAACTGAACTTCGGAACGGAAGCAAGACGCCACCCGGACATGAAGTCGAAATCCCTTACCCATACATCCGCGAGCGAATCACTCGCAGAGGTAAATTCTAAGGTCGCGCTGGGCAGGATTGCGGCGGCAAATCAGAAAAAAGGGCAGAAACATGGCGTCGGCGGTGATCGTTCCCGCCATCGCGTGTATTTTCCCCGCTGTTCTACGGATAGTCGGTAGTCTTACGGTGAACGTGTCAGCCGTAGTCGGCAGCAATGCCTGCCGAATCGATCAGCGCCGGCTGCCAGTCCATCGCGACGAAGCCGGGCGTCTGCTCGACACGGCGCAGCCAGCTGCGGATCTTCGGGAAGGTCGACAGATCGAAGTCGCAGCGATCGGCGACATGGGTGTAGCCGTAGAGCGCGATGTCGGCGACCGTCAGCTGCTTCGCGGCGAAGTAGTCGTTGCTCTTGAGATGATTCTCCATCACCTGCAGCGCGGCATAGCCGCGCTCCATCCAGTCCTCCAGCGCATGGGTCTGCAGGTCGCGGCCGCCCTTGACCAGCAGCAGCCAGAAATAGGCGGCGCCGATGTTCGGCTCGAGCGCATGCTGTTCGAAGAACATCCACTGCAGCGCTTCGGCGCGCTCGATGCGCTGCTCCGGCACCAGCGGCGTGCCGCCGGCGACATACCAGAGGATCGCGTTCGATTCGGCGATGAAGCGGTCCTCGCCGACCTCCAGCAGCGGCACCTGGCCGCTGGGATTCTTGGCGAGAAAATCCGGCGTGCGGCTCTCGCCGCGCAGGATGTCGATCTCGATCGCCTGATAGGGCGCGTTCAGAAGCGCGAGCGCAAGGCGGACCTTGTAGCTGTTGCCTGACCGCTGCATCGAATAGAGCTTGTACATCCGGCCGGTTTCGAGTTCGAGGAATCAAGGGTTGGACGCATCGCGCATCCGGACGCCAGATCGTCCCGCAATGCGGCCAGACAATGATGCCGATGAGCGCAGGCTGCAAGAGCCGGCGGATGGAAAAAGTCGAAATGCGCTACTGCACTGCACTCTCGAATAACAACTTTCCAATAGATTCAAACAATCGAGATCACGCCTGCGCGATGCGCGCCTGTCCACCGATCTCGACGGCGCGATCGGTGAGTGCGCGGCGCAAGGTCAGCGCGAACAGGGTGATCAGAACGATGAGGCCCAGCGGTATCGTCGTCAGCCCGGCGACGCTGCGCGAGAGCAGCGGCACGATCCAGGCGGCCGCGAGCACGCTGAGCTCGTAGTCGCGAAAGCCGTTCGCGAAGCCGTGCCGGACGAAGAAGATGATCGCGACCGCAACGACGACGAGGTCGTAGTCGAGCACATAGGGCGTCGCCAGCAGGCTCGCGCTCGCCAGTGCCGACGCCTTGAGATCGAACGCAGCCTCGCTCTGCCACAGCCAGGCAAGTCCGGCCGCGAGCGACAGCGCCAGCAGGCTCTGCAGCGCATAGGCGGATCTGATATCGGCGCCCCAATGACGCGCGGCCGAGAACACCGACTGGATCTTCTCCCAGCCGGTGCCGCCTTGCTCGAGCACGACGCTCTGTGTGAAGGTCATCGACTGGAAGAAGGCGTGCCAGACGTCGTTGCCGAGCGCGGCGAAGCTGATCGCGACCAGCGCGGCCACCGTGGCGGTTGCCGCAGCAATCGTCGGCCAGCGAGCGCCTGCGAGCAGCGCCACGGGAATGAGGACGCCGAATTGCGGCTTGTAGGCGAGCAGGCCGATCAGGATGCCGGCCGTCCACGGCCGGCTGCGCTCCATCAGCAACAGCGCGCCGCCGAGCAGCGCCGCGGTGAAGAACGCGTTCTGGCCGTGACCGATGTTGACGAACACGGCGGGAAAGGCGGTCGCGACCAGCAGGGTCTCGGAACGCGGCAGGATCGCGCGCATGACCGCGAGGTACGCGAGCAGGCTCGACACGACCCAGAGCGCGAGCCCGCCGGCATAGGGCAGCAGGGCGGTGATGGCGGCGATCGCGAAGAAGAAGGGCGGGTAGTGCCAGCCGAAGAACGGCACGTCGCGGCCGTCGAACACGGCCTTTTCCATCGCATGCTGCAGCGGCGGATCATAGGCGTCGGCCGCCTTGCCCTGAAGGGTCAGCACGCCTGCCGCATAGACGTTGGAGAAGTCGGTACCGATCGGCTTGCCGTTGCGGTCGATCAGGCCATCGGACAGCGCGATCCAGCCGGCGATGGCCACGATCGTGACCGCGAGCAGGATCCAGCTGTAGGACTTGATCCGCGTGGCCGTCAGCCAGTCGCCGGATCGCAGGGCGTACCCGATATTGGTCATTTCGGCCTGAAACTCTGGACAATCGTGGGGGCCACGCTAGCGGGGCCGCTTTAACGTTCCCTAAAGTCTTGGGAGCCATGTGCCCAAGCTTCTTGCGATGCAGCGCCCGGGGCCTTAAAAGCAAGCGTTTCCCTGACATGACTGGTCGTGGCCCGAAAAGGGTGATCCACGACGCCTGCATAGGAGCTGATGATGTCCTTTCTCGCCGCTGCGCTCGACCGTGTGAAGCCGTCCGCGACCATCGCGGTCACGGACAAAGCGCGCGTCCTCAAAGCGGCGGGGCGCAACGTCATCGGGCTGGGCGCCGGCGAGCCGGATTTCGACACGCCCGACAACATCAAGCAGGCCGCGATCAAGGCGATCCAGGACGGCAAGACCAAGTATACCGCGGTCGACGGCATCCCCGAGCTGAAGGAAGCCATCATCGGCAAGTTCCAGCGCGAGAACGGCCTGACCTACAAGCCGAACCAGGTGATCGTCGGCGTCGGCGGCAAGCAGGTGCTGTACAATGCGCTGATGGCGACCATCAATCCCGGCGACCAGGTGATCATCCCGGCGCCGTACTGGGTCAGCTATCCCGAGATGGTGGCGCTCGCCGGCGGCGAGCCGGTGCCGGTGGTCTGCACAGCCGCGCATGGCTTCAAGCTGCAGCCGGAGGCGCTGGAGAAGGCGATCACGCCGAAGACCAAGTGGCTGATCCTGTGCTCGCCGTCGAACCCGACGGGCGCGGCCTACACCAAGGCCGAGCTGAAGGCGCTCACCGAGGTGCTGGTCAAGCATCCGCATGTCTGGATCATGACCGACGACATGTATGAGCACCTCGTCTATGACGACTTCGTGTTCACCACGCCGGCGCAGGTCGAGCCGTCGCTGTACGACCGCACGCTGACCGTGAACGGCGTCTCCAAGGCCTATTGCATGACCGGCTGGCGCATCGGCTATGCCGGCGGCCCGGCGCAGCTGATCAAGGCGATGGCGACGATCCAGTCGCAGTCGACCTCCAACCCGTGCTCGATCGCGCAATGGGCTGCCGTCGAAGCCTTGAATGGTCCGCAGGACTTCATCCCGGCGAACAACAAGGTGTTCAAGGAGCGCCGCGACCTCGTGGTCTCGATGCTGAACCAGGCCAGCGGCATCGAATGCCCACGCCCCGAGGGCGCGTTCTACGTCTATCCGTCCTGTGCCGGCACGATCGGCAAGACCGCGCCGTCGGGCAAGGTGATAGACAATGACGAGGCCTTCGTCACCGAGCTGCTGGAGACCGAGGGCGTCGCGGTGGTGCACGGCTCGGCATTCGGCCTCGGCCCGGCATTCCGCATCTCCTACGCGACCAAGACCTCCGACCTCGAGGACGCCTGCAAGCGCATCCAGCGCTTCTGCGGCAATTTGAGGTAATCGGGCAACAGCGACCTTTGAATCTCTAAAGGTCAATTTCCGCACAGAAAGGCGCCATGTTTTGAACATGGCGCCTTTCTTTTGTCCGGGATCAAGTTGCGTGGCGTAAGGTTGGAGTTCGATGCGGCTGCTTGTGCTGTCGATCGTGGCGATGGTGATGCTCGTGCCGCTCGCGCAGGCCCATCAGGGCCGCCCGATGCGTGCGGGGGTTCTGGAGTGCGAGGGCCGCCGGACGGCCGGCAAGCTCGTGATGTCACAGGCCCGTCTGCGCTGCGTCTTCCGCAGCCAGGGCCGCGCGCCGGAGCGTTATGTCGCCAAGGTCCGCCGCTACGGTCTCGATCTCGGACTGACGGATCAGACCCGGATGGCGTGGGCGGTGTACGCGCCCGTCAACGATTTCGGCCGCAGCGAGCTGCGCGGGCGCTATGGCGGATTGTCGGCCAACGCCGCCGCGCTGGTCGGCTTCGGCGGCAGCTTCCTGGTGCGCGACACCGATCGCGCCACCCAACTGCAGCCGATCAGCCTGCAGGGGCAGACCGGCATGAACCTCGCCGCGGGAATCACCGAGGTCGAGCTGGTGCCGCTGCTGCCGATCCATCCGAGCCCGAGCCAGCCCTCGTCCTACTTCTCGCGCTACTATCGCTGAGCACGGCGACAATGCCTCGCAGCCGCGCTGCGCTGGTCGAGGCCGTGAGTCGTTCAGCCAGATGAACGGCGCGCCGCTTCTGGTGCGGCTGTAAGCCTTGTGGCATAGATGTGATGGCTCGTGATCATCAGTCCCGATCACCGAGCGCCGCATCACATGTTCATTTCAGCCGGAGTTTTATTCATGCGCTCGACCATCCTCGCCGGGCTCACCGCTGCGGCCGTCCTCTGCATCGGCGGCGCTGCCCAGGCGCAAGATCGCGTGCGGGTCGGCGTCCTCGAATGCCGCGGCGGCGCCAGCGTCGGCTTCATCGTCGGCTCGGTCACCCATCTCGGCTGCGTGCTGCGCGCCGACGGGTTGCCGGAGGATCGCTACGTCGCGACCATCCGCAAGGTCGGCCTCGATCTCGGCATCACCCAGGAGTCGCTGCTGGCCTGGGTGGTCTATGCCCCGGTCGCGCGGCTCGGGCCGGGCGATCTCTCCGGCGACTATGCCGGTGCGCAAGGATCGGCCGCGGTCGGCGTCGGAGTCGGCGGCAACGTGCTCGTCGGCGGCTCCGCCAACTCGATCGCGCTGCAGCCGCTCAGCGTCCAGGGCCAGGTCGGCATCAGCGTCGCGGCGGGGCTGCAAAGCCTCGAATTGCGCCCGGGTCGGTGATCTTCCCTTTGCCGTGAACAGCGCTCTTCCCGCCATCGTGCGGGAAGACGGTGGGATCCCCGCACTGCAGCAACGTTTTTGGCAGGCCGCCTGCTTGCCAAAGCGGCAGCCGAGGCAGAGCATTCGGCTTTGCCGACCCAATCAAGGGCCGAGCTCCACAACGAGGAGGCGGCGAATGGGACAAGACCTGAGAAGTCCCCGAGGTCCACGGTGCATCGCGCTGGTGGGCCCTTTCCAAAGCGGTAAAACCACTCTCTTGGAGGCGATCCTGGCGCGGACGGGCGCGATCCCGCGCGCGGGCAGCGTCGACGCCGGCACATCTGTCGGCGATGCCAGCCCGGAGGCGCGCCAGCACAAGATGAGCGTCGCCATGACGGCGGCGACGACGACCTTCATGGGCGACAGCTACACCTTCCTCGACTGTCCCGGCTCGATCGAGTTCATCCACGACATGCGCGCCGCGCTGCCGGCGGTCGATGCCGCGATCGTGGTCTGCGAGGCCGATGAGAAGAAGCTGCCGCAACTGCAGATCATCCTGCGCGAGCTCGAGGAGCTGCGCATCCCGCGTTTCCTGTTCCTCAACAAGATCGACCGCGCCAATGCGCGCATCAGGGAGACGCTCGCGACCTTGCAGCCGGCCTCGCGCGTGCCGCTGGTGCTGCGCCAGATCCCGATCTGGAACGGCGAGCTGATCGAGGGCTTCGTCGACCTCGCATTGGAGCGCGCCTTCATCTATCGCGAGCACAAGGCCAGCGAGGTGATCGCGCTCGAAGGCGGCGATCTCGACCGTGAGAAGGAGGCGCGCTTCTCGATGCTGGAGAAGCTCGCCGATCACGACGATTCGCTGATGGAGCAGCTGCTGGAGGACATCCCGCCGCCGCGCGACGCCGTGTTCGATGATCTCGCGCGCGAATTGCGCGAGGGACTGATCTGCCCGGTGCTGCTGGGCTCGGCGCTGCGCGAGAACGGCGTGCTGCGGCTGATGAAGGCGCTGCGCCACGAGGCGCCCGGAATCGCCGAGACCGCGCGGCGGCTCGGTGTGAAGGACACCAAGGAGGCGCTCGGCTATGTCTTCAAGACGCTGCATCTGCAGCATGGCGGCAAGCTGTCATTGACGCGGGTGCTGTCCGGCCATCTCGATGACGGCGCGACGCTGCATGCCGCCTCGGGCGAGGCGGCGCGCGTGTCCGGCATCCTGGCTGCCACCGGCGCCTATGACAGCAAGCGCGCGGGCGCCGAGGCCGGGGACACGGTGGCGCTCGGCAAGCTCGATGCGGTCAAGACCGGCGATACGGTTGCGACCGGCAAGACGGCGCCATCGCCGCTGGCAAAGGTGGAGGCGTGCCCGCCGGTGCTGGCGCTCTCGATCGCCGCCGTGGACCGCAAGGACGACGTCAAGCTCGGCCAGGCCTTGCAGCGGCTGCATGAGGAGGATCCGTCGCTGACCATGGTGCAGAACCCGCGCACCCACGACACCGTGCTGTGGGGGCAGGGCGAGATGCATCTGCGCGTTGCGCTGGAGCGGCTGCGCGACCGTTTCGGCGTCAACGTCAAATCGCACCAGCCCGCGATCGGCTATCAGGAGACCATCCGCAAGCCGATCACGCAGCGCGGCCGCCACAAGAAGCAGTCCGGCGGGCACGGCCAGTTCGGCGACGTCGTGCTCGACATCAAGCCGCTGCCGCGCGGCGAAGGCTTCCGCTTCGCCGAGAAGGTGGTCGGCGGCGCGGTGCCGCGCAACTACATCCCGGCGGTGGAGGAGGGTGTCGTCGACGCAATGGCCCGCGGCCCCCTGGGCTTTCCGGTGATCGACGTCGAGGTGACGCTCACCGACGGCTCCTATCACAGCGTCGATTCGTCCGACCTCGCGTTCCGCACCGCGGCGCGGGCCGGCGTCAGCGAAGGCCTGCCGCAATGCGCGCCGGTGCTGCTGGAGCCGATCCATACCGTCGAGATCGTCTGCCCGACGGAAGCGACCGCCAGGATCAACGCGATCCTGTCGGCGCGGCGCGGCCAGATCCTGTCCTTCGATACCCGTGACGGCTGGCCGGGCTGGGACTGCGTGCGGGCGATGATGCCGGAGGCGGAGATCGGCGAGTTGATCGTCGAACTGCGCTCGGCCACGGCGGGCGCCGGCAGCTTCACCCGCCAGTTCGACCACATGGCTGAGGTGACCGGCCGCGCCGCCGACCACATCATCGCCTCCCACCGCGACGCCGCCTGAGCCGAACGCTCCGCGCCGAGTAACACCGGCCCGTCATCCTCGCTCGGGATGGCGGGCCGGATCGCGTCATGGCCGTCGCTCGCGCGCGCAGGGGACGGACGGCGAGGGCCGGGTTCCAGCTTGCATCCGAGCTCAGTTTATGATGTATTTTACATCATTGTCTTTGTCTCAGACATCATTTATGGTGTCTGCCACGTGAGGCCATCGTGATCACGTCGTTCCAGATGCGGGCAGCGCGAGCGCTGCTCGGGATAGATCAGAGAACCTTGGCCGAGCTGGCCGGCGTGTCGCTGCCGACGATCCAGCGGATGGAAGCCTCCACGGGCAACGTCCGCGGCGTGGTGGACTCGCTGACCAAGGTCGTCGATGCGCTCAATCGTGCGGGCGTGGATCTGATCGGTGAGCATTCCCGCAGTGAGAATGGCGGGCGTGGTGTTCGCCTGAAGGACCCGGGGCCGCCTCGCCGCATGGGCCGTCAAACTGACATTGTGCGCGATGACGCGAGCTAGGCTCATCGCGCGCCACGGGGCTCCTGAGCGCTTCGTGTGGGACGCATCGTCGGCTGCGCCGCGGTCCGATGAGGCGACGGGAGCGTGGTCGGCATGAGCATCGCAAACGAACACCGTTCGCACGGGCGGGTCGGACATCATGAGCCGACCTTCGCCGAGCTCTATTCCCCCAAGCTCCTGACGGTCTTGCGCGAGGGCTACGGCCTCAGCGACTTTCGTGCCGACGCGCTGGCGGGCCTGACGGTAGCGATCGTGGCGCTGCCGCTGTCGATGGCGATCGCGATCGCCTCCGGTGTCTCGCCGGGGCGCGGCCTCTACACCGCCGTGGTCGGCGGCTTCCTGGTTTCGCTGCTCGGCGGCAGCCGCTTTCAGATCGGCGGTCCCGCGGGTGCCTTCATCGTGCTGGTCGCTGCGACGGTCGATCGCCAGGGTCTCGATGGCCTGCTGATCGCGGCGATGATGTCCGGCGTGATGCTGGTGATCGCCGGATATCTGCGGCTCGGCACCTACATCAAGTTCATTCCCTATCCGGTCACGGTCGGCTTCACCGCGGGCATCGCCGTCATCATCTTTGCCAGCCAGCTGAAGGATCTGTTCGGTATCACGCTTGCGGGCAAGGAGCCGGGCGAGCTGATTCCGAAGCTCGCGGCGCTCGCGCATGGTGCGCCGACCGCGACCATGCCTGCGGTCGCGACGGCCGCGCTGTCGATCGCGATCATCGTCGGCCTCAAGCATCTGCGGCCGACCTGGCCCGGCATCCTGATCGCGGTCGTGGTCGCCGCCATCATCACCTACGCGCTGCAGCTTCCCGTCGAGACCATCGGCACCCGCTTCGGCGGCATCCCGCGCGAGCTGCCGGCACCGGCGCTGCCGGCGTTTTCGCTTGCCAAGATCCAGGCGGTGTTTCCCGATGCGATTGCCTTCACGCTGCTCGGGGCGATCGAGTCGCTGCTCTCGGCCGTGGTCGCCGACGGCATGACCGGCCGCCGCCATCGCTCCAACTGCGAGCTGGTGGCGCAGGGCTTTGCCAATATCGGCTCGGCCTTGTTCGGCGGCATCTGCGTCACCGGAACCATCGCGCGCACCGCGACCAACGTCCGCGCCGGCGCGCGCGGGCCGGTGTCGGGCATGCTGCATTCGCTGTTTCTTTTGGTGTTCATGCTGATCGCAGCGCCGCTGGCGAGCTACATCCCGCTCTCGGCGCTTGCCGCGGTGCTCGTCGTTGTCGCCTGGAACATGGCCGAGAAGCACGAGTTCGCCACCCTGATCCGATCGTCCTGGGGCGATGCCACGGTGCTGCTCGCAACCTTCGGGCTGACGATCTTCCGCGATCTCACCGAGGGCATCCTGGTCGGCTTCGCGCTCGGCGCCGTGCTGTTCATCAACCGCATGGCGCAGATGACCGGCGTCGAGGGCGGGTCGCCTCTGGCCGCAAAGGACCGCGCCGACTTCGAGGATGAGGCGCGGGTACCGTACAATCCGAAGCTCAGCGCCGACAAGGACGTGCTGGTCTATCGCATCACCGGCGCGTTCTTCTTCGGCGCCGCCTCGACCGTCGGCACCGTGCTCGACTCGATCGCCGACCGCCGCAAGGCCTTCGTGGTCGACTTCGCAGCGGTGCCGTTCCTGGATTCGACAGCCGCCAACGCCATGAGCCGCGTCGCCGCCAAGGCCAGGCGCCAGGGCATCCGCCTGTTCATCACCGGCGCATCACCGACCGTGCGCCGGGCGCTGCTGACCCACGGCGTGCGGCCGCCGCTGGTGCGCTTTCGCGAGACCATCGAGCGCGCGGTCGCCGACATCAAGGGCAAGGAGACGCCGCAGGAGGACATCTCCGACGGGCTGGCGGCGAGCTGAGTCCGGCCTCGCGCGCCGGTCCCCACCGAGGCGCACCGACGGCCGGCTTCGTCGTCGCGGCCGGTTCGACCGGCCCGCAGCATTGACTCCGGCCGGAGCTTGTCCGATGTCACGGCCATGACCGTCGCCGCCAAACCCCGCGCCGCGTGCCTGATCGGCTGGCCTGCCGCGCATTCGCGCTCGCCCCTGATCCATCATCATTGGCTGCACGAGCTCGGCATTGCCGGCGGCTACACCATCGAGGCGGTGCCGCCGGAAGAGCTTGCGGATTTCGTCACGCATCTCGACCGCCGCGGCTTCGTCGGCGCCAATGTCACCATTCCGCACAAGGAGCGCGTGCTGGAGCTGACCGAGCCGGACGCGCGCGCCCGTGCCGTCGGCGCCGCGAATACGTTGTGGTACGAGGACCGCATCCTGCGGGCCACCAACACCGACGTCGAAGGCTTCATCGGCAACCTGGATGCCGCCGCCCCGGGCTGGGACCGCACCGACGAGGCGCTGGTGCTCGGCTCCGGCGGCTCGGCGCGGGCCGTCGTGTTCGGTCTGCTCGAGCGCGGCATCGGCCGCGTCCATGTGGTCAACCGCACCGCTGCGCGCGCGCAGGCGCTGGCCGATCAGTTCGGCGACCGGGTCGTTGCCGAAGGCTGGGATCGCGTCGGCGCGCTACTGCCGCGCGCGGGCCTGTTCGTGAACACCACCTCGCTCGGCATGCACGGCCAGCCGCCGCTCGAGCTCGACGTCGATCTGCTGTCGCCGCACGCCGTGGTCGCCGACCTCGTCTACGTGCCACTGGAGACGCGATTGCTCGGCGCCGCGCGATCGCGGGGCCTGCGCACCGCCGATGGGCTCGGCATGCTGCTGCACCAGGCGGTGCGCGGCTTCGAATTGTGGTTCCACCGCCGCCCCCAGGTCACGCCCGAACTGCGCGCGTTGGTCGAGGCTGATCTCACAAGGGCTTGAGTGTGGAATGAGCGGCCCTCTCCGGCGTTTCACTCGTCAGATGCCCGCGTCTCCGATACGAGCGCGGAACGCGTCTCTCGAGCCCTCGGAGTTTTCAGCATGTCTGCCCGTCTCGTTCTGATCCGTCCGGTCGCCGCGCTCGCAATGGTTGCGGCGGCGTCGCTGACCGCCATCGCGCAGCAGGCGCCAGTGCCGACGCGCGTGCGCGGCGCCATCGAAAGCGTCGACGCCGATACCATGACGGTGAAAGCCCGCAGCGGCGAGATCTTCAAGCTCCGCATGGCCGGTGATCTGCGCGTCTCGGGTGTCGTCAAGGCGCAGCTTTCCGACATCAAGCTGGGCTCGTTCATCGGCGCCACCACGGTGCCCGGCCCGGACGGCGCGCCGAAGGCGGTCGAGATCCACATTTTTCCCGAGGACATGCGCGGCACGGGCGAAGGCTCGCGGTCGTGGGACCTGAAGCCGAACTCGAGCATGACCAACGCCACCGTATCCGAAAGCTCGGTCTCGACCGACGGTCATACGTTGCTGGTCAAGTACAAGGGCGGCGAGAAGCGCGTCGACATCGCGCCGGACACGCCGATCGTCACCTTCGTGCCGGGCGACAAGTCCGAGCTGAAAGCCGGCGCCAAGGTGATCGCGATCGTCAAGCCGTTGCCTGACGGTTCGCTCGAGACCAGCCGCGTCAGCGTCGGCCGCGACGGGCTGACGCCGCCGATGTAGGCGGCGCCGCGAGCACGGTGCGCTCCCTCTCCCCTTAGACCCTCGACCCAACTCCGCCTAATCCGCCAGCACCTTGCGGTCGATCTCGGCCACCGTGTTGACGCCGCACAGGCCCATCGTCGTCAAGAGCTCGTTGCGGATGATGTCGATGGCCTTGGCGACGCCGGCCTGGCCGCCGGCGCCGAGGCCGTAGGCATAGGCGCGGCCGAGCATGCAGGATTTGGCACCGAGCGCGAGCGCACGCATCACGTCCTGGCCGGAGCGGATGCCGCCATCGAACATGATCTCGATCTTGTCGCCGACCGCTTCCGCAATGCCGGGCAGCACGTGGATCGAGGACGGCGCGCCGTCGAGCTGGCGGCCGCCGTGGTTGGAGACGACCATCGCCTGCGCGCCGGTCTCGACCGCGAGCTTGGCGTCCTCGATGTCGTGGATGCCCTTGATGATCAGCTTGCCCGGCCAGATCGAGCGGATCCAGTCGACGTCCTTCCAGTTCAGCGAGGTGTCGAACTGCGCCGCGGTCCAGGCCGAGAGCTTGGTCAGGTCCTCGGTGTTCTTCACGTGGCCGGCGATGTTGCCGAACGTCCGGCGCTTGCCCTGCAGCACGCCCTGCACCCAGGCCGGCCTGATCGCGAAATCGAACAGCTTCGACAGCGTCCATTCCGGCGGCACGCTCATGCCGTTCTTGATGTCCTGGTGACGCTGGCCGATCACCTGCAGGTCGACGGTCAGGCATAGTGCGCTGCACTTCGCGGCGATCGCGCGCTCGACCAGGGCCTTGATGAAGCCGCGGTCCTTCATGACGTAGAGCTGGAACCAGAACGGCTTCTCGACGCTAGCAGCGATGTCCTCGATCGAGCAGATCGACATCGTGCTCTGCGTGAACGGGATGCCGGCGGCCTGCGCCGCGCGGCAGGCGTGAATCTCGCCGTCGCCATGCTGCATGCCCAGGAGGCCGACCGGCGCCAGGATCAGCGGCATCGACGCGGGCTCGCCGAGGATCGTCGTCGACAGATCGCGCTTGGACACGTCGACCAGGATGCGCTGGCGGAATTTGATCTTCTGCAGATCGTCGCGGTTGGCGCGCAGCGTCTCCTCGGCATAGGAGCCGCGATCGGCGTAGTCGAAGAAGGCTTTGGGCACGCGGCGCTTGTGCAGCAGGCGCAGGTCTTCAATGCAGGTGACGTGTTTCATCGCGGTCTTCGGCTCCCCACCGGCGTCTCGTTTCTTAAGGCTGGGGCAGTCATCTAGCATCTTTGCGGCGCCTGCCAAATCCAACTTGGGAACCGCAACGGCGTCTGGGCAAGGCAGGGCAAACTGCGCGCGTCACGCAACACGACGTCGGGGCTGCCGGAGCGAGCACATTCCGGCTGCGGCGGGCTCCGGCGGGCGAGCCCTCCGGAGCCGTCAGGTCGAATGAAAAATTAGCCTTAACAACGGCTTACAGAGGCTATGGCGGTTTCGTGGTAATGATTCATCATATTTTTTGAAGCCATCTTAGCCTTAAGGCGACTATAACCCGCGGGCTGACCGGCAGGGCGGCTCCCGTGATTCGCACCCGCCGGTAACGAAATCCAGAAGCCGTTGCTGGGGGTCATATGAGCCGTAACTATTTCGGGACCGATGGGATTCGTGGCCGCGCCAACGGCCTGATCACGCCGGAACTCGCGCTCAAGGTGGGGCAGGCCGCAGGTCTTCTGTTCCAGCGCGGCGAGCACCGCCACCGCGTGGTGATCGGCAAGGATACGCGCCTCTCCGGGTACATGATCGAATACGCCATGGTGGCCGGCTTCACCTCGGTCGGCATGGACGTGCTGCTGGTCGGCCCGATGCCGACGCCGGCGGTCGCGATGCTCACCAAGTCGATGCGCGCCGATCTCGGCGTCATGATCTCGGCTTCGCACAATCTGTTCGAGGACAACGGCATCAAGCTGTTCGGGCCGCAGGGTTTCAAGCTGTCCGACGATGTCGAGAGGCAGATCGAGCAACTGCTCGATGAATCGCTCGACAAGAAGCTGGCGCAGAGCGCGAGCCTCGGCCGCGCCCGCCGCATCGACGGCGTGCACGATCGCTACATCGAATTCGCCAAGCGCACCCTGCCGCGCGACCTCTCGCTCGACGGCCTGCGCGTCGTGGTCGATTGCGCCAACGGCGCGGCCTACAAGGTCGTGCCCGAGGCGCTGTGGGAGCTCGGCGCCGACGTGATCTCGATCGGCGTCGATCCGGACGGCTTCAACATCAACAAGGAATGCGGCTCGACCTCGCCGGAGGCGCTGTGCCGCAAGGTGCGTGAGATGCGCGCCGACATCGGCATCGCGCTCGACGGCGACGCGGATCGCGTGATCCTGGTCGATGAGCGCGGCCACATCGTCGATGGCGACCAGCTGCTCGCGGTCATCGCGCAGAGCTGGAAGGAGGACGGCCGCCTGGCGCGCGCCGGTATCGTCGCGACCGTGATGTCCAATCTCGGTCTCGAGCGCTTCCTGCAGGGGCAGGGGCTCGAACTGGTGCGCACGCCGGTCGGCGACCGCTACGTTCTCGAGCGCATGCTGGCCGACGGCTACAATCTCGGCGGCGAGCAGTCGGGCCATATCATTCTCTCGGACTACGCGACCACGGGGGACGGCTTCGTCGCTGCGCTGCAGGTGCTGGCGACGGTGCAGAGGCTGCGCCGTCCGGTGTCCGAGGTCTGCCACCGCTTCGATCCGCTGCCGCAGATCCTCAAGAATGTGCGCTATCGCAGCGGCAAGCCGCTCGACGCGGACGAGGTGAAGTCGGCGATCGATACCGGACAGAAGCGCCTCAACGGTCATGGCCGACTGCTCGTGCGCTCCTCCGGGACCGAGCCGGTGATCCGCGTGATGGGCGAGGGCGACGACCGCGACCTGGTCGAGGAGGTCGTCGACGAGATCGTGGCCGCGGTGGGCAATGCGGCGGCTGCTGCCGCCTGATCGCCGGCGATCATATTTTCGATCATGGCCTGTCATCGTCAGATGGCAGGCCTTTTTGCTGGCTCACGATCTTCTCGCGTCCGAGTACGTCGCCAGGATGCTTCTGATCGCGTCGTTCAACCATTTCGTACGACGGATCGGTATTTGGAAGGCATGGCTTCGCCATGAGCCGGGCCGGTCGACTAATTAGTTCGCATTGCCTGCATCGCCCGGCGCAGCCGCTAACGATCTGTTAGGATGAGTTGTCCGGCCGTTAACGGTTCCCGCTCGCTCATGGAAAATCAACCTTAATTATTAGGGTTAAGCGCCGCTTAAGCATTTGGTGCGATTGTACGGCCGTCAGTTGTGATGTGGGGCCTGGTTCTCGATTGCCTCACCGGCCAAAGGGACGAAGCCAATGCGTAGCGTTATGTCTTTGATCGCCGCCGGAGCGGCCTCTCTGTTTTCCACTCTGGCCTTTGCGGCCGACATGCCCATCATGCCGCCTCCGGTCTACGCGCCGCCGCCGGCGGCCGATTTCGGCGGCTGGTATCTGCGCGGCGACATCGGCTTCAGCAATCAGAAGGTCAAGGACGTCCATTATTCGCGCGAATCCGCCTACACGCCGATGACGTCGTTCAACCAGACCTCGGCGTTCGATACCGCGGGCATCTACGGCGTCGGCGTCGGCTATCGCTTCAACAGCTGGTTCCGCGCCGACGTCACCGGACAGTATCGCGGCAATTCGAACTTCAAGGCCACCGACCGCTTCAACGCGACCGCGGGCGGCGTGCCCTATAGCGGCATCGACAATTACAGCGGCAGCAAGTCGGAATGGCTGGTGCTCGCCAACGCCTATGTCGATCTCGGCACCTGGTGGTGCGTGACGCCGTTCATCGGCGCGGGCGTCGGCGGCGCGCGGGTGACGGTCTCGAACTTCACCGACACCGGCATCAACAACCTGCCGTTCACGACCACGAGTTTCGCGACGGCGCCGACCTCCTCGAAATGGAATTTCGCCTGGGCGGCCCATGCCGGTCTGGCCTACAACGTCAATCCGAACCTGGTGCTGGAGCTGGCCTACAGCTATGTCGATCTAGGCCAAGGCCAGACCGGCGTCCTGTCCGACTACGTCGGGAACACCACCGGCAACGTATTCAAGTTCAAGGACATCACCTCGCACGACCTGAAGCTCGGCGTGCGCTGGAATTTCGACCAGCCGCCGCCGCCGCCGATGCCGGCCCTGATCCGCAAGGGCTGAGCCGAGCGGTCGCCCTCACTGCAAATCGAACGAACGGCGCGGGCGTCCCGCGCCGTTTCGCGTTTCTGATCGGGCGAAGCGCGCGCGTTTTCGCTGAAAGAATTTCCGTGCAGAGCGCTGCGACAACGAATGATTAAGGTTAACGCGCGATGATCGGAACAGAGAGTCAAGTGCTGATTGGAGCGTTGCGATGCGTAGCCTGGTGGTGGCGGTTTCGGTGTGCGGCATGATCTCCGCGGCCCAGGCCGCGGACTTGTCCGACCTTCCGATCCTGCGCGGCGGCCTGACCGAGGGCCTGAACAATTCGCGGGTCAACTGGGACGGCTACTATGTGGGCGTCCAGGGCGGCTACGGCTCGTCCGATGAGAATTTCAACGGCTCGACCAAGAACATGACGGCGGCGGTGTTGGCCAACACGCTGATCGAGAGCCAGATGCAGGTCTCGTCCTGGAACCCGAACCTCGGCAAGCAATCCTCGCGCGCATCGGGCTTCGGCGCCTTCGTCGGCTACAACAGTCAGTGGGACGACGTCGTGCTCGGCGTCGAGGCGAGCTATCTGCACGGCAAATACGGCGGCATGGCCTCTTCGAGCCGCACGCTCGTCAGCACGGCCGCACTGACCGACGGCAACTTCCACGCCGTGACGTCGACGCAGTCCTCGCAGATCTCGATCACCGACATGGCGACGATCCGCGGTCGTGCCGGCTATGCGATGGGCTGCTTCCTGCCCTACGCATTTTTCGGCCTTGCACTCGGCAACGCAGATATCGGCCAGTCCGTGACGGTTCAGGACCGGGTCAGCACGACCTTTCTCGGCACCTACACGCCGCTTGCGCCGCTCAGCGCCAACAACCTTCAGCACAATCACCTGATCTACGGCTACAGCGCCGGTCTCGGCGTCGACGTCAATCTGGTCGGCGGCCTGTTTGCGCGGGCCGAATACGAATACGTCCGCTTCACCTCGACGGTCGACACCAGCATCAATACGGTGCGCGCGGGCCTCGGCTACAAGTTCTGAGCTGATTGCAAGCCTGTCCTGTATGCCGATGTCCATCAGCATCCGTCCTGCGCAGCGCGACGACGTCGCTGCCATTGTCGCCATGCTCGCCGACGATCATCTCGGCCGGGCGCGCGAGCGCCTCGAGCAGCCGTTGCCGCAGTCCTACTACGACGCGTTCGAGACGATCGCGCGGGATGGGAACATCACCCTGATCGTTGCCGAGGAGGCGGGCCGGGTGGTCGGCTGCCTGCAACTCTGCATCCTGCCCGGGCTCAGCTCGCAAGGTGCGTCGCGCGCGCTGGTCGAGGACGTCCGCGTCGCCACCGACCGCCGCAGCCGCGGCATCGGCGAGCAGCTGCTGCAATGGGCGATCGCCGAGGCGCGCAAGCAGCGCTGCAATCTGGTCGAGCTGATGACGCATCAGAGTCGCACCGACGCGCAGCGCTTCTACGAGCGGCTCGGCTTCGCCAAGAGCCATTTCGGCATGGTGATGCGGTTCTGATCAGCGCGGCAGGCGGTAGGCCGCGACGGCGTTCGGGCCGAACGCCTTGTCGCGGATGTCCGAGCCGAGCCGCATCAGGCACTGCTCCAGCGCCTGCTTGATTTCGCCGTAGCCGCCGGCGAGCAGGCACACCGGCCAGTCCGAGCCGAAGATCAGCCTGTCGGCGCCGAAGCAGCGCGCCACATGTGTCACATAGGGCTGCAGCCGCTCCGCGTCCCAGTCGGTCCAGACGGCTTCCGTGGCGAGCCCCGACACCTTGCACCAGACATTGCCACAGGCCGCGAGCTCGACGATGCGATCGGCCCAGTCCTGATCGAAGCCGGTTGCGATCGGCGGCTTGGCCGCGTGGTCCAGCACGAAGCGCGCTCTCGGAAAAGCGCGCACCGTCGCAATCGCCGCCGGCAGCTCCCGCGTGCGCACCAGCAGATCGTATGTCAGGTCGTGCGCGAACACGACGTCGAGGCCACGCCTGACGTCGCCGCGAAAGATCCATGCCGGGTCGGCCTCGTCATGGACCTGGTGGCGGATGCCGACCAGCCTGTCCCCGCCGGGCAGGCCGCGCAGCCGGTCGATCGTTGGTCCCACCGATGGATCGGTCAGGTCGACCCAGCCGACGACACCGGCGACGAACGGCGTCGCATGGGCAATGCGCAGGAATTCCTCGGTCTCGTCGAGCGACGACCGGGTCTGCACCAGGATGCTGGCGTCGAGACCGTTCTCGGCCAGCAGCGTGGCGAGATCGGCGGGACCGAACGGCCGGCGGATCGGCGCCAGCGCGTCACCGGCCATCCATGGATAGTCGGCGCGACCGGGATCCCAGAAGTGCTGATGCGCATCGATGACGCGGCTCATGGCGCCTCTCCCGGCAGCGGCGCGCGGGCGTCGACCAGGTCGCTGGCGCGCAGGTCGCGCCAGAACGCGGGCGGGATCGGCGCGTGCGCCAGCGCGATGTTGTCGGCCGCCTCCTGCGCATTGCGCGCGCCCTGCAGGCCGACGGTCACCGCGGGATGGGCCAGGCAGAACTGGATCGCGGCCGCCTTGAGCCCGATGCCGTGCTGCCTGCACAGCACATCGAGCTGGCGCGCCCGCGCCACCAGGGCGGCATCGGCATCCTCGTAGTTGAACTTCGCCGGCCCATGAGGGTTGGCGAGGATGCCGCTGTTGTAGATGCCACCGAGAATGATGGCGATGTTCTGCCTCTCGCAGATCGGAAACAGCGCCGTCAGCGCGCCCTGGTCGAGCAGCGTGTAACGGCCCGCCAGGAGAAAGCAGTCGACCGGAACGGCTTCGGCAAAGCGCGCCAGCATCTCGGACTGGTTCATGCCGGCGCCGATCGCCTTGATGCTGCCGTCGTCGCGCAGCCGCTGCAGCGCGCGAAAGGCGCCGGCCACGGCCTCGTCGTAGTGATCGTCGGGATCGTGCACGAGCAGGATGTCGATGCGATCCAGGCCGAGCCGGACCAGGCTCTCCTCGACCGAACGCATCACGCCGTCATGGGAGTAGTCGAATTGTGGCCGCAGCGGCGGCGTGCCCTTGTAGTGCGGGTCTTCGCCCGAGGCCGTCGGGTCCGGCCGCAACAGCCGGCCGACCTTGGTCGAGATCACGTAGCTGTCGCGCGGCTGCCGGCGCAAGAACGCGCCGAGCCGCTGCTCGGCGAGGCCGAAGCCGTACAGCGGCGCGGTGTCGTAGAAGCGCACGCCGCGCGACCACGCCGCGGCGATCGTGGCTTCGGCATCGCCATCGCTGACCGGCGCGAACAGGCCGCCGAGCGGCGCCGTGCCGAGGCCGAGACGGGTGATGTCGAGCGAGCTCCTCCCGAGACGGACGCGTTCCATTCTTCTATCCTTGTTGTTCGGCGCGTGCAGATCGCGTCATTGTGCATGGATGCGTTCGACGAAACAATGACGTCGCATGGTGCAGCACAACGAAGAGGAGGGGACGATGTCGGCGATCAATCCACTGACGGCCTTCGGAGTCGTGCTGGCGACGGCGGCGACCGACGCGGTCTACGTGATGTTCACGTCGGCGGTCGTCGCCAAGCGGCGCGTATCGGCCGCGACCTGGAGCTCGATCTGGTACATGCTCTCGTCATTCGCCGTGATCAGCTACACGGAGAACTGGATCTACGTCGCGTTCGCTGCGGTCGGCTCCTGGATCGGCGCCTACGCCTCGATGACCTTCCTGCATCGTCCTCCGGCTGGCCAGTCGCCCGTCGGTGCCGCGCCGGAATGAATTGCATTCGCTTGCATGCCAGCACGACTGCGTGAACGCCGGCGCGAGCGCGCGAAGTTCCTTGACGCGGAACGACCCTTCCCGTAATCACCGGGGCGGGACACCTCCCCCCAACGGGAGGCTTACTATCTGGAAGGATAGACGATGACTGCAGCGAAGCCCTCGCAGCGGCCTGTTGTGCCGCATTTCTCCTCCGGCCCCTGCGCCAAGCGTCCCGGATGGACCTCCGAAAATCTCAAGGACGCTCCCCTCGGCCGCTCGCATCGCGCGAAGGTCGGCAAAGCCAAGCTCAAGCAGGCGATCGAGCTGACGCGCGACGTTCTCGAAGTGCCGGCCGACTACAAGATCGGCATCGTGCCCGCGTCCGACACGGGTGCGGTCGAGATGGCGCTGTGGTCGCTGCTCGGTGCGCGGCCCGTCACCACGATCGCCTGGGAATCGTTCGGCGAAGGCTGGGTCAGCGACATCATCAAGGAGCTCAAGCTCAAGGATGTCACCAAGCTGCATGCCGGCTATGGCGAGATTCCGGATCTGTCGAAGGTCGATCCGGCCAGCGACGTCGTCTTCACCTGGAACGGCACCACCTCGGGCGTCCGCGTTCCCAACGCCGACTGGATCAGCGCGACGCGTGAAGGCCTGACCATCTGCGATGCGACCTCCGCTGCATTCGCGCAGCCGCTTGACTGGCCGAAGCTCGACGTCGTTACCTTCTCCTGGCAGAAGGCGCTCGGCGGCGAGGCCGCGCATGGCATGCTCATCCTGTCGCCGCGCGCAGTCGAGCGTCTCGAGACCTACAAGCCGGCCTGGCCGCTGCCGAAGATCTTCCGCCTCACCAAGGGCGGCAAGCTCAATGCCGGCATCTTCGAGGGCGAGACCATCAACACGCCGTCGATGCTGTGCGTCGAGGACTATCTGGATGCGCTCACTTGGGGCAGGTCGATCGGCGGCCTGAAGGCGCTGATCGCCCGCGCCGACGCCAACACCAAGGTGCTGGCCGACTGGAAGGCGCGGACGCCGTGGATCGACTTCCTGGCGCAGGATCCCGCGATCCGCTCCAACACCTCGGTGTGCCTCAAGGTCATCGATCCCGCGATCACATCGCTGTCGGCCGATGCCCAGGCGGAGTTCGCCAAGAAGCTGGTGGCGCTGGTCGAGAAGGAAAACGCCGGCTTCGACTTCGCACACTATCGCGATGCGCCGGCTGGCCTGCGCATCTGGTGCGGCGCCACGGTGGAAGCCAGCGACGTCGCGCTGCTGACGCAGTGGATCGACTGGGCGTTCGCCGAGGCCAAGGCCGCGCTGCCGAAGGCCGCCTGAGGCGCTCCGCGTAGGGTGGGCAAAGGCGCAACGCGCGGTGCCCACCAATTATCTCACCTGACGCGAGAGAGCGGTGGGCACGCTTCGCTTTGCCCACCCTGCAGCTTTCACCTCATTCCGGCGCCGTGCGCCGCCCCTCCGAGACGGAGGCGTGAAGGAACATCGTCATGACCAAACCCAAAGTTCTCATCTCTGATGCGCTCTCGCCCGCCGCCGTGCAGATCTTCAAGGATCGCGGCATCGAGGTCGACTTCCAGCCCAATCTCGGCAAGGACAAGGACAAGCTCGCCGACATCGTCGGCGACTATGACGGCCTTGCGATCCGCTCCGCCACCAAGGCCACGGCCAAGATCATCGAGCGCGCCAAGCGGCTCAAGGTGATCGGCCGCGCCGGCATCGGCGTCGACAATGTCGAGATCCCCGCGGCAACCGCCAAGGGCATCATCGTGATGAACACGCCGTTCGGCAATTCGATCACGACCGCCGAGCATGCGATCACGATGATGCTGTCGCTGGCGCGCGAGATCCCGCAGGCCGACGCCTCGACCCAGGCCGGCAAGTGGGAGAAGAACCGCTTCATGGGCGTCGAGATCACCGGCAAGACGCTGGGCGTGATCGGCTGCGGCAATATCGGCTCGATCGTCTGCGACCGTGCGCAGGGCCTGCGCATGAAGGTGATCGGCTTCGATCCGTTCCTCACCGAGGAGCGCGCGCTCGATCTCGGCGTCGAGAAGGTCGAGCTCGAGGAGCTGCTGAAGCGCGCCGATTTCATCACGCTGCACACGCCGCTGACCGACAAGACCCGCAACATCATCGATGCCGCGGCGATCGCCAAGATGAAGCAGGGCGTGCGCATCATCAATTGCGCCCGCGGCGGCCTGATCGACGAGCAGGCGCTGCTCGCGGCGCTCAACAGCAAGCATGTCGCGGGTGCCGCGCTCGACGTGTTCGCCGAGGAGCCGGCGACCAGCAATCCGCTGTTCGGTCATGCCAACGTGATCTGCACGCCGCATCTCGGCGCCTCGACCACGGAAGCGCAGGAGAACGTCGCGCTGCAGATCGCCGAGCAGATGTCGGACTACCTGCTCACCGGCGCGATCTCGAACGCGATCAACTTCCCGTCGATCACCGCGGAAGAAGCGCCCAAGCTGAAGCCGTTCATCGCTCTTGCCGAGAAACTCGGCTCGTTCGCGGGCCAGCTCACCGAAAGCAGCATCACCAAGATCCAGATCACCTATGAAGGCCACGTCGCCGAGATGAAGACCCGGGCGCTGACCTCGGCGGTGCTGGCCGGGCTGCTGCGGCCGATGCTGGGCGAGGTCAACGTCGTGTCGGCGCCGGTGATCGCCAAGGAGCGCGGCATGATCGTCGACGAGGTGCTGCGCGCCGGCGAGAGCGACTATGAGAGCCTGATCACGGTCGCGGTCACCACCGAGCACCAGGAGCGCGCGGTGTCGGGCACGGTCTACGCCGACGGCAAGCCGCGCCTCGTCGACATCAAGGGCATCCGTGTCGACGCCGAGTTCGGCAAGTCGATGATCTACGTCACCAACGAGGACAAGCCGGGCTTCATCGGCAAGTTCGCAAGCCTCCTGGGCGATGCCAAGATCAACATCGCGACCTTCCATCTCGGCCGCGTCGCGCCGGGCAGCGACGCGATCGCGCTGGTCGAGGTCGACGGTGCGGTGCCGGCCGATCTGCTCGCCAAGATCCAGGCGCTGCCGCAGGTCAAGCAGGCCAAGGCGCTGGCGTTCTGATCGTCCGATGAGATGAGTTGCAACGGCGGCGCGGCCTCTGGCCCTGTCGCCGTTGCGACTCTGAAGGGCCATCGAGCGACCGGCCCTTCAAGCCGTCGATTGAACCCGGCTTTCTTTCCCTGCGTCTAACGCCCGATGAAGGACCGGCTGATCCGGTCCCGTGGGCGTTGGGCTGCGGAGAAAGTGATGACCATGCGAAACAAGGGCCTGCTTGCCACGGGTCTCGTCCTGGGTGCTGCGCTGACGGCGGTGCCCGGCCATGCGGCAAACGTCGATACGACCTCCACCGTCGATGCCGTGACGGTCTATCCGGATGGCGCGACGGTGACCCGGGTCATCTCGCTCGACCTCCCCGCAGGTGACAGCACCGCGATCGCCAAGGACTTCCCGCTCGGCCTCGATGCGTCCTCGCTGCGCGTGGAAGGCGAGGCCGGCACCAAGCTCGTGATCGGCACCGTCGACGCCAAGCCGCCGCGTGCGGCGCCGCCCGTCAACCTGCCCGACATCGACAAGCGCATCGAAGCGCTGCAGGACGAGCGTGCCAATCTCGACGGCGCGATTGCAGCGGCTGTTGCGCGCAAGAAATTTGCCGAGCGTTTTGCCGAGGCATCGCCGGCCGGGCTCGGCGAGAAGGGCGAGGCGCGTCCGATCACGGAATGGCGTGCCGCGTTCGCCGCCGTTGCCGACGAGGTCGGACAGGCCGACGCGGCGATCCGTGATGCGGAGCGCAAGCAGCGCGACATCGATCGCGAGATCGCGCGCCTGCAGGACAATCTCACGACGAAGCCCCCGAGCAAGCTGGAGGTGCGGATCGAATTGTCGGCGGCGGCAGCGACCAAGGCGACCTTGCGCGTGACCTACGCGGTGCGCAATGCCCGCTGGGTGCCGCTCTATGACGCGCGTCTTGACACGTCGGCGAAGGACCACAAACCGGCTCTCGAGCTGGTGCGACGCGCCGAGATCCAGCAGGCCACCAGCGAGGACTGGCCCGAGGTCGCGCTCACGGTTTCGACGGTGCGGACCGGACGCGGCGGCAGTGCGCCCGAGCTCAGGACGATCATCGCGCAATATCCGCCGCCGCCACCGCCAGCGCCGAAGCCGGCCGCCGTGAGCGCGGCACGAGGACTCATGGAGAGCCGGCAGGAGTTTCGCTTTAACGGAGGGACGACGTTCGGAGATGTCGCGGACAAGGCCGTCGAGCAGCAGACGGTCGCGGAGATCAGCGCCTTCCAGACCGTCTTCCGTCTTCCCGGACGCGTCAGCGTCGGTGCCAATGATGGCGCGAAGAGCCTGCGCATCTCCACCGCGACGATCACGCCCGAACTGACGATCCGTTCCGCGCCCGTCATCGATCCCACCGCCTATCTCGAAGCGAGCTTCCCACAGGCGGAGGACGCGCCGCTGCTGCCGGGCAAGGTCTCGATCTATCGCGACGGCATGTTCGTCGGCACCAGCAAATTGGCCGCCGCGGGCAAGGATGAGCCCGTTCGTCTCGGCTTCGGGGCCGACGACAAGGTCAAGGTCGAGCGTAGTGTCGTCAAGCGCAACGAAGGCTCGGCCGGCCTGATCGTGACGACGGCGAAGATCGACGAGCGCGCCTTCAAGACGACGGTCCGCAACGCGCATGATTTCCCGGTCAAGGTCGCGATCCAGGATCAGCTGCCGGTCAGCGAGAACGAAGAGATCACGGTCGAGATGCTTCCTGCGACCACGCCGCCGGTCTCGACCAACGTCCGCGACCGGCGTGGCGTCGTCGAATGGGTGATCGACGCCAAACCCGGCGAGACCAAGGATATCGCCTTCGCCTGGCGCGTGCGCTGGCCGAAGGACAAGTCGATCGTGATGCAGCCGTCGGGCTGAGTGCCGGGCGGGGGGACTGGTGCCGCTTGATCCATGACAAGCTGCCCGGTCCCGGTCCTGTTATGCGCGAGTGGAACCCCGTTGATCACGTCCTGTCCGGCCGTGATCGATCTCGACCGAGAGCGCCGACATGGAATCCGACCCGAACACCCGCAAGCAGGCCGTCGCCGTCGGCTACATCTTCCTCGCCGGCGTCGGCATGCTGCTGCTGCAGTGGCTGCTGACGACCTACAACACGGTCGAGACCATTCCATACAGCCAGTTCGAGCAATTGATCGAGCAGGGCAAGATCTCCGAGGTGTCGGTCAGCCAGGACACCATCCAGGGGAAGTTCAAGGACAAGCAGTCCGACGGCAAGACGTCGTTCATCACCGCGCGCGTCGATCCGCCGCTGGCCGAGAAGCTCGCCGCGAAGGGCGTGAAGGTGACCGGCGTGCCCTCGGGCGGGCTGATCCAGACGCTGCTGTCCTGGGTCGTGCCGGCGCTGATGTTCTATCTCATCTGGGTGTTCCTCGGCCGCAAGGTGATGGACCGCCAAGGCTTCGGCGGTCTGATGTCGATCGGCAAGTCGCGCGCCAAGGTCTATGTCGAGACCGACACCAAGGTCACCTTTGCCGATGTCGCAGGGGTCGACGAGGCCAAGTTCGAGCTGCAGGAGGTCGTGCAGTTCCTGAAGGATCCGAAGAGCTATGGCCGGCTCGGCGCACACGTCCCCAAGGGCATCCTGCTGGTCGGCCCGCCCGGCACCGGCAAGACCCTGCTCGCGCGCGCGGTGGCGGGCGAAGCGGGGGTGGCGTTCTTCTCGATCTCCGGATCCGAGTTCGTGGAGATGTTCGTCGGCGTCGGCGCTGCCCGCGTGCGCGATCTGTTCGAGCAGGCCCGCAAGGCCGCGCCTTGCATCATCTTCATCGATGAGCTCGACGCGCTCGGCCGCAGCCGAACCGCGGGTGGCCAACTCGGCGGCTACGATGAGAAGGAGCAGACGCTCAATCAATTGCTGGCGGAGCTCGACGGCTTCGACCCAAGCTCCGGCGTCATCCTGCTCGCCGCCACCAACCGGCCGGAGATCCTCGATCCCGCGCTCATGCGCGCCGGCCGCTTCGATCGCCAGGTGCTGGTCGACCGTCCTGACAGGGGCGGGCGGCTCGCAATTCTCAAGGTGCATGTCCGCAAGATCACGGTCGCCGACAGCGTCGATCTCGACAAGGTCGCGGCACTGACGGCCGGCTTCACCGGCGCCGACCTCGCCAATCTGATCAACGAGGCGGCGATCGCGGCGACCCGCCGCAAGGGTCACGAGGTGACGTTCGACGATTTCACGATGGCGATCGAGCGCATCGTCGCCGGCATCGAGAAGAAGAGCCGCGTGCTCAGTCCCGCCGAGCGCCGCCGTGTCGCCTATCACGAGATGGGCCACGCGCTGGTCGCGGCCAATCTCGTCGGCGTCGATCCGGTGCAGAAGGTCTCGATCATTCCGCGCGGCGTCGGCGCGCTCGGCTACACGATGCAGCGCCCGACCGAGGATCGCTTTCTGCTCGCGGTCAGCGAGCTGAAGAACCGCATCGCCGTCCTGATGGGCGGCCGCGCCTCGGAGCAGTTGATCTTCGACGGCGACGTGTCGACCGGCGCCGCCGACGATCTGCAGCGCGCGACCGAGATCGCCATCGAGATGGTCACCAAATACGGGATGGATGCGACTGTCGGGCAGCGCACTTACGCGCCGCGTCCACAGATCTCGTTCCTGCAGCCGCAGGATCAGATCGTGTCGGCGGCCGAGGAGACCGGGCGCGAGATCGACCTCGCGGTGCGGGATCTGATCGCAGACGGCGATGCCCGTGCCAGGGCGATTCTCGAAAGCCATCGCCCGGACCTCGAGCGCGGCGTCGCCCTCCTGATCGCCAAGGAGACGCTGACCGCCGAGGAGTTCGCGCCATTGCGGCCCGCCTCCGCCGCGGTCCCGGCCCCGGATGCCGTTGTCCCGAGCTGATCCGGGTTTCTACGGGGGCGCGTTCGCAACCGAACCCTAACCATCACCTGATCAGTTAACCGGCAGCTCACCTTGACAGATCGAGGCCGTCGATCGGGGACCGGGCGGAGTTCTTTGCGTGCTGCTGAACAACCTGAAGATTGCCCCCAAGCTCGCCATCGTCGTCGGCGTCGCGATGCTGGGCCTTGCCGCGGCCGGTACGTTTGCCGGCACTCTGATGCAAAAGGAGATGGTCAATGCCCGCATCGAACAGTGCCGGGCGATCGTCGAGACCGCGCGTAACATGGCCCTCGGCCTCATCAAGGATGTCGAAGCCGGCAAATTGACGAAGGAGGCTGCGCTCGACGAGTTCGTCAATCGCGGGAGAACGATGACCTTCGACAAGGGCACGGGCTATCTGTTCGCCTATACGATGGACGGCAATGTGGTGCTGTCCCAGGATCCGAAGCAGCGCGGCTCGAACGTGATCGATTTCGAGCTCAACGGCCGCAAGCTCGTCGTCGAGCTGCGCGACGGCGTTGCCAAGGATGGCGAAGTCACCTTGCACTACGAATATCTGCGTCCCGGTCAGGAGCAGCCGACCCGCAAGATCTCCTATGCGGTGATGATTCCCGGCTGGAATACGTTCGTGGGCACCGGCGTCTATGTCGACGATCTCGACGCGAAGATGAAGCCGTTGAAATGGCTGATCTGGATGGCCTGCGCAGGCATCGCGGTCGTCGCCGGCGGGATCGCCTGGCTGATCAGCCGCAGCATCAGCGTGCCGCTCGATCGTCTCGGCGTCCGCATGCGCGAGATCGCCGACGGCCGGCTCGAGGGCGAGATTCCCGGTGTCGGCCGCGGCGACGAGATCGGCGGGATGGCCGCGACCGTCCAGATCTTCAAGGACAACGCGCTGCGGATGCGCGAGCTCGAGCAGGCCGAGGCCGCCACCCAGCAGCGCGCGGCCGCCGAGCGGACCGCGGCCATGCAGAACCTCGCAGCCGACTTCGAGCGCAGCGTCAACGGCATCGTCCGCTCGGTGGCGTCGGCGGCCGAGGGCATGCAGCACACCGCGCAGTCGATGACCTCGACCGCGAGCGATGCCAGCTCGCGCGCTTCGACCGTCAGCGCCGCCACCCAGAGCGCCAACGACAATGTCGGCACGGTTGCCGCCGCGGCCGAGGAGCTGTCGAGCTCGGTCAACGAGATTTCGCGCCAGGTCGCCCGCTCCAGCGAGATCGCGAGTAAAGCCGTGGGCGACGCGGAGCGCACCAATGCCACCGTTCAGGTGTTGTCGACCGGTGCCGAGAAGATCGGCGAGGTCGTCAAGCTGATCCATTCGATCGCAGCGCAGACCAACCTGCTGGCGCTGAACGCCACGATCGAAGCCGCCCGCGCCGGCGAATCCGGCAAGGGTTTTGCGGTCGTCGCTTCGGAGGTGAAGGCGCTCGCCAACCAGACGGCGAAGGCGACCGAGGAGATTTCGGCGCAGGTCGCGGCGATGCAGACCTCGACCCAGGATGCGGTCACCGCCATCAGCGGCATCACCCAGACCATCGCGCAGATGAGCGAGATCACCAATTCGATCTCGACCTCGATCGCGCAGCAGGGCGACGCGACGCGCGAGATCGCGCGCAACATCCAGTCGGTCGCGGCCGGCTCCAACGAGATCAGCGCCCATATCGGCGGCGTCACCAAGGCGGCGGAAGCGACGGGCATGGCCGCCTCGGAAGTGCTGTCGAGCGCACGTGAGCTCGACAGCCAGTCGGGCCTGCTGCAGCAGGCCGTCGATGGCTTCATGGCAAAGGTGCGAACGGCCTGAGGCGGCTTGGAACGGACCCCACGCTCAGGCCATCTTGGGGCCGCCCGTGCGCGAGGCGATGATCACGCCCGCGATGACCAGCGCATAGCCCATGAGGTGGAACAGCCTGAGCTCCTCGCCGAGCAGCAGGATCGCCAGCACCGAGCCGAACAACGGGACCAGGTGCAGGAACGGCGCGGCGCGGTTCGGTCCGATCAGGCTGATGCCGCGGTTGAAGAACAGATAGGCCAGCGTCGAGGCGAAGACGACGACGTAGCCGAGCGTCGCGATCGAGAGCAGGTCGGGCGCGAGCACGAACCCGGAGGAATATTCCCAGACCGCCAGCGGCAGCAGCAGAACGGCGCCAAGCGCCGTGCAGGACGAGATCAGCGACAACTGGTGCACCGCCGGCCGCCGCGTCATGGCGGCGGAGTAGAGGCCGAACACCAGCAATGCGCCCGCGAACATCAGGTCGCCGCGGTTGAACTGGATGCCCGCGAGCGCACCGAGATCGCCGCGCGTCAGGATCACCAGCACGCCGCTCAGCGACATCGCGATGCCTGCGAACTGGGCCAGGCTCAGCCTGACGCCGAACAGCAGCAACGACCACAGCGCCACGAACAGCGGCGTCGACGATTGGATCAGCAGCCCGTTGAGCGCCTGGGTGTATTGCATGGCCCAATAGGACAGCGCGTTGTTGATCGCGAATCCGGTCAGCGCCAGCAGCAGCAGAAGCGGCCAGTGCGCGAGCAGTGTGCGCCAGTCGCGCGCCAGGTGCGTGCGTGCGAACGGCCACAGCATCAGGAAGGTCCCGATCCAGCGGATGCACGACAGCGTCAGCGGCGGCACGTGCCCGGCGACGTAGCGCGCGAGCACGATGTTGCCGGCCCAGAACAGCGAAGCCAGCGTGAGCAGCACGTAAGGCTGGTTGTTGAGCCAGGCGAGCGGCGATGATGGCTTGATGTCGTCGGCGGGCAAGGGAGGCGGGACGCTCTGGCGGGGGGAGGACGCAAGGTGGGCCAAATCGCGGCGCTGCGCAATGCGCCGCCGGGGATTGGTGCCATGCAGGCGCCGTCGCCCGGGAGCAGCGTCTCACGTCGCCTGTTTGCGCGACGCCACGAACACGCCGGCCAGCACCAGGGCAAAGCCGATCACGTGGAAGATCTGCGGCTGCTCGCCGAGGAACACGAAGGCCATGATCGAGCCGAACACCGGCACCACGTGAAAGAACGGCGCGGCGCGGTTGGCGCCGATCAGGAGCACGCCGCGGTTGAAGCAGAGATAGGCGATCGTCGAAGGAAAGATCGCGACGTAGAGCAGCGACAACAGGTTCTGCGCGTCGAACGCCATGACCGGCCGCGCGTGGAGTTCCCAGATCAGCAGCGGAATGAGGCTGGCTGCACCGCAGCCGAAGGTGAAGGCGACCATCGACAGGCCGTGGATCTGCGGCCGCTTGATCGTCAGCACCGAGTAGAAGCCGAACACCGCCATCGCCAGCAGGAAGATCAGGTCCCCTCTGTTGAAGCTGATGTCGGCCAGCGCGGTGGGGTGACCGCGGGTCAGGATGAGCAGCACGCCCACGAGCGACAGCACGATGCCGATGGCCTGCGCCAGGGTCAGGTGCACGCGCAGCAGCAGCATCGACCAGATTGCCACGATGAGCGGACCAGCCGACTGCAGCAGCAGGGTGTTGAGGGCCTGCGTATATTCGAGCGACCAGTATTGCAGCGTGTTGAAGGCGCCGATGCCCGTCACCGACAATGCGATCATGATGCCGAGCCGCGACCGGATCGCGGGCCAGTCCTGGCGCAGCTGTTTCCAGGCGAGCGGCAGGATCAGCAGGAAGGCCAACGACCAGCGCAGGAACGACAACGTCACCGGCGGGATGTGGCCGGCGGCGAGCCGGCCGACGATCGAGTTGCCGGCCCAGCACAGCGCCGTGATGCTCAGCAATACGTAGGGCTGGTTGGCGATCCAGCCGGGCGCGGCGGACGCGGTGCGGTCGGCGGCAGACATGCGGCGCTGTAGGACCCGGTTGATGCGCCGCGGCAATCGGCCCGGCGATCCCAGGCCGAAGTTTCTCCCCGGCTGGGTCGACAGACACCAATTGCAGCTGCCTATCAAGAGGGCAGATGCATCGCGACCATGCAGCGATGATCGTCTTCAGGAGCCGGCATGCGGGGCATGTCCACGGTGCCGTCGCCGGGGTCCGGATTGGACCGCGACGGATTTGAGACGCTCCGCACTCAGCAGATAGACGATGACGAGAGCGGCGATGGCGGCCAAGACGATGGCAGGCGGCGCAACGAAGCCGAACCAGGCGCCGGCCGGGGTGAAGGGCACGACCAGCGCGACGGCGAGCGCGGTCAGTGACGACGCCGTCAGCATCGGATCGGCGCGGTTGCTCCATGGCCGTCCGTTGGTCCGGATGATGAAGATGACGAGGATCTGGGTCGCCATCGATTCGAGGAACCAGGCGGTCCGGAACTCGTCGGGCGTCGCGTGGAACAAATACAGCAGTGCGCCGAAGGTGAGAAAATCGAACAGCGATGACAGCGGGCCCATGATCGCGGCAAAGCGCAGCAGCCGCTTCATGTCCCAGCGCTGCGGCCGCGCGGTGGCCTGCGGACTCACACGATCGAACGGGATGCCGAGCTCGGAGAGATCGTAGAGCAGGTTGTTGAGCAGGATCTGCGTCGGCAGCATCGGCAGGAACGGCAGCATGATCGAGGCGACCGCCATCGACAGCATGTTGCCGAAATTCGAGCTCGCGCCCATCCGCACGTATTTCAGGATGTTGGCGAAGGTGCGCCGTCCTTCCTCCACGCCGTCGGCGACCACCTCGAGATCGGAGGCGAGCAGGATCATGTCGGCGGCCGATTGCGCCACGCCGGTCGCCCCGTCGACCGACAGGCCGATGTCGGCCACCTTCAGTGCCGGCGCGTCGTTGATGCCGTCACCCAGGAAGCCGACGACGTGGTCCGAGGCCTGCAGCGCCTTGACGATGCGCGATTTCTGATCGGGGGCGAGCCGGCCGAACGCATCGGCCGAACGCACCTGCACCGCAAGCGCATCGTCGCTGAGCTCGGCGATGTCGCTGCCGGACAGCACGCGATCCGCTCTCAGCCCGACCAGCCCGGCCAGTCGCTTGACCACGACCGGATCGTCGCCGGACAGGATCTTCAGCGCGATGCCGGCGCGCGCAAGCTGCGCGATGGCCGCGGCTGCGGTCGGCTTGGGCGGATCGGCGAACGCGCACAGACCCTCGAAGATCAGCTCCTGCTCGTCATCGGTCTCGATCTCGCGCGGCACGCCGGTCCAGGGCCGTGACGCGATGGCGACCGTGCGCAGGCCCTCGCGCGCCAGCGCGTGGACGCGCTCGCGCATGTCGGTGCGGCCGCTGTCGTCGAGCGGCGCGACGGTGCTGCCCTGCCGCTGCTGCGTGCACAGTTCGATCACCGCCTCCGGCGCGCCCTTCACGATCAGGATCTGTTCTGCCCCGCGGGTCGCCAGCACCGAGCCGAGCCGGCGCGAGAAGTCGAAGGTCTGCTGTCCGCCCAGTGTCCATCCTGCCACCTCAAGGTCCGCGCCGGCGATGAGCGCGGTGTCGAGCGAACCACGATCACCGCCGAGTGCGGCAGCGATCGCGCCGAGCTCCGCGGCTCGCGGGTCGTCGCTGCCGTCGGGCGCGATGCTTCGGGCCAGCGTGATCTCGGCTGAGGTCAATGTTCCCGTCTTGTCGGTGCACAGCACCGACATCGCGCCGAGATCATGGATCGCCGCGAGCCGCTTCACGATCACCTTGCGCTTGGCCATCCGGAGCGCGCCGCGCGACAGCGTCACGGTCGTGATCATCGGCAGCAGCTCGGGCGTCAGTCCGACGGCCAGCGCCACCGAGAACAACAGCGAGTCGAGCACATCGCGTCCGAATACGACGCGCACCGTGAGCACGATCACGACCAGGGCCAGCGTCAGCCGCGCGATGACGAGGCCGAATTCGTGCAGGTCGCGCTCGAACGGCGTGCGGGCCTGCGCTTCGGCCAGCGCCGAGGCGGCAGCGCCGAACATCGTGTTCGGCCCGGTGTTGACGACGATCGCGACGGCCTCTCCGGTCTGGGCCACTGAGCCGCGAAACAGCACATTCGACGTGTCGTTCTCATCGCCGGGGATGCCGGCCTGTTTCGTCACGGGATAGGGCTCTCCCGTCAGCGCCGCCTCGCCGGCAGTGAAGGCCTTGCTTTCGGTGATCAGCGCATCGGCAGGAACGATGTCGCCCGCGCGGACGCGCAGGATGTCTCCGGGAACGACGGCGTCGACGTCGATCTCGCGATAGGCGCCGTCCCGCTTGACCTCGGCCTTCAGGGCCACGGAGCGGCGGAGCTCCTCGGCCGCCTTGACGGCATGCCCCTCCTGAACCGTATCGAGCCCGATCGACAGCGTGAGGATGAGGACGATGATGGCGCCGCCGATCACGTCGCCCGTCACCATCGAGATGATGCCGGCCACCAGCAGGATCAGCGATAGCGGCTCGAGCAGGCGGCGAAGCACGGCGCGCATCGGCCCCACGACATGGGATGGGGAGTCGGCATTCCGGCCGTAGCGTTGCAGCCGCTGCCCGGCGTCGGCCCCGCCGAGGCCGTTCAGGTCGCAGCCCAGCGCTGCGGCTGCCTGCGCAGGCGACAGCCGCCAGAACCGGTGCAGGCCGGGGCTCGTATCGGTGCTCACATGCATCCGTTCATGTTCGTGGATGATTGGTGATGGTCATCTTGTCTGATTTGCATGAAGGATCGTGCGCCGGTTGACCTAGCGCAACATCCTGCTGCCGCGATCCCCTAGCTTTGCGGGCAATGCGCCGCGGGCTGACGGCCGCACCCGAGGAATGGATGGCGCCCGTCGCCGGGCATCATCCGCATTGACGAGTTTGTATTGAGGACCATGGCCGAACAAGCCGCAGCTCTCCCATCCCCCACCAAAGCCGCCGCTGGTCCGACCGTCCTGGCGGCGGTCTGGGCGCATCGCTGGTTCGCTCTCGCCATCATCGTGCTGCTCGGCCTTGGCGGCTGGCAAAGCGTCCGCGTCATGCTTGGGCCTGCCATCGTGGTCGATCAGGTCCGGCGCGGCGACCTCGTCGAGACTGTCGTCGCCAGCGGTCACGTCGAGACGCCGTTCCGCGTCGAGATCGGCAGCCAGATCACCGGCACCGTCGAGGAGGTGCTGGTGCTGGAAGGCCAGCATGTCACCAAGGGCCAGCCGCTGATCTCGCTGGAGTCGCGCGAACTGAAGGCCGCGGTGGTGCAGGCACAAGGGCAGGTGGCGCAGGCCGAGGCGCGGATGCGCCAGCTCGCCGAGCTGACCTTGCCGTCGGCGAAGGAGGCGTTGCGCCAGGTGCAGGCGACCTTGCTCAATGCCCAGCAGACCTATGACCGGACGTCGCAGCTGACCGGCAACGGCTATGCGACGCGCGCTGCGCTCGACGAGGCCCAGAAGACGCTCGACGTTGCGCTGGCGCAGAAGCGTGCCGCCGAATTCCAGGTCTTCACGGCGAGCCCCGGCGGCAGCGACTACGTCATGGCCGAGACGCAGCTGAACCAGGCGCGCGCCAATCTCGACACCGCGCAGTCGCGTCTCGGCTATGCGACGATCTCGGCGCCACGCGACGGCGTGCTGATCACGCGCAGTGTCGAGCGCGGCACCGTGGCGCAACCCGGCAAGACGCTGCTCGTCCTGGCACCTGCCGGCGATCTCCAGCTTGTCCTGCAGATCGACGAGCGCAATCTCGGCAAGCTGGCGCTCGGCCAGACGGCGCTGGCGTCGGCCGATGCCTATCCCGACAAGCGCTTCCCCGCCGTGGTCAGCTACATCAACCCCGGCATCGATATTTCCCGCGCGTCCGTCCAGGTCAAGCTGATCGTCAAGGACCCGCCCGACTATCTGCGCCAGGACATGACGGTGTCTGTCGACATCGAGGTCGCCTCCCGCAAGGATACGCTGGAGCTGCCGGTGCGCTCGGTTCACGACATCACCTCGGGACAGCCCTGGGTGCTCGGGATGAAGGACGGCCGCGCCGCCAAGCAGCCGGTGCGTGTCGGCATCCGCGGCAACAGCCATGTCGAGATCGTCGACGGCTTGAATGCCGGTGACATCGCCGTGCCGCAGAGTTCCGGCATCTTGACCGGCCAGCGCTTCCGTCCGGTGCTGCCGTGAACCGCTGGCTGCCCTTCGAGTGGATCGCGGCGGTACGCTTCCTGCGCGAGGGCCGGCTGCAGACCTTGTTCATCATCGGCGGCATCGCGATCGGCGTCGGCGTCATCGTGTTCATGTCGGCGATGCTGGCCGGCCTCGAGGCCAATTTCATCAAGCGGGTGTTGACCTCGCAGCCGCAGATCCAGCTGCTGACGCCGGATCAGGTTGCGCGTCCCCTGCGCAACGACAATGGCGTGATCGAGGATGCCATCGTGCAGCGTCCGAGCCAGCGCGTGATCTCGATCGATCAATGGCCGAAGATCCGCAATCAGATGCTGGCGATGCCGGAGATCTCGGCGGTGTCGCCGACCATCTCCGGCTCCGCCCTCGCCATTCGCGGCGACGCCAGCCGCGCCGTGACGCTGTCCGGCATCGAGCCGGAGAGCTACTTCAGAATCGTGCGCGTGCCGGACTACATCGTCGCCGGCGAGCCGCGGCTGACCAGCGAGGACATCATCATCGGTACCGAGCTCGCCAGGGATCTCGGCGCCATCGTCGGCGACAAGCTCAATGTTCAGGCCGCCTCCGGCGCCAACCGCGTGCTGATCGTGACTGGCCTCGTCGACCTCGGCAGCAAGGGCGCCAATCAGCGCTCCGCCTATGTCGCGCTGCGCACGGCGCAGTCGCTGCTCGGCATGGTCGGCGGCGTCACCACGATCGACATGACGGTACGGGACATCTATGCCGCTGAGGACATTGCGCAGCGCATCCAGGCCGCCAATCGCGTCAAGGCCGACAGCTGGATCAAGACCAATGCCCAGTTCTTCACGGCGGTGCGCGCGCAGGCGACATCCAACACGCTGATCCGCGTGTTCGTCGCGCTCTCGGTCGCATTCGGCATCGCGGCCGTGCTAATCGTCTCGGTAATCCAGCGCTCCAAGGAGATCGGGATCCTGCGTGCGATGGGTACCTCGCGCGGACAGATCTTGCGCGTGTTCCTGCTGCAGGGCGGGCTGCTCGGCTTCGTCGGCTCGCTGTTCGGCGCGGCGATGGGCGCGGGTGCGCTGATCTATTGGCATGCGGTGCAGCGTCAGGCCGATGGCTCGGAGTTGTTTCCGTTGATCCTCGAACGCCGATTGTTCGTCATCACGGCCCTGCTCGCGACGGTGACGGGCCTGCTCGCCGCGACCGCGCCGGCGCTGCGCGCGGCCAAGCTCGATCCGGTGGTGGCGATCCGTGGCTGAGGTCCTGCTGCGACTGGAAAAGGTCTGCAAGGCCTACAATGTCGGGCAGCCGACCGAGACCGAGGTGCTGCACGATATCGACATCGAGGTCGACCGAGGCGAGTTCGTCGCGCTGATCGGCCCGTCCGGCTCCGGCAAGAGCACTCTGCTGAACATCGTCGGTCTCTTGGACCGGCCGACCTCCGGCCGGCTGACGATCAAGGGTCAGGATACGGCATCGCTCAATGATACCGAGCTCACCCATCTGCGCGGCCATACCATCGGTTTCATCTTTCAGTCTCATCTCCTGATCTCCGCCTTCACGGCCAAGGAGAACGTGATGATGCCGCTGCTGGTCGATCGCGGCTTCCCGGGTCCCGAGATCGAGGCGCAGGCGTCGAAGCTGCTCGACCAGGTCGGGCTGGCGAAATTCGCCGACCATCTCGCGAGCAACATGTCGGGCGGCCAGCAGCAGCGCGTCGCGGTGGCGCGGGCGCTGGCGATGAACCCCGATCTGGTCCTGGCGGACGAGCCGACCGGCAACCTCGACACCAAGTCTGCCGAGGCGGTCTTTGGCCTGATGCGCGACGTCAATCGGGAGGTCGGCACGAGCTTCCTGCTCGTCACCCACAACCTTGATCTGGCCCGGCGCTGCGATCGCATCATCGAGGTTGTCGACGGCCGCATCCAGAGCTGAGAGCTGGCCGCTTCGATCGTAGATTCGCCGCCGTTCGGGTGCTCAATGGAACTGCCCGGCTCGATGCGCCGCCAGAAGCGCACGGCCGGGTCGCCCGATCCGCAGCCGGGGCGGCTTGAAATTTTGGGGCTTATCAAAGGCTTGGTGGCGCTGTTGTGTGCTCCGAAGGCCCGTTCTCGCTTGCCTAGCCCGGCGGCTTCCTTTATCCGGTGGATCGCCTCGCAAGCGAGCGGTCCTGGCCGCGATTTGGGCTGGGCGCATGGTTGGCCAGGCTGGCCCCGCATCGGAAGCGATTTCGTCCGAACCGATCGTGCTGTTTTGGATCTTGGCAGAGGAAAGAGCTGCGAATGGCTAACGTGGTCGTCGTCGGCGCCCAATGGGGTGACGAGGGGAAGGGCAAGATCGTCGACTGGCTGTCGGAGCAGGCCGACATCGTTGTGCGCTTCCAGGGCGGCCATAATGCCGGTCATACCCTCGTCATCAACGGCGCGACCTACAAGCTGGCGCTGCTGCCGTCGGGCGTGCTGCGCACCGGCAAGCTGTCGGTGATCGGCAATGGCGTCGTGTTCGATCCGCAGGCCTTTCTCGACGAGGTCGGCAAGCTCCAGTCGCAGGGCGTCGCCATCAGCCCGGACAATCTGCGCGTCGCCGAGAACGTCACCTTGATCCTGCCGCTGCACCGCGAGCTCGACGCGCTGCGCGAGTCCGCGAGCGCGGCGACCGCGATCGGCACCACCCGCCGCGGCATCGGCCCGGCCTATGAGGACAAGGTCGGCCGCCGCGCGATCCGGCTGATGGACCTCGCCGATCTCGATACGCTGCCGCACAAGATCGATCGCCTGCTCGCCCATCACAACGCGTTGCGCCGGGGTCTCGGCCTCGAGCCGATCGACGGCCAGCAGATCCTGCGCGAGCTGACGGCGCTGGCGCCGAAGCTGCTGCCCTACGCGGAGACCGTGTGGCGGCTGCTCGACATCAAGCGCCGCGAAGGCAAGCGCATGCTGTTCGAGGGCGCCCAGGGTGCGCTGCTCGACGTCGACCACGGCACCTACCCTTACGTGACCTCGTCCAACACGGTGGCGGCGCAGGCGGCGACCGGCGCCGGCCTCGGACCGGGCGCGATCGGCTACGTGCTCGGCCTGTGCAAGGCCTACACGACCCGCGTCGGACAGGGGCCGTTTCCGACCGAGCAGGACAACGAGACCGGCCGCAAGATCGGCGAGCGCGGCCGCGAATTCGGAACGAATACCGGCCGGCCGCGTCGTTGCGGCTGGTTCGATGCGGTGCTGGTTCGCCAGGCGGTGCGGACCTGCGGCATTAACGGTCTTGCGCTGACCAAGCTGGACATTCTCGATGGTTTCGACACCATCGAGGTCTGTACCGGCTACAGGCTGGACGGCAAGGAGATCGATCATTTTCCGGCAGGTGAGGGCGCGCAGTCCAGGGTCGAACCGATCTACGAGACGATCGAAGGCTGGAAGCAGCCGACGGCGAACGCGCGCTCCTGGGCCGATCTGCCGGCTCAGGCCATCAAATACGTCCGGCGCATCGAGGAACTGGTGGGTTGCCCGATCGCGCTGCTTTCCACCAGCCCCGAACGCGAGGATACTATTCTGGTCCAGAATCCCTTCGAGGCATGACGGGACCCGACAGCTGAGCGCGCGAATTGAGTTGATATGGCCGACTACTACCCGCTGATAGCCCGTGCCATTGCCGGATTGGACCCCAACGCTCCCGGGGAAAGCCGGCGTGCGCTTTACGAGCGGGCGCGGGCGGCGTTGATCGCGCAGCTGCGCAGCGTCCAGCCGCCGCTCAGCGAGTCCGAGATCACGCGCGAGCGGCTGTCGCTCGAGGAGGCCGTGCGCAAGGTCGAGGCGGAAGCAGCCCAGCGTGCCCGCGAGGCGCAGCGGGCGTCCAGTGGCGCCGCTCGCCCAGGTGATGCGCTCCGGCGGGCCGGTGCGCGGAGTTCGGATGCTCCGGCACCCCCCTCGGCTCAGCCCACTCCGACTCCAGACCAGGCCGCCACGGCCGCCCCCCGGCCGCGACCGGCGGCCCCGGCTGCTGCCCGGGCCGACCGGCCGCCGCTCGCCGGCGAGACGGCCGAGCTGCGTCCGGCGCGCAATCAGCGACCGGAAGCGCCGCCGGCTGCGGCTGGCGCACCAGCCGTGCCACCGCGGCCCCAGCCGCCTCAAACGCCTCCACAGGATGGGGCGGCGCCTCCCGTGCGCGAACGTCCGGCTGCCGCTCGCCGCGGTGCTCAGGACAACGGCAATCCGGCAACGCCGCCCGCCATGCGCGGCTTCCGCGACATCACCGCTGATGTCGACGATCTCGGCAAGGCCACCGCTCAGGCCAACCGCGCGGCGCGCAAGACCTACGCCAACGTTCCGGCCACCGATCTCGACCGGCTCGAGGGCGACGACGATGACCGGCCGCCGCTGCCCGAAGCGCCGTACTCCTATGACGAGTCGGTCCAGGAGGCCGAGCGCTACGCGCTGCCGGCCACCTCGACCCGTCAGCGTGGCGCCGCTCCGGATCGCGAGGGCAAGAAGAAGTCGGAGCGCAGCGGCTCGACCTTTCCGTTCAAGGCCGCCATCGCCGCCGGGATCGTGCTGATCCTGATCGGCGCCGGAATTCTGTGGGGCCGGCCGCTGGTCGGCATGGTCAACGGCCTGTTCAAATCTTCCTCGACGGTCGAGGCGCCGAAGGACACCGGCGCGCCGCTGAGCAAGCCGAAGATCACCGACCGCGTCGGCCAGTCGCCGTCCTCGGACCAGATCGCGCCGGTCGCGCAGCGCGTCGTGCTGTACGACGAGGATCCGTCCGATCCGAAGGGCAAGCAATATATCGGCTCGGTCGTCTGGCGCACCGAGCAGATCAAGGCGACGGCCACGCAGAAGGCCGACATCGCGGTGCGCGCCGACATCGAGATTCCCGATCGCAAGTTCAAGATGACGATGTCGTTCCGCCGCAACACCGATACGTCGCTGCCGGCGAGCCACACCGCCGAGCTCACTTTCATCCTGCCGCAGGATTTCAACGGCGGCGGCGTCGGCAACGTGCCGGGCATCCTGATGAAGTCCAACGAACAGTCGCGCGGAACGCCGCTGGCGGGCCTCGCGGTCAAGGTCACCGACGGCTTCTTCCTGGTCGGCCTGTCCAACGTCGATGCCGATCGCGCCCGCAACGTGCAGCTCCTCAAGGAGCGCTCCTGGTTCGACGTTCCCTTGGTCTACACCAATCAGCGCCGGGCGATCATCGCGATCGAGAAGGGCGCCCCGGGCGAGCGCGCCTTCAATGACGCTTTCGCGCTGTGGGGTGACTGAGGAATCAGCACGGGCTTGGCCCGGTCGGCGGGCCGGTGAGGCAGGAGATTGGGCATGAAGCGATATCTCATCTTCGTTGCCGTAGGCCCGGCGCTGGGCGGCTTCGCGCTGCTCCTGGTCACGACCTACATGTCCGGCTATTGGACAAACACCAATCCGGGCGAAGTGGCCAAGCTGTTCAAGGTCTTCGTCACCTCGCTGCAATACAGCTATCTGTTCGGCTTCCTGCCGGCGCTGATGATGTGCGCGATCGACGACATCCTGTTCCACGTCAGGCGCATCGGGCCGACGTTGCGGATGCTGCTGGTGGGAGCCATCGCCTTCCTGCTCGCGGCCTTCAACTACGCCTCGCACGGCTCCGAATACGGCATCATCCAGTGGATCCTGTACGGGCTGGTCGGCTTCATCCCGGCGACGGTGTCATCGTGGCTGGTGCACAAATTCGTCGAGGAGCCGCAGCCGGCGGTCGCCACCGAGCCGCCGACTGCGTAAGCAAGCTGAACACACGAGCAGCTCGTCCCTACCTGCCGTTGCCGCGGCAGCGGCCGCCGGGGCCGATGTGAAACCCGCGTGGGCAGGCGTGCGCCGCCGGATTGGCATAGTTGCGCAGGCATCCGCCATACGGACCGCGGTGCCAGCCGGGGCCGCAGCCGCCGGCGACCTGGATCACCTCCGGCTTGGATCCGGCGTCGATCGAAGCCAGCGGCATCGCAGATGCGCCGACGGTCAGAATTCCCAACAAGAGCGTGCTGGTGAGGATGGTTCGCATCGATGGTCTCCCTGGTTTGATTTGCGAATTGGTCAGCCGCCCGCCGCGAACGCGATGCCGGCACGCACCTCGGTGATGGCCTGATCGATCAGCGCCAGCGCGCGCTCGCGATGGCCGCCCTTGTTCGGTGTCGCCTGAGCCAGCTCGGCCCGGGCCGATTGCAGCATGGTGACGGTCGCGGTCATGTGCGGCTGCGCGCCGAGCGCGTAGCCGATCCCGATGCAACCCGCGAGGGCGGCGCCGAGGCCGAGCTTGCGGGCCGCGGAAGACATGGTCATTTTAATCTCTCCTCGGACTCATGGCTGTTCGACTTGGAGGATGCAGGCCGCAACGCATGTCGGCGTGCGTCCATCCGCATCGCTAGTTGAACCCGTTGCGGCTGTCTTGGACTCATCGGCATGAACGGTCGCGCGACTTGGACTGATCGGCGCTCCCGATCCGTCCTGATGAGCTTTGCCGACTTCAGCGGCCGTTCATCCCGCCGCTGCCACATTGATCGCGTTGCTTCGGAAATTCCTTTGCCTCGGATCCGATTTCGATGACCATCGTCAGGAAAATGCTGTCGACCGACATGCTGCCGAAAGGGCTCGACGACAGGCAGCGCTTCTTGTGCTTTGCGGAATTGTTCGAGCACTTCTCCAACACGGGCGAGCTCGATCCGGCCGAGGACGTGCCGTTTCGCGCCGTAATGAACGCCATCCACATCGGCACCACCCTGCTCGGGCGCTGCGACGGCACCTTCACCCGTGTCAGGCGCGAACGGCGCCAGGTGCTCGCGACCAACGACGACCGCTATTGCCTGGCGCGCAACGCCGGCAGTCGCGAGGCGATGGTCGTTCATCGCGGACGCGAGTTCGCTCTGCGGCCGGGGGCGATGGTGCTGCTCAAGCTCGATGAGCCGTTCTTCAGCGCCGATGGCGCCAATCACAAGCGCTTCGTCAACGTGCATCTGCCGATGATGACGCTGCGCTCGATGGTCTCCGGTGTCGATGACCTGGTCGGGCGCGAATTGGCGCCGGGCGGCGCGCTGTCGCTCGCGATGGACTACAGCGAATTGCTGCTCGCCCATCCCGCCGCGGCCGACGAAGCCGGCCCGGCGGTCGCGCAGCATCTGCTCGATCTGGTGGCGCTCGGGCTTGGTGTGCGCGGCGACGCGATGCGCAAGGCGGGTCGCGGCGGCCTGCGCAGCGTTCGCCTCGCGGGACTGCTGACCATTCTGAACAGCCGCTTCGCCGAGCCGGACTTTTCGGCGCAGAAGCTTGCGGCCGCGGCGGGCCTGTCCGAGCGCTACGTCAATGACCTGCTGCACGAGGCCGGCGCCGGCTTCTCGGCCCGGCTGAATGAGCTGCGCCTGCGCAAGGCCATGGACCTGCTGGCCGGTGGCGGACGCCGCATCAGCGATATCGCGTTTGCCTGCGGCTTCAACGACCTGTCCTATTTCAACCGCTGCTTCCGGCGCCGCTTCGGGCTGACGCCGACCGGCGCACGGGGCCGCTAGGCGAGACAAGGCGGCGGTTCGACGCAACTTGTGCCGGGCCCCGCGCGTTGCCATCTCATGGGTATGCAAGACCAGATGTCCACCTCGCCCCGCCGCGCATCGGGACGCGCCTCGCAGGCGCGCTTCAACGCCGATGAGGCGCGCGGACCGATCATCGACCAGGACGGACGAGAGCTCCCGCAAGGGGCGTTCCGGTCCTCGTTCAATGGCGCCTTCGTCGGCCCGGATGGCGTGCGGTTCGATTTCAACACCGCCAATCCGTTCGGCAACCTGACCCGCGAGCAGCGCATCGCGCGGCTCGAGGCGGTGGCGAAGCTGCTCGACGTCGCCTTCGTCTTGCCCGGCACCAACATCCGCTATGGCATCGACGGCATCATCGGCCTCATCCCGGTGGTCGGCGACCTCATCGCGACCGCGCTGTCGCTGTGGCTGGTGCGCGAGGCCCGGGCGCTGGGCGCGCCCTGGCACGTCATCACGCGGATGCTGGGCAATGTCGCGGTCGAGGGCGTGATCGGCATGGTGCCGGTGGCGGGCGACGCCTTCGACGTGCTGTTCCGCGCCAACATGCGCAACGCCAAGATCCTGCGGCGGTGGCTGGATACCCAGCCGCGCTGACGTGCGGCGGGACCGGGGCAACAAACGAACAAACAGACCCCCATAAAAAAACTGCCCCGCACGAGGCGGGGCAGGGTATCGAAGAATGCTCTGGCAGCCGTCAGGCCGCATCGGCGTCCGGCGCCTTGTCGACCACCCGGCGCGGCAGCGGAAACGCCTCGCTCTCATACAGGGTGCGGATGCCGTTCTGGTCGAAGCGGGCCTCCTCGACCTGCAGGTAGGCGCCATTCAGCGAATCCGCAGGCAACTCCTCCATGGCGAACCGCACGGCTTCGGCCGCGGTGCCGAACCGCCGATAGGCGAAACCCGCCCGCTTCTTCTTGCGGATGGCGGCGGGAAACAGTTCGGCAGAGGTGTTGAAGTTGAACGGACGCAGTGGACGCATGGTCTGAGACCTCTTCTTGTCGGCTGGAAGCGCTGACGCGAGCTTTCAAAACATTCAGCTTGGCAATGACGCCAGCGATTGCGGGGGTGGAGGGCGGGATTTGCCGCTCCAGGCGGCCCGGCCCTGCATAGTCAGTTACGACCCCTAATATAGGCCGATTTGGCAGAAATGCGAATCCTGCACGCTCACATCGTAAATCCGGCCCGCTGTGGGCCGCCTTGAAACATGCTGTCTTTTCAGTAGCTTAATTGATCCGCAACTTGTGAATGCAGGAGAGCCCGATCTGCACGGCTAAAATCTCACCCCTTGTGGCCGGTTTTGACCGCCCGCGCCTCGCCCGCCGCAAGCCAGCGGCCCCGAGTACCGTCGATGACGGGACCGGGGCCGGGCGTGCCATCAGCGCGGTTTCAGCTTCAGCGCCGCCGAGTTGATGCAATAGCGCAGGCCGGTCGGCCCCGGGCCGTCGGGAAAGACGTGGCCGAGATGGCCCGAGCATTTCGAGCACAGCACCTCGGTGCGAACCATGCCATGGGTCGTGTCGGTCTCCTCGTCGACGTGGCTCTCCGTTGCCGGCCGGGTGAAGCTCGGCCAGCCGCAGCCGGAATCGAACTTGGCGTCGGACTCGAACAGGGTCTGGCCGCAGCCGGCGCAGACATAGGTCCCGGCGCGGTGCTCGTGCTCATACTCGCCCGAGAAGGGGCGCTCGGTCGCCTTCTCGCGCAGCACGGCGTACTGCATCGGCGTCAGCTCCTTGCGCCATTCCGCCTCGCTCTTGACGACCTTGTTGTTCGTCTTGGTGTCGCTCATCCTGTGGTCCTCCAGGCGGACCCGTATGGTCCGCCCCTGTCATGGCGCTGGTCGGGCCGAACGCGACGCCTCAGTTCGTCGCCTTGGCGTCCCGGACCAGCGTCGGCTTGTCGATGTAGTTCTCGGCAAATATCTTCTTCAGATTGTCGATCTTCGGCAGGTCGTTATAGGCGATATAGGGTTGGCTGGGGTGCAGCGTCAGGTAGTCCTGGTGATAGTCCTCGGCCGGATAGAACGCCTCGAGCTTGCCGATCTTGGTGACGATCGGCTTGCCGAACACCTTGGCCTTGTCGAGCTGCGCGATATAGGCCTCGGCGACCTTCTTCTGCGCCTCCGAGGTGGTGAAGATCGCCGAGCGATATTGGGTTCCGCTGTCCGGGCCCTGGCGGTTCAACTGGGTCGGATCGTGCACGACCGAAAAGAAGATCTGCAGGATCTTGCCGTAGGAGATCTTCTTCGGATCGTATTTGATCTGGACCGATTCCGCGTGGCCGGTCGTGCCGCTCGACACCGTGCGGTAGTCGGCCGTGGCCTTGGTGCCGCCGGCATAGCCGGAGACCGCGCTGACCACGCCGGCGGTGTGCTGGTAGACGCCCTGGACGCCCCAGAAGCAGCCGCCGGCGACCACAGCGTTTTCCAGTCCGTCGGAGGCCGGCTGGTCCTGGGCCGGCGGCGGGATCACAACGGCCTGCTCGGCGGCATGCAGCGGCTGCCAGGCCAGGATGCCTGCCGCCATCGCACCGAGCACGGCTGTCTTGACGAAAAGGGAGCGGGTGAGGCGCATCTTCGAATCCTCGTGAGGGGGCTTGTCTCGTCTCGCCGGCCGGAAACACTGGCCCGGCCCGGCCTCTGCTGCAAGATACGTCCGTGCCCGTCCGGCGTTACGGGGGACGTGACACGACTGCGTGAACAGGCGGGGGGCGGCGGCACGTGCGCAATCGCCCGATGGGTGCCGGGACGACGCTGGGAGTTGTGGCGAGACCGTTCCAGGCATGACGATGTGGTCTCGCGGCCCGAATTGCCCGAGGGATGCAGGTTCATCGGCCCTCCGAAGTGGAGGGCGCAGGGAAGGCCGGACCTCGACTGAGGCCCGTGGCCCGCCTGCTTAAAAAAATGCAGGCGGCAGGTACCACAGGTTCAGCCGGACAGATCCGGCCCTCCCTGCGCGACGGTTTTAACGCTTATACGTGCTCTCCCCGGGGACCGGCTGTCTTGCCCCCGTCGCCGGCGGATCATCACCGCCAGCTTGGCCTCAGCGTCGGGAGGCCAGGACCACACGCTTTCGCCGTCCGTGCCATGCCGTTCGTCGGCAGGTCCAGGACCCGCTGCAACATGTCGCGTCCATCGCATTCCGCTGCCAACGTCCGTGACGATCGCGATACGTCCCCTGCCGTGCAACGAAACGCAGGCATCATAAGCCTGATTTGGGCAGAGCGCGAAATGATTTATGTTTTTCAGAATACCTTGACAGCTTTTTGTCGTCGCCGGCCGATTTGCCCGACGGGCTGCAGGGCGGTGCTGGGCGCGGTAACCGATCCTGCATCGTCGGCAGCCATCAAATTCGCAACGACGGGGTGAGGTCATCGGATGCGCGCCATCTCGTTCACGAACTCACGATGACGTCACGCTTCGTCGATCCTCGAATGATGGTGTGGTTCAGGTCTCGCGGTCGTGATCCCGGCAAGGCGACAACGCCGCGAATATTTCGTTTCCGCCGCGGTCAATACAGAGGCGGTCGCGCCTCACTGATGACGGCTCTGACCAGGTCATCAATCGCGTGCGTGATCTCCGCATCCTGAGAACCTGGAGAACAATCATGACATCCTGGAAATCAAAGGCGGCAGCCTTGCTGCTGTCGATGGCCACTGTTGCGCCAGCATCGGCGCAGGGCTGGTTTTTCGGCGAGCAGGAGCCCGGGGCGTTTCAGGCGATGTATCCTGATCGCGACGTGCTCAACGGCGGCGCGCTGACGCCGGCGGGGAAAATGGGCATGGAGCGCGCCTCCGGCGCGGTGCTCGTGTTTCCGCCGCGGGCCCGTCTCAGCCCGTATGATCGGCTGCCGCTGCGGCGGTGACGCGTCGGACCGTCGGCACGAATGATCCCTTCGCCAGCTCTGAGACATGAGCGCGCTCACGAAGGGTTACCGGCTCGCGCAGTCGTGATAGGGGGGCAGCCTTCGCCCGCCTACATGATCGCAAGCGTGAATTGATGCACCACAGAGGGAAGACCGATCATGATCATATTCAGGAGCCTGGCGGCAGCTCTGCTGATGTCGACGCTGGCGGTGACCGCGGCATCGGCGCAATTCTCCGAGCCGGCGGCCTATGAGGCCATGCATCCCGAACGCGACGTGCTCAATGGCGGCACGCTGACGCCGGCGGCACAGGCGGAGTTGGCCCGTCGCGGCGCGCCGGGCCTTCCGAATGCCAATGCAGCGATGCGGCCGGCCGATATGGCGAGGCCGCACCGGCGTCATCGGCGCTGAGCGGGGTGGCTCAGCTCGCGTGCTCCTCGCGCTCGTGGATCACGCTGGCGCGGCCGACGATGAGGTCGTCGACCTGGCCGATGCGCGAGACGTCCTTGCCGGCATAGGGCAGCGAATGCAGCACGCAGCGCATCGCGTTCAGCCGCGCACGCTTCTTGTCGTCTGACTTGATCACGGTCCACGGGCAGTCGGCGGTGTCGGTGGAGAAGAACATCGCCTCCTTCGCGCGGGTGTAGTCGTCCCATTTGTCGAGCGACGCGGTGTCGATCGGCGACAGCTTCCACTGCTTCAGCGGATGCGCCTCGCGCTCCTTGAAGCGGCGGCGCTGCTCGTCGCGGCTGACCGAGAACCAGAACTTGATGAGGTGGATGCCGCTGCGCACGAGGTTGCGCTCGAACTCCGGCACCTGGCGCAGGAACTCGTCGTACTCGACCTGAGAGCAGAAGCCCATCACGCGCTCGACGCCGGAGCGGTTGTACCAGGAGCGGTCGAACAGCACGATTTCGCCCGCGGTCGGCAGATGCTCGACATAGCGCTGGAAGTACCACTGGCCGCGCTCGACGTCGCTCGGCTTGTCCAGCGCCACCACGCGGGCGCCGCGCGGATTGAGATGCTCCATGAAGCGCTTGATGGTGCCGCCCTTGCCGGCGGCGTCGCGGCCTTCGAACAGCAGCACCAGGCGCTGGCGCGCATCCTTCATCCAGTTCTGCAGCTTCAACAGCTCGGTCTGCAGGATGAATTTCTGCTCCTCATAGTCCTTGCGGTACATGCGGAATTTGTAGGGGTAGCCGCCCTGGCGCCAATTGTCGGCGAGCTCGTCGGAGGTGTGGCGCTTGTCGGGCTTGGCCTTGCCCTCGATCAGCGCCTTCATCAGCCTGGCATCGTCCGGCGCGGCGCCGTCCAGCATCGCCCTGACCGGCGCGGAGTTGGGGTCGAGGGCCGGCGGACCGTTGAGCACGGTCTCGAACGCCGACAGCTCGGTGATCTGCGCGGCCTGCATCGATTCGTCCACAAGCGACTGACCGATCGGATCGAGCTTGGCTGCGGACTGCCGGCGCGCGACACGCGCCGTGGCGCTCGCGCGCTTGCTGCGCTGACCGTTGGAAGCCTTGTCTTTCGTCGACTCGCCTTTCGTGGTCTTGCCTTTCGTGGTGTTGGACTTTGCCATACGATCCCGCCGCCTGCTGCTGGTTTAACAGAGATGTGAATCGATCTTTATCCGCCAAGGACCCTGCGTCAGGTTGACGTGGATCAACCTGCCGCAGGTGGGTACCAGCGAGGCGAGCAAAATCGTCTCGCGCGGTAAAGCCGGCGTTACACCACGATCGACAGCCGCTTCGCGGCGCGGGTGATGCCGGTGTAGAGCCAGCGGGCGCGGCTTTCCTGGAAGGCAAAGCTCTCGTCGAACAGCACGACGTCGTCCCATTGCGAGCCCTGCGACTTGTGCACGGTCAGCACGTAGCCGTAGTCGAACTCGTCATAGGGCTTGCGCTGCTCCCACGGGATGTCCTCGATGCCGCCGGCGAAGCATTCGCCGCGCACCGAGACTTTCGTGACCTTGCGTCCGAGATCCTCGTCGGGCGCGACCCGCATGGTGACGATCTTGGACTTCGAGGTCGCGCGCGACTTCACCCGCCACAGCCCGCCATTGAACAGGCCCTTCTTGCGGTTGTTGCGCAGGCAGACCAGCTTGTCGCCGGCGACAGGGAGCGCGTCCTCGATGTCGAGGCGCTGCCGGAAGCGGTTGTTGTAGGCGCGTCGGGTGGCGTTGCGGCCGACCAGCACCTGGTCGGCCTCCATGACGCGGGACGGATCGAGCTCGCGGCGCTCGACCACCTCGCTCTCGCCGTAGCGGCCGACGTCGAGCGTGTTGCCCTCGCGCACGTCCATCGACATCCGCACGATCGGATCGTCCTTGGCCTGGCGATGCACCTCGGTCAGCATCACGTCCGGCTCGCTGTCGGTGAAGAAGCCGCCCCCCTTGACCGGCGGCAGCTGCGCGGGATCGCCGAGCACCAGCAGCGGGCAGTCGAAGGACAGCAGGTCGCGGCCGAGATCGGCGTCGACCATCGAGCATTCGTCGATGATGATCAGCTTGGCCTTGGAGGCCGGCGCGTCGTCCCACAATTCGAAGTTCGGCTGCTCCTCGCCGGTTTCTTGCGCGCGATAGATCAGCGAATGGATGGTGGAGGCGTTGTCGCAGCCCTTGCTGCGCATCACCAGCGCCGCCTTGCCGGTGAAGGCCGCGAACTTGACCTCGCCGTCGACGCCTTCGGCGATGTGGCGGGCCAGCGTGGTCTTGCCGGTTCCGGCATAGCCGAACAGCCGGAACACTTGTGGCGTGCCGCTCTGGCCGGGCTTGGCCTTCAGCCAATCGCCGACGGCCTTCAGCGCGGAATCCTGATGCGGGGAGAAGGTGGTCATGGCTCACAGGGATGGAGCCGCGCGGCGACTCGGGGACATTCCGTGAACCTAAGGGCTGATGCGGGGAGATCAAGCGCTAGCTAAGGCAGGGGTGCCTCGCTTCAGAGAATGGAGGCCGAAAGCGTGCGGCGCGTGCGGTGTGCTCCCTCCCCCCTTGTGGGGGAGGGTTGGGGAGGGGGGGCTCCGGGCGACGCCGCCCGTGTGGGCCCCCTCCCCAACCCCTCCCCACAAGGGGGAGGGGAGCCGACTGCGCGCGCGGCGACGGCTCGGCCATTCAGAGAAGTCGACTACTGCCAGCCCGGCACGCCCCGCATGTCCGGCAGGTGGTGCGCGATGCCCTTGTGGCAGTCGATGCAGGTCTTTTCGCCGGTGAACAGGAAGCGTTGATGCGCTTCGACGGCGCGCGGCGACTGCTTGGTGATGTCCATCGACTGGGAGCTGTGGCAGTTGCGGCATTCGAGCGAGTCGTTCGCCTTGAACCGCGCCCACTCATGCAAGGCGAGCTCCAGTCTGCGGTCGGTGAACTTCTCGCGGGTGTTGATCGAGCCGAACAGATGGCCCCAGACCTCCTTGGAGGCCTGCATCTTGCGCGCGATCTTGTCGGTCCAGTTGTGCGGCACGTGGCAGTCCGGGCAACTGGCGCGCACGCCGGAGCGGTTGGAGAAGTGAACGGTCGACTTCAGCTCGGCGAACACGTTGTCTTTCATCTCGTGACAGCCGGTGCAGAACTTCTCGGTGTTGGTGATCTCCAGCGCGGTGTTGAAGCCGCCCCAGAAGATCACGCCGGCGAGGAAGCCGGCGAGCACCAGCACGCCGAGCCCGAACACGGAGCTCGGCTTCAGCAGCACGTCGATGAGGTCGAGAATGAACTGCCAGGCGCGGCCGGCAAGGCCGAGCTGCTGCTCGGGGACGGGTGCCTTGGCGCCCTCCGGGATGTCGGCGCTGCTCATCGCTTGCCACCCGGCTTGTCGTGCGCCAGCAGCGTGTCGATGTCGACGAAGTCGTTGCTGACAGGCGGATTGGCGACACTCTGCGGCACGTGGCACTGGGTGCAGAAGTAGCGGCGCGGCGACACCGACGCCAGGAACTGGCCGTCGCGGTCCATGAAGTGGGTGATCGACAGCATCGGCGCCTTCGACTCCGCGATGCGAGCACGGGCATGGCAGGACAGGCATTTGTTGCCCTGCATGTCGACCTGATAGCCGTCGATCGAATGCGGGATCACCGGCGGCTGCTCCGGATAGTTGCGCACCTCTTTCTCGGCGGTGTTCTTCGTCGGCTGCATCGGCGGCGCCGGGCCTTCGTCATTGAGCGGCGTGGGGCCGCGCAGCGACGAGGAGACGCTCTGGGCGAGCAGGGCGCTCGAGCCGGCCGCAAGGCTGGCCGCGAGCAGCATCATGGCAAGTCTCTTGATCATGATCGTCACACCCGCTCGATGCGCACGGCGCATTTCTTGTAATCGGTCTGCAGCGAGATCGGGTCGGTGGCGTCGAGCGTCACCTTGTTGATCAGCTTGGACTCGTCGAACCACGGCACGAAGACGAGCCCGCGGGGCGGCTTGTCGCGGCCGCGGGTCTCGACGCGGGCGCGGATGAAGCCGCGCCGCGAGGCGACCTTGACCTCGTCGCCGCGCCTCAAGTTCGCGGCCTCGGCATCGTCCGGATGCATGAAGCAGACGGCTTCGGGGAACGCCTTGTAGAGCTCGGGCACGCGGCGCGTCATCGTGCCGGAATGCCAGTGCTCGACCACGCGTCCGGTCGACAGCCAGAACGGATAGTCCTTGTCCGGCGATTCCGCCGGCGGCTCGTAGGGCAGGGCGAAGATGCGCGCCTTGCCGTCCGGGAAGCCGTAGAACTGCACGCCGGTGCCGGACTTGACGTAAGGGTCGGAGCCCTCGCGGAAACGCCAGCGCGTCTCCTTGCCGTCGACGACAGGCCAGCGCAGGCCGCGCTCTTTGTGATAGGCCTCGAACGGCGCCAGGTCATGGCCGTGGCCGCGGCCGAACGAGGCGTATTCCTCGAACAGGCCCTTGTGGACGTAGAAGCCGAACGCCTTGGATTCGTCATTGGCATAGCCCGGCTCGATCTGGTCGACCGGGAATTTGTCGACCTGGCCGTTCCTGTAGAGCACGTCGAACAGCGTCTTGCCGCGAACCTCCGGCTTCTTGGCGATCAGCTCCTCGGGCCAGACCTCTTCGATCTTGAAGCGCTTGGAGAACTCCATCAGCTGCCAGAGGTCGGAGCGCGCCTCGCCCGGCGCCGAGACGAGCTGGTGCCAGAACTGGGTGCGGCGCTCGGCATTGCCATAGGCGCCTTCCTTCTCCACCCACATCGCCGTCGGCAGAATGAGATCGGCGGCGAGCGCGGTCACCGACGGATAGGCGTCGGAGACGACGATGAAATTGTCGGGGTTGCGGAAGCCCGGATAGGTCTCTTCGTTCGCGTTGGGGCCGGCCTGCAAATTGTTGTTGACCTGCACCCAATAGGCGTTGAGCAGGCCGTCCTTCAGCATCCGGCTCTGCAGCACCGCGTGATAGCCCGGCTTGTCCGGGATCGTACCTTCCGGCAGCTGCCAGATGTGCTCGGCCTTGGCGCGGTGCTCCTTGTTGGTGACCACCATGTCGGCGGGCAAACGGTGCGAGAAGGTGCCGACCTCGCGCGCGGTGCCGCAGGCCGAGGGCTGCCCGGTCAGAGAGAACGGGCTGTTGCCGGCCTCGGCGATTTTCCCGGTCAGAAGATGGATGTTGTAGACGAGGTTGTTGCACCAGACGCCGCGGGTGTGCTGGTTGAAGCCCATGGTCCAGAACGAGACCACCTTGGTCTTCGGATCGGCATAGAGCTCGGCCAGCGCCTCGAGCCGGTTCAGCGGCACGCCGGACATCTCGGCGGCCTTCTCCAGCGTGTAGTCCGAGACGAACTTCGCATACTCGTCGAACGAGATGTCGGTGGCGTCGTTCGGGTTGGCGGCGCCCTTGGCCTTCTTCTGCAGCGGATGCTCCGGCCGCAGGCCATAGCCGATGTCGGTCTGGCCCTTCTTGAACACCGTGTGCGCCTGGACGAAGTCCTTGTTGACGCGGCCTGTCGTGATGATGTGGTTGGCGATGGCGTTGAGGATGTAGAGGTCGGTCTGCGGCTTGAACACCATGCCGATATCGGCGAGGTCGAACGAGCGGTGCTCGAAGGTCGAGAGCACGGCGACCTTGACATGCGGCGTCGACAGTCTCCGATCGGTCACGCGGGTCCACAGGATTGGATGCATCTCCGCCATGTTGGAGCCCCACAGCACGAACGCGTCCGTGGCCTCGATGTCATCGTAGCAGCCGGGCGGCTCGTCGATGCCGAAGGTGCGCATCATGCCGGCCACGGCCGACGCCATGCAGTGCCGCGCATTGGGATCGATGTTGTTGGAGCGGAAGCCGGCCTTGAACAGCTTGGAGGCCGCATAGCCTTCCCAGATCGTCCACTGGCCCGAGCCGAACATGCCGACGCCGGAGGGCCCGCGCTTCTTCAGCGCCTCCTTGTACTTCTGCGCCATGATGTCGAAGGCTTCGTCCCACGTGACCGGCGTGAACTCGCCGTTCTTGTCGTACTTGCCGTTGGTCTTGCGCAGCATCGGGTGCGTCAGGCGATCATGGCCGTACATGATCTTGGACAGGAAATAGCCCTTGACGCAGTTCAGGCCGCGATTCACCTCGGCCTTGATGTCGCCATGGGTGGCGACGACGCGGTTGTCCTTGGTCGCGACCATCACGCTGCAGCCGGTGCCGCAGAAGCGGCAGGCGGCCTTGTCCCATTTCAGCTCGCTCTGCTCGCGCTCGGTGACGAGGTTCGCCGCGAGCGAGGCGCTCGGCATGCCGGCGGCGGCCGCGGCAATCGCGGCGGCTTCCAGCTTCAGCATCTGGCGGCGATCGATCTTCATGTCGGTCATTGGAGTCTCGTGTGATTAGCCGGCGTCGATGGCGTGGAAGACGAGGCAGGCGGAGTGCACGTGCGGCAGCAGTCCGATCCGGTTCATGGTGGCGCCGAGCGCGCCGGCATCGGGCGCATCGACGACGACGATCAGCTTGCCTCTGATGTCGCGGCCGTGGATCTCGCAGCCGGACAGCGCGAGGATGTCGGCTGCGACGCGGTCGAGCTGCTCGGGCCGAGTCTGCACGATGATCGAGGCGATCTCGCCCTTGGCTGGTGCGACGACGGGATCGGCGGTGAGGACGCGGCCGGTGATCAGCGCGCGCCGGTCGAGGGAGGTGCGGTGTGAGAGCACGGCGGGGTCCTTCCGATCAGTGCGCCGCGGGCGGCCCGGGCGGTCCGGCCATCATCTGGTAGACCCACACCGTGAGTCCGTAGGAGCCGACAGTGGCGACCGCGAGCGCAGGCATCAGCACGGCAGTGAGAAACAGGAAGGCAAAAATTTCCATGCGTCTGCGACGCGCACGCGCGTTCGCATCGCCGCCAACGAGCGACATGAGAGAATTCTCGGCTAGGGGGAGGTTCAGGAGGGGTTGCGGCATCCGGGCCGCGCCTGTTCCAACGTTAAGCAAGGAAGCCTTGCCAAAGGCTTGACCTGGATCAAGCGGCGGACCGCGGGGACAATTGGTCGCGGATCGGCGAGCATGCCGGTGCGATCGTGGTTGATGGTCTGTGAAGACCCGTGATCGCGTTGTCGATCGTGAGAAATTCTCGCTGCTTTGCACGGGCGTCTCGATACGAACATCCCTTCGCCGTGTGACGAAACAGGACCGGCATCGCTATTTTTCCGGGGTGCTCGACACGCGTTTCGCCCGCCACCATCATCCCTTGCATCGCATCAATGCGGATGCGCAAGGGTCGGAGAGGGCAATGAAGCGTCGCGATTTTCTCAAACTGTCATTGGCATCAGCTGCGGTGATGAGCTGCGCGGCGCCGCTGCGCGCCGAGGACAGGCCGAAGGAGATCCGCATCGGCACCCAGAAGGGCGGCTTCTTCCCCGCCGTGAAGGCGCGCCGCACCATCGAGGAGACGTTCAAGCCTCTCGGCATCGAGATCGTCTGGGTCGATTTCCAGTTCGGTCCGCCGCTGCTTGAGGCCATCAATGTCGGCAGCGTCGATTTCGGCTATGTCGGCGACGCGCCGCCGATCTTCGCGCAGGCCGCGGGCGCCAAGATCCGCTACGCCGCCGCCGTCAAGCAGAACGGCAGCAGCCAGGCGATCGTGGTGCAGAAGGATTCGCCGATCAGAACGCTTGCCGATCTCAAGGGCAAGCGCGTAGCCTTCGGCAAGGGCTCGAGCGCGCACAATCTGCTGGTCGCAGCACTCGAGAAGGCGGGCCTGTCGTGGAGCGACATCACGCCGGCGCCGCTCGCGCCGGCCGATGCCACCGCGGCCTTCGTCAAGGGCTCGGTGGACGCGTGGTCGATCTGGGACCCGTACCTCGCGCTCGCCGAGCTGAAGGAGAATGCACGGGTGATCGCGTGGGACAAGGACGTGCATAAGCCGAACTCGTTCTACATCGTGGGCTCCGACTTCGTTGAGAAGTATCCCGCCATCGTCGCCAGGCTGAACGCTGCGTTCGCCGCCGAGGGCATCTGGGCCAACAGCCATCACGACGAGGTGGCCAAGGCGCAGGCCGAGGCGACCGGCGTCGACATCGCGGCGGTCAGGCGCTTCGTCGACCGTTCGGTCTACAGCGTCGTGCCGCTCGACGACGACATCATCAGGAGCCAGCAGGCGGTGGCGGATCGGTTCGCCCGCGTCGGCCTCATTCCGAAACAGGTCAACGTCAGCGACATCGTCTGGAAGTGGACGCCGTCAACCTGACGCCTGATCGCCATCCCAATCCGAAAGAGACTGACATGAGTAACGCTTCGAAGCCCAACGTGCTGTGGTTCCTGCCGACCCATGGCGACGGCCGCTATCTCGGCACCTCGCAGGGCGGCCGCGAGGTCAACTTCAACTATCTGCGCCAGGTCGCGCAGGCCGCCGATCAGCTCGGCTATTACGGCGTGCTGATCCCGACAGGACGGAGCTGCGAGGATTCCTGGATCGTGGCCTCGGCGGTGGCGCCGTTCACCGAGCGGCTGCGCTATCTCGTCGCGGTGCGACCCGGCCTGCAATCGCCGGCGGTGGCCGCGCGCATGACCGCGACGCTCGACCGCGTCAGCAACGGCCGGCTGCTGGTCAACGTCGTCACCGGCGGCGATCCGGTCGAAAACAAGGGCGACGGCATCTTCCTGTCGCATGAGGAGCGCTACGAGGTCACGCGCGAATTCCTGACCGTCTACAACGCGCTGCTCGAAGGCGAGGCGGTCAACTTCAGCGGCAAGCATATCACGGTCGAGGACGGCCGGCTGCTGTTCCCGCCGGTGCAGTCGCCGCGGCCGCCGCTGTTCTTCGGCGGCTCGTCGGATGCCGGCATCGACGTCGCGGTAGACACCGTCGAGAAGTATCTCACCTGGGGCGAGCCGCCGGCCGATGTCGCGGCCAAGATCGCCAAGGTGAAGGCCGTCGCCGACAGTCGCGGCCGCAAGCTGTCGTTCGGTATCCGCTTGCATGTGATCGTGCGCGAGACCAATGACGAGGCGTGGGCGGCCGCCGACGACCTGATCAAGCACGTCACCGACGACACCATCGCCTCGGCGCAGAAGATTTTTGCCCGCATGGATTCGGTCGGGCAGCAGCGGATGTCGCAGCTTCACGGCGGCCGACGCGACAAGCTCGAGATCAGCCCGAACCTGTGGGCCGGCGTCGGCCTGGTCCGCGGCGGCGCCGGCACGGCGCTGGTCGGCGATCCCGACACGGTGGCGGCGCGCATCCGCGAGTACCAGGATCTCGGCATCGATACCTTCATCCTCTCGGGCTATCCGCATCTCGAGGAAGCCTACCGCTTCGCCGAGCTGGTGTTTCCCAAGCTTGGCTTGAATGTGTCGGAGCGGACCGGCAACGTCACCAGGCTCCGCACCAATACCGGCCCGTTCGGCGAGACCATCGCCAACGAGCACCGTCCGTTGCAGAGGGCCTCGCAATCATGAGTCTGATCGAAAGTGTTCCCAAGGTCCGCAGGCTGGCGGTGCCGCGCGCGGATGGGCTGATCCCCTGGCTGGTGCCGCTCGCGATCATCCTGATCTGGCAGGCGGCCTCGGCCGCCGGCCTGGTCTCGCCACGCGTGCTGCCGGCGCCGAGCGACGTGGCGCGCGCCGGCTGGAAGCTGCTGTGGTCGGGCGAGCTCGGCCGCAACATCTGGGTCAGCTTCTGGCGCGCCTCGATCGGCTTTTTGATCGGCGGCGGCATCGGCTTCGCCTTCGGTCTGGCCAACGGCCTGTCGCAACTGTCGGCGAAGCTGACCGACACCACTCTGCAGATGATCCGCAACGTGCCGCATCTGGCGCTGATCCCGCTGGTCATCCTGTGGTTCGGCATCGACGAGAGCGCCAAGCTGTTTCTGGTGGCGCTCGGCGTGTTCTTTCCGGTCTACCTGAATACGCTGCACGGGATTCGCACGGTCGATCCGCAACTCATTGAAATGGGCCGCGTCTACGGCATGTCCGACCGCGAGCTGTTTCGCCGGGTGATCTTCCCCGGCGCACTGCCGTCGATCTTCGTCGGCCTGCGCTTCGCGCTCGGCATCATGTGGCTCACCCTGATCGTCGCCGAGACGATCGCGGCGTCCTCGGGCCTCGGCTACATGGCGATGCAGGCGCGCGAGTTCATGCAGATCGATGTCGTCGTGCTCTCCATCCTGATCTACGCCCTGCTGGGCAAGGTCGCCGACAGCGCCTCGCGGGTGCTGGAGCGGCTGACGCTGTCCTGGCATCCGGCCTTCAGCAAGCATTGAGGTTCTGGAAATGCAGCAAGCGCTCCGAATTCCCGTCTCCGGTGTGGAGGCGATCGACGGCCCCGATGTGATCGGGCATGCTGAGGCTTTCCGCCCCGTGAGGAAGCACAGCGTGAGTCCGGCCAAACCCGAGACACGCGGCCTGCCGCTCGTGATCCGCGATCTCCGCAAGGCGTTCGGCGACAACGAGGTGCTGCGCGGCATCGACCTGGAGATCGCGGCCGGCCAGTTCGTCGCCATCGTCGGCCAGAGCGGCTGCGGCAAGAGCACGCTGCTGCGGCTGATTGCCGGCCTCGACAAGCCGACGTCGGGCACGATCAGCTTCGGCGAAGCGGCCGCGCGGCCCGAGGACGTCCGCGTCATGTTCCAGGAGCCGCGGCTGCTGCCATGGGCGCGGGTGCTCGCCAATGTCGAGGTCGGGCTCGGCCGCGAGCGCAAGGCCGCCGGTGCGCATGAGCGGGCGCGGCGGGCGCTCGAGGAGGTGGGTCTCGCCGACAAGCGCGACCAATGGCCGGCGGTGCTGTCCGGCGGTCAGAAGCAGCGCGTCGCGCTGGCGCGCGCGCTGGTCAGCGGTCCGCGCCTGCTGGCGTTCGACGAGCCGCTCGGCGCGCTGGACGCGCTGACGCGGATCGCGATGCAGCGGCTGCTGGAGCGGGTCTGGGCCGATCAAACCTTCACCGCAATCCTGGTCACCCATGACGTTGCGGAAGCCGTGGCCCTCGCTGATCGCGTCCTCGTCATCGAGAGCGGCCGGATCGCCGAGGACATCAGCGTCGATCTGCCGCGCTCGCGCCAGCGCGGCTCCGCCGAGCTTGCGGCGCTGGAAGGCTCGATCCTGGGCCAGTTGCTTGGACCGGGCACGACGGGGTAGGAAAGGTCAACGCAATGAACTCCATCGTCCGTCACATGCCTGATGCCACGGCGCTCCAGCCGGATTTCCGCTCTGCGATGCGCCAACTGGTCGGAGGCGTCAGCGTCATCACGGTCGGACGCGGCGATGAGGTCACCGGCATGACGGTGAGCTCGCTGTCGTCACTTGCGGTCGAGCCTCCCTCCATCATCGTCAGCCTCAACCGCAACGCCTCGTCCTGGCCAATTCTGCAGCGGGAGGGCGTTTTTGGCGCCAATCTGCTGGCGGCGGATCAGATCGGCGTGGCCGAACGGTTTGCGGGTAAGGGTGGCTTGCGCGGCGTCGAACGTTTCGCAGGGGCGGAGTGGCGCAAACGGGTCACCGGTGTGCCGCTCCTCGTCGGAGCGCTCGCGACGCTGGATTGCGAGGTCGAGGAGATCATCGAGCGGCACTCCCATGCCATCGTGATCGGCAAAGTGGTCCATATCGATGTGGCGCCGCAGTCGGCGGCCCTGGCGTATTGGCATGGCAGCTATGTCGGGGTTGATCGCGACGACGGTCACGGTCGGCTCGCGGCCTTCAGCGTCCCGGATCCGCGGCTGACGCCGTAACGTTCCGACGCTCCCGGGGCGAGCTGGCAACTTTCCTGCGGACGCCTTAAAAGCCGCTGTCGGCGTCAGCAGCGGAAATCATGAAGCGGATCGGAACCTGGGCTCTGTATGCGATCGGCACGGTCGCCATCCTCTATCTCGCGCTGTATGCGTACGCGGTCCTGACGCAGCGCGAGTTCACGCCCGGCGATCCCATTCACATCTTCCGCAATCCCGAGGCGCCGAACTATTCGTGAGGCTGTGCCCGGCGACGCCGCGCCGGCGTATTCTCGCGAACCCACGGATCCGCGGACTGTTCACAGTCCTGTAGCTGCATCCAATCGTCGGTCAGAAACTGCACGCGGCAGCGGCGCCACACTTTGATGTGTCCGCCATCCGGCGACGTCTCGACGTCGGATAGCGACAGCGTGGGCGGCCGCCAGCGATAGCTGCGTTCATTGTCCCAGCCGTCGCAGCCCTCCCTGCCACAGGCGATGGTTCGCGAGATCAGCTTGCCTTTTCCTGCGAAGCACCAGCTCCTGACGCCCCATTCCTGACCCGACGATGGGGTGACGAGCGGTGCGTGCGACGTCTGCTCCCAGCAGCCTGACAGCACGCCGCGCGTGGCGGCACCGGCCGGCGAAACGGCAAGCGGCGCGCCGAGGGCCAGCGCGCCGCCGAGAACGATCCGGATGGGCAGATTATACGGGGCTCGGCATGCGCGGCGTGTCGCCGGAGCCCGGCGGCGGGATCGGCACGCCGCCGTCGGCATATTCGTTGAGCTTGTTGCGCAACGTGCGGATCGAGATGCCCAAGATATTGGCCGCATGTGTCCGATTGCCCAGGCAGTGCTTCAGGGTCTCCAGGATCAGGTCACGTTCGACATCGGCGACCGTGCGGCCGACCAGGGCGCGCGTGACCTGTTCCGCCGCCATCGTAGCATGCGCGACGGCAGGTTGGGTCTTGCCGATGTCGAGGCGGGCGCCGTCGGGCGTGAGGATGGCATCCGGCCCGATCTCGTCGCCCTGTGCCATCAGCACCGCGCGATGCATCGTGTTCTCCAGCTCGCGCACGTTGCCCGGCCAGCGGTTGGTGGTGAGGATGCGCTTGGCCTCCGCCGAGATCGGCCGCAGCGGAACGGCATTGGCCTCGGAATATTTGCGCGCGAAATGCTGCGCCAGTTCGAGAATGTCGGCGGGGCGCTCGCGCAGCGGCGGGATCTTGAGGTTGACGACGTTGAGCCGGAACAGCAGGTCCTCGCGGAACGTGCCCTCGCGCACGGCGTCGGCCAGGTTGCGGTTGGAGGTCGCGATGATGCGGATGTCGACAGGGACGGGACGGGTGCCGCCGACGCGGTCGATCACGCGCTCCTGGATCGCGCGCAACAGCTTCGACTGCAGCCGCACGTCCATCTCCGAGATTTCGTCCAGCAGGAGCGTGCCGCCATTGGCCTCCTCGAACTTGCCGATGCGGCGGGCGACGGCACCGGTGAAGGCACCCTTCTCGTGGCCGAACAGCTCGGACTCCAGCAGGTGCTCAGGGATTGCGGCGCAGTTGATCGAGATGAAAGGACGCTTGGCGCGGGCCGAGCGGGTGTGGACGTAGCGCGCCAGCACCTCCTTGCCGGTGCCGGACTCGCCGGTGATCATCACCGAGGCGTCGGAGCCGGCGATCTGCTGGGCAAGCTTGATCACCTTGGCCATCGCCTCGTCGCGATAGACGAGATCGCGCGAATCGTTGGCGACAGCGGCGAGGACGGCCGCGATCAGCTCAGGATCCGGCGGCAGCGGAATGTATTCCTTGGCGCCGGCATGGATGGCGGCGACCGCGGCGCGGGCATCGCTGGTGATGCCGCAGGCGACGATCGGCACGTGGATGTGCTCGGCATCGAGCCGCATCACCAGGTCGCGGATGTCGAGCGCGACGTCGACCAGCAGCAGGTCGGCGCCCTTGCCGCCGCGCAGCACCCGCATCGCCTGCTCGTTGTCCTCGGCATGGGTGACGGTGGCGCCGTTTTCCATGGCGATCTTGGTGGCCGTCGTCAGCTGGCCCTTCAGCGTTCCGACGATGAGAAGCCGCATGTTGGTCTCCTATTCGGCCGTGCCGCTCTCGATCGGCACGCAGGTCATGTCTGTCAGTTGCGGTCGGACTTGATGATTTCGGTCATCGTCACACCGAGCTTGTCTTCGACCAGAACCACCTCGCCGCGTGCCACGAGCCGGTTGTTGACGTAGATGTCGATGGCTTCGCCGACCTTGCGGTCGAGTTCGAGCACGGTGCCGGGCCCGAGCTTCAGCAGCTCGCCGACATCCATCTTGGAGCGGCCGAGCACGGCCGAGACCTGAACCGGGACGTCGAACACCGCCTCGAGGTCGGCCGCGATGCGCGCGGCATGCTCTTCTTCATTGTAGCCGACGTCGCCGCCCAGCGGAGGCGCGTCCGCCGCATTGAGGTCGGGAAGCGGGATCTCGTTGTCGCTCATGACTTAAACTCCCTCGGCCACCACGGCGGCCTAGTTCTTCTTGGACGCCATGTAGCGTCCGACCAGCTCGTTGATCTTGGCGTCGATCGCAGCGCGCTCCAGCACGACCCCGCCATCGGCCCATTCGATACGGCAGTCGCCGGTCGCGATCTCCGGCTCGGCGAGGATGACGAGGCGCCCCTCGAAGCCGCTCTGCTTGGCGAGCTTCTCGATCTTCTCGCGGGCAAGCTCGTACAGCGCGTCGTTGATGCGCAGCACGAGGTGCGGCGTCGCCACCAGATGCGCGAAGCAGTCGTGCACGAGTCCGGTGATCTCGCCGAGCGGCTCCGCCTCGACCAGCGCCGCGCATAGCTTGCGGGCGACGGCGACCGCGACATCGACGGCCTCGGTTTCCATCCGCTGCTCGATGCCTTCGAAGCGTGCGGAGATGCCCTGCAATTGGATGTTGATCTGCTCCAGCGCCGAGGCGACGCGGCGGTCGGCCTCGACCTTGGCTTCGCGCTGCGCCGCCTCGTAGCCGTTGCGATAGGCGGCGGCTTCGGCGGCCGCGACCTTCTGTGCGATCTCGGCAGAGGTGGCGGCAGCGCGCTCCCGCGTCGCCTTCTCCGGCGCGGCGAAGTCGGTATCGAACAGGAATTTCGCGGGCTGAGCCATCAATACACCAGTTCGTCGTCGGCGCGGTTCTTGCTGAGCATGATCTCGCCCTTGGCGGCGAGATCCTTGGCGAGGTTGACGAGCAGGGCCTGCGCCTCGTCGACGTCGCGCAGCCGCACCGGCCCCATCGCGGCCATGTCGTCCTGCAGCATCTTGGCGGCGCGCGACGACATGTTGCCGAAGAAGAAGTTGCGGACCTCCTCGTTGGCGCTTTTGAGCGCCACGCCGAGCTTGTCCTTGTCGACATTGCGCAGCAGGGTCTGCGCCGAGGCGGAATCGAGCTTGATCAGGTCGTCGAAGGTGAACATCAGCGCCTTGATGCGCTCGGCCGATTCGCGGTTCTCTTCTTCGAGCGACGTGATGAAGCGGGTCTCGGTCTGGCGGTCGAAATTGTTGAAGATCTCGGCCATCACCTCGTGGGCGTCGCGGCGACGGGTCTGCGACAGGTTCGACATGAACTCGACGCGCAGGGTCTGCTCGACGCGCTCGATGACCTCCTTCTGCACCGCTTCCATGCGCAGCATGCGGCCGATGACGTCGAGCGCCATGTCCTCGGGCAGGATCGCGAGCACGCGGGCGGCATGCTCCGGCTTCAGCTTGGACAGCACGACCGCGATGGTCTGCGGATATTCGTTCTTGAGGTAGTTGGCGAGTACCTCTTCCTGGACGTTGGAGAGCTTCTCCCACATGTTGCGGCCGGCGGGGCCGCGGATCTCGTCCATGATGCCGTTGACGCGTTCCGGCGGCAGGTATTGCTGCAGCAGGCGCTCGGTGGCGTCGAAATTGCCCATCAGCGCGCCGGAGGCCGACATGCGCGAGACGAATTCGAGCATCAGGTCCTCGACCACGTCGGCTTCGATGGTTCCCAGCGTCGACATCGCCAGCGACAGTTCACGCACCTCGTCGTCATCGAGCTGCTGCCAGATCTTGCCGCCGTACTGCTCGCCGAGGGCGAGCATCATCACCGCGGCGCGGCGCGGGCCGCTCAAGGGCTCGGTCTTCTCGCGCTGCGCCTGGCGGCTCGCCAAGGTCGCGATGACCGTAGAAATGTCGTTGTTGTTGGCGTTGGCGTTCTGGGTCTGCGGCAGCGACATGGCGTCTACGTTCTTTTCAGTTCAGGCGGTTCACGTCGATCGGGTCAGCTCTGCGGCTCGGCGAGCCACTGGCGGATGATGGCGGCGGCTTCGCCCGGGTTGCGGTCGGCCAGCTCGCCCACCCGGTGGACGGACTGAGCGTGGACCTGGCCCTGGACCTGGGCGACGTCGATCATGTTGGCGGTCTGCTGGGCGTGAGCGGCTGCCTGGATGGTTTCGTCGGTGAGCGCCGGCAGGCCGCCGCCCGGGACGGCGATCTCTTCGGTGGCGATGATCTTCTTCACCAGCGGCCGCACCACCATGAACACGACCACGATGCCGAGCAGCATCATCACCGCGAGCTCGATGACGTACATGACGTCATCCTTGGTGAAGTGGAGCATCCCGAGGAAGCCGGTGGGCTCGTTGATCTGCGGCACCGCGGGAGCGTCGGCGAATTTCAGGTTGACCACCTCGACCTGGTCGCCACGCTTCTGGTCGAAGCCGATGGCGGAGCGGACCAGGGCGGCGATGCGGTCGAGCTCGTCCTTGCTGCGCTCCTGATAGACCAGCTCGCCCTTCTCGTTCTTGGAATAGGCGCCGTCGACCAGAACCGCGACCGAGATGCGGTTGACCCGTCCGGCCTCGGTGACCTCGGTCTTGGTGGTGCGGGAGATCTCGTAATTGTTGGTCTCTTCGGTCTTCTTGCTCTGGTCCCGCGGCTGCTGCGGCGGCTGGTTCTGCTGGTTGCCCGGCAGCTCGTTGTTGACCGTGACCTGGCCGTTGTTCTCGTTGGTCGCCGACTGCTCTTCGCGTGTCTGACTCGAGCGCAGCACGCGGCCTTCCGGATCGTAGCGGTCGGAGGTCTGGGTGATGCGGTTGTAGTCGAAATCGGCGGAAAGCTGGACGCGGGCGCGGCCCGCTCCGACCACCGAGGAGACGATGTCCTCGACCTGCTTGCGCATCCGCTTCTCGAAGGCGTTGCGACGCTCGTCGCCGACCTGCTGGTCGATGTCGGTCTGGGTGCCGTCGGCGAGCAACTGTCCGGCCTCGTCGACGATCGACACCCGCTGCGGCTTCAGGCCGTTGACGGCGGAGGCGACGAGGTGGCGGATGGCGCGGATCTGCGCCGGCTCGAGGGTGCCGCGCACGCGCACGACGATCGAGGCGGACGGCTCCGGGGTCTCGCGCGAGAACAGCGGCCGCTCGGGCAGGACGAGATGGACGCGCGCGGCCTGGACACGGTCGATGGCGCGGATGGTGCGGGCGAGCTCGCCTTCGAGCGCGCGGAGATGGTTGATGTTCTGGACGAAGCTCGTGGTGCCCAGCGCGTCCGACTTGTCGAAGATCTCGTAGCCGACGCCGCCGCCCTTGGGCAGGCCGCCCTCGGCGAGCTTCATGCGCAGCCGGGTCACCTTGTCCTTGGGCACCAGGATGACGCTGCCTTCATTGCGCATCTCGAAGGGAATGCCCTGCCGCTCCAGATCCTTGATGATGCTGGAGGAGTCCTCCATCGTCAGGTCGGTGAAGAGGGTGGTCATCTGCGGCGCGGTCACGCGCATGATGACGAAGCCGAAGAAGCCGATCAAAGCAGCGGTTACCGCGATCATGGCGGTGAGCCGCGCGGCGCCCAAACCCTTCAGGAAGTCCAAGAGACCTTGCAAGCAACTGCCCCATAGTTCGGCATTCGACGGGTGGCCGCTGAAAGGTGATGTGAGCTTCGCGGGCCTTTACGGCCGGTTGCATAGATCGCGAAATTCAATCCTTAACCTTCACCAGCACCCGCATTCCAGGTGGCGATCCGATGTCAGCCGACGCGTCCGCCAGTCGCAGAGGGGGCGCGGAGGTTGGATCGAACCGCTGGGCAATTATTGCCTATGGGAAGGTTTCGATATGGTTAACGATGGTTAAAGGGTCCTAACAAAGTGTAGACATGCAAAAAATCGGCTTGGCGGGGCCAAGCCGATTTTCGAAGAAATCCCGTCGCGTCGGTAACGTCTTATTGGCGATATTGCTGAATTCGAGTGGTGCGCAGGCCGGCGAGACCATGCTGGTCGATCGAGAACTGCCACGACAGGAATTCGTCGACGGTCAGGGTGTAGCGGCTGCACGCTTCCTCGAGGGACAGCAAGCCGCCGCGAACGGCGGCAACGACTTCAGCCTTCCGGCGAATGACCCACCTCTTGGTGCCTGGCGCAGGCAAATCCGCGATGGTGAGCGGGCTGCCGTCAGGCCCGATGACGTATTTCACCCTCGGGCGATGGGGTTCTGTCATGGCGTACTCACAAACTCTTAACCACTGAACTCACGGTAAGACCCTACGCCGCCTCGCTTAAAATTTGCCTAAGCGAAGGGCGCGAATCCGGCGCTATGCGCGAACGCCGCCACTTCCGGTGGCGCTGCGCCCCGGGAGCGGAATCGTGGTAAATGATTGGTTAAGAATTTCCGGCGCTTACGCTGACATGTCGCCGCGGCGGCTGAGCTTGTTCGAGCTCAGCCGGGATCGGTTCAGACGGGGCGGGAGCTAGCTCACGATCCGCTGGATCTGGTTCACCGTATAGGTCTGGCCGCCGATCGACAGCAGCGGCGGCTGCTGGGTCAGGTCGACCGAGGATACGGTGCCCTTGACCTGGGTCGAGATGGCCACCGGCGAACCGTTCGTTGCATCGGTGCCGACCACCGTGATCTTGTATTGCCCGTCCGGCCATTGGGTGCCGTCATTGCCCTGGCCGTTCCAATTATAGGTCTGGTTGTCGCCGGCGCTCGCCGAATATTTGCCGCTGAAGACGGTCTGGCCGACGCTGTTGGTGATGCTCACCGTCAGGTTGCTGTCCTTCGGAATGCTGAGATCCCAGCTCGCTTGCCCGTTGGTCATGGTCGTCGTCGAGCCGTTCACCACCGCTGTCTTGCCGACGAAGGCGAGCGCCTGGGTCGCCTGCGTCGTCTGCTGCATCGTGAGCAGCGATGCGAGCTGGTCGTTGGTCTTGAGCTGCTGCTCGACGCCGGCGAACTGCACGAGCTGCTGGGTGAACTGGTTGGTGTCCAGCGGATCCAACGGATTCTGGTTCTGCAACTGCGTCGTCAGCAGCGTCAGGAAGGTCTGGAAATTGCCGGCAATGGTCGAGCCTGCGCTCGAGCCGAGGCTGCTGTTGCCGGTTGACGAATTGGTGTTGGTCGTGCCCGAGACCGGCGGGGGTGCCGTGATCGCGTCGCCGATTGCCATGGAAGCCTCCTGTTAAACCCTGATATCCACGCCGCCTTGCGCGCCGAACATCCGTCCATAGGACCGTCCGGCGAGCTGGACCGGGACGTTTTCGTCCTCGGTCACGATCAGGCGTTGTGCGTTGCCATTCTGTTGATAATCGCCGCCATTCTGGCCGGACGAGTTCTGGTCGCGCAGCGAGAACTGCAATCCGCTGTTGTTGCTCTTGAGGCCGGCGTCCTGCAGCGCCTGCTGGAGCTGCGGCGCCGTCTGCTGCAGCATCGCCAGCGTCTCCGGCTTCTCGACCCGCAGATGCGAGGTCACCTGGCCATTGCGGTCGACGTCGATGCGGACGTCGATGCGGCCGAGCTCGGCCGGATCCAGTCGGATCTCGAAGCGGCTCTTGCCGTTGAGCGCGGAGGCTGCGATCTCGACGGCAAGCCCATGAAGCGGCACAGCGGCCGCCGTGGCGGCTGTCGCGGTCAGGTTGGCCGAGGTGATCTGGCTGGTCGATGCGGCCGGCGTCGACAGCTGGGGCTGCAACGCGGCCGTGGCCTGTGCGCTCGGATCCGGCGCCGGCCCGTTGGTCTGGCTGGTCGTCGGCGCGGTGTTGCGATCATGTGAGGCCGGTGCCTGCACGTTGCCATTCGCCTTCCCATCGCCGGCCTCGACGGAGTCCGGCTTGGCTGCAACAGCGGGCTGTTGCGCGAGCGCGCCATGGCCCGGCTGCTGAGTGGACTGGACGTTGCCATTGCCAGTTTCGGTGACCTTGCCGGCTGCGCCGTCGGCGAGCCCCGTCTTGGTCTGGGTGCCCGGCTTGCCCGTCGTCTTGGTGCTGCCGGGAACGGCCGCATCGAGCGCGGCGGCGAAGCTCTGTTCGGCAGATGCGGCAGCGTCGCCGGAGGCCGCCGCTGCCGTCTCGGGCGTCGTCGCGGTGGATCCGGCTCCGTCGGCATCCTTGGCCGCCGCGGAGGATTTGGCTGCGGCCGCCAGCAGGCCTGCCGCGGCATCGACCGAGCCCTGCGGGCCAACACCGGGCACTCCGACGGGAGCGGCCGCACCGGGCGCATTGGTTTTGCCGTCGCCGTCCGCCGTGCCATCGCCGCTGGCGGGGTTGGCGAGGGTGATCTCCGGCTGGATGGCGACGGCGACCGGCGTCGGCACGGCCACGGTCGGCCCGGCTACAGCGGTCGTCGCGGCGCTCGCATCCGTGCCGGCCTGATCGCCGTCCTTCTTGTCGCCCGTCTTGCCGTCGCTGGTCTTGTCGTCGGCGGTCCCAGCCGCATCGGTTTTGGTCGACGTGCCGGCGGTCGCGTCGGCCGGGGTATCCGAACCGCTGTCGTCGGCGCGCGCGGTGCTGCCGTCGGCCTTGTCCGCCGGCTTGTCCTGCGACCTGGCCTGGGTGGTGCGATCGGCGTCGCCGGCCCGCGCCGGCTCGCGGCTCGGGGTGGAAGCGCTGGCGGCGCGCGGCGACGGCGACGCCGAGGTGGGCGGCGACGCTGTCGACGGATCCGGAGTCGCGGCGTCGACCAGCGCCGAGAAGCTGTCGGACGGCTGCGGAGCGTCCTGACGGGACTGTCTCGGCGCCGTGGTCTTGAGAACCGTGCCTGCCTGGATGTCTGACGTGACGCTGAACACCTTGGACCCTCTCGCGATGAACTCGACCAAGCAGTTCAGCAAGGAGCGGGCCAAGCCGGGGTTGCAGAAAATCGCCAACAAATTCAGGTTCTTATGGAATCAATCGGGGCGCGGGCCGCAGCCCTCGTCCTCGCCATTTCTGCCCGGCCGGCAAGATTTGCCGCCGGCATCTGCGACCGGCGCAATTGCTTCGCAGGAAGTGCGCCTATATTAGAGACAGATGCTTTCGTGTTGTTTCCGATCAGGACATCCTGTCCGGAGATCGCCCGAAGCAAGCCATCCGCAAAGACGGCGCATGCGAGGCGTTCCCGCGCCGGGAACCCGTTGCCTGACGCCGCGATCGCAGTGACCGGATCATGCTCAACAGTCTCGATCTCGAAGGCCGTCCCGAAGACACCAGGGTCGTCGTCGCCATGTCCGGCGGCGTGGACTCCTCGGTGACGGCCGCGCTGTTGAAGTCGGAAGGCTACGACGTCGTCGGCATCACCCTGCAGCTCTACGATCACGGCGCGGCGACGCACCGCAAGGGCGCGTGCTGCGCCGGCCAGGACATCCACGATGCCCGCAACGTTGCCGAGCGCCTCGGCATCCCGCATTACGTGCTGGACTACGAAGATCGCTTCCGCGAGTCGGTGATCGACAATTTCGCCGCCAGCTACGCTTCGGGCGAGACGCCGGTGCCGTGCATCGAGTGCAACCGCGCGATCAAGTTTGGCGATCTCCTGAAGACCGCGCGCGAGCTCGGCGCCTCCGTGCTCGCCACCGGCCATTACGTCGCCTCGCGGCGGCTGGCGGACGGATCGCGCGCGCTCATCTGCGCGGCGGACAGCGATCGCGACCAGAGCTACTTCCTGTTCGCGACCACGCGCGAGCAGCTCGATTACCTGCGCTTTCCGCTCGGCGACATGACCAAGCCCGAGGTGCGCGAACTCGCGCGCCGCTTCGGCCTGGAGGTCGCCGACAAGCATGACAGCCAGGACATTTGCTTCGTGCCGACCGGCCGCTACACCGACATCATCGGCAAGCTGCGCCCGAACGCGATGGAGCCGGGCGAGATCGTCGATCTCAGCGGCTGCGTGCTCGGCGCGCATCACGGCATCGCCAACTACACGATCGGCCAGCGCAAGGGCCTCGGCATCGCTGCCGGCGCGCCGCTCTACGTCGTCAAGCTGGACGTCGCCACCCGCCGCGTCGTGGTCGGCCCGCGCGAGGCGCTGCGCACGCATCGCATCACGCTCCGCGAGGTCAACTGGATCGGTGATGGCGCGCTCGACGCGGCCGCGCGCGAGGGCCTCGAATTGTTCGTGCGGGTGCGCTCGACGCGGCCGCCGCAGCCGGCCTGGCTGCGCGGTGCGGACGGCCGTTACGAGGTCGAGCTCGTCGCCGGCGAAGAGGGCGTCTCGCCGGGCCAGGCCTGCGTGTTCTACGATGCCGCGTCCGGCCGCGCCCGCGTGCTCGGTGGCGGCTTCATCCAGAGCGCTGTTGCGGAAAGCAGCAGCTTGGGCGGCAACGCGATCAGGCCGCAGCGCGTGGCCGAGCCGGTCCGCGGCTGATCAGCATCCATCATTCAGGGCAGGGGCATGGGGGACATCGACCGCGCGGGGGTCGAAAAGGCCTATGAGCGCTGGGCGCCGATCTACGATCTGGTGTTCGGCAAGGTCTTCGATCAGGGCCGCCAATCGACCATCGCGGAAGCCGATCGCATCGGCGGCCGCATTCTCGACGTCGGCGTCGGCACCGGTCTGTCTTTGTCGGACTACGCCCGGACCACGAGGATCTGCGGCGTCGATATCTCCGAGCCGATGCTGCGGCGGGCGCAGGCCCGCGTCCGCGAGCTGAAGCTCTTCAATGTCGAGACGCTCGCGGTGATGGATGCCAAGCATCTCGCGTTCCCCGACAATTTCTTCGACGCGGTGGTCGCGCAATACGTCATCACTGCGGTGCCGGATCCCGAAGCGACGCTCGATGATTTCATCCGCGTGCTGAAGCCGGGCGGCGAGCTGATCCTGGTCAACCATATCGGCGCCGAGAGCGGCCCGCGCCGAATCTTCGAGCTCGCCTTCGCGCCGATCGCGCGCCGACTCGGCTGGCGGCCGGAGTTCCCCTGGGCCCGGCTGGTGAACTGGGCCGCAAAGCATGGCGGCGTCACCTTGGCCGAGCGCCGGCCGATGCCACCGCTCGGACACTTCTCGCTCATTCGCTACCGCAAGGGCTGATCACTGGATACCCTGGCCGTGCGCTTTGCCAGGCCATCCGCGCGGAACGCGAACGCGCGGTTTGCGTTGCCCCGCCATGAGCATCAGGCAAACCTTGTTCCTCTCGTTCGCACTGGTCTCGGCCGGGGCTGCGGCCCATGCCCAGGCGCCGCCGACGCCGGCCACGCCGCCGCAGACGACGGCGCCGGCCGCCGACGCGAATGCCGCCTGTGCGCCGAATGCCCGCGCGACGGCGACGCCCGACGGCATCACCACCGGCCGCGCCGGCGAGCTGCTCGGCGACAAGCTGGCGAAGACCAACGGCGTGTTGTGTCCGCCGAGCGGGGTCGATCCGGAGATGCACGCGCCGACCCCGGAGGGCGGCACGACCCCGGTGATCCCGCCGCCCGGCAGCCCCGGCGGCAATCCGAACGTACAGCCGAAGTGAGCCTCTTGTGATCCGCATTGCCGAGCAGCTGCTGTTGGTCGCACACGTCGGCGTGTGACCCTCGGCGAGCGGCGGATACATGCGCAAGGCCTTGGAGAGTCGTCCGGAAATCCCCTCGTGCGAAAACCGCTGCTGCCCGCGAGCTTTGCTTGACAGCGGCGGAGACGCCTCCTTATATGCCGCCCGTTCACAAGGCCCGGCGGCCCGCTTCGACCGGTTTTGCCTTGATCGAACACCGTGGCGGGGTAGCTCAGCTGGTTAGAGCACGGGAATCATAATCCTGGGGTCGGGGGTTCGAGTCCCTCCCCCGCTACCAACGGTCACCCCTCCACCCGAACGCTTCGTCCCATTCTCCCGGTCCGCAAGGCTGGCGCGCCACGCCACGGCGCGGCCTACGATGCCAGCCGCGCGATCACCAGATCGAGCACAGCGCGCAGCCGCGCCAGCCGGCGCAGATCTCGATGATAGCCGAGATAGGTGTCCCGCCCCGGCGGCTGCTCGCCGACGTCGACCTGCTGGAGGCCGGGCGTAGCGTCTCCGAGCGGTCGGGGCAGGACGGCAAGGCCCGCTCCCTGCGTGCAGAGAATGGCCTGAACGTCCCGGTTGTTGCTCCGCATCGCGACCTCCGCCTTCGGGAGTTTCTTCGCCAGCCAGCGCGCGTCGGGCATGTCGGCGAAGGCCGTGTCCATGGTGACGACCCTGATCCCTTCGCCGTCGCCTCCGACGTTCCGGGGGCCGTGAACCGGGCCGTACACAGCATAGGGAATGTGCAAGAGCCGCCGCGAGATCACCTCCGGCTCGTCGAACGACCGAATGCGGAACACGAGGTCCGCCTCGCGGCGGGGAAGGCTGTAGAGCCGAGCATCGGTCAGCAGCTCGACACAAACGCGCGGGTGGAGACGGCCGAACTCGGCAAGGACAAGCGCCAGCATCAAGCGGCCAAACCAGTCCGACGATGAGATCCTGAGGAAGCCGTCGAGTTGCGCCTGCGTTCCGGCCAGGCGTCGCTCGAAGGCGAGCGCTTCCTCCTCCACGCGCTCGGCGTGGGCCAGCACGGCCGTGCCTTCGTGTGTGAGCACGAAACCCTCGGACGTCCGCTGGAACAGCGTCTGGTTCACGGCGGCCTCAAGGGCTGCGAGGCGGCGTCCCAGGGTCGGTTGAGACAGGCCGAGCCGACGCGCTGCAGCACCGAGCGTGCCCTCGCGCGCAATGGCAAGGAAGATCCGCAGGTCGCTCCACTCCATGCCGGTCCTTTCAAAAACAGCCCGACGGGATCGCTGGACGCCTATTCAGAATTGAATGAATTACGTACAAATTCGATGATGTCCATTCAGAAAATGAGGGATCATGGTCTCCGCCATCACAGCAGGAGGTCTCAATGACCCATTCGATGACGGCTGCCGTCCTCCACGAAACTGGCGCGCCGCTCCGCGTCACCCCGATCAGCCGCCCGACGCCGGGGCACCGTGAGGTCCTTGTGCGCATCGCCGCGGCGGGCACCAACCCGTTGGACGCCAAGATCCAAGACGGCCAGGCCGCGCATGCCAAGCATCCCGCGCCCGCCATCCTCGGGCTGGACATGGCTGGGACGGTCGAGGTCGTCGGCCCCGGCGTCACCCGGTTTCGCCCTGGCGACGAGGTGTACGGCATGGTCGGCGGCGTCGGCGGTCATCCCGGAACGCTGGCCGAATATGTCAGCGCCGATGAGGATCTGCTTGCGGCCAAGCCGGCCAACCTCTCCATGCGCGAGGCCGCGGTTCTGCCCCTCGTGACGATCACGGCCTGGGAGGGTCTTGTCGATCGCGTCGGCATTCGACAAGGACAGACGCTCCTTGTGCTGGGCGGAGCAGGTGGCGTCGGTCACATCGTGGTCCAGCTGGGGCTCGCATTCGGTGCAACGGTCCATGCCACGGGAAGCGCGGAGAGCAGGCCCGTGATCGAGCGCCTTGGCGCGACCTTCATCGACCGGCACGAGCCGATTGCCGAAGCGGTCGGCCGCGTGACGGGAGGGCGTGGCTTCGACGTCGTGTACGATACGGTTGGCGCTCTCGACGTCGCCTTCGCCGCGGTGGCGAGGTTTGGTCACGTGACCTCATCGCTGGGGTGGGGCACCCATCCGCTCGCGCCTCTCTCGTTCAAGGGCGGCACCTATTCCGGCGTTTTCACCCTCCTGCCGCTGATCGAGGGTGAAGGACGGCGGCACCACGGCGAGATTCTCGAGAAGGCCGCGCAGATGGTCGAGGCCGGCAAGCTCACGCCGCTGCTCGACCCGCGCCGGTTCGCACTCGAGGACGTCGGCGCGGCCTATGACGCCCTCAAGAAGGGGGGTGGCGCAGGCAAGATTGCGGTCGACATCGGGGCGGCGTGAGCTTGCTCGACCAATCACGGCTGCACAGGTTTCACTCGCAAATGGCAACGCCAAGGGATCGCGCGATGAGAGTCTGGTGCCGCGCCCGCTTCGACCACCTTGTCGACAAAGCCGGAGCAGGCCTCTTCGCCACCGTCGACCAGGTGACACCCGAGATGTTCGATAACCTGCTCGCCACGCATCTCAAGGGTTCGTTCTTCCTCGATCGAGGTCTCCGGTGGGGACCAGATCTGAGAGGCGAGACATGGTGACGGCCAGCGAGACACGTCACGCGCGGGGCTTGCCTCAGGCGGCGGAAGTCACCTCGTTCCGCATGAAGCCGGGGATTGCGGCGAAGCAGGCCGTCGAAGCCGGCCGTGACATCGATGCTTGGCTTCGTCAGCAGCCCGGCTTCGTCTCCCGGCTCATGATCTCCAACGCGGATGGCTCGATCACCGACATCGTCGTCTGGAGGTCTGAGCGGCACGGTCAGAATTCGTCGAGAAGGCTAATGGCCGAGACCGCGTTCTCGCCCTTCCACGCAATGGTCGATGGCAAGTCGGTCGACTGGAGATTCGCTGCCGTCCTGATCTGAACGCAAGCGAGGACATGCGCAGCACGCCTGCAGTTGCCCGCACATTCACGGGTGAACGTGTCGCTCGCACCGGATTGCGCAAGGCGGGCTTCGACCTATTCTCTATCGACACCACCCAGACGACAACTCCACGGCGCCCTCGCTAGCACCGCCCGAGCTCGAGGTCGCGGACCTTCTGAACCATGTCCGTCACGGATGTCGCCTCGAGCTTTCTGAAGGCATTGCTTCGATGCATCTTCACCGTGATGAGGGAGATCCCGAGTTCGGCCGCGATCTGCTTGTTGACCAGGCCGCGATCGAGAGCCGTCAGGACCTCCATCTCTCGCGGCGTCAATCGGGTGGCGCGATCCCTCAAGTGATCCTTCGCGCGCTCCTCCTTCTGCCGTCGCGCCTCGATGTCAATGGCTTCGTCGACCGCCGTGAGGAGGTTCCGCGGCTGGAATGGCTTCTCCACGAAGTTGATTGCGCCGGATCGCATGGCCCTGACAGCGGTCGACACATCCGCGTCGCGGGCGCTCATGATGATCGGGGTTCGGACGTTGCGTGCAAAGAGATGCTGCTGCAGCGCCAAGCCGCTCTTGCCCGGCAACCGGACGTCGATCAGGAGGCAGCCGACTTCGCGATCAACGCCCCTGGTGAGCAGCGAAGCTATCGAATCGTGCCACCTGGACTCGAGACCCGCTGACATCAAGATGGCATCGAGTACGTCTCGCGACGTCGTGTCGTCATCGACGACAGCGACGACATGAGGTGGTGGGATCTCCGGCCTGGCCAACCTGAGATGGTGCAACTCGCCGCGGCCACGCGTCCGCGCACCGTGCTGCAGGAGAGGGGAGTCCGCAGCCGAATGCGAGGATGTTCGACGGCGAGGAAGCTCTGCCGTCATTCTGCGATGAACGCGAGAATGTCTGCGTTGAGGACGTCGGCATGGATCGTCAGCATGCCGTGCGGAAAGCCCTTGTAGAGCTTCAAGGTGCCATGCTTGAGCTGTTTGGCCGACAGCAGCGCGGCGTCTTGATAAGGCACGATCTGATCGTCATCGCCGTGCATGACCAGCGTCGGTACATCGATGAGCTTGAGGTCCTCGTTGAAGTCCGTTTCCGAGAACACCCTGATGCATTCATAATGCGCGTGGGCTGCGCCCATCATGCCCTGACGCCACCAATTGTCGACGACACCCTCGATGAGGCGCGCGCCCGGCCGGTTGAAGCCGTAGAACGGAATCGGCACATCGCGATAGAACTGCGCCCGGTTGGCCGCGAGCTGGGCGCGGAGATCATCGAATACGGCGAGCGGCGTGCCGTCTGGATTCGCTGACGTCTTGAGCATGATCGGAGGGATCGCGCTGACCAGAACGGCCTTTGCAACGCGCCCCTGGCCGTGACGGGCGACGTAACGCGTGACCTCGCCGCCGCCGGTCGAGTGTCCGACGTGGACGGTATTGCGCAGATCGAGCGCGCGTGCGAGCTCCGCCACGTCGGCCGCATAGGTGTCCATGTCATGGCCGGTCGAGGACTGGCTCGACCGGCCGTGACCGCGCCGATCGTGCGCGATCACGCGATAGCCGCGATGCAGAAAGAATAGCATCTGGGTGTCCCAATCGTCGGCGCTGAGCGGCCAGCCGTGATGAAACAGGATCGGCTGTCCGTTGCCCCAATCCTTGTAGAAAATCTCGGTTCCGTCGGTCGTCGTGATGAAGGGCATGGATGCATCTCCAGTTGAGACCCGTCGAGGATTCCGATTGCAGCGCGGGCTACGGCGCGGCCTCGGACGTGAGCATTCGTTCGACAACGACTTAAAAGAGACCCACCGGAGAAGTCTTCCGTGCGGACTTCCAATCTTGAAAGAATGCACGAGCACGCGCTGGGCAGCTGCAGCGGATGGAGCTACGGTTCAGCTTGTTCGATTGCGGGCGCCCAGCCGCCAAAGCGCCGGGGAGTTTCCGGTCATTCGCCGAAAGGCGGTGGTGAAATGGGCCTGACTGCTGAAGCCGAGATCGAAGGCGATCGAGACGACTGGCTGTTCCGTCGCTCGAAGCCTCTCCTGGGCGCGGACGATCCGGCGGTGCAGGATATAGGCATGGGGCGGATGCCCGGTGGCGGCCTTGAACTGGGCGGCAAATCGAGATCGGGGAAGGCCAGCGATGTCACTGAGTTGCGACAGGGAGATCGTCCTACCAAGGTGCGCATCGATATAGTCGAGGGCGCGGCCGATACGGTCGGCCGCGGGCTTCGCCGCGTCGCCGGCGCTGATCGTGCGGCCATGATGTCGTTCGATCAAGCGCGAGCCGAACGCCAAGGCGAGCCCTTCCACGAAGGAGGGTCCCGCGATTCCGTCATAGAGGTCCGCGGCCCTGAATGCCAAGGCAAGCTGTCGGAGACCGTCGTCGACGATCCGGTCGGTCTCGAACAGACAGATGTCGCCCGATGGCAAACGCCCGAGCACGCTGTTCATGCACTCGCGCAGCAGATCCTGCGAGAGAAAAACCCTGAGATTGTCGAGCCGGCCCCTGGCCACCCCGCGCCAACGTCCCTGCCGCGGGCCGGTGATCAGCATGGCATTCGGCTCCTCGCCGCCGCTCCAGACGCTGCGTCCGGAGATCAGCAACTCTTGTCGCGCGCGCCGCTGCACCAGCGTCACGACGTGTGAATCATCCTCGCAATCGGAGCAGACTTCGATAGGACCGTTGTGCTCGCTTCGCCAGCGCGACAGGCCGACTTGAAGATGGCGGCCGTTTGCGAGCGTGGCGGGGGCAGGCTTGGCGCGCCATTGAGTTTCGTCGTGCACCAGCATGGAGAGACCTCGTCGAGAAATCGTTTAGTTAGACAGCGCCGACCGGATGCGAAAGAGGCCGTAGGCCGCAGCGCCATCGATTGACGTGCGAATTGGAAAGTCATTCGCACTTTCAGGAAGCAAGCATGGTCTCTCGTCCGCTAGATGTCGTGACCAGCCGTCGCAACGCTGCGCCGAGGCCAGATTGTGGTGGCTGCCGGGAAACGTTGCTGCCGAACGGGCAATGGGAGATCGCAAGATGACACTGGCTGAGAACCATTCCCGCCGAACGTTCTGCATCTGCTGTATCGCCGCAGCCGGTGCAGTTGCCGCGGGAGGCTGGCTCACGCCATCGCAGGCGTTTGCCGAAGCCCGCAACATCGTGGATACGATCCGCGACGCGGCGGCGCATGCGCCGATCAAGGTCCACGCGCTACGCGGCGATGTCAGCATTCTCGAAGGATCCGGCGGCAACATCGCGGTTCTCTCCGGACGCGACGGCAAGCTGCTTGTCGATGCAGGCATTACGGCGTCGCGTCCGAAGCTGCTGCAGAGTCTGAATACCATTGGCCGCGGCCCTGTGACGCGCCTGATCAACTCGCACTGGCATTTCGACCATACTGACGGGAATGCGTGGTTGAACGGCGAGGGAGCGGCGATCGTCGCCCACGCGAACACCCGCAAGCATCTGTTGTCAGCGCAGCGCGTCGAGGACTGGGACTACAACTTCCCGACATCGCCGCTCGCCGCAGTTCCGAGCGAGACCGTCAGCGCCGAGACGACGCTGAAGCACGGCGGCGCGACGGTTGTGCTCCGGCCCTACGGCGCTGCGCATACCGATTCCGATTTGTCGATCACGTTCACCGAGGCCGACGTCCTGCACTGTGGCGACACGTACTGGAACGGAATCTATCCTTTCATCGACTATTCGACCGGCGGCAGCATCGACGGCATGATCAAGGCCGCCGATGCCAATCTGGCCGCGGCGGGCGACAGGACGATCGTCGTTCCCGGACATGGCGCGCCCGTGAGCAACAGGAAAGAGCTCGCGGTTTATCGGGACATGCTCTCCGCCATCCGCGACAATGTCGCCAAGCTGAAGCAGCAGGGACGTTCGGTGGAGGAGGCCATCGCGGCCAAGCCGACCACGGCCTTCGACAGCCGCTTCGGCCAATTCCTGATCACGCCGGCGTTCTTTACCCGACTGGTCTACCAGGGCGTCTGACGTCCGCGGCCGAGACGAAATCATGGCACAGCGCGGCGCCAGCGTCCGGGCGCTTCTCCGACCAGGCGCCGGAACACATTGATGAAATGCGTTTCGCTCTTGAATCCGACGGAGATGGCAACATCCCGGATCGATCGCTCGGGATCGAGCAGCAGCCGCTTCGACGCATGAACCCGGCACTGGAGGAAATACATGTGGGGCGACATGCCGGTGGAGGCCTTGAACTGAGCTGCGAAATGCATGCGGCTGAGACCCGCGGCGGCGCTCAGATCCGCCAGCGCGATCGGCTGTTGAAGATGAGCATCAATGAAGGCCTTTGCCCGATTCAGCCGCCACGGTGTCAGCGGCGACAGCTTTCGCTTCGGCGAATGCTCCTGCTTCAGGTGGTAGCGCCCGATCAGGTGGGCCGCGAAGCTGATGCTCAGGCTGTCGAGGAACAACCGGCTCGGGGCGGCGTCATCGGCGAAGGCGCGCATCAGCGACGTCATCAGGTGACGCAGCACCTTGTCGTCCGCTTCCTGCGGGCCGAACAACTCCATCGAAGGGTCGGCGGGCCTGCCGCTGATGTCCTCGTAACATTCCGTCACGGTGGCCGGAGAGACGAACGCCCGCAGGATCGCGTAGTCCTCGCGATAGATTGCCCGCGCATTGGGAAGCGCGGGCCCTGTCAGGACGATGGTGCCTGGAACGACGTCGCCATCGATCACGGACCGTCCGGCAATGGAGAGCGACAGGTTCGTGCACCGCACGGCGTAAGACACCGTGTAGGGCAGGTCGGCCAGATCGGCTTGCACCTCGAGTGCGGCTCTGTCGATCCTTCCGCTCCACATCGAGACCGAGAGTCGTGCTCCGCCGTCCGCGGTCAGCGATGGTGAGTGCGGTGGCTCGCGCCAGCGTCGTTCGGCAGGGATGTGCGCCAGGCTTGGCAGCGAGGTGACCAGGGCCGGCACATGTCGGCCCGTGTGCGATAGTCGCGTCGCCGTGTTGGCTTCTCTGGCCTCGTTGTCCATTGCGCGCCTCCGTCCTTGACCGAGGGGGATGATCCATACAATCTATCAGAAGAAGCATGCAATCAAAGGAATTGCGGAGAATTGCATGGATTGGCTCCCTACACTTTCCGAATGGCAAGGGCCGCTGTTCGTCCGCATCGTCGATGCGCTCGCCGCGGATATCGCGAGCGGACGGCTGCTGCGTGGGCAGCGGCTGCCGACGCACCGCAGCCTCGCGGCGGAGCTGAGGATCGATCTGACGACGGTCACACGCGCCTATAGCGAGGCGCGTCGTCGAGGCTTGATCGAGGGGCGCGTCGGGCAGGGGACGTTCGTGTCCGAGACCACGGCGCGTGCGTCTCCGGACCAGCCGGCCACGGTCACCATCGACCTCTCGATGAACCTGCCGCCACAGCCGGTCGAGGCGCAGCTCGAACGGCGGATCGAGCAGGGGCTTTCGACCATTCGCACGGAGGCCGGCTTGAGCGCGTTTCTGAGCTACGCGCCGCCGGGCGGCAGCGTGGACCAGCGCGAAGCTGCCGCCCTCTGGCTGCAACCGCGGCTGTCTCATGCCTCGCCCGAGCGGATCGTGATCTATCCGGGATCGCAAGCGATCATCTTCAATGCTCTGCTGGCGCTGACGCAGCCGGGCGATGTCGTCGTGACGGAGGCGCTCACCTTTCCCGGAATCAAGGCAGCCGCTGCGCAGCTCGGTGTGCGTCTCATCGGGGCTGCCATGGATCTGGAGGGGGTCCGGCCCGACGCGCTGGATGACGCCGTGCGCAAGCACCGGCCGAAGGCGGTCTATCTGGTTCCGACACAGCAGAATCCGACTACCGCGACGATGAGCGCCGGACGGCGGCAGGCAATCGCCGACATCATCCGCAAGCGCAACACCGTGCTGATCGAGGATGATGCCTATGGCCCGCTGGAGCCGCGCGTCGCGCCGATCGCGACCTTGATCCCCGAGCGAACCTATTACGCGGCCAGCATCGCCAAATGCATCGCGCCGGCCCTGCGTGCCGCCTATCTGCTGGCGCCCGACGACAAGGCCGAGCAGATGATGCGCGTCAACCTGCAGGCAACGATGCAGATGCCGGCGTCGCCGATGGTTGCGCTGGTCACGCACTGGCTGAAGTCCGGTGTCGCCGACGAGATCATCCGCGCCATCCGCAACGAGGCCGCCGCCCGTCAGCAGCTCGCATCGCGTCTGCTGAAGGGAGTGACCTATGCCGCGCGTCCCGCCAGTCATCATCTTTGGATGCCGCTGTCGCCGCAGCTCGACGGCACCGACCTGCTGTCGCATCTGATGCGGAACGGCCTGGCCGTCGTCGGTGAGGTCGCGTTCGCGGTCGGCCAGCCGGCACCGCGCGGTCTGCGTCTCTCTCTCGGAGCGGCACGCAACCGGGCCGAGCTCGGCCAGGCATTGCAGGTGCTGTCGCGCGCAGTCACCGCGCGCCCCGTCAGACAGATCGTATAGCGCGATCCCCGGGCGTTCACATCCCCCGGTATAATGGAGGCGCCACCGAATTGCAGATAAGCCTCTGCGACCTCCGTCATCCTGAGGGCACGCATGAGCATCGAAAAGCCGTCTCACACCTGGCTCCGGTCCGATGAGGGAGGCGGCATCTCGCGTCGACGCTTCGTCAAGGCGTCGGCGGTCGCCGTCAGCGTCTCGATAGCCGGCGAAGCGCTCGCCGACGATCTAGCCGACGTGCCGGCGCGGGAGCCGGGTGATGCGTTGTCCGCCTTCAGCGCGCGCTCGCCCTATGTTCACATCGGACGGATTCCGGAGGCGACGCCCGGCAAGCGGAATGTCGATCCCGCCGATGCGATCAACTCTAAGACGCCACTCGACAGGCTCGTCGGCACGATCACCCCGTCGGATCTGCACTATGAGCGCAGCCATTCCGGTGTTCCGAACATCGATCCGGCCAGGCACAGGCTGCTCATCCACGGCATGACACGCGAGCAGCTTGTGCTGACGCCCGATGACATCGCGCGAATGCCCTCGATCTCGCGCGTCGTTTTCATCGAGTGCACCGGCAATGGCTGGGAGAACTGGAAGAAGGCCGACCCCAATCTGACGGTGCAGAATACCCATGGTCTCGTCAGCAGCAACGAATGGACCGGTGTCCCGCTTCGCCATCTGATCGAGCTGGTCGGCAAGGATCATCGCTCCGCCTGGATGCTGGCCGAGGGCGGCGACGCGGCGGGCGTTGCACGAAGCATCCCGCTCACGGATGAGATCATGGACGAGGCGTTCGTCGCCTTTGGCCAGAACGGCGAGCCGCTGCGGCCGGCCCATGGCTTCCCGTTGCGTCTCATCATGCCCGGATTCGAAGGCAATCTGAACATCAAATGGCTGCGCCGCCTGAAGTTCGGCGACGCGCCCTGGATGACGCGCTGGGAGACCGCGCGCTACACCCAGCTGCTGGCCAACGGCAAGGCGATGCAGTTCCAGCTCAGGATGGAGACCAATTCCGTCATCACCTCGCCCTCGGGGACGATGACGATCCGCCCCGGCTACAACCGCATCACCGGCCTGGCCTGGAGCGGCCATGGTCGGATCGCAAAGGTCGAGGTGAGCACCGACGCGGCCCGAACCTGGCAGCAGGCCCGGTTGAACCATCCCGTGCTGCCGAAGGCGCAGGCGCGCTTCCAGCTCGACTGGCAGTGGGACGGCAAGCCCACCAGGATCGTCAGCCGCTCGACCGACGAGAAGGGCAATGTGCAGCCCGATCGCAAATCGTTCATCGCGAAGACCGGGACCAACGCGCTGTTCCACTACAGCGCCCAGCAGACATGGAGTATCAGCGGCGATGGGAAGGTCAGCAATGTTCTCGCCTGAGCGCCTTTTCGCTACCGCGCTGGCCGCGGCGCTTCTCGTCTGTCCGGCACATGCGGCCGAATTCGGACGCCCGGCAACGGCGCAGGAGATCAGGCTATGGGACATCGACGTCCGTCCCGACGGCAAGGGCTTGCCAGAGGGCAGCGGCACGGCCGCGCGTGGCAGGGAGCTGTTTGCCGAGAACTGTGCCGCCTGCCATGGCGAAGGCGGGCAGGGCGGCATCAAGGATCGTCTGGTGGGCGGTCAGGGGACGCTCGCCTCTGGCAATCCGGTGAAGACCGTCGGCAGTTTCTGGCCTTATGCCACGACCTTGTTCGACTACATCCATCGCGCCATGCCGTACCAGGCTCCGGGCTCGCTCAGCGTCGACGACTACTACGCATTGTCGGCCTACATCCTCAGCCTGAACGGCATCCTGCCGCCGGACGGCCGTCTCGATCAGGCCTCGCTTCCGAAGGTTAGAATGCCGAACCGCGACGGCTTCGTTCCCGTGCCGGAGTTCAGCAGGGTGCGGGCGCCAAAATGAGCGGATCAGGCTGCCGGCAATCCGCCGGCCGGGGCCTCGTGATCGGGTGGACGCTCGCTCTGCTCGGCCTTCTGACATTGTCGACAACGATCGGAGCACAAGCCATGGACCCGAACGGGCTGATCACGATTCAAAGCCATAATGATCCGAGCACCACGATGCGGAAGCTGCAGGACGCGGTCACATCGAGGGGACTGACGATCTTTGCTCATGTCGACCATCGGGCCGGCGCCGTCGAGGCGGGCATGACGCTGCGCCCGACCGACCTGCTGATCTTCGGCAGCCCCAAAGGGGGAACGCCGCTGATGCAGGCCGCACAGACCAGCGGCATCGATCTGCCCCTGAAGGTCCTCGTGTGGCAGGACGCCGAGGGCCGCACCTGGTTGTCCTACAATGACCCGGCCTGGCTGCTGGGGCGTCACGGCCGACCGGCGGCGGCCGAGCCGGCCGTGCGGGCCATGAGCGGCGCGCTCGAGGCGATTGCCGGAGCCGCGGCGTCCGAAGCGTCGCCGCAATAGGGGCGCATGCCATGCCGCGCATATCCTGGCGTTCGCTGTGGGGAGAGATGGCGTCGGATGCCCGCACCATGGGGGCCGGCGCCTATCTGCTCGTCGCAGCATTGCTGTCGATGCTGGTTGCGGTGATCGTCGTCGCGGTTCTCGGCTGGTCGTCCGCAGAAGGCACCGACGTGCCGTCGTCAGGCTATGCCGCGATGGCCATCGGCGTGCTGTTCTCGCTCGTATGCGGCATCGGGCTGATGGTGCTGGTGTTCTATAGCAGCCGTGCCGGCTATGATGAGCCGCCGACGATCGTGTCGCGGGACGCCGACGATCAGCCAGGTCCGCCGGGCCTGGTCTAGGCGGATGTTGCGGCGTGGCAAGATAGAGGCGGGGCTGATTAACCTCACTCTGGACAACGTCCAAGCCCTGGCAGTAGCGCTCGGCGTTGAGCCCGCCGATATGCTGAAGTGGCCTCGTCAAATCTAAAAGCAGTCACGTTTAGAGGAGGGCTGGTGAACCCCTGGCATTGGCAATGCCGATCGCGCAAAACCAGATCACCGACGCAGCGGCCGATCGGTTTCGGGCCGTCTCAGCGACTGCCATGCGGAGTGGGTGTGGCGGCGGAGAAGAACCATATCGACGGCTCCGATTCCGGACTCTGCTGATTGACCGTTCCCAACAGAGGGGCAGGACCGATCGCAAGAGGAGCCTACGAGCCGGGATCGTCGATCAGCGGCTTTGGCCGGGCAAACAGCTCCAACTTCTCCTTGCGGTCGATGACGATCTCTCGTCCGCGGATGCGAACCCCATGGCTCGTCAGTTGGGCAAGACTGCGTGACAGGTTTTCGCGCGTCGTGCCGATGTGGGAGGCCAGCGTGCCGCGGTCGAATGGAATGACGATATTCGGGTGCGCCGGTTCGCGCTGGGCTTCGGCAAGGATCCAGTTGGCGAGGCGCTCGATGCTCGACCGGGCCAGGTTGCCCTTCAGCTTCTTGACAGAAGCGCGATAGGCATACGCCAACTCCTGAGCGACAATCCGTGCGAATGCGATGTCTTCGTCGAAGAGTGCCCTTACATCGCGGGCCGGGATCAGCAGCACCCGCGACTCGGTCAGTGTGCGGGCTGAATTCAGATACGCCTGATCGACCACGACTGCAGCAAGTATGAAGGTCGACACGGGACGAAGCAGCGAGATGCCCCACTCGGCCTCATCCTGCTCGGTGTAGATTTCCACCAATCCGCCAATCAGCACATGCAGGAAGTCGGCCTGATCTCCCTCGCGAGCCAACCGCACTCCGGCCGGAAATTGCTGCAGTAGAGCCGCGCCGAGCAGCCGCTTCAAATTCTCGTCGCTGAGGTCCGCGAACAGCGGCAGCGTCTTCAACTGGGCGAGTTCGTCGGGGCGCAAGCGAAGCTCCAGCGGTTACTCATCTGCTATCGCCCCGAACTGTGACAAAAGTCAATTGCATACGTGCGGTCTGATAATCCGATCTGGAGCATTTGGCAGATTGTGGCCGACCGGGCCGTCCGGTTGATGCATCGCAAAACCTTTCCCGGGTGCCCCGAATAACTGCTGTGGCGTCGAATTCATACGTCGAGGCCACCATGGACGCCGTAGATTCTAGCCCTGAGCACCGAACGCGAGCACTCTGGCTCTCAACAATCTCGTTCACGATCTGCTTCGCGGTGTGGACGATCTTCTCGATCATCGGCATCCGGATCAAGCAAGAGCTCGATCTGAACGAAACCGAGTTCGGCCTCCTGATCGGCACCCCGATCCTGAGCGGCTCGCTGATCCGGCTGATGCTCGGCATCTGGACCGATCAGTATGGCGGACGCCGCGTCTATACCGTCGTGATGCTCGCTGCCGCGGTCGCGACCTATCTTCTGACCTCGGCGCATACCTATCCGCAATTTCTCGTCGCCGCGCTCTTCGTAGGAATCGCCGGTGGCTCGTTCGCGGTCGGTGTCGCCTACGTGTCGCGGTTCTATCCGACGGCCAAGCAGGGCACTGCGCTCGGAATCTTCGGCGCCGGCAATGTGGGCGCCGCCGTCACGAAGTTCGTGGCGCCGTTCGTGCTGGTCGCCTATGGCTGGCAGACCGTGGCCCAGGTCTGGGCGCTCGCGATCGGCGTCATGGGAATCGTCTTCTGGCTGTTCTCCGAGGAGGACCCGGTGGTCCGCTCGCGAAGACAGCGCAACCAGAAGGCCGGCAGCGCCTGGCTCGAGCTCGCGCCGCTCAAGAACATCCAGGTCTGGCGCTTCGCGCTGTACTACTTCTTCGTCTTCGGCGCCTTCGTCGCGTTGTCGCTGTGGCTGCCGCAATACCTGATCAAGGTCTACGGCGTCGGAATCCAGTCGGCCGGCATGATGGCCGCCATGTTCTCGTTTCCGGCCAGCGTGTTTCGCGCCTATGGCGGACACTTGTCCGATCGGTTCGGCGCCCGTCGCGTGATGTACTGGACATTTCTGGTCGCCGTCGTCGCGACCTTCCTGTTGTCCTACCCGCCGACGGACTACGTTGTGACGACCGTCAACGGAAAGGTCGGCTTCCATCTGGAGATGGGGCTCGTCCCGTTCGTCGTCATCGTCTTCGTGCTCGGCTTCTTCATGGCGCTCGGCAAGGCCGCCGTCTACAAGCACATCCCCGTCTACTATCCGAACAATGTCGGAGCCGTCGGCGGCCTGGTCGGCATGATCGGCGGGCTCGGGGGATTTGTGCTTCCGATCGCGTTCGGCGCGCTGGTGGATCTCACCGGCCTGCGAACCAGCTGCTTCATGCTGCTGTTCCTGCTGGTCGCGGTCGCGCTGGTCTGGATGCATCTCTCGATCCGGCAGATGGAGCGCGGCGTCGCCGGCGAAGCGCTGAAGAGGCTGCCGGAACTGCCGGAAATGGAGGAAATCCACCGGCCCGAGCACATCGGAGCCCTGTCCGGCGCGATCCTCACCGACTGGCGGCCCGAGGACGACACGTTCTGGAGAGAGAAGGGCCGAGCCATCGCGCGACGCAACCTCTGGATCTCCATTCCGGCGCTGCTGTTGTCCTTCGCGGTGTGGCAGGTTTGGTCTGTCGTGGTTGCGAAGCTGCCTTCGGTCGGCTTCAAGTTCACGACCGATGAACTGTTCTGGCTGGCGTCGCTGCCTGGGATCTCCGGTGCAGTTCTGCGCATCTTCTATTCCTTCATGGTGCCGATCTTCGGCGGCCGGCTGTGGACCACGCTGGCCACGTGGTCGCTGCTAATACCCGCGATCGGAATCGGCTATGCGGTGCAGAATCCGGCGACGCCCTATCCGGTGTTCCTGATACTGGCTCTGTTGTGCGGCTTCGGCGGCGGCAATTTCGCCTCGTCGATGGCCAACATCTCCTTCTTCTTTCCTCGCGCCGAGAAGGGCAACGCGCTCGCGCTCAATGCCGGCCTCGGCAATCTCGGCGTCAGCGTCGTCCAGTTCGTGGTGCCGATCGTTATCACGGTCGGAGTCTTCGGCTGGTTCGGCGGAGATCCGGCGATGACGAGTGGGTCGCAGCCGACGCCGATCTGGCTGCAGAATGCCGGCTTCGTCTGGGTGCCGTTCATCGTCGCCAGCGCTTTCGCCGCCTGGTTCGGGATGAACGACATCGCCTCCGCGAAAGCGTCCTTCGCCGATCAGGCCGTCATCTTCCAGCGGCGGCACAACTGGATCATGTGCTGGCTCTACACCGGCACGTTCGGCTCGTTCATCGGCTATTCTGCGGGCTTCCCGCTGCTGGCAAAGACCCAGTTCCCGGCCGTCGACGCGTTGCAGTTCGCGTTCCTCGGGCCGCTGGTGGGTGCCTTGTCGCGCTCCGCGACGGGCTGGATGGCCGACAAATGGGGCGGCGGGCGGGTGACCGTCGGGGTGTTCCTGCTGATGATGGCCGGCGTGCTCGGGGTGCTCTACTTCCTCGGCATCAAGGATCAGCCCGGTGCATTCTGGGGCTTCTTCGCGATGTTCCTGCTGCTGTTCTTCGCGACCGGTGTCGGCAATGCATCGACCTTCCAGATGATCCCCAACATCATGCGCCAGGAAATGGCCCGGCTCATGCCGACCGCAGACGCGGAGACGCGGCTGCGCCAGGCCGAGAAGGAATCCGCCGCCATCACCGGCTTCACCTCCGCGATTGCCGCTTTCGGCGCATTCTTCATTCCCAAATCCTACGGCACCTCGATTGACCTCACTGGCGGCGTGCAGGCCGCCCTCTGGGGCTTCTTCGGCTTCTACGTCACCTGCGTGCTGATTACCTGGGCCGTCTACACCCGCAAGGGCGGCGTCCTGCACGACGTCGAACGGCGCCGAGCGATCGCGACCGCTGCCCAACCCGCTGAATGAGGACGTAAACGATGAGCCATTTTCTCGATAGGCTGACCTTTTTCACCCGGGCCAAGGAGGAGTTCGCAGACGGACACGGCGTGACGACGACCGAGGACCGTTCCTGGGAGGAGGGCTATCGCAAGCGCTGGCAGCACGACAAGATCGTGCGCTCGACGCATGGCGTGAACTGCACCGGCTCCTGCTCATGGAAGGTCTACGTCAAGGGCGGCATCGTGACCTGGGAGACCCAGCAGACCGACTACCCCCGGACGCGCCCTGATCTTCCCAATCATGAGCCGCGCGGCTGCGCCCGCGGCGCGAGCTACAGCTGGTACCTCTATTCCGGAAACCGGGTGAAATATCCGCTGGTGCGCTCGCGGCTGCTCAGGCTGTGGCGCGAGGCGCGGGCGCGGATGACACCGGTCGCGGCCTGGAAGTCGATCGTCGAGAATCCGGACAAGCGCTCGGACTACGTGCAGAAGCGCGGACTGGGCGGCTTCGTGCGGGCGAGCTGGGCCGAGGTCAACGAGCTGATCGCGGCGGCCAATGCCTATACGGTCAGGGCCTATGGTCCGGACCGGGTGTTCGGGTTTTCGCCGATCCCGGCGATGTCCATGGTGAGCTACGCGGCCGGCGCGCGCTATCTGTCGCTGCTCGGCGGCGTCTGCATGTCGTTCTACGATTGGTATTGCGACCTCCCGCCGGCCTCGCCGCAGACCTGGGGCGAGCAGACCGACGTGCCTGAAAGCGCGGACTGGTACAATTCGGGATTCCTGATGCTCTGGGGCTCCAACGTGCCGCAGACGCGTACGCCGGATGCGCATTTCTATACGGAGGTTCGCTACAAGGGGGCCAAGAGCGTCGTTGTCTGCCCGGACTATTCCGAGGCTGCGAAATTCGCCGATCTCTGGCTGTCGCCGAAGCAGGGCACCGACGCGGCGCTGGCGATGGCGATGGGTCACGTGATCCTCAAGGAGTTTCACATCGACCGGCAGACGCCATACTTCAACGACTATGCGCGCCAGTATACGGATATGCCATTTCTGGTGCGGCTGGTGAAATCCGAGGGACGGCTCGTTCCTGAGCGGTTCGTGCGCGCCTCGGATTTCGCCACATCTCTCGACGAGGCCAACAATCCCGAATGGAAGACCGTTGCCTATGATGAGATCAGCGGGGCCATTGTCGTGCCCAAGGGATCGGTCGGCTTCCGCTGGGGCGAAAAGGGCAAGTGGAGCCTGGAAGAGAAGAGCTCGGCGAACAACGATACCCGGCTGCGGCTGTCTCTGGCCGGCATCGAGGACGAGATCGCGCCGGTGGGATTCCCCTATTTCGGCAACCGTCAGCACGATCACTTCAGCGGCACCAATCATCCGGACGTGCTGACCCGCAACGTGCCGGTGAAGCGACTTCGTCTTGCCGATGGTGAGGCGGTCGTGGCCACGGTCTTCGACTTGTTCGCCGCCAATTATGGTGTCGATCGCGGCTTCGGCGGCGACCATCTCGGCAAGAGCTACGATGATCTGGAGCCGTACACCCCGGCATGGGCCGAGGCGATCTGCGGGGTGCCGCGCGGCCAGATCATCGCGGTGGCCCGCGAGTTTGCCTCGAATGCGTCGAAGACCCGGGGGCGTTCGATGGTCATCGTCGGCGCCGGTCTGAACCACTGGTACCACATGGACATGAACTATCGCGGCATCATCAACATGCTGGTGATGTGCGGCTGTGTCGGCCAGTCCGGCGGTGGCTGGTCGCATTATGTGGGCCAGGAAAAGCTGCGGCCGCAGTCGGGCTGGACGCCGCTCGCCTTTGCGCTCGATTGGGGGCGCCCGCCGCGGCAGATGAATTCGACTTCGGCGTTCTACGCCCACACCGACCAATGGCGCTACGAGACGGTCAATGTCAGCGAGATTCTCTCACCGACCGCACCGGCCGGCTCCTGGGATGGCGCGCTGATCGACTACAATGTCCGCGCGGAGCGCATGGGATGGCTGCCGTCGGCGCCGCAACTGCAGGCCAATCCGATCGAGGTATCGAAGCGCGCCGCCGCCGCCGGCCTGGAGCCGAAGGACTACGTTGCGACGGCCTTGAAGTCGGGCGAGCTGAAGCTCTCCTGCGAGGACCCCGATGAGCCGAAGAACTGGCCCCGCAACCTGTTCGTCTGGCGTTCGAACCTGCTCGGCGCCTCAGGCAAGGGCCACGAATACTTCCTCAAGCATCTGCTCGGCACCAAGCATGGCGTGCTCGGCAAGGACCTCGGCGACCAGGGCCATAACAGGCCGGTCGAGGTCACCTGGCACGAGGAGGCCCCGGAAGGAAAGCTCGATCTGCTGGTCACGCTCGACTTCCGGATGTCGACCACGTGCATGTATTCGGACGTCGTTCTGCCGACGGCCACCTGGTACGAGAAGAACGACCTCAATACGTCCGACATGCATCCCTTCATCCATCCGCTCTCGGCGGCGATCGATCCGGTGTGGGAATCGCGCAGCGATTGGGACATCTACAAGGGCATCGCCGAGGCCTTCTCCAGGGTCGCGCCCGAAGTGCTCGGGGTCGAGAAGGACGTCGTGCTGACCCCGATCATGCACGACAGTCCAGGCGAAATCGCGCAGGCGTTCGACGTCAAGGACTGGAAGCAGGGCGAGATCGACCCGATCCCCGGCAAGACCATGCCGGCGGTCACGGTGGTCGAACGTGACTATCCGAATCTCTACAAGCGCTTCACCTCGCTTGGTCCGCTGATGAACAAGCTCGGCAACGGCGGCAAGGGGATGGCCTGGAACACCGACCATGAGGTCGAGCTCCTGAAGCGCCTCAACGGCGTCGTCGCTGAGGACGGGCCGACCCAGGGGCTGGCTCGCATCGACAGTGCGGTCGACGCCTGCGAGGTGATCCTCAGCCTGGCGCCGGAAACCAATGGCGAGGTCGCGGTCAAGGCGTGGTCGTCGCTGGAGCAATTCACTGGCCGCGACCATGCTCATCTCGCGATTCCCAAGGAGGATGAGAAGATCCGGTTCCGCGACGTCGTCGCGCAGCCGCGCAAGATCATCTCGTCGCCGATCTGGTCGGGGCTCGAGTCGGAGAAGGTCTGCTACAACGCCGGCTACACCAATGTCCACGAGCTGATCCCCTGGCGGACGCTGACCGGCAGGCAGCAGCTCTATCAGGATCACCTGTGGATGAGGGCTTTCGGCGAGGGCTTCTGCGTCTACCGGCCGCCGATCGATACCAAGACAGTCAAGCCGGTGATCGATCGCAAGCCGAACGGCAATGCGTCCGTCGTCCTGAACTTCATTACGCCGCATCAGAAGTGGGGCATCCACTCCACCTATACCGACAACCTCCTGATGCTCACCTTGTCGCGTGGCGGTCCCATCGTGTGGATCAGCGAGATCGACGCAAAGGCCGCCAGCATCGCCGACAATGACTGGATCGAAGCCTACAACAGCAATGGTGCGCTGGTTGCGCGCGCAGTCGTCTCGCAGCGGGTCAAGCAGGGCATGTGCATGATGTATCATGCGCAGGAGAAGATCGTGAACGTACCGGGCTCCGAGCAGACCGGGCAGCGCGGCGGCATCCACAATTCGGTCACGCGTGTCGTTCCGAAGCCGACGCACATGATCGGGGGCTACGCCCAGCAGGCCTATGGCTTCAACTACTATGGCACGGTCGGCGCCAACCGCGACGAGTTCGTCATCGTCCGGAAGATGTCGAAGATTGATTGGCTGGACCAGCCGACTGCTGACCGGTCGGCCACGACCCCCTCGGAGGCTGCAGAATGAAGATCCGTGCTCAAATTGCCATGGTGCTCAATCTCGACAAGTGCATCGGCTGCCACACCTGCAGCGTGACCTGCAAGAACGTCTGGACCAGCCGCGAGGGGATGGAATACGCGTGGTTCAACAACGTCGAGACAAAGCCGGGCGTCGGCTATCCCAAGGATTGGGAGAACCAGTCCCGCTGGAAGGGCGGCTGGTCGCGCAACCGCGACGGGTCGATCCAGCCGCGGATCGGCGGCAAGTGGCGGGTTCTGGCGAACATCTTCGCCAACCCCGACCTCCCCGAAATCGATGATTACTACGAGCCGTTCACCTTCGACTATCAGCACCTGCAGAGTGCGCCTGAGGCATCTGCGATGCCGACCGCGCGGCCGCGCTCGCTGGTCTCCGGAGAGCGGATGGAAAAGATCGAGTGGGGACCGAACTGGGAAGAGATCCTGGGCGGCGAATTCGCCAAGCGCTCCCAGGACATCAATTTCGACGGCGTGCAGAAGGAGATCTACGGCCAGTTCGAGAACACCTTCATGATGTATCTGCCGCGGCTGTGCGAGCATTGCCTCAATCCGGCATGCGTCGCGTCCTGCCCGTCCGGCGCGATCTACAAGCGAGAGGAGGACGGCATCGTCCTGATCGACCAGGACAAGTGCCGCGGCTGGAGAATGTGCGTCTCCGGCTGTCCCTACAAGAAGATCTACTATAACTGGTCCTCGGGAAAATCGGAGAAGTGCATCTTCTGCTATCCTCGGATCGAGGCGGGGCAGCCGACCGTGTGCTCCGAGACCTGTGTCGGGCGCATTCGCTATCTCGGTGTCGTGCTGTATGACGCGGACCGCATCGCCGAGGCCGCGTCCAAGCCCGACGAGGGCGATCTCTACCAGGCCCAGCTCGACGTCTTTCTCGATCCGAACGATCCCAACGTCCTTGCAGAGGCCGAGCGCCAGGGCATTCCGCATGCCTGGCTGGAGGCAGCGATCCGGTCGCCGATCTGGAAGATGGCGATGGAATGGAAGGTCGCCTTCCCCTTGCACCCGGAATACCGGACCTTGCCGATGGTCTGGTACGTGCCGCCGCTGTCGCCGATCACGTCGGCGGCTTCGTCCGGCAAGATCGGGCACGATGGCGAGATGCCCGACGTCAAGTCCTTGCGCATTCCCATGCGGTACCTCGCCAATCTGCTGACTGCGGGCGACGAGAAGCCGGTGACGCTGGCGCTCGAGCGAATGCTGGCCATGCGTGCCTATATGCGGGCCAAGACCATCGATGGCGTGGTCGACGAGGCGATCGCGAGGCGCGTCGGCCTGAGCGGCGCGCAGATCGACGACATGTACCACATCATGGCGATCGCCAACTACGAGGACCGCTTCGTGATCCCGACCGCGCACCGCGAGCTCGGTGCCGACGCGTTTGATATCCGCGGCTCCTGCGGCTTCTCGTTCGGCAACGGCTGCTCCGGGGGCGAGAGCGAACTCAACCTGTTCGGGTCGCCGCGCAAGACCAAGAATCCGATGGAGGTCGCCTGATGAAGACGTTCAAGGTGCTGTCGGCGTTGCTGAACTATCCGAGCGGGGAATTGATCGCGGCCATCCCGGAGCTCGCGCGAGTGCTCGACCAGGAAGGCCTCGTCCAGCCTGGCATTCGCCGGGAGCTCGACGTGCTGCTGCAGGAGATCGCCTCGGGCGACGTCTACGACCTGCAGGAGCGCTACGGCCTGCTGTTCGACCGCAGCAAGACCCTGGCGCTGCATCTGTTCGAGCACGTCCATGGCGAAGGCCGCGACCGCGGCCAGGCCATGGTCGACCTGCGCGCTATGTATGACAATGCCGACCTCGTCATCGCCGGCAACGAGCTGCCGGATTATCTGCCGCTGTTCCTCGAATTCCTCGCCACCCGGGAGCTTGCGGACGCGCGCGAGCTGCTCGGCCAGACCAGCCACATCATCGCCGCGCTCGCGGAACGATTGGGGCGCCGGCAGTCGAGCTATCGGGCGGTGTTCGACGCGCTGCTCCAGATCGCCGCGGACCAGCCCCGCGCGGAGATCGTCGATGAGCTGCTGAAGGCGGCGGACGTGGATCCGATGGACCTGCACGCGCTCGACGCGGCCTGGGAGGACGAAGAGGTCAGGTTCGGCCCGGGAGGCGGCGACCGGGCAGCCTGTGGGCACGACAATCTGATCGCAAAACTGCGCCACGCCAAACGTGCGGTCAACGCGCCGCCGTCACAGTTGCAATGAGGGGATTGGCCATGCAAACGCTCAATGCCATCGTCTTCGGCTGGTATCCCTATCTCTGCCTGACCGTCTTTCTGATCGGCAGTCTGATTCGATTCGACCGCGAGCAGTACACGTGGCGCTCGGGCTCGAGTCAGCTGCTTCGGCGGCGCCAACTGATCTGGGGCTCGAACCTTTTCCATGTCGGGATCCTTTTCATTTTTGCGGGGCATTTCGTCGGGCTGCTGACGCCGATCTGGGTGTTTGACATGCTCGGCGTGTCGCACGGCTTCAAGCAGATGCTCGCGATCGTCGCCGGTGGCGGCGCCGGGCTGATGTGCCTGGTCGGCATTTCGCTCCTCGCGCATCGCAGGCTCTTCGATCCCAGGATCCGCGCGACGTCGTCTTTTGCTGACACGGGTATCCTTCTGGTGCTGTTCGTCCAGCTGCTGCTTGGCTTGGCGACCGTCCCCGTGTCGCTCGGTCATCTCGATGGTCACGAGATGGTCAAGTTCATGGCCTGGGCGCAGGGCATTCTCACGTTGCAGCCTGGAATCGCCGCCAACATTGTCGACGTCCATCCGATCTTCAAGGCGCATCTGGTCCTGGGAATGACCATCTTCCTGCTCTTCCCCTTCACCCGCCTAGTCCACATCTGGAGTGCGCCGGTGTGGTATCTCGGCCGCCGCGGCTATCAGGTAGTGCGCAGCCGCGACGGACGCCGTCATCTTGTGCAACCGATTCAGCCTGCGGAGTAACCGATGGACTGTTCATTGGGCGCGGCGCTTCCAAAGCCGAAGATGGTCAGTGTGAACGGGGTCGTGATCGAACGCGACGTCATTGCCCGGGAAGTTCAGAACCATCCGTCGGACAAGCCGATCCTCGCCTGGCAAGCGGCGGCGCGCGCGCTTGCGGTGCGCGAATTGCTGAGACAGGAGGTCAGGAGGCTCGGCGTAACGGCCTCCCCTCTGCGTGATGCCGAAGGTCGCAGCGAAACCGAGGAAGAAGCGGCGATGCGGGCGCTGATCGCGCGCGAGGTTCTGATACACGAGCCGGACGAATCGACGTGCCGTCGCTTCTACGATCAGAACAGGCAACGGTTCCTTGTCGGCGAGCTCTACGAAGCGTCGCACATCCTGCTGATCGCGCCGAGCAGCGATTCGCTGGCTCGATCGGCTGCGCGAGACGAGGGGCGGACGATCATGGAGGCCGTGCGGAGAAGCCCGGAGGTGTTCGAGACCATCGCGCGCGATCGCTCCGACTGCAGGGTCTCGGCGGAGAATGGTGGCAGGCTCGGGCAGCTGTCGCGTGGGCAGACGACCGCCGAGTTCGACGCCGCGCTGGCCCGGATGTCGGTTGGAGAGGTCGGTCTGATTGAGACACGCTTTGGTATCCATGTCGTGCGCCTTGACCGGCGGGCCCCCGGACAAGTCCTGCCGTTCGACATGGCGAGGGCGCGCATTTCGCAATATCTCACCGAGCGTGTCCGGCACCAGGCGCTCGCGAAATATGTCGCCGATCTGGCAGGCCGCGCGGCGATCGTTGGCGTGACTTTGCCGGCGCCGCAATCGGCGCTGCCGCAGTAGAGGGGGCGATCATGCTGCTCGGGGATCTCATTCACGATCTCAGCGACGACGCGAAGTCGAGTGCGGTGTTGCAGGGGTGTGGCGACCTTACGCTCCTGGTGCGCGTCAGCTCTGTCGCGGATCGCCTCGGCGAGGATGTCGGTGAGTATGCGTCGGCTGCTGTCCGGCGCTTTGCAAATCTCGCCGAGAACGAGGATTGGCTCGGGTTGATGAGCGCCATCGACAGAGCCGCCGATCCCGCGATCGTCTGTCTGACGTCCATGATCAAATGGTCGCTGCAGAGGGATGAAATCGATCACTCCTAGGCCGGGTCCGCCACAGGCTATCTGTGCTGGAGGAGTGGGTTGGACATGTCGAAGCATCAAGCTGATGTTGGGATTCGCATGCACGATGAGATGGTAGAGAAGGTCGGTGTTGAGGCCGCGCCGCTCGTGGCGCTCGTCTACGACGACGGGAAATATCCCTACGAGACGTTCGATCACCTCGTGGATCACTCGCGTCGAGTGCGATTGAAGGTTGCCGGCGCACTGCAGCGAAGGCTGTTCCTCGACGAAAATCGCCGGTGCGACGTCCTGCTCGAGGAGATCGACACGGCCAATCAAACCCCGATCTTCGAGGATCGTGGATCGGGAGCGAGAGGTTGCCGGCTGGATGAATCGGCGCTGGCAGAGGTGACGGTTCGAGTCCTCGCCAGCCTGGATGCGCGTCCAAACATCCTGGTGTTGAACAAATTTGGCAAGGCAGAGTGCGAGGGACGCGGAACGCTTGATCTGATTGCCCGCGCGCTGGACCTCGCGATACCGACGATTGTCGGCGTGCCGCGCAGCAATATCGATGCCTGGAGAGATTTCTCCGGAGATATGGGGATTGAGCTCGAAGCCCGCGGAGACGTGGAGCGGTGGCTGGAAAGTGTTCGGCAGGATCGAACTATAAACTCAGCCAGCCAGCTGCGCTGATCGCGATTGCGAGCAATCGACGGGTCGGGGGACACAGAACTGCCGAGCCGGGCCGCCGAAGATATCTGCCGGCTGACATGGATGTTCCTCGACGCGACAGGGAGTCCGCCGGTCGTGCTGGAGTCGTCATCACGACGCTGATGACGCGAAATGTTGCGCTCCGACAAAGAATGGCCGGTCGGGCCCGACTAGCATCTTTCCGATGGTCGGGAGATTGTATGGCGCAAGCTCATTGCTCGCGCTTCCTTCGGGCGTGAGGGGACTGTGTTCCTCCGGGCGCCACGGCAATTGCCGAATGGCGCAGCGTCGTCGCGAGTGCTGCGTCCGCGATCAAGAACTGGAGCCGCTCATGATTGGAGCGAAAATCTCGCGCTGGACGATGAGCTATTTCGCGGCAGCGCTGGGGTGGCTGCTCGTTGCCTTGGCAATGCTGGTCGGCGGACTCGGTTACCCCGCTGCAGACCTCGGCGCTCCCGATACGCTTGTCGTTGTGCATGCGGTCTGCATCGGTTGGCTCAGTCTCTCGGTATGCGGCGCCTTGTTCCAGTTCGTTCCCGTTCTCGTCGCAAGGCCGCTCCCCTTCGACAAATGGGCCTTGCCGGCCTTGTTCCTCATCAACGTCGGTCTAGTCTGCTTGATATCGGGTTTCCTCTCACTGGCCGGACGAATTGCTCCAGCCGCTTGGCTTCTGCCGGCCGGCAGCGTGGTGCTCGGCGCCGGTCTGGCGATGGTCGCGCTCGATCTGGGCCTGACGCTCTTCAGCCAGCCGAAGGGATCTGCTCTATTTGTCATCGCCGGACTTGGCTCGTTATGTGCGACTGTCGCGCTCGGCGCCGCGTTCTCGTTTGCTCTCGCCGGATCGGCGGGCGCCTTCGGCGCCGCGCTCCTGGCCGCGGCGATTCCGATCCATGCGATTGCCGGGCTGGGAGGCTGGCTGACCCTGACCGCCATGGGGGTGAGCTATCGCCTGCTGGCCATGTTCATGCTCTCGGCGGACCTCGGCGATCGACAGAGCACATCCGCGCTGAAATTTGGTGCGCTCGCGCTATCGGTGGCAGTCGTGGGCGGATTGTTTGCAATCGGCCTCGCAGCCGAGCTCGGAGCCGTGCTCATCCTCGCTGCTGGTCTTGGGGTGATCTCGCTTGCGCTCTATGGACGGGACATCGCGACGATCTATCGCTCCCGCAAACGGCGCCAGCTCGAGCTGAACATGCGGATGGCAACCGTGTCTTTCGCCAATCTGGCGGCGACGGTGGCGCTCGGCACCGTCATCATCGTCACCGGAAAGGTCGGCGTTCATGTCGGCGCGTTCGCGTTCTTGGCCGTGTTCGGCTGGCTGTCTGGTCTCATATTCGCGAAGCTCTACAAGATTGTCGCCTTTCTGACCTGGCTCGAAACCTACGGTCCCGTGATGGGGCGCGGCCCGACGCCACGGGTTCAGGACCTGGCGGTGGAACGCCGGTCCGAGAAGTGGTTCATCATCTATTTTCTAGGCGTCTGGGCGGCGACCATCATGTTGATGATGGGCGAGGACCAGGCGTTTCGCGGCGCCGCGGCGGTCATGGCCGTGGGCAGTATTGGAATCATACACGAGCTTGTGCGAGTCCGACGTCTTTCCGATGTTGCGGGCTCCCGGAGGCTTCCGGCCGGAGCCATCGCGCCAAGCCTGTTGTTCGCCAGAAACTAGGAGGGAAGCCATGATCGCGTACATTGACGTCGACGTCCGACCGATTCTCAGGGCCGGAGGCGAGCCGTTCTCCGTCATCATGGACGCGGTTGGCCGGCTGGCGCCCGGCCAGGGCGTGCGGCTGATCGCGAGCTTCAGGCCGATTCCGCTGCTCTCCGTCATGGCAAAAAAGGGCTTCGCCCACACCGATCGACCGCTCGACGATGGCGACTGGGAAGTGCTGTTTTCGCCGCTGGCTGCCGAGGACGCCAGTCAGGAAGACGCTGGTGCCAGCCTCGCATTCGAGCGATGGCCAGATCCCGTGGTCACGCTCGACAACCGGGAGCTCGACCCACCCGAGCCGATGGTGCGCATCCTTGCGGCCGCGGAGGAGTTGGGCCCTGGAGAGACCTTGTCGGCACTTCTGGGGCGCGAGCCGGTGTTCCTGTTCCCTGAACTTGAGAAACGTGGCTTTCGCTGGCTCGGCGGGTTTACGCCGGATGGATCGACCTACGAACTGTCGGTGAGGGCTCCGCTATGAGCCGCGATGTCATCGACCGCATCCGCGACGCCATGCGCGTGGTCATCGATCCGGAGCTGGGAGAAAACGTGGTCGATCTCGGCTTCATCTACGACATCACGGCGACGGATGGCGTTGTGCATGTCACGATGACGGCCACGACGCCCGGATGCCCCGCAACAGGTTTTCTCAAGGAAGGGGTCGCATGCAGCATTGCGGAGATTGCGGACGTCGAGGCCGTGGACGTGACGATGACATTCGATCCGCCTTGGACCCCATCCAGAATTGATCCGGCCGTTCGTGCTGCGCTGGGTTTCGACAACGTCAATTGACCGAACGAAAGCGAAAAGCTGGTGGCTGCTCGGCCGGGAACAGTCCAGGTTCGCGCGGCAGCACGGAGAGGCGGCGTCGGTGCTCCCGCTCGTCGAAGAACACGTCAACCGTCGCGGACGCCTACGGCTCATCGCCCGAGTGCGTCTGTCGTGTTCTGTCTTCAAGTCCTATCGTCTGTCTTGCTTCGCTACCTCAGCAAGATTGCTTGCTTCGGTCGTCCGGTCCGGAAGCCACTCCCGTGCGTTGGCGCGGAGCCCGGGGACGTCGAGCAGGTTGATCGCGCGGCAGGCGATCTGCTCGATGACGTCATCGAGCGACTGGGGCTTCAGGTAGAACGCCGGCATTGGCGGCGCGATGATCGCGCCGATCTCGGTGGCCTGCGTCATCGCGCGGAGATGACCGAGATGCAGCGGGCTCTCCCGCACCAGGAGTATCAGCCGGCGGCGCTCCTTGAGTTGAACGTCGGCGGCGCGGACCAGCAGGTTGTCGAGCTGGCCCCAGGCGATCGCCGAGAGGGTGCGGATCGAGCAGGGCGCCACGATCATGCCGGCTGCAGAAAACGAGCCGCTGGCGATGCTCGCGCCGATGTCGGCGACATCATGAGCATGCGCCGCCAGATCGCGCAGCCGCGCCAGGCCGCCCTGGCCGACCTCCTCGTGCAAGGTGCGCACGGCAGCGTCCGACACCACGAGATGAACCGCGCATTGCGGCTGCTCGGCGAGCCGTTCGACGATGCGCGCACCGATCGCGGCGCCCGAGGCGCCGCTGATGCCAACGATGACGTGATGCCGCTCGTTCATGCCGAGGCCGTTCGGTCGGCTATGGCGTCGCCGAGGCCGAGGCTCGGCCACATCGCGTCGATGCGCGCGGCTACAGCAGGGTCCATCGCCAGCACCTCGCCCCAGGCGCGGTCGGTCTCGACACCGAGCTTGGTCGTGGCGTCGATGCCGAGCTTCCCGCCGAGGCCGGATTTTGGCGAGGCGAAGTCGAGATAGTCGATCGGCGTGTTGGCAAGCGGCACGAGATCGCGCGAGGAGTCGCAGCGCGTCGCGACGGCCCACATCACCGCGCGCCAGTCGCGGACGTCGATGTCTTGGTCGACCACGATGAGGAGCTTGGTGTAGCTGAACTGCGGCAGCATCGACCAGAGGCCGAGCATGATGCGGCGGGCCTGGCCCGGATAGCGCTTTTTGATCGCTACTACGGCGATCCTGTAGGAGCAGGCCTCCGGTGGCAGATAACAGTCGACGACCTCCGGGAATTGTCGTCGGATCAAGGGGACGAACAGCGTGTTCAGCGCCTCGCCAATTCGAGACGGCTCGTCCGGCGCGCGTCCCGTGAACGTCGACAGATAGAGCGGGCTTCGACGCGTGGTGATCGCGGTGACCTGAAGCACCGGAAAGTTCTCGACGGCGTTGTAGTAGCCAGTGTGATCGCCATAGGGACCCTCCGGCGCGGTTTCGGTGGCCGACACGACGCCCTCGATCACGATCTCGGCGGCCGCCGGTACCGACAGGGGCACGGTGAGGCATTCGACCAGCTCGGGGCGGTCGCCGCGCAGGATGCCGGCGAAGCGCAGCTCGGAGATGGTCTCGGGCAATGGCAGCACGGCGCTGAGGATGGTGGCGGGATCGGCGCCGATCACGATCGCGATCGGCATGTCGCGCCCCAGCGCCTGCCACTGCTGGTGGTGGCGGGCGCCGCCGCGATGAGCGAGCCAGCGCATGATGGCGTGATCGCGGCCGAGCACCTGCATGCGGTAGACGCCGACATTTTCCTGCTCGCCGGTGGATGCGTCCGGCGGCACGGTGATGACGAGCGGCCACGTCAACAGCGGCGCCGGCTCGCCCGGCCAGCAGATTTGGGCCGGCAACATGGTCAAGTCGATGTCGTCGCCCATCGTGACGCATTCATGCACCGGCGCGGCGGATCGCAGCCTCGGCCGGGTCGACAGCGCCACCCGCACCAGCGGGAGCTTCTGCAGCGCTTCCCTGATGTCGCGCGGCGGTTGCGGGGCGCGCAGCTCCGCCATCATCTCGCCGAGCTCCGCCAATCGTTCCGGCTGCACGCCCATGCCCCAGGCCACCCGCTCCACGGTGCCGAACAGATTGGTGACGAGCGGCATTGCCGAGAGCGAGCCGCACGCCTTGATCGGCCGTTCGAACAGCAGCACGGGCCCTTCGGCGGAGATGACGCGGCGATGGATCTCGGTGATTTCGTGGACGACCGAGACGCTGTCGCGAATGCGTCGCAGCTGTCCCCGCTCGTCGAGAAAGCGCAGGAAATCCGACAGATCGCGGAAGCGAGGGACATCACGTCGCAACGATAGGCTCCGTTCAAAAAACGCCTCGTAGCTGGAACAATCAGTGTGATCTTTGTTCCGGGTCAAATACTTCCCCCGCCGATCCGGCCAGAGCTTGTGCCATGAGCTCTCTTCAGGACGCGTCTTCGACCTCACTGCCACTGTTGCCGCCGCTGCTCAGGCAGGTGCTGCGTCCGCTGCCGTTGCTGCCGCTGCAGATTGCGCTCGGCGTTTTCCTGCGTGGGCTTTTGCGCCGGCATCCGCATCTGCTCGACCGGCTCGGGTCGCATCGCGGAAAGCGCTTTGGCATCAAGCCGACCGATCTGCCGTTCGCATTCGTGATTCAGGCGGGCCCGCAGCAGCCGCAACTCGTGGCGGTGCGCGAGCTGCCCACCGGACTCGATGCCTCCATCTCCGCGTCGACCGTGAGCCTGCTGGCGCTGGTCGAGGGCCGGCTCGACGGCGATGCGCTGATGTTTTCGCGTCAGCTGGTCATCGAAGGCGATATCGAGGCGGTGCTGGCGCTCCGCAATGCGATCGACGATGCTGGTCTGGATCTGGTCGCTGAGATCGCGACGCTTTCGGGGCCGTTCGGCGTGCCCGCGCAACGCCTGCTCGCGGCAGCGCGCGACTCGCTGCTGAGATCAACGACGAACGAAAGCGGGATGCGACGATGGAGCTGATCTGTCCGGCAGGGACGCCGGCGGCGCTGAAGAGCGCGGTCGAAGCCGGTGCCGATGCCGTCTATTGCGGCTTCGCCGACGAGACCAACGCCCGCAACTTTCCCGGGCTGAATTTCAGCCGCGCGCAGATGCGCGAAGGGATCACGTTCGCGCATCGGCGCGGCGCCAAGGTGCTGGTCGCGATCAACACCTTCCCGCGCGCCGGCGCCGTCGAGCTGTGGCGTCGCGCGGTCGATGATGCCGTCGAGGCCGGGGCCGACGCGCTGATCCTTGCCGATGTCGGGCTGATGGACCATGCCGCGCGGCGCCATCCCGAACAGCGACTGCATGTCTCGGTGCAGGCGGCGGCGGCGAATGTCGACGCGATCGCGTTCTACGTCGAGAATTTCGGCGCCCGCCGCGTGGTGCTGCCGCGCGTGCTGAGCGTGCCCGAGATCGCCGAGATCACCCGTGAGACGGACTGCGAGACCGAGGTGTTCGTGTTCGGCGGACTTTGTGTGATGGCCGAGGGCCGCTGCTCGCTGTCCTCCTACGCCACCGGCAAGTCACCGAACATGCAGGGCGTGTGCTCGCCGCCCAGTCACGTCGCCTATCAGGAGACGCCACAGGGAACGACCTCGCGGCTCGGCGGCTTCACCATCAACCGCTTCGGCCGCGACGAGCCGGCCGGCTATCCGACGCTGTGCAAGGGCCGCTTCTCGACCACGCAAGGCGCCGGCTACATCTTCGAGGATCCGGTCAGTCTCGATGCCACGACCCTGCTCGAGGGTCTGCGCGAAGCCGGCGTCACCGCGCTCAAGATCGAGGGCCGCCAGCGCGGCCGCGCCTATGTCGACAGCGTGGTGCGGCATTTTCGCAGCGTGCTGGCAGCGCTCGATGCCGGCAGGTCCACCGAGGCGGCCGACCTCACGGCATTCACCGAAGGGCAGGCCACCACGCAGGGCGCCTACCGCAAGACCTGGCGTTAGACGACATGACAATGGCGGATCAAGGCGTAGAGCGAATGCAACTCACTCTGGGACCCGTGCTCTACAATTGGCAGCCGGAGCGCTGGCGTGATTTCTACTTTCGCATCGCCGACGAGGCCCCGGTCGACCGCGTCGTGGTCGGCGAGGTCGTGTGCTCGAAGCGCGCGCCGTTCTTTGAACCCCATTTGCCTGAAGTCACCGAAAGGCTTGCCGCGGCCGGCAAGCAGGTGCTGCTGGGTTCGCTGGTCCTGGTGTCGTTGCGACGCGAGCGCCGGCAGACGGCAGGCCTCGCCGAGTTCGGCGACGGTCTCGTCGAAGTCAACGATCTCACCTGCCTCAAATCGATTGCAGGCCGGCCGCATGCCATCGGTCCCTTCGTCAACATCTACAACGAGGCCAGCGCCGCGTTTCATGCCGCCAAGGGCGCCACCCGGATCTGCCTGCCGCCGGAGCTGCCGCTGTCCTCGGTTGCCGCCATCGCCGGCGCCGTGCCGGAGGTGGCGATCGAAGTATTCGCCTTCGGCCGTGTGCCGCTGGCGATCTCCGCGCGCTGCTATCACGCCCGCCTGCACAAGCTCGCCAAGGACAATTGCCGCTTCGTGTGCGAGCAGGACCCCGACGGCCTCGTCGTGACGACGCTGGACAACGAGGCGTTCCTCACCATGAACGGCGTGCAGACGCTGTCGCATGGGTGCTCAAACCTGCTCGGCGATCTCGATCGTCTGAAGCAGAGCGGCGTGACATCGCTGCGGCTATCACCTCAGGCCTGCGACATGGTCGCGGTGTCCGAGCATTTCCAGGCGGTCCTGGCGGGGCGCGTGGAAGCCGAAGCCGCAACGGGCCGCCTGCGCGAGATCTATCCGGACGTTCCATTCGCCAACGGCTTCCTGCACGGCGCCCCCGGGGCGTCCTACGTCTCGGGGTAGGGACTACCGCGTCCTTTCGAGGTGAACTCAGATGTGCTCAGTCTGCATGTTGACTGACCACGGATGGACGACGTTGCGAGACGACGCGCAGCCCGTTCTTGCCGGCATGCTGCAGATTGCTGACCGCGCCAAGGCGGAAGCCCAGGAAGCCGGGGAAATCGTGGTCTGTCCCCGATTTCCCCTCCCGAGCCGGCTGACGTCCTACACGCCGACCGCAGAGCCCAGCTGACGGCCGGCGCCTCATCCCGACTTGTCGCTGAACGTGGCGGGAAGCGTCGCGAGGAACGCCATGACGCGCTGCGTGCGCAGGGGCGGCCGGCGGTTGGAGGTGCGCAGCATCCATAGGGGCTCCGCCGGCGCCCGCCAGGGCATAAGCACTTCGACCAGCCGGCCGGTGCGCAGGTCGTCATGGAAGAGCCACGCCGGCCCCCAGCCGATGCCGAACCCATTCGCGATCAAAGCGACCGACGCGTGCGCGTCGTCGCAAATGTGCTTGGGCTTGGGCGCGACGCGAACGAGCTTTTTGCCGCGCGGGTCGGTGAAGCGCCAGGTCAGGATCTGCCCGCTCGCGGGATTGCGGAAGCCGACGTGGTCATGTTCGGAAAGCTCGTATGGAGTCGCCGGCGCGCCGCGCGCGTTCAGATAGGCGGGCGAGGCGCAAGCGATCCAGGAGAACGTGCAAAGCCGCCGCGCCAGATGACCGGGCGCGCGATCGAGGGGGCCTGAGCGGATGGCGATGTCGACGCCTTCCGCCGCGAGATCAAGAATCTCGTTGCGGAATTTGATCTCGATCTCGATTTCTGGCCGCTCCCGCAGGAACGCAGGCAGTCGCGGCAGGATGCAGGCACGCGCGAACGAGGCGGGGGCGGTCACTCGCACCCGTCCGCCATCGTTACGCGCGGCTTCGCCGAGCGCGGATTGGACGCGATCGAGACTTTCGGCCAGCGCGCGCCCCGCGGCCATCAGCCGCTCGCCCTCTTCGGTCAGCGCCAGCGAATGGGTGGTGCGATGCAAGAGCCGTATTCCGCGAGCATGTTCGAGGCGGGCGACCGCCTTGGACATCGCCGAGGTGGTCGTCCCCGCCCGCCGCGCGGCTTCGGCGAAGGAGCCCGCCTCGACGACGCGGACGAAGGCGAGGAGGCGCGAGAGGTCGGGAGGCAAGGCCGTTGTGGACATCCAGTCCACATAGTCATGGCGACGGGGGCGCTACAAGAGGCCGTTCCGATGGACCAAATGGGGAGCGTCAGCGCGCATGCTGCGCCGCTAGAACCGCGAGAAGTCCCATGAACCCCATCGAAATCACGCTGCAATCCCTCGACGTCGCCGAGCGCGCGATTCCCCCCGGCCAGCCGGTCTACATGCTCAATCTGCTGCGCTACCGCGCGTATGCGCGTTACGAGGACGGCTTCGACGCCGCGCCCTGTTCGGGCCGCGAAGCCTTCAACGAACGTTATAGACCGGCCTTCCGGCGTCTCGCAGCCGGTAAGCCGCTGGTGCGGATGTTTTCCGTGCCGGTCCTGGCGAGCCTCGTCGGCCCGCAAGGCGAACGCTGGGACGAAGCGGCGATCAATGAATACGGCGATTTCGCCGCCTTCCGCTCGATCGTCGACACCGAGACCTACCAGCGCGAAGTCGCCCCGCATCGGCACGCGGCGCTCGAGGATTTCCGGTTGTTCGCGCTCGCCAAGGCGATGTGAACGCATCGGGGCGCCGGCCTTCATTTGGCATCTCAGGACGTGGTTGGATCGCGCGCAAATGCGGTATTGGCGGACTATCCAACCGCCGCGAGGCCAGTTGGGCCGTTCGCAGGCAAAGAAGCAGAGCTTCCAAAATAGTGGGTCTCGCGATGTAGCGGACCCCCGCTACCCGCTTTCCTCGCATTTCCCTTGCTGGCGTGATATGCCTCTGCGTCGATCAGCAGGTTGAGATGGTGAGACTGAGTCCGTTTCCACCAGGTCCGGATTGCTCCAGTTGGCTCTGAAAATCTTACTTGCCGGCTTTGCCGTGTTTCCCTTGGTGCTGCTCTGGTTCGGAGGTCCAATTGTCTGGACCGCCCTGCGAACCGGGCGGCTGCTCGCTCGTGGAGCCGTCTACGATCGCGAGGTGCAGCCTAAGATGTACTTTTTTGGGTTGGTATTCTGGTTTTGCATATTTTTCGTTATGGCAGGGATTAGCTCATCCGTGCTCGTGCATGTCGACGACTGGATTCTCAATTAGACGCTATCCTGCGATTCTTCGTTCCTTCCGCCGCGCTGCCGCGCATCGCCCCGGAATGACGGCGAGGCACCGAAAAAAACGGCGGCCCGGGGGGGGCCGCCGTTGGAGTCGAGACCACGCGAAGCTAAGCGTGGTGCTCAGGAGGCTCGGAGCTGGACGCGCTGGATCTTGCCGACGATCAGCAAGTAGGCGCACGCCGCGACCAGGGCGTTGAGGCCGACGAACACCAGCGCGCCGTTGAAGGAGCCGGTGGCCGACAGGATGTAGCCGATCACGATCGGAGTGGTGATGCTGGAGAGGTTGCCGAAGGTGTTGAACAGGCCGCCGGAGACGCCGCCGGCTTCCTTCGGCGAGGTGTCGGAGACCACAGCCCAGCCGAGCGCGCCGATGCCCTTGCCGAAGAACGCCAGCGCCATCAGGCCGACCACCAGCGCCTGGCCGTCGACATAGTTGCAGCCGATGATTGCCATCGACAGCAGCATGCCGCCGACGATCGGGATCTTGCGGGCGAGGGTCAGCGATCCCGTCTTGCGCAGGATGGCGTCGGAGATGAAACCGCCGAGCACGCCGCCGATGAAGCCGCACAGCGCCGGCAGGGTGGCGACGAAGCCGGCCTGCAGGATCGACAGGCCGCGCTCCTTGACGAGATAGACCGGGAACCAGGTCAGGAAGAAATAGGTCAGCGTGTTGATGCAGTACTGGCCGATATAGACGCCGAGCATCATGCGGTTCGACAGCAGCTGTCCGATATGCGACCAGGTCGGACCACCGGAGGCGGTCTTGACGTCCTTCGCGCCCTCCATGTCGACCAGTGCGCCGCCGTCCTTGATGTAGTCGAGCTCGGCCTGGTTGACGCTCGCGTGCTCCTTCGGTCCGTACATGGTCCTGATCCACATCAGGCCCATGAGGATGCCGAGCGCGCCCATCACGGTGAAGACGTGGCGCCAGCCGAACGCATGCGCGATCCAGCCCATCAGCGGCGCGAAGATCACGGTCGCGAAATACTGGCCCGAGTTGAAGAAGGCCGACGCCGTGCCGCGCTCGTTGCTCGGAAACCAGGCGGCAACGATGCGGGCATTGGCCGGGAAGCTCGGCGCTTCGGCGAGACCGACCAGGAAGCGCAACGCGAACAGCGCGGTGACCGCGGCGGCGCCGGAAAAGAAGCCGATCCAACCCTGCATCATGGTGAAGATCGACCAGATCACGATGCTGCAGGCATAGACCCAGCGCGAACCGAAGCGGTCGAGCAGCCAGCCGCCCGGCACCTGCGCGAGCACATAGGACCAGCCGAAGGCGGAGAACACATAGCCCATCGCGACGGGATCGAGATGCAGCTCCTTGGACAGCGAAGGTCCTGCGATCGACAAGGTCGCCCGGTCGGCGTAGTTCACGGTCGTGACCAGGAACAGCATGGTCACGATAAACAGCCGCACGCGTGATCGGCGCAATTCGGCCGTGGTTACGATAGCGCTCATGCGCTCCACCTCTCTTGTACGTTCCTCGATGACTGTCCTAGAGGAGAGGGAGGGCCGGGGTCCAAACCGAAGCCTGTATCAATCGATGCAAATTTTGGATCGATCCCCGGGGTCTCCATGCCGGTTGAAGCCTGGGGCTCGTCACCAGCCGCGGCTTGCGATGCATGAGCTGGTCAGGCTTGCGCGCCGAGGTTTTGCAGATTTCGTGGCGCAGTCGACCGCCGTCGCGGCGGATCTCTCCCCACATCCACCGCGCCTCACGCGCCGGATCGCCTGGATCCCGACGCACTCGCTGCCGAGAAGATACGATGCACAGCGTACCGTTCCGCCGGTTGGAAGCTGCCGGCACGGACCGATCGACGTGCGAACCATCCGTGCTTGTATCCGTCGTGACTGCGTGCACAATCGTCGGTGCGAGCGAACAGGAGCCATTGCGCGTGAAGGCCGTCTACACCGAGCTGCATCGCAGCCATGATCCGCAATTCTATCTGGTGCGTGGCGTCGTCAAGCGCACCACCGAGCAGCCCGAGCGGGCGGATCGTTTGCTTGCGGGATTGAAGGCCGGCCATCACGAGTTGGTCGCGCCGCTTCATTTCGGCCAGGAAGCTCGCGCGCGCGTGCACAGTCCGGAATACCTCAATTTCCTGGAAGAGGCGTGGGACGCCTGGGCCGCGCTCGGCGATGCCGGTGCGGAAATGATCCCGAACATTCATCCCGTTCGCAATGCCGCCACCTATCCGACGCACATCGTCGGGCGGCTGGGCTGGCACACGACCGATACCTCAGCGCCGATCGGGCCGGGGACGTGGGAAGGCGCCTGCGCCGCGACCGACGTGGCTGCGACCGCAGCGCAACTGCTGCTCGACGGCGAGGATGCGATGTACGCACTGTGCCGGCCGCCGGGCCACCATGCGTATCGGGACATGGCCTCGGGCTTCTGCTTCATGAACAACTCCGCCATCGCGGCCGCGCATCTGCGTCAGCGCCACGAGCGCGTCGCCATCCTCGACGTCGACGTCCATCACGGCAACGGCACGCAGGGCATCTTCTACGAGCGGCCCGACGTGCTGACCATCTCGATCCACGCCGACCCCACGCATTACTATCCGTTCGTCTGGGGCTATGCGCATGAGCGCGGTGCAGGCGCCGGGCTTGGCGCCAACCTCAACATTCCGCTGCCGCTCAAGAGCGGCGACGACACCTATCTCAAGGCGTTCGAGACCGCGGCCAAGACGATCCATGCGTTCGCGCCCGGTGCGCTCGTGGTGGCGCTCGGCCTCGATGCCTCCGAGCACGATCCGCTCAAGGGGCTCTCCGTGACCACGCCAGGTTTCCGTCGCATCGGCGGCGCGATCGCGCGGCTCGGCCTTCCCACGGTGTTCGTGCAGGAGGGCGGCTATCTCTCGGACATTCTCGGGCAGAACCTGACCGCGGTGCTCGGAGGCTTCGAAGCGGCGCGGTAGGCCTTCATCTCGTCCTCGCGATCTCTTCCTGGTGTGCCTGCAGAACGCCATCGCTAATCATTCGCATGGCTGCGCTTGACGTGCGGAGGCGAGCCGCGACGCGACCACGCGAGGCTCGACAGAGCAGGTGACTGGCGAAACATCCGGCTCCAATTACTGCACCATTTAGCAAGTGCTAGGCTTTGCGAACTACCCTCGGCTGTAGTCGGCTCGGAGGGACGTGATGAAGCGGCGAATGATCGGCCTGGATACCCTGGTCGGGGGACCCGAAGAGGCATTGGCCCAGCCGACGGCCAAGCTGACCCCGTCGGAGCTCAGCTCCGCAGCCTCGGCCGGCCGGCCATCCCGCCGAAGGCTGCTGGCCTCAGCCGGCCTCGGCCTCGGCGCTGCGGCATTATCGTTCTCCGCTGGCCCGGCTTTCGCGCAGCCACGTGACGGCGCAAGCCTCGGCCGGCCGGTGCGCGTCAGCAAGGATCGGCTCGATGCGCTCGCAGCGAAGCTCCACGCCGTATTCAATGAGCAGAATATCTTGCCGCCATTCTCGGCCGACAAGCACGGGGCGCGGGTCGACGTCGAACTGCGCCGGCTGACGACCTACACGCGCATCCCCGGCACCGGTGAGCGCGTCAAGGTCAGCGGCCTGCTCGCGCTGCCCGCCGATCACAAGGGCGCACTGCCGGTCGTGTCGTGGCAGCACGGCACCATCCTGTCGTTCGACCAGGTCCCGTCCAATCTCGTCAAGCTGGCCGATCCGAACTACGAGCCGCGCGACAATGTCGATTCGATCGAGACGCTGTTCAACGTCCAGCGCCTGGTCGGCAACGGGTTTGCGTTGATCGCGGCCGACTATCTCGGCAAGGGACCGTATCGCCAGGGGCGAGGCGAGGCCTATGCGGTGAAGGACGCGACCGTGCAGTGCTGCCTGGACGTGTTGAACGCGGGTCTGCTCGCGCTCGCTCATCTTGGCCTGCGAAAGACCGGGCTGTTCCTGAACGGCTGGTCGCAGGGTGCCTTGAACACGCAATGGCTGCGCCAGGAGCTGCAGCGGCGGCGCGTCGCGGTGGCGGCGAGCGCCACGCAAAGTCCGTTCAACAATCTTGCGGATTCGATGCGCTATTGGGTGTCCGCCCAACCGGGCAGCGCGTCGACCGACAGCACCTATCCGAAGCAGCCGATCTGGATCACGCCGTGCGTCATCGTCCTCCTGGGCAGCTATCGCCAGTATTACCGGCTCGGCGACCTGTTCAAGACTGCGATCAAGCCGCAGCACGTCGCGCTGGCCGAGAAATACTGGGCCGGCTATAGCATGGACGAGACGTTCGGCAAGTCGGTGCCGCAGCCCTCGGATCTGCTGGTCGACGGCTTCTTCGAGCGCTTCACCCACGAGACCAACAGCCGCTTCCTCCGCCGCCTGGCCGGCAACAGCTCGACCTATTGGGACTATGACGCCCCGATGCGGTTCTACTACGGCCTTCTCGACGAGGCGCTGCCGCCGAGCCTCGTCAAGATGCCGCTGGCGGCCGACGGCCGCTTTGCGCAAGGCATCGCGGTCGCCGGCGCCAGCCATCGCGGCACGTTCCTGGCAAGCCTCTATGGCGGCGGCGACGTCATCGGCGGCGCTTCGACCGTGCTGGACTTCTTCAAGACCAGTTCCTGAATTTCGGCGATGATCAGCTTGCCAGCGCCTGCGGCCTGTGGGTCGCGAGCTCCCGCTCGGCGGTGCGGACGATCTCCATGGTGCGCACGACGCTCGCCGGATTGACGCTGATCGAATCGATGCCGAGTTCGGCCAGATAGCGCGCGACTTCCGGATAGTTGGCCGGCGCCTCGCCGCAGATGCCGACATGGCGATGGTTGCGGTGCGCGCCCTCGACCGCCATCCGCAGCATCGCCAGCAGGCCGGGATCACGCTCGTCGAAATCGAAGGCGACGATGTCGGAGTCGCGGTCGACGCCGAGCGTGAGCTGGGTGAGATCGTTGGAGCCGATCGAGAAGCCGTCGAAATGTTTGGCGAACTCGTCGATCAGGATGACGTTGTTCGGGATCTCGCACATCATGTAGATCTCGAGCCCGTTTTCGCCTCTCACGAGGCCATGCCCGGCCATCGCCGCAATCACCTTGCGTGCCTCCTCCACGCGGCGGCAGAACGGGATCATGATCTTCAGATTGGAGAGCCCCATCGTGTCGCGCACGCGCTGCAACGCCGCGCATTCCAGCGCGAAACCGGCGGCGTAGGCGGGATGCGCATAGCGCGAGGCGCCGCGGAAGCCGAGCATCGGGTTCTCTTCCTTCGGCTCGAAATCGGAGCCGCCGATCAGGCTGGCATATTCGTTGGTCTTGAAGTCCGAGAGGCGCACGATCACCGGCCGCGGGTAGAATGCCGCGGCGATGGTGCCGACGCCTTCCGACAGCCGCTCGACGAAGAAGTCGGCGGGCTTCTTGTAGCGCGCGGTCAGGCGCTTGATCGTCGCGCGATCTTTTGCCGTGGTTACCTTTGCGGGCGTCGCCAGCGCCATCGGGTGGATGCCGATCGCCTGGTTGATGATGAACTCCATGCGCGCAAGGCCCACGCCATCGTTCGGCAGCAGCGCGGTCTTGAAGGCCAGTTCGGGGTTGCCGAGATTGACCATGATCTCGGTGCGCGGCTTCTCCAGTCTGTCGATCGCCAGGCGCTCGACATCGAACGGCAGTGCGCCGTCGTAGACATGGCCGGCATCGCCCTCGGCGCAGCAGACGGTGACCGTCGTTCCGGTCTTCGCGCGCTTGCTGAAATCCTCCGTGCCGACCACGGCCGGCACGCCGAGCTCCCGAGCGACGATCGCGGCATGGCAGGTGCGGCCGCCATGATCCGTGACGATCGCCGCCGCGGTCTTCATCACCGGCTCCCAGTCCGGACTGGTCGACGCGGCGACCAGCACCTCGCCGGGGCGGAACGCGTTCAGATCCTTGGGATTGCGGATCAAGCGGATCTTACCGGTGGCGATCTTTTCGCCCACGGCGCGGCCGGTTGCCAGCGTCCTGCCGGTCTTCTTCAGAACGTAGGTCTCGATCGCCTCGGGCCGCCGCTGCGAGGCCACCGTCTCCGGCCGCGCCTGGATGATGTAGAGCGCACCGTCGCGGCCGTCCTTGGCCCATTCGATGTCCATCGGTGTCGGCCTGCCGGCCTTCTGCGAGTAGTGCGCCTCCACGACGATGGTGGCCTGCGCCAGCTCCAGCACGTCGGCGTCGCTGATGCAGAATTTCGCCCTGTCGGCCGGCGGCGTCGTCTCGGTGCGCGTCGTGGGGCCGCGGCTTCGTGCGCCGGCCTTTACGCCGGCTTTGGCATAGACCATCCGCTTGTCCTTGGCGCCGAGCCGGCGCGACAGCACGCTGCGGAAGCCGGCCGCGAAGGTCGGCTTGTGGACGTAGAACTCGTCCGGATCGACCGTGCCCTGCACGATGGTCTCGCCGAGGCCATAGACCCCGGTGATGAAGGCGACGTCGCGAAAGCCGCTCTCGGTGTCCAACGAGAACATCACGCCGCTCGCGGCGCGGTCCGAGCGTACCATCTTCATCACCGCCACCGAAAGCGCGACCTTGTCGTGGTCGAAACCGTTGTCGATGCGGTAGGAGATCGCGCGGTCCGTATAGAGCGAGGCGAAGCAGCGGCGGCACGCCTCGAACAGGTCCTTGGCGCCGCGAATGTTGAGAAAGCTCTCGTGCTGGCCTGCGAAGCTCGCATTCGGCAGGTCCTCGGCGGTGGCCGAGCTGCGCACGGCAACCGCGACGCCGCGGCCATACTCCTGCTCCAGCTGCTTGTAGGCCTCTGCGACCTCGTAGCGCAGGTCGTCACGGTTGGTCGCCGCGAAAACGATCGCGCGCGCCTTCGCCGCGCGTTTGGCGAGATCGGCGATGCGGCGCTTGTCGAGGCCTGCGAGCAGCTTGCGCAGCTCGTCGTCAGCGCCGGTCGCGCGCAAGGCATCGCGATAGGCGGCGGCCGTCAGTGCGAAGCCGTTGGGTACGCGCACGCCCTGCGACGCCAGCGCCGAATACAGCTCGCCGAGCGAGGCCGTCTTGCCGCCGACCCCGGGCACGTCCTCGATACGAAGGTCCTTGAACCAGCGGATGTAGCCGGGTGCCGTCATCGGTGATCTCCCGCATCGCAGCGCGAGCTTCAGTTTGTCGCGACGGGCGGCGGCTGCCTTGCGCAAGATCAAGCAGGGCGCTCCGCGAGCCCCTTAAATCGCGAGATGACAACGGTTCCACCATAGGCAAGGATGTTTGGTAAGACTCATCAATCGCACCCATCCGGATCACCAATGATCTCCGACGACGAGAACGAGGACGGCAATCGCGAATGGTCGCGGTTCTGGCTCACGGCGCGGCAATTCTGGCTCGGATCGACGGCATGGCGGGTCTGGCTGCTCTGCGTCGCCCTGATCGTCCTCGTGGTGCTTCAGCTCTACGTGCAGTTTCGGTTCAATTACTGGAACAGGGATTTCTTCGACGCATTGGAAGGCCGCGATCCGACGCGGCTGCGGCAGCAGGCCACTCTGCTCATTCCGCTCTGCCTGGCGAGCGTCGTGCTGGCGATCGTCTCGGTGTGGGGCCGCATGGTGATGCAACGCAACTGGCGGCAATGGTTGAGCACCAAGGTGATCAACTATTGGGTCGAGAACGATCGCTATGCGCGGCTCGCGACGGTGCAGGGCGATCTGAAGATTCCGGAGTATCGCATTGCCGAGGACATCCGCATCGCCACCGATGCACCGATCGACTTCGTGGTCAGTGTGATCTCCTCGCTGCTGACGGCGGTCGTGTTCGTCCAGGTGCTGTGGCAGGTTGGCGGATCCATCGGTTTTGCCGTAGCCGGGCACCAGTTGTGGATTCCAGGCTATCTGGTGGTCAGCGTCGTCATCTATTCCGGGCTGGTGACCGGGGCCATGCTGTGGGTCGGCTCGCCGCTCACGCGCGTCATCCAGACCAAGAACCAGGCCGAATCGGAGCTGATCACCGCGGCGCATCACTTGCGCGACATCGGCGAAGGCATCGCGCCCAAGCAGGAAGAGCGCAGCGTCATTGCTGGGCTGTGGATGGCGCTCGACCGCACGATCCGGCAATGGAAGCGGCTGTGCTGGCAGCTGATGCGCAATACCCTGGTGTCTCATCTCAATTCGCTGCTCGCGCCGATCATCGGTCTCGTGCTGTGTGCGCCGAAGTTCCTCGATGATCAGATGACGCTGGGCGAACTCACCCAGGCTGCCGCCGCGTTTACGCTGGTGCAGGGGTCGTTCAATTGGATGGTGGACAATTTCAACCGCCTCGCCGAGTGGATGTCGTCGCTGGAGCGCGTCGGCGGGTTGCTGCTCTCGCTGGATCGGCTCAACGGTGATACGGCGAGCGATGTCACGCCGTCTCGAGCCGCACATCAGCCAGCAGACGGCTGACGTCGGCGGGATCGGACAGCGCGGTGCCGGTGCGCAGCAGCGCCGCCGCACCTGCGGCGACTGCAAAGCGAAACGCTTCGTCCAGCAGCTCGCCCGCGGCGAGCTTCGCGACCAGCGCGCCGAGAAAACTGTCGCCGGCGCCGACTGCGTTGACCGGCACCATCGTCAGCGGCTGAGCGCGCAGCACGCGGTGGCGGGTGACCAGCAGGGCGCCGAGATGACCCATGGTCAGCGCGACGGCGCCGGCCTTGCCGCTCGCGACCAGCGCGTGGGCGGCTTTCTCCCAGGCCGTTGCATCGGGCAGCGCGCCGCCGACCAGCTCTTGCATCTCGTGCAGCGACGGCTTGATCAGGTCGACCCCGCCGGCAACCGCCGCAGCCAAAGCTGGTCCCGAGGTGTCGAGCACGAATTGCGCGCCGTGTGATCGTGCAAGCGTCGCAACGCGCGCGTAGAAGTCGGCCGGCACGCCACGCGGCAGGCTGCCGCTGCCGACGACGAACCGGGGGAACGGATCCTGGGCCGCGAGCAGGGTAAGGCCGGCCTGCCACTCGGCCTCGGTCAGCGTCGGACCCGGCAGGATGAAGCGATAGGGCTGGCCGCTGACGCGCTCCTGGACGAAGAAATCCTCGCGCGTGTCCTCGGCCGTTGCCCAGGTGTGGCTGGCGACGCCTTCCTTCTCGACGAGTTGCTTCAGCAGCAGGCCGGTCGGGCCGCCGACCGGATAGAGCGCAGTGACGTCGCCGCCGAGTCGGGCGATGACGCGGGCGACGTTGATGCCGCCGCCTCCGGGATCTCGCTGTTGCGTCGTGCCGCGCAGCTTGGCCACCGGCACGATTTTCTCGACGGTCGTCGAGACGTCGACGGCCGGGTTCGGCGTGATCGTGACGATGTCGCTCATTCGATCTCAGTGCGTCGGGGAGCCGCCGCTCGCGGTGATGCCGGCCTCGAAGAACGATTTGAGGCCGAGAAAGCTGATGTCGGGCTTGGTGACGAGATGAACCGGGATCGGACGCAGATAGCTGTCATAGCGCCCCTTGCTCTCGAACTGCCGGCGGAAATCGGATCTGGCAAAGTAGTCCGGAAACCGCGGCGGAATGCCGCCGGCGATGTAGACGCCGCCGCGGGCGCAGAAGGTGAGTGCGAGGTTGCCGGCGACAGCGCCGAGCCAGGCGCAGAACATGTCGAGCGTCGCGCGGCTGGTGGCGCAGCTGCCGTCGAGCGCGGCGTGGGTAATCGCTGCGGCATCGCGCGGCGGCACGTCGACGCCATCCACCGCCGCGACGGCTCGATAGACATTCTCGAGGCCCATGCCGGACAATGCGCGCTCGATCGAGACATGGCCGAAGCGCTCGCGCATCTTCGCCAGCACGGTGGCCTCGCGCGCCGTCGTCGCCGGCAGCGTGGCATGACCGGCCTCGGTCACGGCAACCATGGGGTGGCCGTCGCCCGGCAGATAGCAGGCGGCGCCGAAGCCAGTGCCCGGGCCGATCACCAGCATCGGCGCGCCGTCGACCGCGGCGCTTCCGCCAAGCGAAAACAGGTCGTCGGGATGTAGCGCTGGCAGCGACCAGCCGACCGCCTCGAAATCGTTCAGGAGCTTGGCCGAGCGCAGCTTGAACCGCTCCGCCAGCTCGGCGCCGTCGATCACCCAGGTCGAGTTGGTCAGCATGCCGCGATTGCGTTCGATCGGGCCGGCGACGTCGAGCACGGCCGCGTTGGGCGCTCCGCCGGTTGCTTGGCGCGAGAGGAAGTCGGTGATCGCGTCAGCGATGGTCGGAAAATCCGCGACCTTGAGATGAGCAACCTCGCCGATGGTGCCGCCGTCAAGCAGCGCGAAGCGCGCATTGGTGCCGCCGATGTCGCCCAGAAGAACGCGTTCGCTCATCCTCACTCTTCCGCCCGGTTGTGCCGCCCGGCGGGATCGTCGGATGCCCGGTGAGCCGCAATCATGTTCGAATACCACCGCGCCGACGCCTTGGGAATGCGGCGCTGGGTGGCGCGATCGACATAGACAATGCCGAAGCGCTGCGAATAGCCTGCCCCCCATTCAAAATTATCCAGCAGCGACCAGACGAAATAGCCGCGCACGTCGGCGCCCGCCGCGATCGCCTGTTCCATCGCGGTCGTATACGCCTTGAGATAGCCGATCCTGCCGTCGTCCTGGATGCAGCCGGATGCATCGATGGTGTCATTGGCCGCCGTTCCGTTCTCCAGGACGTAGATCGGAAGCCGGAACCGGCTGTGGATGTCCAGGAGCGTATCGCGGAACGCCTCGGGCACGACAGGCCAGCCGATTGCGCTGCGCGGCACTTCCGCGGGAGGCGGTCCGAAGCTGGCGCCCATCAGGTTGCTGCCCGCCTTGACGTAATGCGGCGAATAGTGATTGAGGCCGAACCAGTCGACGGGGCGAGCGATCTGCGCCATGTCGCCGGCTGCGATATAGGGTGCGACGGCCTCCTGGAGCTCCGGCGGGTAGCAGGCAAAGGCCTGCGGAAACGGGAAGGCATCGTTCCAATAGGCGGCGAGCCGCAAGGCGGCCGCGGCGTCCTCCGCACTGTCGCTCGCAGGGTAGCAGGGCTGCCGATTGTGGATGGCGCCGATCGAGGCGCCGGCCACGTCCCTGCGCAGCACGTCGACGGCGCGGCCATGGCCGAGATTGACGTGATGAATGGCCTTGTGCAGGGCCGCTCGATCGGCGATCCCCGGCGCGTGCCAGCCGAGGCCGTAGCCGAACAGGGTGAACACGCACGGCTCGTTGAAGGTCGCGAAGCGCTTGACCCGGTCGCCATAGCGCCGCGCGACCAGCGCGGCATAGTCGGCGAACCAGCCGGCGATGTCGCGGTTCTGCCAGCCGCCGAGCGCCTCCAGCGCCTGCGGCAGGTCCCAGTGGTAGAGACAGAGCCACGGCTCTATCTCAGCGGCAAGCAGGGCGTCGATGAGGCGGTCGTAGAAGGCGAGACCGGCTTCGTTGGCCGCGCCGCGGCCCTGCGGTAGCAGCCGCGGCCAGGCGACCGAGAACCGATAGGCATTGAGGCCGAGATCGCGCATCAGCGCTACGTCCGCAGCGTAGCGATGATAGTGATCGCAGGCGGTCTCGGCGGTGTCGTTGTGGCTCACCCGGCCGGGGGCGCGCAGATAGACATCCCAGATGCTGTCGGCGCGGCCGTCGAGGTGCGCTGCGCCCTCGATCTGGAAGGCCGAGGTCGAGGCGCCCCAGAGAAAGCTCGGACGGATGGTCATGATCGAGATGGGCCCTTGCGTTGTTGCGATCAGCCGCATGATGGCGGTCGCCGGCGCTCCGCCGTTGACCGGGATCAAGCGGGCGATACCCCGGCCGGTGCGGTGTGCGAAGGTGCCTGCGTCGGGCAATGGCAATCATGCAGGCAACGGGCTTGCATCGGAGCCGAAAGCTGTGGAACGTGCGGCCGCCGAAAACTGGAGTCCCGGCGCGAATGAGCGTTTTTCTGCTGCGGCGCTTCCTGACCCTGCTGGCGACCCTCGTCGGCGCGTCGCTGATCATATTCCTGGTGCTCGACGCGCTCCCGGGTAACGCCGCCCAGATGCTGATGGGCGCGGATGCCTCGCCCGATGCGGTGAGGGCGCTGACCGTCAAGCTCGGGCTGGATCAGCCGCTGGCCTGGCGCTACCTGCACTGGATCGGCGGCCTGCTGACCGGCGATCTCGGCAACAGCTACGCCTATGGAACGCCGGTGGCCGAACTGATCCGCGAGCGGCTGGCGATGACCATTCCGCTCGCGATCCTGGCCATGGGACTCACGACCGTGCTGGCGCTCGCGGCCGGCATCTACACGGCCGCCAATCACAACCGCCTCGGCGACGTCGGCGTGATGTCGCTGACCCAGATCGGCATCGCCTTGCCGAACTTCTGGTTCGCGATCCTCCTCATCCTGTTGTTTGCAGTGAAGCTGCAATGGCTGTCGGCCGGCGGCTTCCCCGGCTGGGAGGACGGCATCTGGCCGGGCCTGCGCGCGCTGCTGTTGCCGGCTGTGGCGCTGGCCGTGGTGCAGGCCGCGATCCTGGCGCGGGTGACGCGCTCGGCCGTGCTCGACGTGCTGCGCGAGGATTTCGTGCGCACCGCGCGCGCCAAGGGCCTGACCAAGCGCGAGGTGCTGTGGCAGCACGTGCTGCGCAACGCGATGATCCCGGTGCTCACCGTGATGGGGCTGCAATTCGCCAATCTGCTCGCCGGCACCATCGTGATCGAGAACGTGTTCTATCTGCCCGGCCTGGGGCGCCTCATCTTCCAGTCGATCGCCAACCGCGACCTGATCGTCGTGCGCAACTGCGTGATGCTGCTGGCGGCGATGGTCATCATCGTCAACTTCGTGGTCGATGTGCTGTATGCGGTGATCGATCCGCGCATCAAGGTGCACGAGTTGTGAGTTCTGCCGTGGTCGTTCAAACGGGCGCTGCGCCTGCGTCCAATGCGTTCTGGCGCCGCGCGCTGCGCCATCGCAGCTTCACGGTCGGCGCGCTGCTCTGTCTGCTGGTGCTTGGCGCCGCACTGCTGTCGCTGGTATGGACGCCATGGTCGGCCTATGAGATCGACGTCGCATCCAAATTGCGGCCGCCATCAGCAGCGCATTGGCTCGGCACCGACGTGCTCGGCCGCGACATCGTCTCGCTATTGCTGGTGGGTGCCCGCGCGACCATTCTGGTCGGCGTCATCGCCGTCGGCATCGGTCTCACCTGCGGCGTCTGCCTCGGCCTGGTCGCGGCCGCCCGGCGCGGCTGGACCGAGGAGCTGATCATGCGCTTCAGCGACTTCACCTTCGCCTTTCCCGCGGTGCTGTCGGCGATCATGCTGGCGGCGGTGATCGGGCCGGGCATGGCGACGTCGATCGCCGCGATCGGCATCTTCCAGATCCCGGTGTTCGTGCGCGTCACCCGCGGCCAGGCCGGCGCGATCTGGGCGCGCGAGTTCATCCTGGCGGCGCGCGCCGCCGGCAAGGGCCGCTTCCGCATCACCATCGAGCACGTGCTGCCGAACATCCTGTCGATCCTGATCGTGCAGGCGACGATCCAGTTCGCCCTGGCGATCCTGGCTGAGGCGGCGCTCTCCTATCTCGGCTTGGGCACCCAGCCGCCGCAGCCGTCCTGGGGACGGATGCTGAACGATGCGCAGACATTGCTGTTCCAGTCGCCGAGCCTCGCCGTGTATCCGGGCGCCGCCATCGCGCTCGCGGTGCTCGGCCTCAACCTGCTCGGCGACGGCTTGCGCGATCTGCTCGACCCACGGCTGGCGAGGCAGCGATGATGGCGAGCGATCAGCCTCTGCTCGATGTGTCGGGTCTCGGCATTCGGCTCAATACCAGCCGCGGCTCGGCGCAAGCTGTGCGCGAGGTCTCCTTCGCGCTCCGGCGCGGCGAGACGCTCGGCATCGTCGGCGAGTCCGGCTGCGGCAAGTCGATCACCGCGCTCGCTCTGCTTGGGCTTCTGCCCGACAGCGCCGTCGTTAGCGGCAGCATCAAGCTTGATGGCCGAGAGCTGGTCGGTCTCGGTGATGCCGATTATTGCACGCTGCGCGGCAACCGCATCAGCATGATCTTTCAGGAGCCGATGACCGCGCTCAACCCGATGCACACGATCGGCCATCAGGTGGCCGAGCCGCTGCTGCGGCATACCGGCTGCACGACGACCGAGGCGAAGCGCCAGGCGATCGCGCTGCTCGACCGCGTCGGTCTGCCGGACCCCGCCCGACGCTACGACGCCTATCCGCACCAGTTCTCCGGCGGCCAGCGCCAGCGCATCACGATCGCGATGGCGCTTGCCTGCAAGCCCGACGTGCTGATTGCCGACGAGCCGACCACCGCGCTCGACGTCACCATCCAGCGCCAGATCCTCGATCTCATCGCCGATCTGGTCGCCGAGCGCGGCATGGCAATGATCCTGATCTCGCATGATCTCGGCGTGATCGCCGAGAACGTGCAGCGCATGATCGTGATGTATGGCGGCACGGTGGTCGAGAGCGGCACCACGGACGCGGTGTTCTCGCGCATGGGTCATCCCTACACGCAGGGCCTGTTCAGGGCGCGGCCGCGGCTCGGGGCCCGCAAGGGCACGCGCCTCTCGACCATTGCCGGCACGGTGCCGGAGCTGGCCGATCTGCCGGCCGGTTGTCCGTTCGCAGATCGCTGTGGGCTGGTGATCGACGCCTGCCGCACCGCGCTGCCGTGTCTGGGCGAGATCGGCGCCGGGCACGGCGTCCGCTGCATCCGCGCCGATGCCGCGCTCGCGCGTGACCCGGTGGGAGTGGTCGCTTGAGCACCGCCGCGCAGATGTCGGCCGAGACGCCGCTGCTCGAGGTCACGGATCTCGTGCAGCGCTATGCGCTGCCGCGCGAGAGTCTGCTGCGGCCGCCCGGCGAGGTGCTCGCGTTGAACGGCGTGTCGCTGTCGTTGATGGCGGGCAGGAGTCTCGGCATCGTCGGTGAGTCCGGCTCCGGCAAATCGACCTTGGCGCGGCTGATCATGGCGCTGGAGAAGCCGTCATCGGGATCGGTGCTGATGGCTGGACGCGATCTCCACCGCCTTTCGGCGGATGAGTTGCGGCGCGCCCGCCGCGAATTCCAGATGGTGTTCCAAGACCCGTACGGATCGCTCGATCCGCGCCAGACCATTGCGCGCATCGTCGCCGAGCCGCTGACCGCTCTGGAGTCTCCTGATCGCGAAGTCCTGCGCACGCGCGTGGCCACGGTGCTGCGGCAGGTCGGATTGCGCGATGCCGACATGGACAAATATCCGCACGAGTTTTCCGGCGGCCAGCGCCAGCGCATCGCGATCGCGCGGGCGTTGATCACCCAGCCCAGGCTGATCGTCGCCGACGAGCCAGTCAGCGCGCTGGACGTGTCGGTGCAGGCGCAGGTGCTCAACCTGATGCAGGACCTGCAGGAGCAGTACGGCCTCAGCTACGTGCTGATCAGCCATGACCTCGCGGTCGTCGACTATCTCTGCGACGAGGTCGCGGTGATGTATCTCGGCCGCATCGTCGAGCGCGGGCGGCCGGAGGACCTGTTCGGCCAATGCGCGCATCCTTATACGCGCGCGTTGCTCGACGCCGTGCCTCGCGCGCAGGCTGGCGCTGTCAGGCGCCGGCGTACGGACGTTGCGATCGCCTCGCAGTCATCGGGAGCCGCCGGGTGTGCCTATGCGCCGCGCTGTCCGCTCGCCGATGCGCAGTGCCGCACGACGGCCCCCGCATTGCGAACGCTCACGGGAGCGCATTCGGCCGCCTGCCATAAAGCGGAAAGCGTGATGACGCTGCCGGCGCTCGTCGCAACGGAACAGCAGCCACTTGTCTCGAAGCCGCTTTGACGCGTAATTTGGTTTCCTCAGGGAGAAACAAACAATGTTGAAAAGACTATCGATCATCGTCTTGGCCGCGCTCGTTGCGGCCGCAGCGCCGGCTCACGCGCAGAACAAGAAGGACAGCGTCGTCGTCGGCATGACCTTGGAGCCGCCGGGGCTCGATCCGACCAGCGCGGCCGCGGCGGCCATCGCCGAGGTGACGCTCTACAACGTCTATGAGACGCTGACCAAGATCAACGAGGACGGCTCGGTTTCGCCGCTGCTGGCCTCGAGCTGGCAGGCCTCGTCCGATCTGAAGAGCTACACCTTCAAGCTCGCCAAGGGTGTGAAATTCCAGAACGGCGAGGCGTTCGACTCCGCCGCGGTGAAGTTCTCGTTCGAGCGCGCCGGCGCCGCCAACAGCACCAACAAGGACAAGGCGCTGTTCCAGGCGATGGAGTCCGTGACGGCTCCCGACGCCGAGACCATCGTCGTCAAGCTGAAATATTCTGAGCCCAACCTGCCGTTCCTGCTCGGACAGGCCACCGCATCGATCGTCGAGCCGAAGAGCGCACCGACCAACGCGACGCAGCCGGTCGGCACCGGGCCTTACACGCTGGGCGCCTGGGCCAAGGGCTCATCGCTGACCTTGAACAAATGGCCCGAGTATCGCAACGCCGCAGCCGTGAAGCTGTCCAAGGTGACGATACGCTTCATCTCCGATCCGGCGGCGCAGGTCGCGGCGCTGCTGTCCGGCGACGTGGACGCCTTCCCGCGCGGCACAACGGCGCGCACCTTGCCCCAGTTCAAGTCCGACCCGCGCTTCACCGTGCTGATCGGGGGCTCCAAGGCGAAGACCATCGTCACCATCAACAACAAGAAGAAGCCGCTCGACGACGTCCGCGTCCGCCGCGCGATCCTTGCTGCGATCGATCGCAAGGCGATGATCGAAGGCGCCGTCGACGGTCTGGGGACGCCGATCGGCAGCTTCTACGTGCCGGGCTCGCTCGGCTATGTCGACACCACCGACATCAATCCTTACGACCCGGAGAAGGCCAAGAAGCTGCTCGCCGAAGCCGGCGTGACCACGCCGCTGCAATTGTCGCTGCGGCTGCCGCCGCCGGCCTATGCGCGCCAGGGCGGCGAGGTGCTTGCGGCTCAGTTGGCTAAGGTCGGCATCGTCGCCAAGATCGAGAACCTCGAATGGGCAGCGTGGCTGTCACAAGTGTTCAACGGGCCGCATGATTTCGACCTGACCATCGTCTCGCATGTCGAGCCGTTCGATCTCGTGAAGTTCACCGAGAAGAACTACTATTTCGGCTATCAGTCCGAGGCCTTCGACAAGCTCTATCAGAAGATCGTCGATACCCCTGATGAGACCGGACGTGCCAAGCTGCTCGGCGACGCCCAGCGCATGCTGGCGACCGATGCCGCTGCGGGTTTCCTGTTCCAGCCGCAGTGGATCACGATCATCAACAAGAAGCTCAAGGGGGTCTGGAAGGACGTGCCGCAGTTCGAGAATGATTTCTCGAGCTGGTCGTGGGAATGATTGCTGCCGCTCTTCGTATAACACCGCAGTGAAGCTGCACGATACAGCGCCCTCTCCCCTTGTGGGAGAGGGCATCGCCGGCCTATCCGCGTGCGCGGTGGGGTGAGGGGTATTGCTAGCGGTATTGCTCCGAGTACGGCTCTCGTGGCGAGAGACCCCTCACCCAACCGCGTTTGCCGCTCTTTCCTACTTGTCTCTCCCAAAAGGGGAGAGGGCGCAATAGCAGCCACCGTGCTGTCGCAAATGATTGTCTGGTGGCTTCGATGAGCCACACGATCCTTGTCCAAATCAGTTCGGCCAATCGATCGGCGTGAAGCGCAACTGCCGCCGCCGCATCTCGGCCTGGAGCTCCTGCGCATACTGCTTGGCCCGATCACCGATCAGGCGGTAGGGGCCCCCGATCCGGCTGTCGGCGGCCACCTGCTTTCGGACACTTTCGTAGTACGCCATCAAGCTTTCATCGGTCGAATTTACAAATCGCATCCACGCGCCCTCGCAACAAATCCCCCTCGCTGCCAAGTTTGCACGGCTTTTCCGCCGCGGCAGCGACATAAGTTAACACTCGATGGCCGTGAATGGTTCCATTCTTGTTCCGGCGTCTCCGCCAGTTGACAAGAGGATCAGGAACCGTTCCGCCTCCCGACATTTGGTTCCGTTAGTTGAACGAGAGCGACAATGCACACCGAAGTACTTATCATCGGCGGCGGTCCCGCAGGCCTGATGGCCGCGATCTACCTCGCACGGTTCCGGCGCCGGGTCGTGATCGTCGACAGCGGCGCGTCGCGGGCGGCGCTGATTCCCCGGAGCCATAACCTGCCGGGTTTTCCGAACGGCATGCCTGGAAGCGAGCTGCTCGCACGGATGCAGCGGCAGGTCGAAGAACTTCACGTTCCGATCATCCGGAGCACGGTGAGCGCTCTCGACACGCGCGATGCAGATCTCGTTGCGACTCATGAGCGCGGAACGGTCACCGCAAAGCGCGTCATCCTCGCAACGGGGATTGTCGACAAGCAGCCGCCGTTGGCCGATTGGCGAGCGGCGGTCGGTGACGGCGAGCTGCGCTATTGTCCCGTCTGCGACGGCTTCGAAACCATCGGCCACAAGATTGCGATCGTGGGCGAGCTCGGCGATGCCGCCGGCAAGGCGCTGTTCATGCGCGTCTACAGTTCGGACGTCACCTTGATCCCGATCGATGATGCGCAGGATGCGGCCAAGCGGCAGGAGCTTGCCGCCGCCGGCGTTCGGGTGACGCCGCAGCTTCATGCGTTGCAGCGCCGGGACGGTGCGCACGAAGCGTCGTTCGTCGATGGCAGCCGCGCGCGGTTCGAGATCGTGTATCCTGCGATGGGGGCCGATGTCCGCTCCGACCTCGCCATCCGGCTCGGCGCGCGGCATACGACTGAGGGCTTTCTCGAGGTCGATGCCAAGCAGCGCTGCGGCGTCGCAGGACTCTATGGCATCGGCGACGTCGTCACCGACCTGCATCAGATCGCGGTGGCGTTCGGCCATGCCGCGGTCGCCGCCTGTCACGCGCATCATTCATTGCCGATGCGCCATGCGGAACCATAGCGGCAAGGCGGCGTGGAATTGATCACAACCTGAAATCGCGATATCCCATGTGAGTGCCGTTTGCGTTGATGTGTCGGACCATGATCTTATGGACAGAAGATCGGCATGCATGACTGCGGCATTGAGTTGTCGCGAGGAGGCCGAACGCGATCCGGCCCGCCGCGATCAGTGGTTGCAGCAGGCGTCGAAATGGATGGCGCTGGCGGGCGAGCAGGCGGGGCATGCCATGATCGTCTGCGAGCATGGTGCCGCGGCTCGTCACGACGCTAGCCGTTGACCATAGCTATTGCAGCGTCGGGTCGAGCCGGTCGCGCAGCCAGTCGCCGATGACGGACACGGCGAGCGTCGTCACAACGATCGTGACCGCCGGCGCCAGCATGATCCACGGCGCGCGCGTCAGATACTCGCGACCATAGCCGACCATGTTGCCGAGGCTCGTCATCGGCGGCTGCACGCCGAGCCCGAGAAAGGACAGGCCGGACTCCAGCAGGATGACTTCCGGAAACACCAGCGTCATCGACACGATTAGAGTCGAGGCGATGTTCGGCAGGATGTGCCTGAGATAGACCCGCTGCGGCGTCGCGCCGAGCTGGCGCACGGCGGCGGCGTAGCCTTGCGCATTGGCGGAGATGGCGAGCCCGCGCGCGATGCGTGCGTAGCGTTCCCAGCCGAACAGGCCCATCAATCCAATCAGCAGCGGCAGCGAATTGCCGAAGAAGGCGAGCACGGCGAGCGCCAGGATCAGGAACGGCATGCTGGCCTGGAAGTCCGCCAGCATCAGGACCGCCTGCTCGACGAGGCCGCGGAAATGCGCGGCGAGAAAGCCGAGCGTGGTGCCGGCGATGGCGGAGATCGCGGTGGCGCCGAATGCAATCAGCAGCGAGATCCGGATCGAGACGATCAGCCGTGACAGCACGTCACGGCCGAGCTCGTCGGTGCCGAGCCAATGCGCCGGGTTGCCGGGCAAGGACAGGCGATTGCGCAGATCGAACTTGGTGAAGCCGTATGGCGCGAGCTGATCGGCGAAGATCGCCAGCAACAGCATCGCGACGATCCAGCCGACGGCGATGGTCACGGAGACGGGAATATTCGGCCAGCGCGGCCGCCGCGCGGCGGGCGATTTCAATGCAAGGTCGGTCATGCCTCTGCTCCCTTGCTGCGCAGCCGCGGATCGAGCAGGCCGTAAAGGAAATCGACGATCAGGTTCGACGTGACCATCGTCATCGCCACCAGCAGCAGGATGCATTGCACGACCGCGAGGTCGCGGTTGGCGACGGCGACGACCAGCAGACGGCCGACGCCGGGCCAGGAGAACACGCTCTCGACCACGACAGCGCCTGCGATCAGGCTGCCGACCATGAAGCCGAGAATGGTGACGGTGGGGATCGCCGCGTTGGGCAGCGCGTGATTCGTGATCACCCGGCGCCACGGCACGCCCTTGGCCGACGCCGTTCTGATGTAGGGCTGACCGAGGATTTCCAGCATGGCGCTACGCGTGAACCGCGCCAGCACCGCGGCGCCGCCGAAGCCGAGCGTCACGATCGGCAGGATGGCATGACGCCACGAGTCCTGTCCGCCCGAGGGCAGCCAGCCGAGCTGCACCGCGAAGATCAGCACGAGGATCAGCGCCAGCACGAAGCTCGGCACCGTGAAGCCCGCGACCGCCGTGATCATCACGGCGCGGTCGATCGCCGATCCCCGATGCAGCGCGGCGTAGACGCCAGCGGGAATGCCAAGCAGCACTTTCAGCAGGAACGCCGGGGCGGTCAGCGCCAGGGTCGCGGGGATGCGCTCGATGACGAGCTGGATCGCGGGCCGGCCATCACGCATCGAGCGGCCGAGCTCGCCCTGGCCGATCGCCTTGAAGTAGTCGAGATATTGCATCCAGATCGGATGATCGAGGCCCCAGGCCTTGCGGAACGCTTCGATGACCTCGGGCGGCGCTTCGGGCCCCATGATCATCAGCGCGGGATCGCCCGACAGCCGGAGCACGATGAAGGCAAAGGTAACGACGAGCGCGATCGTCAGCAGCGCACGCGCCAGGCGGATGGCGAAATAGCGCAGCATCACGCGGCGTCCTGGGTCTGCGATTGCTGCCCTGAGACGAGATGACAGGCCACCTGGCGCTGCTGATCCAGCGCGGTGAGCACGGGCTCCTCGTGGGCGCAGCGGGCGGTCGCGTGGCTGCAGCGCGGATGGAAGGCGCAGCCGGCGGGACGCGCCGCCGGATTGGGCGGGTCGCCCGTCAGCACGATTCGGTTGGTGCTGCGGCGTCCCGGAGCAGGGGAGGCCGATACCAGCGCCTGCGTGTAGGGGTGCTGTGGCCGCGCGAACAGATCGTCGGCGTCGCCATACTCGACGATGCGGCCGAGATACATCACCGCCACCTTGCTGCTGATCTGCCTGATGACGCGCAGGTCATGGCTGATGAACAGCATCGTCAATCCGAGCTGGGCCTGCAGGTCGACCAGCAGGTTCACGACCTGCGCCTGGATCGAAACGTCGAGCGCGCTGACCGGCTCGTCGCAGACGAGGAAGTCGGGCTTAGTCGCCAGCGCGCGAGCGAGCACGATGCGCTGACGCTGACCGCCGGACAGGGCGCCGGGATAGCGGGCGCCGTGGCTGTCGTTGAGATCGACCGCCTGGAGCAACTCATGCACGCGCGCGTCGCGCTCGGCTCTGGTGCCGATGTCGTGGATGTCGAGCGGCTCGCGGATCTGCAAGGCCACGGGAAGTCGTCGATCGAGCGCGCCGAGCGGATCCTGGAAGATCATCTGCATGCGCGCGCGCTGGGCGCGCCACGCCGCCGAGCCGGGGGCAGCGATCGGCGCGCCGTCGAAGCGCACGCTGCCGCGGTCAGGCGGCTCGAGCCCGAGCACCATGCGGCCGGTGGTGGACTTGCCGGAGCCGGATTCGCCGACAATGCCGAGCGTCTCGCCCTTCTGGATGGAGAAGCTCAGGCCGTCGACAGCGTGGACGGATGCGGGACGCCCGAACAGGCCGGACCGCATCCGATAGGTGCGCGAGATCCCGAGGACCTCGACCAGCGGCGCTGTCATTCGGCGGCGAGCTCCACCGGCAGGCGCTGCGGCCGCAGGCAGGCCACCGCGCGGTCTGGCTCCACCGGCGCCAGCGGCGGCACGCCGGCGTGGCAGCCGTCGCCGGCAAACGTGCAGCGCGGCGCGAAGGCGCAGCCGCTCGGCAGCGCGCGCGGATCAGGCACCGTGCCGGGGATCGCCTGTAGCCGCCGCCTGATGCCATCGAGCGGCGGCAGCGCGCCGATCAGGCCCTGCGCATAGGGATGCCAGGGATCGTCGAACAGCCGCGTGGCGGGTGCGCGCTCGACGATGCGGCCGGCATACATCACGCAGACGCAGTCGCAATTCTCGGCGACGACGCCGAGGTCGTGGCTGATCAGGACCATCGCCATGTTGAACTCGCGCCGGATGGCCGACAGCAGATCGAGGATCTGCGCCTGGATGGTGGCGTCGAGCGCAGTGGTCGGCTCGTCGGCGATCAGGAGGTCGGGCTGGCCGGCGAGCGCCATCGCGATCATGATGCGCTGGACCTGGCCGCCGGAGAATTCGTGCGGATAGGCCGACAGCCGCCTGACAGCATCGGGGATGCCGACGAGATCGAGCAGCCTCAGCGCCTCGATGCGCGCGGCCTCGCCGCGCAGGCCGCGATGCAGCGCCAGGCTTTCACACAGCTGGCGCCGGATCGTGAGCACCGGATTGAGCGCGCTGGCGGGATCCTGGAAGATCATCGCGATGCGGCGGCCGCGCACCTGGTCGAGCACCTTGCCGTCGGCGCCGAGCAGCTCGCGGCCTTGGAGCCTGGCCGAGCCTGATACTTGCGCTTTGCCGGGCAGGAGACCCAGCGCCGCGAGCCAAGTCACCGACTTGCCGGATCCGGACTCGCCGACGAGGCCGATGGCCTCGCCCTTGCCGATGTCGAGATCGATGCCGTGCAGCACAGGCGTGCCGTCGAAGGCGACCTTCAGGCCGGAGATGCTGACCAGCGGCGCCACGGCGTCACGCTCCGTAGTTGCCGGTGCGGAAGTCCATCGCGAAGGCCGGCGAGGCCTTCCATTTGATCGACTTCGGCTTGGCGGTGAAGGTCGCGTTCTGGTGCAGCACCGTATAGGCGGGGTCCTCGCGCTCGGCGATCTCCAGCATGCGGCGGAACGCCTTCTTGCGCGCCTCGCGATCGATCGAGGTTTCCAGGAACTCCGACAGCCGGTTGAGCTCGTCGTTGCTCCATTCGCCGACCTGCTGCTGCTGGCCGTTGGGGCCGTGCTGGGCGACCAGCGACGACACCGGATCGTTGAAGGCGGCCGAGTTCGACCAGTCGCGCACCGCGCGGGTCGGGCCGCGCTCCAGGATCTGCGACCAGTTCTCCTTGGTCTCGATCTGAACGTTGAGGCCGACCGCCTGCCACATCTCGACCAGCACCTGCGCGGTCGCGACCTGATTGGTGTAGTAGTTGTTGAGCAGGCGATAGGGGATCGGGTCACCCTTGTAGCCGGCCTGCTTGAGCAGGTCCTGCGCCAGCTTCGGATCGAACGCCGGCACGCTCCAGTCGGCGATGAACATGTCGCCGTAGAACTCCCATTGCAGGCCCTTCGGCACCTGCGTGCGGCCGGCCCACAGGCTGTCGACGATGGCCTGGCGATCGATCGCATGGGTGAAGGCGCGGCGCACCAGGGGATTGGCGAGCTGCGGATGGTTCTTGTCGAACACGGTGAGACGGTGATTGAGGATGGTGCCGCCCTGGACCTCGAACGCCGCGTTCTTCTCGATGCCGGCGATCTGGTCCGGCGGGATGTCGCAGGCGAACTGGTATTCGCCGGACAGCAGGCCGTTGATGCGGCTCGCGACCTCCGGCACTTCCAGGAACCGGATGCGCTTCAGCGGCGGTCGGCCGCCCCAATATTCGTCATGAGCCTCGAGCGTCAGCGACACGTCGGGCTTGAACTCGACGATCTTGTAGGGACCGGTCGTGATCGGCTTGCGCGCCCAGTCGAGATAGCTCGCAGCCTCCTCCCAGCCGCGCCGGCTCATGATGTCGGAGCCGTAGCGCATCAGGCGGCCCTCGATGGTCACATCGGGCGTCGCGTTGACGAAGCGCACGGTGTATTTGTCGACGGCGTCGACGCGGACGAGGTCCGGCCACATCCGGCGCGCCACGCCGATCACGTCCGGCGGCAGCTCCTTGCCGGGGCGCGGCGTCGGGATCTTCTCGAACGCCTTGATGGTGGTGCGGCTCTTGGCTTCGCTGTCGCCGAACATGCGCTCGCGGCTGAACGAGAACACGACGTCCTCGGACGTCATCTCGTCGCCATTGTGGAACTTGACGCCCTGGCGCAGCTTCAGCTCGACGGTCTGGTCGTCGATGCGCTTCCACTCGGTGGCAAGGCCGGGGACGGCTTCGAGATTGCCGCGGAAGTTCTTCGAGATCAGGCTTTCCCACAGCGACGAGTAGAACACGCGCTCGCCGACATTGGACTGCTCGCGCAGCACGTCGAGCACGTTCGAGTTGGTCACCTTCTGTACGGCGATGGTGACCGAGGGACGGTTGTCGGCTTGCGCGATCGACACGCGCGGCAGGATGAAGCTGCCGCCGATCGCGGCGCCGGCGCCGAGCAGGCCGCGGCGGGTGAGCTTGGTCATGGCAATCTCTCTGTGGTCTGAGGTCGTCTGAAAGCGCGAACGTGGTGGCTTACTGAGCCAGCTCGAGCGAGGCGAGATACGCCGCGCCGGCCTTGAGATGATCGTGGTTGCGCAGCTCGAGGATCAGGCGCGGATTGGAGGTGAGGCGGGCCAGCGCGCGAAACACCGCCACCCAGCGGATGTTGCCTTCACCGGGCGCCCAGTGGCGGTCGGCATAGCCATCGGTGTCCTGGAGATGCACGTGGGTCAGCATGTCGCCGGCGGCGTCGACGTAGTAGTCGAGCGGCGGTGCGCCCGTCGAATGATGCGCGTAGTTGGCATGGCCGGTGTCGAGCGAGACGCGCACCTTGCTGCTGCCCAGCGCCTTCGCCAGGCCCACGCGATCGAGCGGATCCTTGTCCTCGATGTTCTCGATCACCAGCTCGCAATTGGCCTGTTCGGCGGAAGCGATCACATCGGACAGCGTCGCCCTGACACGCTCGATCAGCGCCTCGCGGTTGTCCGGCAGCATGTCGATGTTGTTGTAGTCCCAGGTCGTGTAGGGCGAGTGGATCACCATCTGCGTGGCGCCGAGGAACTCGGCGACCTCGAGCCCCTGCAGCAGGCGCTTGGTGACGGCGCGGCGGATCATCGGATCGTGGCTGTCGATCTTGAAGCCCCAGAACGGGCCGTGGATGCCGAGCCGGCCGGTGTGGCCCGACAGCATCGACTTGATCTCGTTGGCGGTGCTGCGCCAGTCGCTGTCGAGAAGATCCGCCCGGAAGAAGTCCTGGATTTCGAGATCGCGCTGGCGTTCGAGCAGCCAGTCGCGATGCGCGGGAATGGACTTGACGGAGAGGGCGGCGCCGAGCACCGGCAGCGTGGTGGTCATGTCGAGGAAACCTTTGGCCTGCGTGAGACCCGGCAAGCGCTAGCGGAGTTCGATGACGCTCCCATGAAGGGCTGTGGAGGACGACCGCGACATGTTGTGCCTGCGCCTGCACGAAGCCGGTCAGCAGATCAATCCCTGGGGTAGTCGCGCATTCGTCGCTGCTACTTGACGTAGCCGCGGGAATTGCAACAATGCGGCGAAAACGGGGAATTGGGATGACGGTGCGGCGGGCGATCCTTGGAACGGTACTTTCACTTCTGGCGCTGACGGCGATATCTGCGTTGAACGAGACTGCGCATGCGAAGGGGCCCTACGGCTCCGTCTCCGTGGCCGGTTGGTCGGGCGGCGCCTACACCGACGACAACACCGGGAAGTTCTCGAGCTGCATCGCATCCGCCAGCTACAAGAGCGGCATCAATTTCGGCGTTCTCGCGCTGCCGACCTACAACTGGGCTCTCGCCTTCATCCATCCTGGCTGGTCGCTCTCGCAGGGGCAGAAGTTTCCCATCGTGCTCAGCTTCGACGGGCGCAATTCCTACAATGTCGAGGGCTCGGTGTGGTCGGCCAACATGGTCGTCGTGCCGATGCCGAACGACTCCAGCCTGATCAAATCGTTCAGGGCGGCTCGGACGATGTCGGCCTTCGCGCAGGGCAACCTGTTCCAGTTCGATCTGAACGGCACGTCGGTGCTGCTGCCGTCGCTGGCGAATTGCGTGCGCATGATCAATGCCGGCGGATTGGCGGCAGCGACGAATTTCACGGTGCAGCCCGGTGCTCACTCGGCGCAGCGTCAGGCAGCTCCTGCCGGCGCCGCGCCCGCCGCAACCGCCAGCACGCAGCCGTCACGTGCCGCGGAGGATTCTCCCGAACTGCAGTTGGAAGCGATGCAGATCGCCTCCAACTTCATCCTCAAGGCGTCGCTGTCGCATCCGGCCATTCTGGGCGGAGGCGAGCGGCCGGTGTGGCTGACATCGGGCGGGGTCGCCTGGAAGGCGGACAACGCCACCGGCTTCGTTCGGATCGTGCCGCCACAGCGCAATGTCGACGGCCTGGAAGTCGCCGCCACGATCATCGGCAACGACGCGCGCGACTGCAAGGGCAAGTTCATCTCGGCGCGCAACAGCGAGCTGGTCGACAGCGCCGTGGTGTTCCGCGGCATGTCCTCCTGCGAGGACAGCGAGAAGTCGGATATCGCCGAATACTTCATCTTCCCGCGCAAGGCCGGCGGCTTCGTGCTGTTCTCGGTGGTCACGCCCACCAGGCCGGTCGGTGGCGGCGGTGGCCAGCAGCTGCAGACGCGCGAGGAGGCCAACGCCAATTTCCGCAAGGCGGCCTACACCTCGATCGGCAAGTAGGCCACTTCCTGTCGCGGAGCCGTCAGCGGCTCACCCTCGCGCCCGCTTCGGCCGCCTGATCGCGCGCACCTTGCCGCTGTCGCCGCCGCCGCAATACAGGGTCTCTTCGCCGTCGGATTCCATGCCGGAGACGCCGGTGCCGGCGGGCATGTCGAGCTGGTCGAGCACCTCGCCGGTGGCGGGATCGATGCGCCTGATGTCGCTGACGTCGTCCTCCCAGGTGCCGTGCCAGAGCTCGCCGTCGACCCAGGTCACGCCGGTGACGAAGCGCGTGCACGGAATGCTGCGCAGGATCTTTCCGGTCGCAGGGTCGATCTCGTGGATCTTGCGATCGCGATAGGCGCCGACCCAGAGCGATCCCTCCGCCCAGGCAAGCCCGGAGTCGCCGCCACCCGAGGGCGCCGGGATGGTCGCGAGCACGCGGCCGTCGTCGGGATCGACCTTGTGAATGCGATCTTCCGCGATCTGATAGAGATGCCGGCCGTCGAACGCCGTGCCGGCGTGAGAGGGGAGATCGATGGACGTCCGCACCGTGCCGTCGGCGGGATCGATCGCCTTGATGCTGCTGCCGGTCGCGATCCACACCTGCCGGCCGTCATAGCTGACGCCGTTGACGCGCTCGGCGCCGTCGAAGGGGCCGTACTCGCGAGTGATCTCCGCGGCTGCTCGTGTCATGTCTGCCATCCTCTGCTTCCGATGGACCCACGCTAGTCGAGCGACGACCACGCGGGGAGTAACAACGCCGTCGCGAATTCCGGCACGACCGGACAGGTCCAGCGTTGCGCGCGGCCGCGGCCGAACGACTGCACCTTCCCAGACGATGCGAGTTCGTCGAGGGCACGCTGCACCGTTCGCTGGCTTGCGCCCAGCGCCAGCGCGAGGCCGGAGCTCGACCAGGCCTCGCCATCGGCAAGGCAGGCGAGCACGGTGGCGTTGTCGTCCTCGATCGGCTGCGCCAGCACGACGACCTCGCGATCGTCACACGGCACCAGGGCGAAGCCGTCGCGCGTGGCATGGATCTCGGCGAGGCCTTGGAGCAACTGGCGCAGCCGTCCGATCTCGACGCGCAGGCGCGCGCGGTGCGACTCGTCGGCCTCCTTGCCGCGGAACGCATGCGCGATCAGCTCGGCCCGCGGCACGTCGTCGGGCGCTCCCTGGGCCAGTCGCCGGGCGAGTGCAAACAGCACCGGGCGCCGCGCCAGCGGCACGATCTGGCTCGCCTGGCGTACCGCCAGGCGGCAGGCATCGATGATCAGCCGGTCCGACCGCAACAGCCGCTCGACGTCGTCGAGCTGCAGCAGGCGTTCCTCGCCACGCCGGATCATCCGCGCCGCCGGTGCCGACAGCGCCGACGAGGCCCGCTCGATCTCTGCCCGGAGCTCGGGAATGCGGGCCTGCTGCGCCGACCGCGCGGCGCGTTCGAGCGCCGATCGCGCGGTCTTCGTTTGCAGCCGGCGCAAGGCCAGTCCGGCCACGATCAGTTCGTAGATCGTGCGGGCCGCCGGCAGCAGTGGCGAGGGATCGAGATCGGCGAGGCCACGCTCGGCGTCATCGAGGTGCCCGACCAGGACCATGCGCCTGATCTCGAGGCTGCGCGCATAGGCAGCGTTGGCGCGGTCGCCGTGCTGCTCCAGGGTCTCGCGCGCCGCCGCGAGCGACTTCGTCGGCCAGCCGAGGTCGCGCGCTGCAAGGGCGATCTCGGCCTCGGCGACGGCGCAGCGGGCGCGGGCCAGAACCGCCTTGGGACCGAAGCTTCGCGCGGCCTGCCGGAGCAGCGCCTTCGCGCGCCCGAAATCGCCAAGCCGCGCCATCGCGATGCCGCGCAGCGCCAGCGCCGGGGGATCATCGCGCAACGCGACCCGGTTCAATGCGCCGAGCGGATCGCCCGCGGCGAGCGCCTGCGCCGCCGCCGAGATCAGCGAGTCCATGCAAATCCCGCCATACTTGTCACTCCCGGTCGCTCTCCTGCCGATCCTAGTCTGAGCTGCGGTCAACACGCAAAAGGATGACGACCATGACCATGCATATCACCGGAACGCGCGAAGATTGGTTGAAGGCCCGGCTCGACCTGCTGCAAGCCGAGAAGGAACTCACCCGCCGCAGCGACGAGGTGGCGGAACGCCGCCAGGCCCTGCCATGGGTGCGCGTCGACAAGGCCTATCGCTTCGACACCGAGGACGGGCCGGCGACGCTGCCAGACCTATTCAAGGGCCGCTCGCAGCTGCTCGTCTATCACTTCATGTTCGGCCCCGACTTCCAGGCGGGCTGCCCGTCGTGCTCGATGATTGCCGACGGCTTCAACGGCTTCCAGGTCCATCTCGCCAATCACGACGTGATGCTGTGGGCGGTGTCGCGCGCACCATTGGCGAAACTGAAAGCCTACAAGGCGCGCATGGGCTGGAGCTTCCCCTGGGCGTCATCGGCGAGCAGCGACTTCAATTTCGACTTCAACGTCGCGATCACCGAGGAGCAGCAGCGCCAGGGCGGCAGCGAGTACAATTATCGCACCAGTCCCCCGCTCGGGGCGTCCGATGTGCCGGCGATGGTGGCGGAGATTGCCGCCGGCGCCGGGACCGACGGCGCGACCTTCATGCGCGACCGGCCGGGCATGAGCGCCTTCGTCCTCGAGGATGGTGTCGTCTATCACACCTATTCGAGCTATGCCCGCGGCCTCGACGGCCTCTGGGGCGCCTATCAATGGCTCGATCGCGCGCCCAAGGGGCGCAACGAGCAGGGCGTCTGGTGGCGGCGCCACGACGAATACGGCACACGCTAAGGAGCAGAGCCATGGCGTTCTTCCCGACCAGGATGCGCGTGATGCCCGACATCGCCAATGGTCTCCGCTACGCTGCGGCGCCGACCTTCGCGCTGATGGCGGTGCTGAACGCCATGGCCCGCGACGGCCGATCAGACGTGATCTGCTCGGCCATGCTGGCGGGTGCGCCGCTCGGCGACATGACCGTGATGTATCTCCTGATGAGCGCGTTCCATCTGGTGCCGTGGTTGAAGCGAATTGGAGGAAGACTCCATAGGAATCGATGCGATGTGAGCTGATCGTCGACGCAGCAGTGAGCTATGCAGCTAAGAGTGTCCTTGCGGAGAGAGACCCTCACCCAAGCGAGTGTATGGATGAGCCGGCGATGCCCTCTCCCACAAGGGGCGAGGGCACTGCATTGTGCAGTCTTGCCGCGGCCCCAATTGGAACGCGTCGCTCGAGATCGCTTCAAGCGCGGTGGCCACTACTGCGCCCTCCCCTTGTGGGAGAGGGCATGTACGACAGAGCGGCAAACGCGCTTGGGTGGGGGTCTGTCTCCGCGATCCCGCTCGCAGAGGCGGCGCTGAGCGAGGCCACTTAGCTGGCGGCCACTTCTCACGCCTCCGCCGCCACCTTCAGCGCTTCCGCGCGAATTTCTTCCACCAGCCGCTCCTTGAGCGCGACGAATTCCGGCGAGGTCTTGACCTTGTAGGAGCGCGGATGCGGCAGCTCGATCTTGATGTCGGCCTTGATGCGGCCGGGCCGCGCGCTCATCACCAGCACGCGGCTGCCAAGGAAGATCGCCTCCTCGATGTCGTGGGTCACGAACAGCACCGTCTTCTGGTCGCGCTCCCAGATGCCGAGCAGCATCTCCTGCATCAGCACGCGCGTCTGGTTGTCGAGCGCACCGAACGGCTCGTCGAGCAGCAGGATCTTCGGATCATTGGCGAGCGCGCGGGCGATCGCGCAGCGCTGCTGCATGCCGCCGGAGAGCTGCTTGGGCCAGTGGTTCTCAAAACCCTTGAGGCCGATCTGCTGGATGAAGCGGTCGGCGATCGCGTTGCGTTCACTCTCCGGCACGCCGCGTTCGCGCAGGCCAAAGGCGATGTTCTCGCGCACGGTGAGCCAGGGAAACAGCGTGTAGGACTGGAACACCATGCCGCGATCGGCGCCGGGCCCTGTCACTTCACGGCCATCGAGCAGCACCTTGCCGCTGGTCGGATGATCGAGCCCGGCGACGATGCGCAGCAAGGTCGACTTGCCGCAGCCGGAGGGCCCCAGGATCGTGACGAAGTCGTTGTTGCCGATCGTGAGTTCGACCGGCTCCAGCGCGCGCGTCGGCGCATGTCCCTGGCGGGCCGGGAAGATGCGCGTGACGTTGTCGATGACGAGCGTGGTCATGCCAGCTTCCACGGGAACAGCCAGGCGTTGAACGCCTTGAACAGGAAGTCCGAGATCAGCCCGATCAGGCCGATGACGATGATGCCGAAGATGATCTGCCCGGTGTTGAGCAGCGCCTGGCTGTCGGTGATCATGTGGCCGATGCCGGAGGACGAGCCGATCAGCTCGGCGACGATGACGTAGGTCCAGGCCCAGCCCAGCACGAGCCGCAGGATCTCGGCGATCTCAGGGGCCGCTGACGGCAGCAGCACCCGGCCGATGATGCCGCGATCGCTGGCACCGAGCGTATAGGCGGCTTCGACGAGATCGCGCCGCGTGTTGCCGACGGTCACCGTGATCATCAGGATGATCTGGAACACCGAGCCGATGAAGATGATCAGCAGCTTCTGCAGTTCGCCGATGCCGGCCCACAGGATCAGCAGCGGAATGAAGGCCGATGCCGGCAGATAGCGGGCGAACGAGACGAACGGCTCCAGGAACGCCTCGACCGGCTTGTAGGCGCCCATGAGCAGGCCCAGCGGAACGGCGATCACGGCCGCTAGCACGAAGCCGCCGACGACGCGCCAGACCGTCATGCCGATATCGTAGAGGAAGCCGAACTTGACCAGCAGATCCCAGCCCTCGTGCAGCATGCTCAGGGGATCGGCCAGGAAGGTCTTCGGCACGTAGCCGCCGAACGTCGCCAACGCCCACGCCGCGACGAACACGACGAAAAAGGCGAGGCCGAGCGCTGTTCTGGACCGGGCGCTGACGGGATCGAGAGGACGGATCACGGCTCGGGCTTTCGGGTTGGATGCGGCCCGCGAGGTGACGCGGGCTGCGGATGGTGACCTCGAATGAGTGGGTTCAGGGGGCGGTGCCAATGTTGCGCACGATGCATCAAGCTCGTCATTGCGAGGAGCGAAGCGACGAAGCAATCCAGAGTCTCACCCTGGGCCCTGGATTGCTTCCGCCTTCGCTCTACGAGCTTCGGCGGACACGTCGCTTCGCTCGCAATGACGAAGTCACCCAGATCGCGCTTCGAGTCTACTTGATGAAGCTCGCATCATAGAGATCCTCGATCTTCGGGATCTGCTTGATGATGCCGACCTCGAGCAGGAGCTCGGCCGCGTCCTGGTTGAAGGTCTTGAACTCGGTCTCGAAGAACTTCCGGCTCGCAGCCTTGTCCTGCCAGCGCAGATATTTGGCGGAATTGCCGAACTGCTCGCCGCTCTGCTTCACGTCCGCGCCCATGATCTCATAGGCCTTGGCCTGATCCTTGGCGATCAGGTCGAGCGCCTCGAAATAGCTGTCGGCGAGCGCCTTGGCGGCCTTCGGGTTCTCGGACAGGAATTTCGGCGTGCAGCCGAACGTGTCCATCACCATCGGATAGTCGAGCGTGGTGGCGATGATCTTGCCCTTGTCGGGGGCGGCGCGGACCGTCGAGAGATACGGCTCGTAGGTCATCGCGGCGTCGTTCTGGCCGGCGACGAAAGCCTGCGCGGCCGGGCCCGGCTCCATGTTGACGACGGTGACGTCCTTGATGCTCAGGCCGTTCTTCTTGAGCATCCAGGCCAGCCCGAAATAGGGCGAGGTGCCCGGCGCCGATGCTGCCACCGTCTTGCCCTTCAGGTCCTTGATCGAGGCGATGTCGTTGCGTACGGCCATGCCGTCGGCGCCGTAGCTCTTGTCGAGCTGGAAGATCTGCTTGGTGGCGACCCCGTTGGCGTTCCAGGAGATCCAGGTCTCGACCGTCGTCGCCGCGCACTGCACGTCGCCGGCGGCAATGGCGAGGTGGCGATCCTTCTGCGGGATCTTCTTGATGGTGACGTCGAGCCCGTTCTTCTTGAAGATGCCGGCCTCCTTCGCCAGCGTCAGCGGCGCGAAACCGGTCCAGCCGGAAATGCCGACGCCGACCTTGACGTCGTCGGCGTAGGCGGTCGTCGAGGCCAGGAGCGCGGCCGTTACTGCGAGAAGCCCTAGTCTGCGCATCGTCATCGTCCTTTGCTGTGAGAGGAAGCTTGTCGTGCGGCTCGCAGCCGTGATGGCTGCGATCTCCGCTTGTCTTTGCATGCGTGCTTGCAAATCCCGTGCTCAGATCGGGCGCGCATGAGCCGTCTCATTCGCTGCCCCTGAATCGTGCTACCAGGCGGTGCTGCTCGCCGGGATAGATCAGCCTGACAGCCGTGAGCGGCTGCCCCTTGCGCCAGGTGTGGCGCTCGATCACGAGGCAGGGTGCGCCGGTCGCGATGTCGAGACCTTCGGCAATTGTATCGTCGGCGACGATGGCGCTGATCGCGTGCTCAGCCTCGGTCCAGGGCACGTGATGCAGCAGCCATGAGCCTGGCGGATCGATCTTGAAGTCGGCCTTGGCCGCATCGGGCACCGCGTCGAGATCGATCAGGCGATCCTCGATTGCGAACGGGACGTTGTCGGCGCTGTGCCGGCAGCGGATCGCAATCACCTTGCACGGTTTCTTGACGCCGAGCCGCTCGCGATCGGCAGCATTGGCCGTGCGGCGGGTCGAGGAGATCAGCTGATAGCCGTAGGCGCGGCCGAGCGCGCCGATCTCGGCGCGGATGTCGGGGATCTTCAGCACCGCCGACAGGAATTGCGGACGCCGCACGAACGTGCCGGCGCGACGTCGTCGCTCGATCAGGTCGGCCTGGGCGAGCTCCGAGAGCGCCTTGTTCACGGTCATGCGCGAGCAGCCGTAGCGCGCCATGATCTCGTGCTCGAACGGGATACGATGTCCGGGCGGCCATTCGCCGGTGAGGATGCGGCGCTCGATGTCCTGGCGGATCGTCTTGTAGAGCGTGCCGGCGCCCGGCTTGACGCGATCCTCGGCGAGGCTCATGCGAGCAGCCTCCGCACCGCCGTGTTGAAGCCGCGCCGGGCGGCCTCGCGCGAGCGATGATGGCCGCCCTGGACGACCTTGGCGCCGCTCGCCCAGACACAGTCGATGGCGTCGTGCGATGTCGCGAAGATCCAGCCGTCGAGCAGCGCATCCTGCGTCCGCCCCGCGAGCGAAGGATGCGACAGATCGAGCGTGACGATATCGGCACGGCCTCCGACCTGGAGCCCGGCGTTGGATTGCGCCAGCGCCTGAGCGCCGCCGGCGAGAGCGGCATCAAACAGCGTTCGGCCCGTCGACGCATGCGGGCCCGACGTCAGCACGTTGCGCTCGCGATGCGTCAGCCGCTGACCGTATTCGAGCTGGCGCAACTCGTCGCTGACGCCGACCAGCACGTTCGAGTCAGTGCCCACGCCAATGCGCCCGTGCGCGCGCAGATAGTCGCGCGCCGGGAAGATGCCGTCGCCGAGGCTGGCTTCGGTGATCGGGCAAAGGCCGGCGGTCGCGCCGCTCCGCGCGAGCGCCGCCGTTTCGTCGGCCGTCATGTGCGTGGCGTGGATCAGGCACCAGCGCGCATCGACGGTGTGGTGATCGAGCAGCCATTGCACCGGACGCCGGCTCGACCAGGCGAGGCATTCCTCGACCTCTTTGACCTGCTCGGCGGCATGGATGTGGATCGGGCCGCCGTCCGCGAGCGGCAGCAGGGCCATCAACTCATCCGGTGCGACAGCGCGCAGGCTGTGCGGCGCGATGCCGAGATTGGCGCCACGAAGCGAGCTGATGGCCTTGCGCGAGGCCGTCAGCAGCGTGGCAAACTGATCGATATTGCAGATGAAGCGCCGCTGGCCGTCATGCGGCGCCGCGCCGCCGAAGCCGCCATGCGCATAGAAGCTCGGCAGCAGCGTCAGGCCGATTCCGGATGTCTGGGCAGCCGCGGCGATGCGCACCGCCATCTCGGCGATATCGGCGTAAGGCGTGCCGTCGCGATCGTGGTGCAGATAATGGAATTCGCCGACCCGCGTGAAGCCGCGCTCGAGCATCTCGACATAGAGCAGCGTCGCGACCGCCTCGACATCCTCGGGACGCATCGACAGCGCGAAGCGGTACATCGTCTCGCGCCACGTCCAGAACGTGTCGGTGGAATGTCCGCTGACCTCGGCAAGCCCGGCCATGCCGCGCTGGAACGCGTGGCTGTGCAGACTGGCGATGCCGGGGATCGCGACCTCGTGTTGCTCGTCTTCGGAGGTCGGAGGCACGCCCGCCGAGACCTGCGCGATCGCGCCGTTGCTGATGACGACCTGCACGTCCTCGGCCCAACCCGTGGGCAGAAGCGCGGATGCGAAGTGCAGTGACGCCATGTTTGATAAGCCCGCTGGACAGAACGGCGGAAGCGAGTTTATGTATAGACATATCGCCCGTCAAGCTTTCGTGAAGGTGGGAGGCAACATGGCCGAGCGTTTCGACCGGATCTGGCGCAATGCGCGGCTGGCAACGCTGCGCGAGAGCGCGGCTGGTCTTGGCGTGATCGAGCAGGGCGTGGTCGCTGCCCGCGACGGCCGCATCGTCTTTGCTGGTCCGCAATCGGATTTCCCGGCCGATGCCGACGCGCCCGAGCAGATCGACTGCGATGGCCGCTGGATCACGCCAGGCCTCGTCGACTGCCACACGCATCTTATTTATGGCGGCGACCGCGCCCATGAGTTCGAGCTAAGACTGGCCGGTGCGAGCTACGAGGAGATCGCGCGTGCGGGCGGTGGCATCGTGTCCACGGTGGCGGCGACGCGCGCCGCAACCGAAGAGAAGCTGATCGCCGGCGCGCTGCCGCGACTGGACGCGTTGCTCGCCGAAGGCGTCACCACGATCGAGATCAAGTCCGGCTACGGCCTGGAGACCGCGACCGAGCTGCGGCAATTGTCTGCAGCCCGCGCGCTCGGCGGCAGGCGGCCCGTCTCCGTGCGCACCAGCTTTCTCGGCGCTCATGCGCTGCCGGTCGAAGCGGATGGCGACAAGGATCGCTATATCGATCTCGTCTGCAACGAGATGCTGCCGGCAGTCGCCAAGTCCGGGCTCGCTGATGCCGTCGATGCCTTCATGGAGACCATCGCCTTCTCAGCGGCGCAGACGACGCGTGTCTTTGCCGCGGCCAAGATGCACGGCCTGCCGGTCAAGCTACATGCCGATCAGCTTTCCAATCTCGGCGGCGCGGCGCTTGCGGCCGAGTTCGGCGCGTTGTCGGCCGATCATCTCGAGCATACCGACGAGGCTGGCGCGGCCGCGATGGCCCGGAGCGGCACTGTCGCCGTGCTGCTGCCCGGCGCGTTCTATTTCATCCGCGAGACGCAGAAGCCGCCAGTCGATCTGTTCCGCAAGCACGGCGCGAAACTCGCGCTCGCGACCGACTGCAATCCCGGCTCGTCGCCGCTGACATCCTTGTTGCTGGCCATGAACATGGCGGCGACGCTGTTCCGGATGACCGTCGACGAATGCATCGCCGGCGTGACGCGCGAAGGCGCGCGTGCCTTGGGCGTATTGGGCGAGACCGGCACGCTCGAAGCCGGCAAGCGGTGCGATCTGGCGATATGGGACATCGGCCGTCCTGCTGAACTCGTCTATCGCATGGGCTTCAATCCCCTTCATCAGCGCGTCTGGAGAGGGCGATGAGCACGATCGTTGCGGCGCCCGGCCGCGTCAGTCTCGACGACCTCGCGCACGTCTACGCGGGCGGGCCGCTTGCGCTCGATCCATCCTATTGGCCGCGTGTTGACGCTGCCGCGGCCATCGTCGCCAAGGCGGCGCAGGGCGCCGAGCCGGTCTATGGTATCAACACCGGCTTCGGCAAACTCGCCTCGAAACGCATCCCGCCGGAGCAGACCGCACAGCTCCAGCGCAACCTGATCCTGTCGCATTGCTGTGGTGTCGGGCCCGCCACGCCAGAGCCGGTCGTGCGGCTGATGATAGCGCTTAAAATCATCTCGCTCGGCCGCGGCGCCTCTGGCGTGCGCCGCGAGATCATCGAGCAATTGCAGGCGATGCTGGCGCAGGGTGTGTGTCCGTTTGTGCCACAGCAGGGCTCGGTCGGTGCGTCAGGCGATCTCGCGCCGCTCGCGCATATGACGGCGGTCATGATCGGGGAAGGCCAGGCCTTTCTTGACGGCCGGCTGGTGCCCGGGCGCGAGGCGCTCGCGTGTGCCGGACTTGCGCCGCTCACGCTCGGACCGAAGGAAGGGCTCGCGCTCATCAACGGCACGCAGTTCTCGACGGCCTATGCGCTCGACGGCCTTTTCCGCGCGCATGATCTGCTCGACGCGGCGCTGGTGACGGGCGCGCTGTCGGTCGATGCCGCGATGGCCTCGACCGCGCCGTTTCGTCCCGAGATCCAGGCGCTGCGCGGCCATCCCGGTCAGATCGCGGCCGGCCGCGTTCTGACCGTGCTGCTCGACGGCAGCGATATCCGCTTATCGCATCTCGAAGGCGACGAGCGCGTGCAGGATCCGTATTGCCTGCGGTGCCAGCCGCAGGTCGCCGGCGCGGCGCTCGATCTGCTCACCCAGGCGGCGCGCACGCTCGTCACTGAAGCCAACGCCGTCACCGACAATCCGCTGGTGCTGGTCGAGACCGGCGAGATCATCTCGGGCGGTAATTTCCACGCCGAGCCGGTGGCGTTTGCCGCCGATCAGATCGCGCTGGCGCTGTCCGAGCTCGGCGCGATCAGCGAGCGGCGCATCGCGACGCTGGTCGACCCCGCGCTGAATTTCGGCCTGCCGCCGTTCCTGACGCCGGAGCCCGGACTCAATTCCGGTTTCATGATCGCGGAGGTGACGGCGGCAGCGCTATTTGCCGAGAACAAGCAGCGTGCGCTGCCCTGCTCGATCGACTCCACGCCGACCAGTGCCAATCAGGAAGATCACGTCTCGATGGCCGCGCACGCGGCGCGGCGGCTGCACGACATGGCAGACAATCTCGCTGCGATCGTCGGCATCGAGCTGCTCGTCGCCGCCCAAGGCATCGAGCTGCGAGCGCCGCACAGTACCAGCGCGGCGCTGTCTGCTGTCATTGCCGCGCTTCGCGCGCATGTGCCGGCGCTGGAGCACGACCGCTACATGGCCGACGATCTCGCCAAGGCCGCCGCGCTGGTCGCGGGCGGTGTGCTGGCCCGTGCGGTGAGCGATGCACTCGGGCGCGATCCGTTTCCCAAGCTTGGATGAGAGGGACCCATGAACCGACGTCTCGACAACGACCGGGTGATCCGCGCGCCCCATGGCAGCAACATCAGCGCCAAGAGCTGGCTCACCGAAGCGCCCCTGCGCATGCTGATGAACAATCTCGATCCCGATGTCGCCGAGAAGCCGAGCGAACTGATCGTCTATGGCGGCATCGGCCGCGCTGCGCGCGACTGGGACAGCTTCGATCGCATCGTCGCGTCCTTGCGCAAGCTGGAGGCGGACCAGACGCTGGTCGTGCAGTCGGGCAAGCCGGTCGGCATCTTTCGCACCCATCCCGATGCGCCGCGCGTGCTGATCGCCAACTCCAACATCGTGCCGCATTGGGCGACGCTCGATCACTTCAACGCGCTCGATAAAATGGGCCTGATGATGTACGGCCAGATGACGGCGGGGTCCTGGATCTACATCGGCAGCCAGGGCATCGTGCAGGGCACCTACGAGACCTTCGTCGAGGTCGGCCGACGCCACTACAATGGCGATCTCGCCGGCAAATGGATTCTGACCGCTGGCCTCGGGGGCATGGGCGGTGCGCAGCCATTGGCCGCGACGATGGCTGGCGCTTCGATGCTCGCGGTCGAATGCCAGCCGAGCCGCATCGAGATGCGGCTGCGCACCGGCTATCTCGATCGCCAGGCCGCCTCGCTCGACGAGGCCCTGGCGCTCATGGCCGAGGCTGCCAACACCAAGAAGGCGGTGTCCGTCGGCCTGCTTGGCAACGCCGCCGAGATCTTCCCGGAGCTCGTGCGCCGCGGCGTCCGCCCCGACATCGTCACGGATCAGACCAGCGCGCACGATCCGATCAACGGCTATCTGCCGAAGGGTTGGACGCTCGCCGAATGGGAGGCCAAGCGCGCGTCTGATCCCAAGGCGGTCGAGCAGGCGTCGAAGACGTCGATGGTCGGCCACGTCCAGGCCATGCTGGATTTTCACGCCATGGGCATTCCGACGCTCGACTATGGCAACAACATCCGCCAGATGGCGAAGGACATGGGCCTCGCCAATGCGTTCGATTTCCCCGGCTTCGTGCCAGCCTATATCCGTCCGCTGTTCTGCCGCGGCATCGGCCCGTTCCGCTGGGCGGCTTTGTCCGGCGATCCCGAGGACATCTACAAGACCGACGCCAAGGTGAAGGAGCTGCTGCTCGACAACAAGCATCTGCACAACTGGCTCGACATGGCGAGGCAGCGCATCAAGTTCCAGGGCCTGCCGGCGCGGATCTGCTGGGTCGGGCTCGGCGACCGCCATCGCCTCGGGCTTGCCTTCAACGAGATGGTGGCCCGCGGCGAATTGAAGGCGCCGATCGTGATCGGCCGGGACCATCTCGATTCCGGCTCGGTGGCGAGTCCGAACCGCGAGACTGAGGCGATGAAGGACGGCTCCGACGCCGTGTCGGATTGGCCGCTGCTCAACGCACTGCTCAATTGTGCGAGCGGCGCCACCTGGGTGTCGCTGCATCATGGCGGCGGCGTCGGCATCGGCTATTCGCAGCATGCCGGCATGGTGATCGTCGCCGACGGCACGGCCGACGCCGCGCGGCGGCTGGAGCGCGTGCTGTGGAACGATCCGGCCACCGGCGTGATGCGCCACGCCGATGCCGGCTATGAGGACGCGATCGCCTGCGCCGACGCCAATGGTCTCGATCTGCCGAGCCTCGCTCGTTGAAGCGCTGATGGGTTGAAGAGCGGCCCCTGATTGTGGTCTCATGCTGGCAACGCGGCGGGAACGCGTCGCGGCGCAGGGGACGCTCATGGGAATCGCCTTTCCGTTCTCGGCCATCGTCGGCCAGGACGAGATGAAGCTGGCGCTGATGATCGCTGCCGTCGATCCGAAGGTTGGCGGCGTGCTGGCCTTTGGCGATCGCGGCGCCGGAAAATCCACCGCGGTGCGCGCGCTCGCCGCGCTCTTGCCGCCGATGAGCGCCGTGATCGGCTGTCCCTATCAATGCGATCCGGCCGACGTCGCCGCGCAATGCGCCGCGTGCCGCGCGCGCTCCAAGCCGAGCGGCAAGGCGAAAAAGCCGGCGGCGTTGAAGGCGCATCAGGTGCCGGTTCCGGTCATCGACCTGCCGCTCGGAGCCACCGAGGACCGCGTCGTCGGCGCGCTCGATCTGGAGCGTGCGCTGGCTCATGGCGAGAAATCGTTCGAGCCGGGGTTGCTTGCGCGCGCCAACAGAGGCTTTCTCTATATCGACGAGGTCAATCTGCTGGAGGATCATCTCGTCGATCTTCTGCTCGACGTCGCCGCCTCCGGCGAGAACGTCGTCGAGCGCGATGGCCTCAGCATCCGCCATCCGGCGCGCGTGGTGCTGGTCGGGACCGGTAATCCGGAGGAGGGCGAGCTGCGGCCGCAACTGCTCGATCGCTTCGGTCTCTCGGTCGAGGTCAAGACGCCCGCTGACCTGCCGACGCGCATCGAGGTGATCAAGCGGCGTGACGCGTTCGAGACAAATCCCACGGCGTTCGTCGGGCATTGGGAGAAGGAGGAGGCCAAGCAGCGCAAGCGCATCCTGGCCGCGCGCGAGCACATCGGCTCGGTGAAAGTCGCCGATCGCGAGCTGGAGCAGGCGGCGCGGCTGTGCATGGCGCTCGGCACCGATGGCCTGCGCGGCGAGCTCACCTTGATGCGTGCGGCGCGCGCCGCGGCGGCGCTGGACGGCGTTAAGGCGGTCGATGACGGCCATCTCAAGACGGTGGCGCCGATGGCGCTGCGGCACCGTCTCAGGCGCAATCCGCTCGACGATTCCGGCTCGTCGGTGCGGGTCGAGCGCGCGCTCGCCGAGCTGTTTGCAACGTGAGCGACGGCGCTACGATCTGGGCCGATGCGATGATCGCGGCCGCGCTGGTGGCGATCGATCCGGCGGCCGCGTCGGTGCTGTTGCGTGCGGGCGCGGGACCGGTGCGCGATCAGTGGCTCGATCTGTTGCACGACTTGATGCCGTCGTCGACGCCTTTGCGCAAGCTGCCGCCGTCGATCTCCGACGATCGCCTGCTTGGCGGCATCGATCTTGCCGCGACCTTGCAGGCGGGGCGGCCGGTGCTGCAACGTGGGCTGCTCGCCGATGCCGATGGCGGCGGGCTGATCGCCGTGATGGCCGAGCGCATGTCGCAGTCGACGGTCGCACATCTCTGTGTTGCCCTCGACACCGGGGCTATCAGCATCGAGCGCGATGGCATGTCGCTGCGCGCGCCGGCTCGGCTCGGACTGATTGCGCTCGACGAGGGCATCGGTGATGAGCGCGTGTCGCCTGCCTTGGCCGACCGCCTGGCCTGCCATCTCGATCTCAGCAAAGTTGCGCGCGTCGATCTCGGCGAGAGCCTGTTCGACTCGTCCGACATCGCAGCAGCGCGTGCGCTGCTGCCGCAGGTCCGTTTGCCGGACGAGGCGATCGCGGCGCTGACGACGACGGCCTGTGCGCTCGGCATCGACTCGCTGCGCGCGCCGTTGCTCGCCTGTCGCGTCGCGCGCATCGCAGCGGCGCTTGATGGCAAGGTCGAAGTCGCAGACTCGCACGTCGCCTGCGCCGCGCGGCTGGTGCTGGCGCCGCGCGCCACCCGGCTGCCTGCAGCGGATGACGAGACCGAGAACAGCGAGGCGCCGGAGCCCGAGAATGAGTCGGCCGAGAGTGAGGACGACGACCGCAGCGAGAACGGTCCGCTCGAGGATCGCGTGCTCGAAGCGGCGCAGGCGGCCATTCCACTCGACCTGCTGAAGCGGCTGCAGGAGGAACGCGCGACCCGCGTCCGCAGCAGCAGCGTCAGCAAGCAGGGCACCGCTCAGAAGGCGCCGAAGCGCGGCCGTCCGATCGGCGCGCGTCGTGGCGAATGGCGCGCCGGCGCGCGGCTCAACGTGCTCGAGACCTTGCGCGCGGCAGTGCCGTGGCAGCCGCTGCGGCGGCGGACGCAACGTTCCGGCAAAAGCGGCCGGCTGATCGTGCACAAGGACGACATTCGCATCACCCGCTTCAAGCAGCGCTCGGGCACCACGACGATCTTCGTCGTCGATGCCTCCGGCTCGTCGGCCTTGCAGCGCCTTGCCGAAGTCAAGGGCGCGGTCGAGCTGCTGCTCGCCGAATGCTACATCCGCCGCGACGAGGTCGCGCTGATCGCGTTTCGCGGCAAGGGCGCCGAGCTCCTGCTGCCGCCGACGCGCTCGCTGACGCGCGCCAAGCGCAGTCTCGCGGCGCTGCCCGGCGGCGGCGGCACGCCGCTGTCCGCGGCGATCTTCGCCGCGACCGAGCTCGCGCTCGCCGTGAAGGCCAAGGGCCAGGCGCCGACCATCGTGCTGATGACCGACGGCCGGGCCAATGTCGCGCGCGATGGCGGCGGCCGCAGCGAGGCCGAGGCGGAGGCGCTGGTCGCTGCGAAGCAGCTCGCGCTGACCGGCATTCCGGTCGTGCTGGTCGATTCCTCGCCTCGCCCGCAGGACAAGGCCGCGCAGCTCGCCGGTGCGATGCAAGCGCGTTACGTCGCGCTGCCTCATGCCGATGCCGCACGGTTGTCGCAGGCCGTCATGGCGCAAGCCGGCCGCGGCTGACGGCGCTGGAACCCGCGGCGTCAAGCGGCGTTCCAACGGTGACTGACAAGACGTTCGGTCATCGCTATGCTCGTCCCGGTCGGTCGGCAGTGGTGGACTCTGCTATCCGCAGGAAAAAGCCAGACAGGAGCACGCCATGCAGGTCGCTTCGACCACACAGAGTGATCATGCCTCTGCTCCGGGCGTGGTCACGATGCCCCCGCCGTTGTCCGCGCCGCGCTTCGAACTTACGGATGCGCGCGTCGGACGCATCACCTGCTATGGCGATGGCCCGGCGGCGCCGAGCGATCGACGGCCGCTGTTGCTCATTCACAGCGTCAACGCCGCGGCGACGGCCTACGAGATGAAGCCGCTGTTCGAGCACTACCGCCAGACGCGTCCCGTCTATGCGCTCGATCTGCCGGGCTTCGGCCTGTCCGACCGTGCCGATCGCATCTACACACCGCGCATCATGACCGACGCGATCCTGCTCGCGGCGAACGAGATTCGCCGCCGTCATGGCGACGCCGCGATCGACGCCATCGCGCTGTCGCTCGGCTGCGAGTTCGCCGCGCGCGCCGGCACGGAGGCGCCGAACCTGTTTCGCACCTTGGCGCTGCTCAGCCCGACCGGCTTCGATCGCCGCGCCGAGGCCGCGGCCAAGACGGCTGGCAACAAGGACACGACCCGCGCCATGCCATGGGTGCGCAACATCCTCAACGTCCCCCTGTGGAAGCACGGATTCTTCACCCTGCTGACCTCGCGCGCCAGCATTCGTTTTTTCCTGCAGAAGACCTTTGGTCGCAAGGACATCGACGAGGGCCTTTTGGAATACGACTACATCACCACGCACCAGCCCGGCGCCGAGAACGCGCCGTATTCGTTCGTCTCCGGCTATCTGTTCAGCACCAATGCCGTGAAGCTCTACCAGGCACTGGCGATGCCGGTCTGGATGGTGCATGGCGTGCGCGGCGATTTCGTCGACTATCACGGCAAGCACGCCGTCGAGGCTCTGCCCAACTGGCGGATCGAGGTGATGCAGACCGGGGCGATGCCGCATTTCGAACAGCTTGATAAAGTCGTCGCCAGCTACGATGATTTCCTGACGCGCGCGGCCGATCGTTGACGGTGCCGGCGGCGTCCAACCGCGTGGGCCGGCATGAGCGACAAGCCGAACTGGAGCGTCGACGGCAGCGACTGGCCCAACCGGGCGGCCAGCCGCTTCGTCGAGGCCGCGGGCCTGCGCTGGCACGTTCAGATCATGGGCGAGGGGCCAGTCGCGCTGCTCGCCCACGGCACCGGAGCCGCGACCCATTCCTGGCGCGATCTCGCGCCGCTGCTCGCCAGGCACTTCACCGTCGTCGCGCCGGATCTCTCCGGCCACGGCTTCACCTCCACGCCGCATTGGCGGCGGCTGTCGCTCGACGGCATGTCGCGCGATCTCGCTGGCCTCTGCGAGAAGCTTGCGATCGCGCCTGAAATCGCGATCGGCCATTCCGCGGGCGCGGCGATCCTGACCCGCATGACGCTCGATGGCCTGATCACGCCGAAGCTGATCGTCAGCCTCAACGGCGCCTTTCTGCCGTTCGGCGGCGCGGCCGCGCAGTTCCTGTCGCCGCTCGCCAAGATGATGGCGCTCAATCCGCTGGTGCCGCGGCTGTTCGCCTGGCGGGGCCGCGATCCGGCGGCGGTGCATCGGCTGCTGAAGGGGACCGGCTCGACGATCGACGCGACAGGCGAGCGGCTGTATCGGCGGCTGGTCGGCAGCCCCGGCCATGTCGGCGCCGCGCTCGAGATGATGGCGAACTGGGACCTGCATCCGCTTGGGCGCGAGCTGCCGCGGTTGAAGACCGCGCTGCTTCTGGTCGCGGCCGCGCATGACCGTGCCATTCCGCCAGACGTCGCGCGTCGCGTCCAGCAATCGGTGCCTCAGGCGCAGCTCGAACTCATTGATGGCCTTGGTCATTTGGCCCATGAGGAGCAGCCGGCGAGGATTGCGGGCCTGATCGTCAATGCCGCCGAGCGCGCCGGCGTGCTCGCGGTGCAGCAGGAAATGTCAAACTAGATTGACATTTTTTGGCTAGCGAAAACGTCAGTTTCAATTTACGCTTTCGCCCATGCTCGACGTCTCCACCATCAAGGCCGCTGTCCCGGCTGCGCTCGGAGACCGGCCGCATGCGGTGGTGATCGGCTCCGGCTTCGGCGGCCTCGCCGCAGCGGTCCGGCTCGGTGCGCGCGGCTATCGCGTCACCGTCTACGAGCAGCTCGACGCGCCCGGCGGCCGCGCCTACGTGCATCGCCAGGACGGCTTCACCTTCGATGCCGGCCCGACCATCGTCACCGCGCCGTTCCTGTTCGAGGAGCTATGGCAGCTGTGCGGTCGGAGGATGTCCGACGACGTCACGCTCAAGCCGATCTCGCCGTTCTATCGCATCCGGTTCGACGACGGCACCGTGTTCGACTGCTCGGGCGACCCGGCCGAGATGCGCGCCGAGGTGGCGCGGCTGTCGCCCGGCGACGTCGACGGCTACGAGCGCTTCATGAAGGCGAGCGAGGCGATCTTCAGAAAGGGCTTCGAGGAGCTTGGCGACGTGCCGTTCCTGTCGTTCACGGACATGGCCAAGATCGCGCCGGCGATGATCAAGCTGCAGAGCTTTCGCTCGGTCTATGGCCTCGTCTCGCACTATGTCCGCGACGAGCGGCTGCGCATCATCCTCAGCTTCCATCCGCTGCTGATCGGCGGCAACCCGTTTACGACCACGTCGATCTACTGCCTGATCGCCTATCTCGAGCGGCGCTGGGGCGTGCACTTTGCGATGGGGGGCACCGGCGCGCTCGTCGAGGGACTCGTCGACCTGATCGAGGGGCAGGGCGGTGCGGTGCGCTGTTCGACCCCCGTCGCGGAGATCACGACCAGGAACGGCGCCGCCACCGGCGTGCGACTCGCCTCCGGCGAGACGATCGCGGCCGACGTCGTCGTTTCCAATGGCTGCGCGGCCTGGACCTACAAGCATCTGCTGCCGAGCATGCGGCGCCGGCGCTGGACCGATGCGCGCATCGACCGTGCGCGCTATTCGATGAGCCTGTTCGTCTGGTATTTCGGCACGAAGCGCCGCTACGACGACGTTCAGCATCACACCATCCTGCTCGGCCCGCGCTATCGCGAGCTGCTCGACGACATCTTCCGCCGCAAGGTCCTGGCGGATGATTTCAGCCTCTATCTGCACCGGCCGACCGCAACCGATCCGTCGCTGGCGCCCGACGGCTGCGATGCCTTCTACGTGCTGTCGCCGGTGCCGCATCAGGAGAGCGGCATCGACTGGTCGGCGACGGCCGAGCCGTTCCGCAAGCGGATCGAGACCGCGCTGAGCGACACGCTGCTGCCGGACCTTGCCGGCGAGATCGTCACGTCGCGGCTGCTGACGCCGGATGATTTCGAGCATCGCCTGTCGTCCTATCGCGGCGCGGCGTTCGGGCTCGAGCCGGTGCTGATGCAGAGCGCCTGGTTCCGGCCGCACAACAAGAGCGAAGAGGTCGAGCGGCTCTATCTGGTCGGCGCGGGCACCCATCCCGGCGCCGGCCTGCCGGGCGTGCTGTCCTCGGCGCGTGTGCTCGATGATCTCGTGCCCGCGCCGCATGAGCTGGAGCGGCGATGAGCTGGCAAACGGACATTGCGATCTGTCGGCGGATGTTGCGGGGCGGATCGAAGACGTTCTTTGCCGCCTCGAAAGTGCTGCCCCGCGCGGTGGGCGATCCCGCCGTCGCGCTCTACGCGTTCTGCCGCGAGGCCGATGATGCGATCGACGGGCCCGGCCGCCGCGTCGACGCCGTCGAGCTGCTGCACGAACGGCTCGACCGGATCTATGATGGCACGCCGGACGACAGTCCCGTCGATCGCGCGCTGGCCGGCGTCGTGGCGCATTTCACGATTCCGCGCGCGCTGCCGGAGGCGCTGCTCGAAGGTCTCGCCTGGGACGCCCAGGGCCGCCGCTATGAGACCTTGAGCGACGTGCTCGCCTATGCCGTGCGCGTCGCCGGCACGGTCGGCGTGATGATGTCGCTCTTGATGAACCGGCGTGAGGCCGGGACGATCGGACGCGCCTGCGACCTCGGCATCGCCATGCAGCTCACCAACATTGCCCGCGATGTCGGCGAGGACACGCGCGCTGGCCGGCTCTATCTGCCGCGGCAATGGCTGCGCGAGGCGGGCCTCGATATCGAGACCTGGCGTGCCGCGCCGTTCTTCGACGACCGCATCGGCCGGGTCACCGCGCGACTGCTCGCAGTCGCCGACGTGTTCTATGCGCGCGCTTCCGCAGGCATCGCCGATCTGCCGTGGAGTTGCCGGCCCGGCATCCATGCGGCGCGGCTGATCTATGCCGAGATCGGCCGCGAGGTCGCACGTGCCGAATTCGATTCGCTGTCGCGGCGCGCATTCGTCTCGATGCCGCGCAAGCTGCAGCTTCTCGGCAAGGCCGCGGTGATGTCGCTGCTGCAGGAGCAGCCGTCGCTGGCGCCGCCGCGGCCGGAGGCGCGCATTTTGATCGAGGCGGTCGTCGCGGCGGATGCGCAGCGCCCGCACGCGATCGCGCCGCCGCGCCGGACTGTTCACGATCGCGCGCTGTGGGTGCTCGACCTGTTCGAGCGCCTGGAGCGACGCGATCAGTTGTTGCGCTCGGGGCGGTCGTCGTAGCGAGGCGAGGTCGTCGGCATGACGGTAAGGCGGCCGGCGCGGATTGCAGCGCTCGGAAAGTCGCGCGTGAGACGCTCAGATGCGGAAGGCCAAGGTCAGACCCGCGAGTGACGCGCCATGAGCGAGATGGGGGGCCTGCTCGAATTCGTCGTCGTCGCGATGTGCATCGCCGGCTGGCTCGTGCTCGAATGGCAGGGCCGCCGCCTCGACCGCCAGCGCGCCGAGCGCGAGGCCAGGGAGCGCGAAGCGGAGAAGCGGTAGGGTGGGGGGAGGCGGATTCACGTCTCAAACAGCGATCGACATAGCTTCGCGTTCTCGCGGCAGATGTTGCCCGAGCTTTGCGATCAGGTCGTCCCTCGCGAGAGTGCAGAGGGCGCAGGGAATGCCGGGTGAAGGCCCCACCCATGGCCCGCCTGCAGAAAAAATGCAGGCGGCAGGTACCACAGGCAAAGCCGGTTCAACCGGCATTCCCTGCGCGACGGTCTTCACGCTTATACGCAGTCTCCCTGGTGCGCCGGGCTTGTTGGCCACCATCACCACGCGGCACATCAGCGCCATCGCGGCTTGATACCAGCGTCGGGGTATCAGGACGCTGCGATTTCACGTCCGCAAGCTGCCGTTCGTCCGCGCATCCGAAGACACGCTGCGGCAAAATCGCGGCCATCGCATCCCCACCTCGCGTGTCGTGACGATCGCGCGCTACGCCCCTCTGCAGTGAGGCGGGATGCGCGGAGATAATCATGATTCACGAAAAATCGCAAGAGATTTATTTTTATCGGAAGTCGGCGCCATGTTCTCAGTCGTCGTCCCGGCGAACGCCGGGACCCATACCCCCAGGGAGCGGTTTGAGGCAGGCTGGCTATTGGCATTTTGCCCATCATTAAGGCCGCGGCGTATGGATCCCGGATCGGCGCTGTGACGCGCTGGGGCGCGTCACAGCTTGTCCGGGACGACACCTGTTGGTTTGTCGCGAAAGCACACGCCCTGGGGCGAAGCGTTTGCGTTCTTATCGGCCTCTTGATCAACCTCGTCCTCTCCAGCCCTCACCACCGCGGCATCCGGAACGGCAGCATGGCCTGCACGATCGGCATCTGGAAGCGGTCGAGCGACAGGCTCTCATGCATCACCGCGACATCCTCGCCGTGCAGACGGGCGGCGAGATGGGAGCGCGCGTAGAACGGGGCGTCCTCCAGCGTGCTCACGACGCGCACCGGTGCGTCGGCGTCGGCGCGGGCGCTGCGGTCGACGCGCCACAGCGTCTTGCGCAAAGGCGCCTCCGTGAGCGGCGTGATCGATTCCAGACGGCCCGCGGGGTCGACGTGCAGCGCGAGCGACGTATTGGCGCCGTCGCGCGCGACCGTGTCATAGGAGATCACGGTGCCGGTGCGCGTCGCCGCGCGCGACCATTGCCAGCTCTGGAAGTCGCGCTCCAGCGGCGCGTCGCCATGGTTGATGTCGAAATAGCCGTCGCCGCGCCAGTGCAGATCCGGATGATCGAAATCGACCGACACGCGGCAGCATGGCGCGATCGGCTGCCAGCGGTGGCGTCCCTCGGCATCGAGCGTGAACGCGATCTCGTTCAGCGCCGTCGGCACGACGCGGACGCGACCGCGCAGCGGCAGCGGCCAGGGCACGCTGACCTCGCTGATCTCGATGGTGAGCTCGCGGCCGTTCCAGGCGAGGCTGCTCGGACCGAGCCCGAGGCTCGCAGGCTCGCGCGTGATTGCGCCGCGTCCGCGCTCGGTCATGGCCCAGCGCCGCGCGCGCGCGCCATAGAGCGCAACGTTGAGCGCACAGTGATTTTCGGGATCAGCCGCTCCCCGCCGCCGCACCCACGCGTAGTACGGCGAGAACACGCTGCCGACGAAGGCGATGAGCGTCATGCCGAAGCGGCCGTCATCGCTCAGCGCGTCGACATACCACCACGCATAGCCGTGGTCCGGGACAATGCGGTCGAAGCGAGGTCCGCGATCGCCCGCGCAGCGGCCATCCGGCCCGACAGCGCCGCCATCGGCACGCCCGGTCCCGGATGCGCGCTGCCCCCCGCCACGTAGAGCCCCGGCAGCCTGGTCGGCGCGCCCGGCCGCTGGAACGATGCCATCCAGCCGTGCGAGCTGCGGCCGTACAGCGCGCCCCCCGTGCCCGGAAACATCCGGTTGAAGTCCGTCGGCGTCGTCACGCGGGTCAATTCCGGCGTCGTCGCGATGCTGAGGCCGCAGCGCTGCAACAGGTCGAAGGTCTGGCGGGCACATTGGCTGATCTCCGAGGGAGCGAAGCGATGATGATCACCTGACGCGGGCGCGTTGATCAGGACGAACAGCGGCTCGTTGCCGCCGGCCTCGCGCGGCTGGTCGTCGCGATCCTGCGCGCAGACATAGACGGTGGGCTCGGCCGGCATCGCGCGGCGGTCGATCAGCTGATCGAACTCGGCGCGGTAGTCGCGCGAGAAGAACACGTTGTGCCGCACCAGCGGAAAGCCGTCGGCCCGCGCGAGGCAGCTCCAGGTCATCGCCGAGAGCGAGCGCGCGGACTGCGGGATCGCCGGCAGCGCGCGCGCGGCGTCCGCGCCAAACAGCCCCTGCGCCAGCGCGGCGACATCGGCCGTCGCAATCACCGCGTCGGCGGTGATCTGCTCACCGGTCGCGAGCCGTACGCCCGCGGCGCGACTGGCGCTCGTAACGATGCCGGCGACCTCGGCGTCATAGCGGATGCTGACGCCGTGGCGCCGCGCCAGCGCCGCGAGGCACGCGGCGAGCTCATGCATGCCGCCGTCGATCAGCCAGACGCCGGCCTGCTCGACATGGGCGACCAGCATCAGCGTCGCCGGCGCATGGAAGGGCGACGAGCCGCAATAGGTCGCGTAGCGGCCGAACAACTGCTGCAGTCGGGCATCGCGGAAATAGCCCCCGAGCGCCTTCCACAGCGTCTGGAACGGACGGATCGCCGTGAGATCGCGGAAGCCGGCATTGCGCAGCAGATGCGTCATGCTCGGCGCCGGGGTGCGGATGAAGGGATCCCTGAGCACCTCGAAGATGCGGCGAGCATCGCGGCAGAACGCGCGATAGCCCTCGGCCTCGCTGCGCCCGGCGAAATGGCCGATGGCATCGGCCGATCGCTCCTCATCGGCGAACAGATCGAGCCGGCTGCGGTCGGTCCAGGCGTGGCGCGCGAGGATGTCGAGCGGCGTCAACGTGAGATGATCCTCGAGCGCCGTGCCGAGCTCCGCAAACAGCTCGTCGAACACCCAGCGCATCGTGAACACGGTGGGGCCGGAGTCGATCCGGGCAGGGCCGATCGCGATCTGGCGCATCTTGCCGCCAGGCGCGGCGGCGCGCTCGATCACGGTCACCTCGGCGCCACGCGCGGCGAGGGTGAGCGCGGCGCTGAGGCCGGCGATGCCGGCGCCAACCACGATCACGCGGTGATCGGCCATCGCTTGTGCTCCTGTCCGCTCGGCCTGACGCAGGAAATGTCTAGCATGATTTACAGTATGGGTGTAAGTTGAAATTTACATAGGCGAGGACCGGCATGGGCCTCGCGGCAGGGGAGGCTGGCATGGACGTGATGGCCCGGATCGAGAAATCCCTCGTCACAGCGGTCGCCCTGGCCGACCGGCCCGGATGCCCGCCGCGCCTCTCGGCCGCCATGCAGGCCGCGGTGTTTCCCAAGGGGGCGCGGGTTCGTCCGCGGCTCTGTCATGCGGTGGCCAGCGCCTGCGGCGACGACGAGCCGGCCGCGACCGATGCGGCGGGATCCGCGATCGAGCTGCTGCACTGCGCCTCGCTGGTGCATGACGATCTGCCGTGCTTCGACAACGCGGCGCTGCGACGCGGGCGGCCCTCGGTGCATGCCGCGTTCGGCGAGCCGCTCGCGGTGCTCGCGGGCGATGCGCTGATCGTGCTCGCATTCCAGACGCTCGCCAAGTCGCGCTGCTCGCCGCTGCGGCTGGCGCAGCTGATCGCGACCATCGGCGATGCCGTCGGCGTGCCGCATGGCATCTCGGCCGGGCAAGCCTGGGAGTGCGAGCCGCAGATCGACCTGTCGCGCTATCACCGCTCCAAGACGGGCGCGCTGTTTGCGGCGGCCACTGTGTCGGGCGCCGCTGCAGCGGGGCATGAGAATCCGGAGGCGTGGCGCACGCTGGGCGAGACCATCGGCGAGGCCTATCAGGTCGCCGACGACATCCGCGATGCCGCCAGCGATGAAGAGGAGGCGGGCAAGCCCGTCGGCCAGGACGCCGCGCATGGCCGGCCCAACGCTGTACTGATCTATGGGCTCACCGGCGCCGTCAGCTATCTGCACGATCTCGTCGCCGACGGCATCCGCACCATGCCGCCCTGCGCCCACGCGCACGAGCTGCGCATGCTCATGGAGCAGGAAGCCAAGCGCCTGGTGCCGCGCCGCCTGGCGGCGTCGGCGGCGTGATGTTTCGGCCGCGTTGAATGGCAACGCTCGCGCCGCGCGCACAGTGCCCACCCTCCCCTGGAGGGGGAGGGGCGCCGAGCATGCGCGCAGCGGCATGCGCGGCGGGGTGGGGTGACGGACTGTCCGCGCCTGTGGTGCTGATGGCTTCGCGGGCGCCGGTGCCGGCAAACCTGATGTTGCCTCGACCCATCCTCACCTGTTTCCGGGCTCACCCCACCCCACCGCGCGCGTTGCGCGCGGTGACCCTCCCCCTTCAGGGGAGGGCAATCGCATGTGGAAATTCCGGGCTGTCGCGACGAACGATCCTGCAAGTTAGTTACTCCGTCATGGCCGGGCTTGTCCCGGGCACCCACGTCGTTCTCAGCATGCCGGCCGACGTGGATGGCCGGGACAAGCCCGGCCATGACGACGAGGAGAGAGACGAGCACAAAACGGCGATCGCCACATGCGATTGCCCTGCCCTCCAGGGGAGGGTGGGCAGTGGTGCGCGTCGATGCGCTATTGCCCGCCGACTGGAGCATTGATCCGTGTCGACCGTCGTCCGCCACGACACTCCGCCCCCGATCAGCCTCATTGATCGCTGGCGCGGCTGGCGCGACGCGCTGCTCGCGAGTGCGGCGTTCCAGCGCTGGGCGGCGGCGTTTCCATTGACGCGGCCGATTGCGCGCAGGCGGGCGGCGGAGCTGTTCGACCTGTGCGCAGGGTTCGTCTATTCGCAGACGCTGGCGGCTTGCGTGCAGCTCGATCTGTTCGAGACGTTGCGCGCCGGGCCGTGCGATCTCGCGGCGCTGGCGTCGCGCGCGGTGGTGCCCGAGGCCGCGATGGAGAGCTTGTGCGAGGCGGCGAGCGCGCTGCAATTGCTCGAGCGCCGCGGTGCGTGCTACGGGCTCGGGCCGCTCGGCGCGGCGCTGCTCGGCAATCCCGGCATCGCCGCCATGGTTCGACATCACGCCGCGCTGTATGCCGATCTCACCGATCCCGTGGCGCTGCTGCGCGGACAGGACCGCGAGCGCCGGCTCGCGCAGTACTGGCCGTATGCGCTGGACAAGACCGGCGATGCGCTGACACGCGACAGCGTCGCGCCCTACACGGCGCTGATGGCGGCGTCGCAGCCGATGATCGCGGACGTCGTCCTCGCAGCCTATCCCTTGAGTGGCCACCGTTGCCTGCTCGATGTCGGCGGTGGCGACGGCAGCTTCCTGACCGCCGCCGCGCGGGCTGCGCCGCAGCTGCAGCTCAAGCTGTTCGATCTGCCGGAGGTCGCCGCGATCGCGCAGGAGCGTCTCGCCAAGGCCGGGCTGGCCGATCGCGTCACGATCACGGCCGGCAGCTTCTACGACGATGCGCTCCCGACCGGCGCGGACGTGATCTCGCTGATTCGGGTCGTGCACGATCACGACGACGAGGCCGTGGCGCGGTTGCTCGCGAAGCTGCGCGCCGCGCTGCCTGACGATGGCGTGCTGCTGCTGGGCGAGCCGATGCGCGAGGCGGCCGGCGGCAGCGATGGCGTCAGCGCCTATTTCGAGATCTATCTGCGCGCGATGGGGCAGGGGCGGCCGCGCAGCCCCGCCCGCTTGCGCGAGCTGCTCCACGCGGCGGGTTTTTCGCAGGTGCGAGTGCTTCGCACCCGGATCCCGCTGATCGCCAGCGTGATTGTCGCGAAAAGCTGACACTCAAACTGTAAATATATATTGACACTCTCCATAGTCGGACTAACCTCACATCCGTAACTAAGCGGGCGTCGCCGGGGAGTTGGGCTATGGACGCGATCGCCGTCGTACTGGGGAGGCCGAGGGAGTTGTCGCTGCAACAGCTGCAGCTGGCGGATGCCCCGGACTGCCTGACCGTCGACATCGAATGGAGCGCGATCAGCACCGGCACCGAGCGGCTGCTGTACGAGGGACGGATGCCGTCCTTCCCGGGCATGGGCTATCCGCTCGTACCGGGCTACGAGGCGGTGGGCCGCGTCGCGCGCGCCGCGCCAAACTCCGGTTTTCGCAAGGGCGAGCGCGTGTTCGTGCCGGGCGCGGCGCGCTGCTTCGGCGAGGTCAGGAGCCTGTTTGGCGCCGCCGCCTCGCGTCTCAACGTTCCCGCACAGCGCCTTGTTGCGATCGATGAGACGACGGGCCAGCGCGGCGTGCTGCTGGCACTGGCGGCCACCGCCTATCATGCATTGCAGATCGGTGGTGACGGCCAGGCCGAATGCGTCGTCGGCCATGGCGTGCTCGGCCGTCTGCTGGCGCGGCTGATCGTGGCGATGGGCGGCGATCCGCCCGTGGTGTGGGAAAGCAATCCGGAGCGCGCCGTTGGTGCGACGGGCTATCGCGTCATCGATCCCGCAGAGGACAGCAGACGCGACTATCGGCTGATCTTCGATGCCAGCGGCGATGCCGGCCTGCTCGACAGCCTGATTGCTCGCCTGGCGCCACGTGGCGAGATCATCCTCGCCGGCTTCTACAGCGCGCCGCTCATCTTCTCCTATCCGGCGGCCTTCATGCGCGAGGCGGCGATCCGCGTCGCCGCCGAATGGAAGCACGAGGATCTGCTCGCGGTGCGCAATCTTATCGACACCGGCCGTCTGTCGCTGGACGGGCTGATCACGCACCAAGCCGACGCCTTGTCCGCGGAGAGCGCCTACCGGACCGCGTTCGACGATCCCTCATGTCTCAAAATGGTCTTGGACTGGAGAGCTGCCGCATGAATGCCCCGACCAAGATCAGTGCCAGCCTTGCTGCGATGACCGATACCCTGCGCGCCGAAGCCGCGATCGAGCCCGATGCGCCCGCGACGGCTGCGCCGAAGAAGGCGACGCAGATCATTGCGATCTACGGCAAAGGCGGCATCGGCAAGAGTTTCACGCTCGCCAACCTGTCCTACATGATGGCCCAGCAGGGCAAGAAGGTGCTGCTGATCGGCTGCGATCCGAAGAGCGACACCACCTCGCTGCTGTTCGGCGGCAGGGCCTGCCCGACGATCCTCGAGACCTCCTCGAAGAAGAAGCTTGCCGGCGAAGAGGTCAAGATCGGCGATGTCTGCTTCAAGCGCGACGGCGTGTTCGCGATGGAACTCGGCGGTCCCGAGGTCGGCCGCGGCTGCGGCGGCCGCGGCATCATCCATGGCTTCGAGCTGATCGAGAAGCTCGGCTTCCACGATTGGGGGTTCGACTACGTGCTGTTGGACTTCCTCGGCGACGTCGTCTGCGGCGGCTTCGGCCTGCCGATCGCGCGCGACATGTGCCAGAAGGTGATCATCGTCGGCTCCAACGACCTGCAGTCGCTCTACGTCGCCAACAATGTCTGCTCGGCGGTCGAGTATTTCCGCAAGCTCGGTGGCAATGTCGGCGTCGCCGGCATCGTCATCAACAAGGACGACGGCACCGGCGAGGCTGCGGCGTTCGCGGAAGCCGCCGGCATTCCGGTGCTGGCCTCGATCCCGGCCGACGACGACATCCGCCGCAAGAGCGCGAGCTATCAGATCATCGGCCGCCCCGGCACGCCCTGGGCGGCGCTGTTTGAGCACCTCGCCCAGAACGTCGCCGAGGCGCCGCCGCGGCATCCGCATCCGCTGACGCATGACGGTCTTCTCGGGCTGTTCAAGGCCTCGGAGGTCGGGCGCGACGTGGTGCTGGAGCAGGCGACGCTCGAGGACATGTGCGGCAGCACCGCAGTGGCCAAGCCGTCGCTCGAAGTGATCTACGACAGCGTGTGATGGGATCGGTCGGCGAGCGGAATGTAATGCAATGAGCGATCCTGTGGTCCATCAGGCAATCAGCGCGCAGAGCGGCGCAGCGGCAGCTCTTCTGCCGGCGCAGCCCGAGGCGCTCGGCTGCCACGCCGGCAAGGCCGAGCTCAAGCGTGCGGCCGATGCCGCCGGCAAGAGCGAGGTGCTGGCGCGCTACGCGGCCGACTATCCGGCCGGGCCGCACGACCAGCCGCAGAGCATGTGCCCGGCGTTCGGCTCGCTGCGCGTGGGCCTGCGCATGCGGCGCACCGCGACGGTACTGTCGGGCTCGGCCTGCTGCGTTTATGGCCTCACCTTCACATCGCACTTCTACGGCGCGCGGCGCAGCGTCGGCTACGTCCCGTTCAATTCCGAGACGCTGGTCACCGGCAAGCTGTTCGAGGACATCCGCGAGGCCGTGTTCAAGCTGGCGGACCCCGCCAACTTCGACTGCGTCGTCATCATCAATCTCTGCGTGCCCACCGCGTCGGGCGTGCCGCTGCAGATTCTCCCGAAGGAGATCAACGGCGTCCGCGTCATCGGCATCGACGTGCCCGGGTTTGGCGTGCCGACCCATGCCGAGGCCAAGGACGTGCTCGCCGGCGCGATGCTGAGCTACGCGCGCCGCGAGGCGGAGCAGGGTCCGGTGCAGGCGCCACGCGTGCCGCGCGGCGATCGGCCGACCATCGCGCTGTTAGGTGAGATGTTTCCGGCCGATCCCGTCGGCATCGGCATGATGCTGGCGCCGCTTGGTCTCGCCGCGGGTCCCGCGGTGCCGACGCGCGAATGGCGCGAGCTGTATGGCGCGTTGGACTGCGCGGCCGTGGCGGCGATCCATCCGTTCTACACGGCCTCGATCCGTGAGTTCGAGGCGGCGGGCCGCCCGATCATCGGCTCGGCGCCGGTCGGCTGGGATGGCACGGCGGAGTGGCTGGAGGCCGTTGGCGCGGTCTGCGGCGTCGGTCGCGCGCAGATCGATGCGGCCAAGAACGCGGTGCTGCCGGCGATCCGCGGCGCGCTTACGGCGACTCCGATCCGCGGCCGGATCACGCTGTCGGGCTATGAGGGATCGGAGCTGCTGGTCGGGCGTCTGCTGGTCGAGAGCGGCGCCGACCTGCGCTATGTCGGCACGGCCTGTCCGCGCACGCGCTGGTCGGAGGCCGACTGTGCCTGGCTCGAGAGCCGCGGCGTGCGCGTGCAGTACCGCGCCTCGCTGGAGCAGGATCTCGCGGCGGTCGATGAGTTCGCGCCGGATCTTGCGATCGGCACCACGCCGATCGTGCAGAAAGCCAAGGCGCGCGCGATCCCGTCGCTCTACTTCACCAATCTCATTTCGGCGCGGCCGCTGTTCGGCGTCTCCGGCGCCGGCTCGCTGGCCCAGGTCGTCAATGCGGCCATTGCCGGCAAGGCGCGTTTCGACGAAATGCGCGACTTCTTCGAAGGTGTCGGTGAGGGCGACACCGCGGGCGTGTGGCAGGGCACCCCTGTCGCGCGTCCTGATTTCCGCGACAAGTACCGCAAGGCGGTCGCGGCGCAGGCGAAGGCGCGCAAGTCCGAGGAGATGGTGTGATGCTGATCCTCGACCACGATCGCGCCGGCGGCTATTGGGGAGCGGTCTACGCGTTCACCGCGATCAAGGGCCTGCAGGTCATCATCGACGGCCCCGTGGGCTGCGAGAACCTGCCGGTGACCTCGGTGTTGCACTACACCGACGGCCTGCCGCCGCATGAGCTGCCGATCGTCGTGACGGGGTTAGGCGAGGACGAGCTCGGCCAGAAGGGCACCGAGCAGGCGATGAAGCGCGCCCGCGCCGCGCTCGATCCCGACCTGCCGGCGGTGGTCGTCACCGGCTCGATCGCCGAGATGATTGGCGGTGGCGTCACGCCCGAAGGCTCCAACATCAAGCGCTTCCTGCCGCGCACCATCGACGAGGACCAGTGGCAGAGCGCCAACCGCGCGCTGAGCTGGCTGTGGAGCGAATACGGCCTGCGCAAGATCCCCGAGCGCAAGTCGCGCAAGGACGGCGAGAAGCCGCGCGTCAACATCATCGGTCCGATCTACGGCACCTTCAACATGCCGTCGGATGTCGCCGAGATCCGCCGCCTGGTCGAAGGCATCGGCGCCGAGATCAACATGGTGTTCCCGCTCGGCAGCCATCTCGCCGACGTGCCGAAGCTGGTCAATGCCGACGTCAACATCTGCATGTACCGCGAGTTCGGTCGCCTGCTGTGCGAGACGCTGGAGCGGCCTTATCTGCAGGCGCCGATCGGGCTGCATTCGACGACGAAATTCCTGCGCTCGCTGGGCGAGATGCTCGGCCTCGATCCCGAGCCGTTCATCACCCGGGAGAAGCATACGACGATCAAGCCGCTGTGGGACCTCTGGCGCTCGGTGACGCAGGACTTCTTCGGCACCGCGAGCTTCGGCATCGTCGCCTCGGAGACCTACGCACGCGGCCTGCGCAATTTCCTCGAGACCGAGCTCGGGCTGCCTTGCCACTTCGCGATCTCGCGCTGTGCCGGCGCCAAGACCGATAATGACGCCATCCGCAAGGCCATCCACGAGCGGCCGCCGCTGGTGCTGTTCGGCAGCTATAACGAACGCATGTATGCGGCGGAAGCCGGCAACCGGTCGATCTACATCCCGGCCTCGTTCCCGGGCACGGTGATCCGGCGCCACACCGGCACGCCGTTCATGGGCTATGCGGGGGCGACCTACGTCGTGCAGGAGGTCTGCAACGCGCTGTTCGATGCGCTGTTCAACATCCTGCCGCTCGCAACCCAGCTCGACCAGATCGCGGCGACGCCGGCGCGGCTCGAGCGTGAGCTGCCATGGGATGACGGGGCCAAGCTCGCGCTCGACCAGATCATCGAGACCCAGCCGGTGCTGGTGCGGATCTCGGCGGCCAAGCGGCTGCGCGACGCCGCCGAGCGCGGTGCGCGCCAGGCGGGACTCGACAAGGTGACGGAGGACGTTCTCGCGCATGCGCGGTCGCAGCTCGCAACGGGCCAGGCCGCGTAGGCGCGGGGATAGCGGAGAGGGAGAGGACGATGTCGTTATACGAACGCATTGATCGTGACGTCGCACCGAGATCGCGCGAGCGCATCGACTATCTCCTGGTCTACGCGATGTGCTTCGCCGTGCTGATGGTCGAGGGCGTGCTGCGCCGGATCGGCTCCATCATCACCGGCCACCGGCCCGCGCCGCTCGGCGCGATCGTCGGTGAAGCAAGGATCAAGGCCGCGAACTGCGCGACCTCGTCCTTCATGGGACTTTGAGTTCGAGAGCGGTCAGTGCGCTCTCCGGATTTGCAAGGAGTTCGTGCGGCTCGCCGCACGGATGTCATCCCGGCGACGGGATGACACTTCGACGCCGCTCATCTCGGTGAACGGCATCCGGCCGAAAGGCCAACACCAGGAGGTACCACTATGGTGGACGTACCAAACAAGGGAGGCTCTCTGTCAGGGCTGACCGAAGCGGAGGCGAGGGAATTCCATAGCATCTTCATGACGAGCTTTGTGGTCTTCACGGCGGTTGCGATCGTCGCCCACATTCTCGCCTGGATGTGGCGTCCCTGGCTGCCCGGGCCGACTGGCTACAAGGCGGCGATGGATGGGGCAGCCCACTACGCCACTCTCGCGCTCTCCTACCTGACCTGATCGAAAGGAGAAAACTATGTGGCGCTTGTGGTTGTTGTTCGATCCCCGCAGGGTTCTCGTGGCTCTCGGCGTGTTCCTGTTCGGACTGGCATTGGTGATTCACTTCATCCTGCTCAGCACCAACCGGTTCAACTGGCTGGAGGGGCCGCGTGCAGCGAAGACGTCGTCGATCTCCGATCCGGCAACGCCGGTGAAGCTCAGCTAGCAGCTCGACGACCAGAGGGAAGCGGACGGGCGACGGCGGCAGACCCCGTTCGCCCGCTTCCCAAATCCTCTCGTCCAACGAATTCACGACACGTAGCATATCGCGCGACGGGCAGCGGAGGCAGGACCGATGGCAATGCTCAGCTTTGAACGAAAATACCGCGTCCGCGGCGGCACGTTGATCGGCGGCGACCTCTTCGATTTCTGGGTCGGACCGTTCTACGTCGGCTTCTTCGGCGTGACGACGATCTTCTTCACCTTTGTCGGCGTGGCGCTGATCCTCTACGCCACGGCGCTCGGACCGACGTGGAATCTCTGGCAGATCAGCATCAACCCGCCCGATGCCAAATACGGGCTGTCGTTCGCGCCGCTCACCGAGGGCGGCTTCTGGCAGCTCATCACGGTGTGTGCGCTCGGCGCCTTCGTCTCATGGGCGCTGCGCGAGGTCGAGATCTGCCGCAAGCTCGCGATCGGCTATCACGTGCCGTTCGCCTTCGGCTTTGCGATCTTCGCCTATTTCACGCTGGAGGTGATCCGTCCGGTGCTGATGGGCTCGTGGAGCTACGCCTTCCCCTATGGCATCATCACCCACCTCGATTGGGTGTCGAACACCGGCTATCAGTTCGGCAACTTCCACTACAATCCTGCGCACATGATCGCGATCACGTTCTTCTTCACGACGTGTCTCGCGCTCGCGCTGCACGGCTCGCTGATCCTGTCGGCCGCCAACCCGGGCAAGGGCCAGGAGATGAAGTCGCCGGAGCATGAAAACACCATGTTCCGCGATCTCCTCGGCTACTCCATCGGCACGCTCGGCATCCATCGCCTCGGTCTGTTCCTGGCGCTGTCGGCGGTGTTCTTCAGCGCCGTCTGCATCGTCATCTCCGGTCCCGCCTGGCTGATGCCGGAAGGCAATGCCTGGTCGGACTGGTGGGACTGGTGGCGCCACGTCCCGATCTGGTCGCCGCCGCAATGAGTTCAAGGAGAGGTCGTCATGGCCCAATACCAGAACATCTTCACGCAGATCCAAGTTCGTAGTGCGATCTATCCGGGTATCCCGATCGAGCCCGGCGTCTGGGAGCGCATCGGCAAGGGCAGCTTCAACTATTGGTTCGGCAAGCTCGGCGATGCCCAGGTCGGCCCGGTCTATCTCGGCTTTCTCGGCCTCGCGTCGCTGATGTCGGGCTTCGTTGCGATCGAGATCATCGGTCTCAACATGCTGGCCTCGGTGAACTGGAGCCCGCTCGAGTTCATCCGCCAGTTCCCGTGGCTGGCCCTGCAGCCGCCGGCGCCGGAATACGGCCTGCAGATCTTCCCGCCGCTGCAGGAGGGCGGCTGGTGGCTGATGGCCGGCTTCTTCCTGACGACGTCGATCCTGCTGTGGTGGGCGCGCACCTATCGCCGCGCGCGGGCGCTCGGTCTCGGCACGCATGTGTCGTGGGCGTTCGCGTCGGCAATCTGGCTCTATCTGGTGCTCGGCTTCATCCGGCCGATCTTCATGGGGAGCTGGAGCGAGGCGGTGCCGTTCGGCATCTTCCCGCACCTCGACTGGACCAACAACTTCTCCATCACCCACGGCAACCTGTTCTACAATCCGTTCCACATGCTCTCGATCGCCTTCCTGTACGGGTCGGCGCTGCTGTTCGCGATGCATGGCGCGACGGTGCTGGCGATCAGCCGCTACGGCGGCGAGCGTGAGCTTGAGCAGATCGTCGATCGCGGCACGGCGTTCGAGCGTGGTGCGCTGTTCTGGCGCTGGACGATGGGCTTCAATGCGACGGCCGAATCGATCCATCGCTGGGCCTGGTGGTTCGCCGTGCTTTGCACCTTGACCGGGGGCATCGGTATCCTACTGTCGGGCACCGTGGTCGATAACTGGTTCGACTGGGGCGTGAAACACGGGCTGGCGCCACCGCGCTGAGTCCTGCAGGTCGAGAGATGTTGGACAGAGTTGAACAGATCGATATGGCCGGGCGCAGCACGCGTCCGGCCAGTCTTTTGCAGGCGATGCGGGAGCGGACCAAGACGCTCCACGTCACCGCGGAGCGGGCCGGCATCGTGGCCGAGCTGTTGCGGGGGCGCGGCACGCGACAGGCCTACGCGTTGTTGTTGCGCAATCTGCTGCCGGTCTACGAGACGCTCGAAGCGGAGCTGCTCCGCCATCAGGGCACGCCAGTGACGGGCCGCATCGTGCGGCTGGAGCTGCATCGCAGTGCTGCGATCAAGGCCGATCTCGCCGAGCTCGAAGCGCGCAATCTGCCGTTGCTGCCCGAGGCGATCGCCTATGTTCGTGCTATCCACGAGGCAGGCTCCGGCTCCGGCCATCCGCTGCTGGCGCACGCCTATACGCGCTACCTCGGCGATCTCAGCGGCGGCCAGATCATCAAGAAGATCCTGGCGCGCTCGCTCGAACTGAAGCCCGAGGCGCTGTCGTTCTACGAGTTTACAGAGATCGCCGATATTCCGTGCTTCAAGGATGATTACAGGGACGCATTGGAGCAGGCCGGTGCGGCGATGGCCGAGCATGATGCGGTCATCGAGGAGGCCGCCACGGCCTTCCAGCTGAACATCGCGCTGTCGCAGGCGCTCCAGCAGGCGGCTGGGCTCGCTGGCTGAGGCGGCCGAGGTCCAGCCATATCAATCTCATGCATCAACGATGCGGTCCGGCACGAGACCGCGTTGGAATCGATGTGTTTCCGCCGGCGGAGGTCGGCTTCCCTCCCAGCAAGGGGGAGTAGACCGCAGGTGAGATATCGGGCGATTTCGTCAAAATACGAGCTGCGTAGTCAAAACGGGTGCGGGACGGCATCAATCAGCGACGTACCGCAGACACCCTCCCCGTCTCACTCCTCGCTCTGCGAGCGATACCACACCAGATGCTCCAGGATCTCCAGCGTCCGCGTCGTCGAATTGCGGATGCTCTCCAGCATCTCCGGCATGCTGCCGGCCTGTGCACCGTGCGTCACCTCGAGCGCGGCGAGCTGCGCGTTCTCCACCGTAGAGGCGGCGAGCTCCTTGTAGATCAGGCTTGCGCTCTGATCGAGCCGCAGCGTGGGCCGGCGGGCGCCGTCGATTTCTTCCTGGAAGCGCGCCCGGGCCGCCTCGGCGGTCTTGCGCTCGGTCAAGTCCGAGAAGATCAGCACGAAGCCGAGCACGCGATCATACGGCGCGATCACCGGGTCGGCGCGCACCATCAACGGCCGTTGCGGCGAGGCGCCGCCCGTCAGCGTCAGCTCGCCGCGCCAGCTGCGCTTGTTGCGCATGAGGTCGTCGAGATTGGCGCGGAATTCCGCCGGCGCGGTGCAGTAGCTGCCGAGGTCGCGCAGATACGGGATGTGCGGATGCGAGGCGCGCAGCTGCTGCTCGAATGCTTCGTTCATCAGCAGGATGCGGCCCTCGACATCGGCGATGATGACCGGCTGCTCCGAGCGCAGCACCTGGGCGCTGATCGTGGCGAGCTGGTCCTGCGCGATCACCATGCGCACCGAACGCAGCTGCAGCGCCACGTCGGCGACCGTCTCGCTGACGACGCGGGCGGAGGCGAGCTCGGCGCTCGACCACGGCTCGGACTTGCCTTCGACCAGCTGATGCCATTTCGCAAACGAGCGCCGCGGCGACAGATCCGACGGATCGTCGCCGATGATGACGGCCTTGAGCGGGTCGCCGCCCCAGGTCACCGTCCGCACCTGCTCCGGCCGGAACCACAACAGATACTCGCCCTCGCTCGCCGACAGCGGTGCGGCGATCAGGCCGCTGGCGATCGAGCGGATGTCGGCAAAGGACGGTTCGTCGAGCGTCAGCGAGCTGGTCGCCGTCAAGCCCTCGGGGGCTGCTCCCGGCGTATTGCGCCGGCGATCGAGCCAGGCGGCGAGATCGCGGATGCGCTGCGTCGACGGGACGTCGCCGGCGGTCGTGACCTGGCCCTCGAACAGCAGCGCCGCGCCGCTCGCACCAAGCGGCTGCAGCAGCGACTGCGAGCCGTCGAACAGCGCCGCCTGCCATTCGCCGTCGCGCGACACCGCTTCGACCAGCCGCTGCTCCAGCCGGCGCACGACCAGCTCGGACTGGCTTTGGGCAAAGCTCTCCAGCGCCGCGATCCGGATCGCGCAGGTCTCGGCCAGCGCCTCGCCCGCCGCGCGAATGTCGAACGGCACGAAGCGCGGCTCATAGTGATGGCACGCGATCAGGCCCCAGAGACGGCCGCTGACTATCAGCGAGCACACCAGCGTCGCGCCGACGCCCATGTTCTGCAGGTATTTCTGGTGGATCGGCGACATGCTGCGCAGGCAGCTCAGGGACATGTCGAGGTCGCGGCCGTTGAGCGGCGAGATTCGCGGCTGCAGGGGCACTGGCGTGTAGTTGACGTCGACCAGGAGGCGCACACGGTTGCGCTCGTAGAGCCGGCGCGCGATCTGCGGAATGTCGGATGCCGGATAGCGGTTGCCGAGAAAGGCCTCCAGATCCGGCCGCCGCCGCTCCGACAAGACCTCGCCATGGCCGTCCTCGTCGAAGCGATAGACCATGACGCGATCGTAGCCGGCGATCTCCCTGAAGATGGTCGCCGTCTCGTCGCACAGGCCGAGCAACGATGAGGCCGAGGTGATGCGGTGGAAGGCGCTGTCGAGCGCAGGCGCGATGTTGGTCGTCTTCGTCGCCGGCTCCAGCTCGACGATCAGCCCGCCATTCGAGGGGCGGTGAAGCGTGCAGTCGACCCGGCGCGGCGGCGCCCCGGCGGTGCATCGCAGGGTCATCGGAGCCAGATGGAGGGGGCTGTTGAGATGCGGCAGGATCTGCAGGGCCAGGTCGCCGCCAAGATCGCGCAAGGGACGGCCGACCACGGAGCCGGTGTTGAGGAAGACGGCCGCATTGGTGCTGGCCTGGATGACGATGTTGTCGGGCTCCTTGACCGCCAGGAGAATGCCGTGCGGCTGGATCGAGCCTGCGAGATGAATCTGTTCACGCTCGCAATCCGCAAGAGTAGCGTGGCCGAAGGCCGGCGTTGTCAGCGGAACGGGCAACTATCTCCCCTTTTCGGTTTCCTCGTCGCTTTCTTCGAGTTGGCTCAGATTATACCGATCGAGCTTGGCGTAAAGACTCTGGCGGCTGAGGCCGAGAATTTCGGCAGCCGACGTCCGGTTCCCGTTGGCGAGCTCGAGCGCAGCGCGGACGTAATGCTGCTCGACGACTTCGACCGTGCTCCTCACCAGGTCGCGCAACGGTGTCTTGCCGACGGATTCATTGAGGCCCGCGAGGGCGACCCGCAGATTGTCATGCTCCGCCGCGGGCGACAACCGCCTGGCGATGTTGCGCAACACCAGGCCGATCCGGCGCTGGCCGTCGAGGCCATGGGCGGCAGCCGAGATCTCGACCTCGGTCTCGGTCCCGAGCTCGCCCTGGATCGTGGTCGACAGCAGCCGGACGGCTCCATGGCGCTCGACGTTGGAGATCAGCACCGAAAGGTCGGCGCCGGGGCGCGTCAGCCACCGGCTCAGCTTCTCATCGATCAGCGCCTCTTTCGATCCGACCTCGACCAGCTCCAGGAAGGCCCGATTGGCCCGCTTGATGGCACCGGTGCCATCGATGCTGATGACGGCATCGGGAAGATTGTCGATCAGCGCTTCGGGATCGTCGGGGAGCGGGCCCGGCTGCGCGGCCTTGCCGATCGGCGCCATCTGCAGCAGGAACATCGGCGCGGTCTCGCTGGTCATCAGCGATCCCCGGAGCATCCAGGGTGCGGTGTCGTGGCCGAGGTGAATCACGATGCCCGGCGCCTTGCCCTGGTCGCGGACGCGCCTCAGCATCAGCTCTACCGGCTCGCGATCCTTTTGCGGGATCTCCTGCAGGAACTCGCGGCCCACCAGATTGTCCCGGCGACGGCTTGAAACGCCGAGCGCGGCCGCCGCCGTCCGATTCGCTTCGACGATGCGCAGATCTGACACCTTCGTCAGCAGCACAGCCTCGTTGGAGTCCTCGATGACCAGGCGGTAGCGCGTCTCGATCTCGCGCAGCTTCCAGTAGTCGCGCTCGATGGTCTGCTGGGCCGAGATCAGCCGGGCCTGGAGCTCCGCGACCGCCTGCAGATTCTTGCCGATCGCCAGCATGCCGGCCCGGCCGCCGAGCAGCACGGTCGTGAATTCCATCGGCAGCTCGAGACCGCTCGGGAACCGCTGCGTGATCTGCCGGAACGCGGAAATGCCGGTCCGCTTGGTGTCCTGCATGATGCGCTCGATCTTCTCGCTCGCATCATCGACGATCTCGGACCAGGGACGGCCGAGCCAGATGTCGACATTCTCGGCTGACATGTTCGGCGACAGCGTCGCCTCACGGATCACGCCGTCCATGTCCAGCAGCAATGTCACGTCGGGTCGTGGACCGTGAAACTCGGCCATGGTCTTGGCACCCGTTATCTTTGGCACCCTCTTGAGACGCTCGGGGGATCGCGGCCAGTTCATTTGGCGCGCATTTTGAAGGTGTTGCGCCCCATCCCGCTAACGTATTGAGAGTCTTGAGAATGTCGTTAGCCCATGCAGGGCGCTCGCTGTCAAGGCTTATTTCAGAGCATCCTTCTTTCGTTGGTATCCCTGCGCCTATTGCATGTTCGAGCTGCGACTTATTCGCTCACTTTCGCCTGAACGAGGCATGACAAGATCACGTGACACTGTTACCTGTAAGGAGCAAATCACATGGGCTAACAAAAACGACGCATCGGGAGGTAGCATATGCTTCGATCGGGTTTGGTTGCAGCGGTCATGACTGCCATGTCGGCGGGCGCCGCGTTCGCGTTGGACGGCGGGGACGCTGCCAAGGGCGAGCAGGTCTTCAAGCAGTGCATGACGTGCCACCGGATCGGACCGGAGGCGAAGAACGCCGTCGGTCCGGTACTCACCGGCGTCGTCGGCCGGCCCACCGGGACCTATCCGGGCTTTGCCTATTCGGAGCTGAACAAGCATGCCGGCGAGGCGGGGCTCGTCTGGACCGAGGACAATATCTTCGCATACCTCCCGGATCCCAACGCCTTCCTGAAGAAGTTCCTCACCGACAAGGGCAAGGCGGATCAGGCGACCGGCTCGACCAAGATGGTGTTCAAGCTCGCCAACGAGCAGCAGCGCAAGGACGTCATCGCGTATCTGAAGACGTTCTCTGAGAAGAAGTGAGCGGCGTCGGTACCGCGCTCAGGTTCTGAGCGGTTGCCCGCGCACCTTCCGCACGCACCCGTGTCGTCCCGGCGAACGCCGGGACCCATACCGCGTGATCTCCCTTGGGGCACGCTGCGCGTTGAGCCTTCTGTGAAACCGATAGTTGCCGGTGGCTATGGGTCCCGGCGTTCGCCGGGACGACAGCTGTGGGTGCCCTTTGCGTCAGCGGGGTTTGCGCGGGCCGAGCGCATGAGTCATTTGAAGAGGCGATATGCCTCAACGCCACCGCTGCCTGAGATCAGCCGCGTTGGCGAGGCCGGAGGCGGCGAGGCAGCCCGCGAGCCAGAACCACGGCGCCCCGGTCAGCGCGCAACGTACAGCCAGCAGCAGGAACACCCCGGCGAGCAGATTGGGCAGCAGCGCGAGCGGGCTGATGCCGCGGCGGTGGCGCTGCCAGATCCACGTCACGGCCGCAAGCTCCACCGCGACCACCGTTAGGATCAGGTCGACCAGATGCGGGCTGTGAAACAGCTCATCCATCGCGCGAGCCGCTACGCCGCCCTCGCGAGCCCGGTGAGGTGCGCGATGTTCTTGAAGAAGATGCGCACATGCGACAGCGGCTTGGCGCGGACCAATTCCTTGTTCATGTAGGCGTCCCAGGTCAGCTGCTGGACGTCCTTGTCACGGCAGATCGCGACGAAGCGCTCGCGGCGGGCATCGCTCGTGTACCAGTAGCGCTGCATCAGACCGAGGATGAAGAACACGGCGCCGTGCCTGCGCATGAAGGATCTGCGGGCCGTCGCCAGGGCGGCTGCATCGCCGGTCTTGAGGAACAAGGCAACGGCGTCGGCGGCCGCGCGGCCGCCAGCCATCGCGTAATAGATGCCTTCACCGGAGGCCGGGGCCACCACGCCCGACGCATCGCCGGCCAGCACGACGTCGCGGCCATTGTCCCAGCGCGACAGCGGCTTCAGCGGGATCGGCGCGCCCTCGCGGCGGATGGTCTCCAGTTCGTCGAGCGCGGCAGTCTTGCGGAACGCCGCCACCGAGCCGCGTAGCGAGAAGCCCTTGTGGGCGCTGCCGGTGCCGATGCTGGTGGTCGGGCCGTGCGGGAACACCCAGCTGTAGAAGTCCGGCGACAACTGGCCGCGATAGACCACGTCGCAGCGGGTCGCGTCGAACAGCGGGTGGCCGCGATCGGGCGAGCGGACGATCTCGTGATAGGCGAACACGTAGCTGATCTCGCTGGCCTGGGGGATGCATTGCCGGGCCACCGCCGAGATCGCGCCGTCGGCGCCGATCACCGCGCGGGCCCGTACGCTGGCCTGCTGCATGCGGCCATCGTCCGTGCGGGTGTCGTAATGCACGATCGCGGTGCCGTCCTTGTCGCGGGTGAGCTCGCTGAAGGTTCCGGTGCGGCGGATCGTGCCGCCGTCTGCCGCGCGTGCGCGCAGCCATTCGTCGTAATGCTCGCGATCGACCATGCCGACGAAGCCGCCGTCGATCGGCATGTCGACGTCGCGGTTGCTCGGCGACACCATCCGGGCGGCCGAGATGTGCGCCACCAGCAGATGGTCGGGAATCTCGAACTCGGCGATCAGTCGCGGCGGGATGGCGCCGCCGCACGGCTTGATGCGGCCGGCGCGGTCGAGCAGCAGGACATGATGACCCTGGCGGGCGAGGTCATTAGCGGCGGTGGCGCCGGCCGGGCCGCCGCCGACCACCACGACATCGAACGTCTCAGACGAGGTGCTCATCGCTAGGCTCCCTGATTGGCCGGCCGCGCCTGAAGCGCCGCAGTCTGCTCGCGCGGACGCTTGATCCAGATCGCGAGCCAGGCGGAAAGGACGAACAGCGCCGCTTCGGCGGCGAACACCGCGGCATAGGCCGAGGCGGTCGAAGGCATGAAATGACGCGCGGCGTCCGCCGCCGCGGTGCCGACGAAGCCGCCGATGCCGAACGAGATCGCCTGCGAGGCGCCCCACAGGCCCATGCGCGTGCCCTCGCGATTGTCGCGGCCTTCGCTGACCATGTTCATCATCGCGCCGATCGCGGCGATGGCGTAGACGCCGTTGGTGATGCCGAGCAGCAGCACGGACGCGCGTAGCGGCCAGGCCGGGCCGACGGTGGCGGCGGCGACCAGGCTGAGCAGCGCCAGCGCCGAGGCGAGACAGCCGCCGATGATCCAGGGCTGCGGCCGCGTCCGCCAGTCGGCATGCAGGCTCGCCATCGCCGGCATCAGGATCATGCCGATCAGCGCGCCCATGTGCTGCACGGAAGAGAGCTGCGTGGTCTGGCCCGGCGTCATGCCGAACACGCTGCCGGCGAACGGCTCCAGGATGAGGTCCTGGGCGCTGTAGGCGAGCATCGAGACGAAGATGAAGATCGCGAAGCGCCGCGCCTGCGGCTCCCGGCAGATCTCGCGGAAATCCTCCATGAAGCCGGAGCGATTCGCGGCGCCGGAGGTCGTGCGAGGAGACGCGTCGGGCTGCTCGATCCCCCAGACGCCCAGCAAGGTCAGCACCATGGCGATCGCCGACACCGTGCCGGACACCAGCATCAGCCGCTCGCCGGAGAACGGATCGAGCGCCTTGCCGGCGACCGCGGTCGTGACGATGAAGCCGGTGATCATCATGATCCAGGCGATCGAGGCGGCGGCGCTGCGCCGCGCCGGCGCGGTGCGCTTGGCGAGCAACACCAGCAGCGAGGTGCCGGCGGCGCCGACGCCGATGCCGATCATGATGAAGGCGATCACGGCGATCGCGAGACCGAGAGCGAGATGCGTCGCCATCAGCGCGGTGGCGGCGGCGGCCAGCAGGCCGCCGGCGGCGAGCACGGCCATGCCGCCGACGATCCAGGCGAAACGACGCCCGCCGACGTCGGAGCCATGACCGAGCCAGGGCCTGAGCACCTGCATCGCGTAATGGATCGCGACCAGGAGGCCGGGGATCATGGCCGGCAGAGCGAGCTCGATCACCATCACGCGGTTCAAGGTCGAGGTAGTCAGCACCACGACCGCGCCAAGCGCGGTCTGCACCAGGCCCAACCTGACGATGCCGAACCAGGACAGAGGAGCGGGCGCAGCGTTGCTCATGCCGGCAACCCCGCCAGCGCGAAGGCCGTGACCAGCATGCCCAGCACGTAGAGCAGCACGCCGGTCCCGTTGTACCAGGGCGCGAGCTCGCGCGGATTCGTCATCAAGCGCCGCATCAGCACCAGCTGGGCCGCGATCAGCGCTGCGACGATCGTGGCATGGGCCGGTCGGCTCCAGACGATAAGCAGCACGAGCACCGCGACCTGCGCCAGCGCCATCGTGATGCAGGCGAGGCGGGCGGCGCGCTCGGGCCCGAGCAGCACCGGCAGCGAATTGACGCCGCTGACGCGATCGCCATTGATCGACTTGAAGTCGTTCAGGGTCATGATGCCGTGCGCGCCGGCGCTATACAGCAGGGCGATCGAGAGCACCGGCCAGGACGGCGCCTGCGCGCTCATGATCGCCGCCGCGGTGATCCAGGGCAGTCCTTCATAGCAGAGGCCGACGGCGCTGTTGCCCCACCAGCCGTTCTGCTTCAACCGGATCGGCGGCGCGCTGTAGGCCCAGGCGAGCGCAAGGCCGAGCGCCGCCGCGGCAAAGCCCCAGGTGCCGAGCAGGGTGGCGACGCCAAGCGACAGCACCGTCCAGATCAGCGCGATATGGAGACCCCAGCGCCCGGGAATGCGGCCGGACGGGATCGGGCGATCCGGTTCGTTGAGCGCATCGACATGACGGTCGAACCAGTCGTTGACGGCCTGGCTGGTGGCGCACACCATCGGCCCGGCGAGCACGAGGCCCGCGATCACGATCGGCCAGTGCGACGCCAGCGGCGCGCCCGACGACACCACACCGCAGCCGAACGCCCAGATCGGCGGAAACCAGGTGATCGGCTTCAACAGCTCGAGAACGGCCGAGGGCCGAAGCCTTGATGGAAGCCCTGGAGCGAGCGGGACGGGCGCGATCTCGGTCATTGCAACTGTTCCACCTATTCCAACTGACTGTCTTCTTCGCTCGGCTCGGCAAGGCCATAGCGCCGCAGCTTGACGTAGAGGCTCTGTCGGCTGAGGCCGAGCATCTCGGCAGCGGTCGCGCGGTTGTCGCCGGTCAGCTTGAGCGCGGTCTCGATGCACATCCGCTCGATCACGTCGGTGGTCTCGCGCACCAGCTCCTTGAGCGGCACGCGGCCGATCAGCTCGGCGAGCTGCTCACGGGAGCGTGGAATATAGCCGTGGTCGCCGCCGTCGCTGGAGATGCGCGGGCCGACATTGCGGATGGTGAAGCCGAGCCGGGCCTGGCCGGGCGCCCCGACCGTGCTGGCGGAGATCTCGACGTCGACCGGCGAGCCGTGCTCGCCGCGGACGACGCTGGAGAACAGCTTCACGCTGCCATGCTGGCGCAGATTGGTCAGCATGACCGAGAAATCGATCGCCGACTTGCCGATCCAGCGGTCGATCGTCTCGCCCAGGATCTGGTGCATGTTCTCGATCTGCGCGAGCTGCAGGAAGGTGGCGTTGGCGTGCAGCAGGCGGCCGTCCATGTCGGTGATGACGAATCCGTCCGGGGCCGATTCGACGAACTGCACGAGCTGGGTGTTGACGTCGGAGCTCTTCGGGAGTGCAGGCTGCGTGGCCAGCGGCGAGAACCGCAGCAGGAACAGCGACGCGTTGTCCTGCCGGAAGAAGGTGCCGTCGAGCAGATAGTCGCGGCCGCCGTCGAGCCGGATCCTGGCGCGTTCGATCTTGCCCTGCGAGCGGATCGCCAGCGACAGGGATTGCGACATCGCCATGTCGTCGAGCAGCAGCGCATCGGGAAACAGCTTGCCGATCAGATTGGCGGCGCCGTGATCGAGCAGGGCGGCCGCGGCCGGGTTGGCCTCGACGATGCGATGGCTCACCGCATCGACGATGAGGACCGGCTCCGACGTGATCTGGAACAGGATCCGGTAGCGCGATTCGGCGTTGCGCATGCGCGAATAGTCGCGCTCGATGGCAACTTGCGCCTCGATCAGCTTCTGCTGGAGCGCGGCGGTGGCGCGCACGTCGCGGCCGACCGCGATGAAGCGCGCCGCGCCCTTGATCGCCACCACCGCGAACAGGATCGGGATGTCAGGCCCGCGCGCGGCCGGATAACGCACCTCGCGCCAGCGCGACACCTTGCGCTGGGAGGCCTCCGTGAGCAGCAGCTCTGGCTTTGTCTGGCTTTCCTCGGACACTGTTGCTTGCCAGGATCGGCCGATCCACGCGTCTGTGTTTCTCAGTTCAAGCGGCAGGCCGGCTTGTTGAAAAGCCAGGTCCTGAATGTTGCCGTCGGCGTCGAGCGCGAGCGCAATGTCGGACGCTGCGGCCACCAGCATGCCCGCAACATCCGCATTGAGGTCGCCAAGCGACTCTTTCGGAGCTCTGAACGCCCTCACCAACGCCGTTGTCCTCCCAGTCAAGGAGCCTTCGCGCGGCAAGTCTCGTTCCAGCATTCATCTTCACTGCACCCTCAGCTATCGCCGTTCGGTCAGAAGACTGACGACGTGCCGGGCTTGCGAAGCCTCTCTGCTCGGATCGGAGACGACACCGTCGCCACCGACCAGGAGAACGAGTTCAGGCCGTTCAATAAAAGCAGGACCGCAGACCAGCACGCCGACGTCCTGGTTGGAGGACTCGCGCCGGACCATCCTTATGTTTGAGGCGAGATCGTCAAGCTTCCTGTCGCTGGTGGCGAAGAATTCGACGACGTTGAACCACTGCGAGCGGAGCGTCTCGACGAAGCCGCGATCGGCCGTGTCCGGCTCGATCCAGGTCTCGAAGCCGTCGCGACGGAAGAACTCGCCCGCCAGCACGAGACCGAACATCATGTGGCCCAGCTCGCGCCTGTCGCCCGGCGCCGTGGTCAGCAGCACGCGCAGTCCTGCGGGCGCGACCGCGAGCTCGGCGCAGAAGGCCGGGCTGAAATGCCGCAGCAGCTGCTGCAGCCGCCACAGCGCGAGCGTGACGTCGGCGAAGTCGCGCTCGTCGTCCGCCCACAGGTGGCGCAGATGGTTCGCGGTGGGGACCAGGAGATCGAGATAGATGCGCTCCAGGGTCTCGCCGTGATCGCGATGCGCCTGGATGCAGGCCACCGCGCCAACATCGTCCGCGTCCAGCACGAGCTCGGCGAAATCAGCCGCCTCCTGCGCCGAGGCCGTGATGATCGCCGGGACGCGTTCCAGCGCGGAGGCATGGGCCATCACGAGCCGCGGAATGATCTCGGCTTCGATCGCGTCGTTGAGTTGGGGATGGCGTGTGGTGCGGAGCGGCGCGACGATGCGCGGCGATGCCGGCGAATGAAAACCGGGCTGCCCACGCTTCGTCCGAAAGCGGGCTCGCGGAAATCGGGCTGTCTCATTGAGCTCGGTCATAAGCGCCTCCCCTCCATATGAGCGCACGTCACTCGTTGCGTCAATATTATTTGACGTCAATTTTGATTGACACTCTTCCTGCCCAGGTCTAGCGTTTCCCCATCGGGCTCGCACTCGGGGATTTGCGATGCGCCACCTGCGAACTGCACAACGTGACGTTGATCAGACCGAGTGCGGTGCACCACCAATCCCCCTGTGGTTGTCGTCATCGCATCACTGGGCACCGATGTTGTCAAATCATCTTTACACATCGTGTGATGCGCAGTTCACATCCGCCACTGATCCGTCGCTCTGGAGCCAGCTCTGCTTCACGCCTGACCCGGCGTCGCGTGCAAAGCGGCAAGCGCTTTACACGGCTGAGGAAAAGCGCCGGCGCGACGCCACGCCATGGACTCTGGTGCAGGGCATTCTGGCGCCGCTGCAATTTCTCGTCTTCCTGAGCAGCCTCGGCCTCGTGGCGCGCTATCTCGCGACCGGCGAGGGGCTGTGGCTCGCGACCGCCTCCGTCGTTCTCAAGACGGCGCTGCTCTACACCATCATGATCACCGGCTCGATCTGGGAGCGGGTCGTGTTCGGACGTTATCTGTTCGCACCGGCCTTCTTCTGGGAGGACGTGTTCTCGATGCTGGTGATCGCGCTGCATACGGCCTATCTGGCTGCGATCATCGGCCATGTCGGCAGCGCCCAGCAGCAGATGCTGCTCGTGCTCGCCGCCTACGCAGCCTATGCGATCAACGCCGCGCAATTCCTGCTCAAGCTGCGCGCGGCGCGGCTGCAGGACGAGGCGATGGCGGCGACGTCCCGTGCGGAGCGCGCGTCATGAATGCTCCTGCACAAGCCTGTGCCGTGAAACCACCTGCTTCGCCGGACGGCGTGCTGCGTGAGCGCGGCCAGCGCGAGGTGTTCTGCGGCCTGACCGGCATCGTCTGGCTGCACAGAAAGATTCAGGACGCGTTCTTCCTCGTCGTCGGCTCGCGCACCTGCGCGCATCTGATCCAGTCGGCCGCCGGCGTGATGATCTTCGCGGAGCCGCGCTTCGCCACCGCGATCATGGAGGAGCGCGATCTCGCCGGGCTCGTCGACGCCAATGACGAGCTCGACCGCATCGTCGGTCAACTGCTGGCGCGCCGTCCCGAGATCAAGCTGTTGTTCCTGGTCGGCTCCTGCCCGTCGGAAGTGATCAAGCTCGACCTGTCACGCGCGGCGCTGCGGCTATCGCAGCGCTTTTCGCCTGATGTGCGCGTGCTCAACTACTCCGGCAGCGGCATCGAGACGACGTTCACTCAGGGCGAGGATGCCTGCCTCGCGTCGCTCGTGCCGGTACTCCCCACCGCCGATCGCGGCGCGCGACCGTCGCTGCTCGTGGTCGGCGCGCTCGCCGATGTCGTCGAGGATCAGTTCAGGCGGACTTTTGCGGCGCTCGGCATCGATCAGGTTGCGTTCCTGCCGCCGCGGCGCTCGTCGGAGCTGCCGGCGATCGGCCCGCAAACGCGGGTGCTGCTGGCGCAACCCTTCCTCGGCGACACCGCACGCGCGCTTGAAGAGCGCGGCTGCCGCCGCATCGCGGCGCCATTCCCGCTCGGCGGCGAAGGCACGGCGCTTTGGCTCGCAGCCGCGGCCGACGCCTTCGGCGTGTCGCGCGCCCATGTCGAGCGGACCATCGCGCCGCTGAAGGCGCGGGCCGAGCGCGCGCTGGCGCGCTACCGCGCGCAGCTCGCCGGCAAGCGCGTCTTCCTGTTTCCGGATTCGCAGATCGAGATCCCGCTGGCGCGTTTCCTGGCGCGCGAGATCGGCATGGAGCTGATCGAGGTCGGCACGCCCTATCTGCACCGCGAGCATCTCGACTCCGAGCTGGCGCTGCTGCCTGATGGCACGCAGCTCAGCGAGGGCCAGGACGTCGAGCGGCAGCTCGATCGTTGCCGCGAAGCCCGGCCCGACCTCGTCGTTTGCGGACTCGGCCTCGCCAACCCGCTGGAGGCCGAGGGCCTGACGACGAAATGGTCGATCGAGCTGATCTTCACGCCGATCCAGGGTTTTGAGCAGGCCGGCGATCTCGCCGAGCTGTTCGCGCGGCCCTTGCTGCGGCAAACCCGACTGGCGGTGTGAGATGCAGCTGTCGGTCTGGACATATGAGGGTCCCCCGCACATCGGCGCGATGCGCATTGCGACCGCGATGCGCGACGTGCACTACGTGCTGCATGCGCCGCAGGGCGACACCTACGCCGATCTCCTGTTCACGATGATCGAGCGGCGCGACCGCCGGCCGCCGGTCACCTACACCACGTTCCAGGCGCGCGATCTCGGCGGCGACACCGCGGATCTCCTGCAGAGCGCGGCACGCGCGGCCTATGAGCGTTTCCAGCCGCAGGCGATGCTGGTCGGCGCGTCCTGCACGGCCGAGCTGATTCAGGACGATCCCGGCGGTCTTGCGCTGGCGTTGAAGCTTCCGATTCCGGTGATCCCGCTCGAGCTGCCGGCCTATCAGCGCAAGGAGAATTGGGGCGCTTCGGAAACGTTCTACCGGATTGTACGGGCGTTGGCTGCGTCTTCCGCTGATGGCTCCCCCCGCCGTGAAAGGAAGACAGGCGCCCGTCCAGTCTGCAACCTGCTTGGTCCGACGGCTCTCGGCTTCCGTCATCGCGACGACCTCGCGGAAGTGACCAGGCAGGTTGTGGAGCTCGGCATCGAGATCAACGTGGTCGCGCCGTGGAACGCGACGCCATCAGATCTCGCTCGTCTGCCACAAGGCGATTTCAATATCGTGCTCTATCCCGAGATCGCGCTGACGGCAGCGCAATGGTTGAACCGCCAGTTCGGCCAGCCCTATACGAAGACGATCCCGATCGGCGTTGGTGCCACGCGCGACTTCATCAAAGAGGTCGCCAGTCTTGCCGGTGTCGATGCAGAGTCGGTGCTGGCGCGAGCCGAGAGCCGGCTGCCCTGGTACTCGCGTTCGGTCGACTCGACCTATCTCACTGGCAAGCGCGTCTTCATCTTCGGCGACGCCACCCATGCCGTGGCCGCGGCGCGCGTCGCGACCCAGGAGCTCGGCTTCGAGGTCATCGGCCTCGGCACCTATGCCCGCGAATTCGCCCGCGAGATCCGCGAGGCCGCGGCGATCTACGGCGTCGAGCCGCTGATCACCGACGATTATCTCGAGGTCGAGGCCCGCGTCGGCGAGCTACGGCCCGAGCTCGTGCTCGGCACGCAGATGGAGCGCCACATCGCCAAGCGGCTCGGCATTCCCTGCGCCGTGATCTCGGCGCCAACCCACGTGCAGGATTTCCCTGCGCGCTACTCGCCGCAGATGGGCTTCGAAGGCGCCAACGTGCTGTTCGACACCTGGGTGCATCCGCTGATGATGGGTCTGGAGGAGCATCTGCTCGGCATGTTCCGCGAGGATCACGAATTCGCCGATCACGCGCCGTCGCATCTCGGTGCCGCGCCGGCGGCTCCGCCACAGCAGCCGCACTTGCGCGTCGTTGAAACCGTCGCATCCGTTGAACTCGCCTGGGCCTCCGACGCCGAGCGCGAGCTGACCAAGATTCCCTTCTTCGTGCGCGGCAAGGCGCGCCGCAACACCGAACGGTTCGCGCGCGAGCGCAACGTCAACCTGATCACGCTCGAGACCTTGTACGATGCCAAAGCGCATTTCGGTCGCTGACGTCACACCCATCCGGGTGGTGATCGTGACGATGGACAGCCATCTCGCCTCGGCTGCCGTGCGTGCACGCACGACATTGCAGGCAGAGCTGCCCGGTCTCGATCTCAAGGTTCACGCGGCCGACGAGTGGGGCTGCAATCCGAACGCGCTCGCGCACTGCCTCGACGACATCGCCACCGGCGACATCGTGGTCGCCACCATGCTGTTCATGGAGGACCACATCCAGCCGGTGCTGCCCGCGCTGGCGGCGCGCCGCGACCACTGCGACGCCATGATCGGCTGCCTGTCGGCCGGCGAGGTCGTGCGCCTGACCCGTCTCGGCAAGCTGACGATGTCGGGCTCGGCCACCGGCGTGCTCGGCCTCTTGAAGCGGCTGCGCGGCAGCAACCGCTCAGGCTCTTCCAGCGGCCAGGGCCAGATGAAGATGCTGCAGCGGATGCCGCGGCTGCTGCGCTACATCCCTGGCACCGCGCAGGACCTGCGCGCCTACTTCCTGACGCTGCAATATTGGCTCGCCGGCTCCGAGCAGAATTTTGCGAACATGGTGCGCTTCCTGGTCGGCCGCTACGCCGACGGGCCGCGCGCCTCGCTGCGCGGCAGGCTGAATGCCGCCGAACCGGTGACCTATCCGGATGTCGGTCTCTACCACCCGCGTCTGCCGCAGCGGATCGTGGAACGCGCCGACGAGCTGCCCACCACATCGAAGGCGGTCGGCCGCGTCGGCGTGATCTTGATGCGCTCCTATCTGCTCGCCGCCAACACCGGGCATTATGATGGTGTGATCGCGGCGCTGGAGGCGCGCGGGCTCGCCGTGGTGCCGGTGTTCGCCAGCGGGCTCGACTCGCGCCCCGCCATCGCGCGTTACTTCCAGAAGGACGGTGTCGCCACGGTCGACGCGGTGATCTCGCTCACCGGCTTCTCGCTGGTCGGCGGTCCCGCCTATAATGACGCGCGTGCGGCCGAGCAGGTCATGGCCGGGCTCAATGTGCCCTTGATCGCGGCGCATCCGCTGGAGTTCCAGACCGTCGAGCAGTGGCACGACGACGCGCGCGGTCTGACGCCGGTCGAAGCCACCATGATGGTCGCGATCCCCGAGCTCGACGGCGCCGTCGGCCCGACCGTGTTCGGCGGCCGGTCGGCGATGGCCGATGCCGGCCGTGACATGGCCTCACTGCCGGAGCGTGCGACGCAACTCGCCGCGCGGGTCGCGAGGCTCGTCGAGCTGCGCCGCTCGGCGCGCGCCGAGCGGAAGCTCGGCGTGGTGTTGTTCAACTTCCCGCCGAACGGCGGCAGCGCCGGCACCGCGGCCTATCTCTCGGTGTTCGAGTCGCTGCACAATGTGATGACATCGCTGCGTGCGGCAGGCTACACGATCGACGTCCCGGATACTGTGGACGCGCTGCGCAACCGTGTGCTCAAAGGCAATGCCGAGCGCTTCGGCACCGTCGCAAATGTCGCGGCGCGCATTCCGGTCGATCAGCATGTCCGGCGCGAACGTCATCTGGCCGAGATCGAGAAGCAGTGGGGCCCGGCGCCCGGCCGTCATCAGACCGATGGCGCGAGCCTCCTGGTGCTCGGCGAGCAGTTTGGCAATCTGTTCGTCGGCCTGCAGCCCGCCTTCGGCTACGAAGGCGATCCGATGCGGTTGCTGTTCGAGCGCAGCTTCGCGCCGACGCATGCGTTCGCAGCGTTCTATCGCTGGCTGCGCGAGGACTTCCGCGCGCATGCCGTGCTGCATTTCGGCACCCATGGCGCGCTCGAATTCATGCCGGGCAAGCAGGCCGGGCTGTCCGCAGAATGCTGGCCGGAGCGGCTGATCGGCGACCTGCCGAACTTCTACATCTACGCGTCCAACAATCCGTCCGAGGGCGCGCTCGCCAAGCGCCGGGGCGGCGCGACCCTGATCAGCTATCTCACGCCCTCGATCACCAGCGCCGGCCTCTACAAGGGTCTCGCCGACCTGAAGTCCTCGCTCGATGCCTGGCGCAATCTGTCGCCTGACGCCACTGATCAATTGAGGGAGGACAGTGCGGCGCTGATCCAGGCTCAGGCGGCGACCGTCGATCTCGCCGCCGCGGAGCCGGCCTGGGGCGATGAGCGCAACGCCAGGATCACCGCGCTGTCGGCCAGCGTGCTGGAGCTGGAATATTCGCTGATCCCGCACGGCCTGCACGTCGTCGGCTCGCCGCCGCCGGCGGAGCAGCGCGCCGAGCTGCTCGATCTCGCAGGGATCACCGACACAGCCAAGCGTACCGAACTCGACCGCTTGCTGGCGACTGACAACGAGACGCCCGCGATCGTGCATGCGCTCGACGGCGGCTACATACGCCCGGTGCCGGGCGGCGATCTCTTGCGCAACACCGACGTGCTGCCCACGGGGCGCAATCTCCACGGCTTCGATCCGTTCCGCATCCCCAGCGCCTTCGCGCTCAAGGATGCCGAGCGCCAGGTGGCGCGGCTGCTGGCCCGCCATGCCGGCGAGGGTCACACGCTGCCGGAGACGATCGCGCTGGTGCTGTGGGGCACTGACAATCTCAAGACCGAGGGCGGGCCGATCGCGCAGGCAATGTGGCTGATGGGCGCCGAACCGCGCCATGACAGCTATGGCCGTCTCTGCGGCGCCAAGCTGATCCCGCTGGAGCAGCTCGGACGCCCGCGCATCGATGTCGTGATCACACTGTCCGGCATCTTCCGCGATTTGATGCCGCTGCAGACCAAGCTGCTGGCCGAAGCCGCGCTGCTCGCGGCATCGGCGGATGAGTCGGCCGAATTCAATTACGTGCGCAAGCATGCGCTGGCGTTCCAGGCCGCGCATGGCGGCGAGATCGCCGATGCCGCGCTGCGCGTGTTCGGCAACGCCGAGGGCGCCTATGGCGCCAACGTCAACCATCTGATCGATTGCGGCGCCTGGACCGACGAGGACGAGCTCGCCGACGTCTATACGCGCCGCAAGGGCTTTGCCTATGGCACCGACGGCCGCCCTGTCAGGCGCGACGCGCTGCTCGGCCATGTGCTCGCCGGCGTCGATGCCGCCTATCAGAACGTCGACTCGGTCGAGCTCGGCGTCACCACCATCGATCATTATTTCGATACGCTCGGCGGCATCAGCCGCGCGGTGAAGCGCGCCAAGGGCGAGGCCGCGCCGGTCTATATCGGCGACCAGACCCGCGGCGAAGGCACGGTGCGCACGCTGTCGGAGCAGGTCGCGCTGGAGACCCGCACCCGCACGCTCAATCCGAAATGGTATGAGGCGCTGCTCGCTCACGGCTATGAGGGCGTGCGCCAGATCGAGTCGCACGTGACCAACACGGTCGGCTGGTCGGCCACCACGGGTCAGGTCGCGCCCTGGGTCTATCAGCAGATCACGACGACCTTCGTGCTCGACCCCGCGATGCGCGAGCGGCTTGCCTCGCTCAATCCGGCCGCGTCGGCGAAGATCGCCAATCGCCTGATCGAGGCGCATGAGCGCAATTACTGGACCCCGGACCCCGAAATGCTCGACGTGCTGCGCAAGGCCGGGGAAGAGCTCGAAGATCGCCTCGAAGGCGTGGGAGTGGCCGCATGAACGTGACCTTGAGACCTCCGCTGACGACGGCGCCGCGGCGCCCCGATGGGGCCGGCAGCGTCCAGGTGCAACTCGACCCGAACGTGGTCATCGACACCGCGAAGGTGTTCTCGGTGTATGGCAAAGGCGGCATCGGCAAGAGCACGACCTCGTCCAATCTCTCGGTCGCGCTGTCCAAGCTCGGCAAGCGCGTGCTGCAGATCGGTTGCGATCCGAAGCACGACTCGACCTTCACCCTGACCAAGCGGCTGGTGCCGACGGTCATCGACATCCTCGAGCAGGTCAACTTCCACGCAGAGGAGCTGCGCCCCGAGGACTTCGTCTACCAGGGCTACAATGGCGTGATGTGCGTCGAGGCCGGCGGGCCGCCGGCCGGCACCGGCTGCGGCGGCTATGTCGTCGGCCAGACCGTGAAGCTGCTCAAGGAGCATCATCTGCTCGAAGACACCGACGTGGTGATCTTCGACGTGCTCGGCGACGTCGTCTGCGGCGGCTTCGCCTCCCCGTTGCAGCATGCCGATCGCGCGCTGATCGTCGCCGCCAACGATTTCGACTCGATCTTCGCCATGAACCGAATCGTCGCCGCGATCCAGGCCAAGTCGCGCAACTATCCGGTGCGGCTCGGCGGCGTGATCGCCAACCGCAGTGCCGCGACCGATCAGATCGACAAGTTCAACGAGCGCATCGGCATGAAGACGCTGGCGCACTTCCCGGACCTCGACGTCATCCGGAAGAGCCGGCTGAAGAAGTGCACCTTGTTCGAGATGGAGCCGTCGCCGGACGTCGAGCGCGCCCAGAACGAATATCTGCGCCTCGCCGCCTCGCTGCTCGCCGGCGTCGAGCCGATCCAGGCCGTGCCGCTGCGCGACCGCGACATCTTCGATCTCCTGGGCTTCGATTGAGTGAGGCTGGCACATGACGACAGCGCAATATCTTGCCCGCCGCAGTGAAGTGGAGACCTATTTCGACCGCACCGCGGTCGCCGCCTGGACGCGGCTGACCTCGGATGCGCCGGTGGGCCGCATTCGCGCCACGGTGCGTGCCGGCCGTGACGAGATGCGGCGGACGCTGCTGTCGTGGTTGCCGCTCGATCTGCGCGGCGCGCGGATTCTGGATGCTGGCTGCGGCACCGGCAGCTTTTCCATCGAAGCCGCGCGGCGCGGCGCCGAGGTGGTCGCGGTCGATATCTCGCCGACCCTGATCGAGATCGCCCAGCGCCGGCTGCCGGACGACATCAGCCGCAGCGCCATCCGCTTCGTCGCCGGCGACATGCTGGATCCCAGGCATGGCGGCTTCAATTTCGTGGTGGCGATGGATTCGTTCATCCACTACCGCGCCGAGGACGCCGTGCGCATCGTCGCCGGCCTCGCCGCCCGCACCTCCGAATCGATCCTGATGACCTACGCGCCGCGCACGCCGCTGCTGGCCGTCATGCATGCGGTGGGCGGCGTGTTCCCGCGTGGCAATCGCGCGCCGGCGATCGAGCCCGTGACGGAACAGAAGCTGTATCGGCTGATCGCCGACCATCACGATCTCGCCGACTGGCGCTGCGCGCGGAGCAGCCGCATCGCCAACGGCTTCTACATCTCGCAAGCGCTGGAGCTCCGCCCGTCATGAGCGCGCGCGCACCATCGATCATGCAAGCGTGGATGCGGCTGTCGTCGCGCTATCTGCCGTTTGCGGATGCCGCCTCGACCGAGCTGCCGCTGTCGCGCCTGATGCGGCTGTCGCTGTTCCAGGTGTCGATCGGCATATCGGTGGTGCTGCTCAACGGCACGCTCAACCGCGTCATGATCGTCGAGCTCGGCGTGCCCTCCTGGCTGGTCGCGACCATGGTGGCGCTGCCGTTGGTGTTTGCGCCGCTGCGGGTGCTGATCGGCTTCAAGTCCGACCATCACCGCTCGGTGCTGGGTTGGCGCCGCGTGCCCTATATCTGGATGGGCACGCTCCTGCAGTTCGGCGGCCTCGCGATCATGCCGTTCGCGCTGCTCTTGCTGTCCGCGGCCGACGCGCCGGGCCAGGTCATCGCCGGTCGCGTTGGCGCCGCGCTTGCTTTCCTGCTGGTCGGCGCCGGGCTTCACACCACGCAGACCGCCGGCCTGTCGCTTGCCACAGACATTGCGCCTGAGCGGTCGCGTCCTCGCGTGGTCGCCTTCCTCTACGTGATGCTGATGTTCGGCATGATGGCGAGCGCGCTGACCTTCGGCGGGCTGCTCGCCGAGTTCAGCGAGATGCGGCTGATCCAGGTCATCCAGGGCGCGGCGCTGACCGAGATGGTGCTCAACATCATCGCGCTGTGGAAGCAGGAGGCGCGCGATCCCTCGCGCACGTCGGCTGCACGTGAGCGGCCGCGCTTCGGCGATTCCTGGCGGCAGTTCCGCGAGGCCGGCGGCTCGATGCGGGTGCTGGTCGCGGTCGGGCTCGGCACGGCCGGCTTCACGATGCAGGACATCCTGCTCGAGCCGTACGGCGCGGAGATCCTTCACCTCACGGTCGGCGAAACCACGGCGCTGACCGCATTGTTCGCAGCCGGCACGCTCGCAGGCTTCGGCCTGTCGGCGCGCCAGCTGGGCAAGGGCGCCGATCCCTATCGGATCGCAGCGCTCGGCGGACTCGTCGGGCTGTTCGCGTTCTCCGCGGTCATCTTCTCGGCGCCGCTCGCCTCGCCCCTGCTGTTCCGGATCGGCACGACGCTGATCGGATTCGGCGGCGGCCTGTTCGCGGTGGGCACGCTGACGGCGGCGATGGCGCTGGTGCAGAACGGCGAGAGCGGGCTCGCGCTCGGCGCCTGGGGCGCAGTGCAGGCGACGTCAGCGGGTGTAGCCATCGCCGGCGGTGGCGCCATTCGCGATGTGATGTCGCAGCTGGCATTGAATGGAAGCCTCGGCGTCGGGCTCGCCGGGCCGGCGACCGGCTACAGCATCGTCTACCACGTCGAGATCGCGCTGCTGTTCGTCACCCTTGCGGTGATCGGGCCGCTGGTGCGGCGGCGGGCGGCGGAGCCACAGCAGCTTCAGTTCGGAATCGTTGAATTTCCAGGTTAGCCCAGTCGGGGAGGAAGCCATGACGTCTTTCACGAGCTACATCGATGTCGCCCAGGTGGTGCTTTACGGGTTCTGGGTGTTCTTCGCAGGCCTGATCTTCTATCTGCGCACCGAGGACAAGCGCGAAGGCTATCCGCTGCAGTTCGAAGGCCGGGTCGGCCGGCAGACAGCTTCGAGCGGTCACGGCTTCCCGACGCCGCCGTCACCCAAGACCTATCATATGCATGGCGGGCGCACCGCGACGCTGCCGAACTGGGACAACGACCGCGCCAATGCGCCGGTCACGCCGATGTATCCCTGGCCGGGGACGCCTTATCTACCGACCGGCAATCCGATGCTCGACGGCGTCGGCCCGGGCTCCTTCGCCGCGCGCAAGGACGAGCCGGAGCTGACCATGGACAACATCCCGGCGATCGTGCCGCTGCGCGTCGACGGCAGCATCTTCATCGCCTCGGAGGACCCGGATCCGCGCGGCATGCCGGTGATCGGCTGCGACGGCAGGCTCGGCGGCAAGGTCCGCGAGGTCTGGGTCGACCGCGCAGAGATGCTGATCCGCTATCTCGAAGTCGAGGTCGAGGGCATCGTCGGACGGCACGTGCTGCTGCCGATGACCATGGCCATCGTCGACAAGTCGCGCAAGGCGGTGCTGGTCGATGCCATTCTCGGCTCGCAATTCGCCAGCGTGCCCGGTCTCGCCAGCCCCGATCAGGTCACCAAGCTCGAGGAGGACAAGATCGTCGGCTACTACGGCGGCGGCCACCTTTATGCGACCGCTGCGCGCCAGGAGCCGCTGCTGTGAGCACGCGTCGGGACCAGGATCAGCTGATGCTGCCGGCAGGCGAGCGCCTGCTCTGGCAGGGACAGCCTACGGTGAAGGCGCTGCTGCTGCGCGTCTTCCACCTGCGCCTGGTGCTCGCCTACTTCGCCGCGCTGTTCGGCGCGCGCGTGGTAACGGGCACGCTGGATCACCAGCCGCTCGCGGCCTCGCTCGCCGGCGCGTCCTCGCTGGTGACGCCTGTGGCGCTCGCGACGCTGCTGCTCACGGGCCTCGCGGTGCTCTACAGCCGCACCACGCGCTACACCATCACCAGCCGCCGCGTGCTGCTGCAGTTCGGTGCCGTGCTGCCGATGACCTTGAACGTGCCGTTCAAGCAGGTCTCGCGCGCCGACGTGAAGCTGTTCTCCGACGGCTCCGGCGATCTGCCGCTCGGCGTCACCGCCCAGCAGCGGCTGTCCTATTTGCTGCTGTGGCCGCATGCGCGTCCGTGGCGGCTGAACGAGGTCGAGCCGATGCTGCGTGGCGTGCCTGATGCCCGCGAGGCGGCCGAGATCCTCGCAAAGGCGCTGGTCGCGGCCTCGGACGGCGCGGTCGCGGCGCAGCCGATCGCCGCGGGCAACGGACAGCCGCAAGGCGCGTCGCCTGCGGGTGCGGTCGCCAGCGCGGCGTGATCAGGAGGATGTCATGAGCCAAGCCGAGAGCCATGTCGATGTTCACGCCGAACCTGAGATCGTCATTCCGAAGGGCGCGCTGCGCGCGGCCTTCGCGCTGGTTGCCTTCACCCTGGTTGCGGCCGGCGTCGGCCGCTGGACGGGTGTAGGCACTGTCCACATCGATCACGCTGTCGCCGTGCAAACGGTGGCGCTGCGGTTCGAGGACCGTCCCGATGGCGGCATCTCCGTCGTGTCGCCCGACAGCGGCAAGGTGGTCGGAGTCGTCGAGGCCGGCGGCGACGGCTTCCTGCGCACGGTCCTGCGCAGCATGGCGTTCGATCGCCAGCGTCACGCGATCGGTTCGGGGCCGGCCTTCACGATCAACCGCTGGTCCGATGGACGCATGAGCCTGGACGATCCGGCGACCGGACGGCGCGTCGATCTCGGGTCGTTCGGCAACGACAACAAGCGCCGGTTCACGGAGCTGATGACGATGGGAGAAACGCGATGAGAGGATTATGGGCCAACGAGCCGCGCCGCTTCGAGATCGGCTGCAGCATCGAGGTCGAGCAGACCTCGGAAACGCTGCACGCGCATGTCACTCTGGACCGCGATGTCGGCATCCGCCCGGGTGACGAGGTCGTCATCCATGGCGAGCCGATCACGGTCAAGTTCGGCGAGCAGCTCAATTTGCGGCGCACCGCTACCGTCGTTCGGGCCGGTCCTCTGAAGCGCGCGATGATGCATGTCGCGGGCTATCTCGAGCTCACGGAACTGTACGACGTCAGCTTTTCGGACGGGAGGGTCAGATGATCGCAATGGAAGGCGGATCCGGCAATATCTCCACCAAGATGGCGCTGGAGGACACGATCCTCACGCCACGCTTCTACACCACCGATTTCGCGGCGATGGACCGGCTCAATGTCGACCTGGTGCGCCGCGAATGGGATGCTGTCATGGCCGAGCTGCGCGCCGACCACAACCGCAGGCACTTCGTGCGGACGCCGGAATTCGACAAGGATCTCAACGATCTTCCGGAGGCGCTTCGCGCCGAGTTCAAGGACTTCCTGGTGTCGTCGCTGACCGCCGAGTTCTCCGGCTGCGTGCTGTATGCCGAGATCAAGAAGCGGATCACCAATCCCGACATCCGCGAGCTGTTCCAGTTCATGAGCCGCGACGAGGCGCGCCATGCCGGCTTCATCAACGAGATCCTCAAGGATCACGGCATCGGCGTCGACCTGAGCTTCCTCACCAAGACGAAGAAGTACACCTACTTCAAGCCGAAGTTCATCTTCTACGCGACCTATCTCTCCGAGAAGATCGGCTATGCCCGCTACATCACCATCTATCGGCAGATGGAGCGGAACCCGGAGCGCCAGTTTCACCCGATCTTCAAGTGGTTCGAGAGGTGGTGCAACGACGAGTTCCGCCACGGCGAGGCGTTCGCGCTGCTGATGCGCGCCGATCCGAAGCTGCTCAGCGGCCTCAACAAGCTGTGGATCAAGTTCTTCCTGCTCGCAGTGTTCGCCACGATGCACGTCCGCGACCACATGCGTCCCGCCTTCTACGAGGCGCTCGGCATGCCCGTGGACGAGTACGACATGCGCGTGTTCCGCATCACCTCGGAGATTTCGCGGCAGGTCTTCCCGGTGATGCTCGACATCGACAATCCGCGCTTCTGGGACGGCCTGAAGCGGCTGCGCGGGATATCGGAGGCGATTGCGGATGCCAAGGCGCAGGGCGGCATCATGGGCACGCTCAAGCGCGCCGTGCTGCCGCTCAAGGCGGCGCTGACCTTCGGCCGGCTCTACATGCTGCCGGCCAAGAGCAACGCGCTGCCACGGGAGATCAGGCTGCAACCCGCCTGGTGACAAGGAGCCGGCCATGGGCGCGACCGCGATTGCCATTCCCTATGTCGTGTTCGTCTGGTGGTTCTCGACCGGCGCCGTGCTGGCGCTGGTCGGGCTCGCCGCCCGCCATCCGGCCGCGTTCAAATGGGGCACGGCCGCGGCGTTCGTCGCGGCCCTGTCGGGCGTCGCGGTGTCGAGCCAGGCCGCCGAGGACGCCAACGCCTATTGCGCCTTCACCTGCGCGATCCTGCTGTGGGGCACGGTGGAGATGTCGCTGCTCGCCGGCTGGATCACCGGCCCACGCCCCGAGCCGTGCCCGCGCGACTGCACGCCGGCCTCGCGCGTCGGCTTCGCGCTGCAGGCGATCGCCTATCACGAGCTGGCGCTGATCGCGACCGCTGGCCTCGTCTTCGCGGTGACATCGGGCGCGCCCAACCGTCTGAGCTGGTGGACCTTCGCCGCGCTGCTGGTGCTCAGGCAGAGCGCGAAGATCAATCTGTTCCTCGGCGTGCGCACCCTGAACGACGAACTGCTGCCGCAGCAGGTTCGCTTCATGCGCAGCTATTTCGCCAAGAAGTCGACCAACCTGCTGTTCCCATTCTCGATTGCCGCGGCGACCACCGCGACCGTGCTGGTCGCTGCTGCCGCGCTCGGCGCCAAATCCTCTTTCGACGGCGTCGCGCTGTCACTGCTCGCCTCGTTGATCGCGCTCGGCCTGCTCGAGCATGGCTTCATGGCGCTGCCGATGCCGGTGATCAATCTGTGGCGCTGGAGCGCGCCAGTCGAGCCCGCGATGGCGACCGTCGCTGCCATCCCTGCACCGGCGCCCGTGATGCCGATGGCGCGTCCGGTGCTGGCCGTCGTGCCGGCCACGCCTGAGGTGGAGCGCCCCATGCCTGCGCCAAAGACGTCGATGTCGGCGCAGAAGACTGCCGCCGCCCTGGCGCGGCAGCGGCTCGAAGAGCAGTTCCGCCAGGCCTATCGCCAGGCCCGCGCTGACGCGCAGGCGCAAACCATCACGGGACTGGCCGCGGTGTCGGTCACGCCGCCGGTCGATCCGAACACAGCACAGGGGGGAGTACCATGAACTACGAAGACTATTTCCGCCGCCAGCTCGACGGTCTCAGGCGCGAAGGACGCTACCGCGTGTTCGCCGACCTCGAGCGCAAGGCCGGCGCCTTCCCGCGTGCGACCTATCGTGGCCCCCATGGCGAGCGCGATGTCGCGGTGTGGTGCTCCAACGACTATCTCGGCATGGGCCAGCACCCCAAGGTGCTGGAGGTGATGCACGAGGCGCTCGACCGCTGCGGCGCCGGCGCCGGCGGCACCCGCAACATCAGCGGCACCAATCACTATCATGTGCTGCTGGAGGAGGAGCTCGCCGACCTCCACGGCAAGCAGGCGGCGCTCTTGTTCAACTCCGGCTACGTCTCGAATTGGACCTCGCTGTCGACCCTGGCCGCGCGCATGCCCGGATGCGTGATCCTGTCCGACGAGCTCAACCACGCCTCGATGATCGAGGGCATCCGCCACAGCCGCTGCGAGACCCGGATCTGGCGCCACAACGACGTCGCCGACCTCCGCGACAAGCTGTCGGATCTCGATCCCAAGGCGCCGAAGCTGATCGCGTTCGAGAGCGTCTATTCGATGGACGGCGACATCTCGCCGATCTCCGATATCTGCGACGTCGCCGACGAATACAACGCCATGACCTATCTCGACGAGGTCCACGCCGTCGGCCTGTACGGTCCGCGCGGTGGCGGCATCTCGGAGCGCGACGGCGTCGCCGATCGCCTGACCGTGATCGAGGGCACGCTCGCCAAGGCGTTCGGCGTGATCGGCGGCTACATCACGGCATCCAGCACCGTCTGCGATTTCGTCCGCAGCTTCGCCTCCGGATTCATCTTCTCCAGCTCGCTGCCCCCCGCGGTCGCCGCCGGCGCGCTCACCAGCATCCGGCATCTCAAGGCGAGCAATGTCGAGCGTGCAAGGCATCAAGACCGCGTCGCGCGGCTGCGCCGCCGGCTCGACGAGGCCGGCGTCAGCCATCTCGACAATCCCAGCCACATCGTGCCGGTGATGGTGCGCGACCCCGTGCTGTGCAAGCGGATCAGCGACATCCTGCTCGACCGCTACGGCATCTATGTGCAGCCGATCAACTATCCGACGGTGCCGCGCGGCACCGAGCGGCTGCGCATCACCCCGTCGCCCTATCACTCCGACGCGGACATCGAGCATCTGGTGTCGGCACTGTCGGAGATCTGGGCTGAGATGGGCCTCGCGCTGGCAGCATGATGGAGGATGAATCGCACGGCGTTTGAGCCAGATCAATTTGTCAATCTGTATTGACGTTAAGATGGATGGACAAATTGATAATCGGGGGAGAACGCCGTGCGGATCTTGTTGCTGCATCCGAATTATCACTCCGGCGGCGCCGAAATCGCCGGCAATTGGCCGCCGGCCTGGGCGGCCTACATCTCCGGCGCGCTGAAGGCCGCGGGCTTCACGGACCTTCGCTTCATCGATGCGATGACCAACGATCTCTCCGAGGATCAGGTCCGCGCCATTCTGCGCAGCGAACAGCCTGACGTGATCGGCTGCACCGCGATCACACCCTCGATCTACAAGGCCGAGCGGCTGCTGGAGATCGCCAGGGAAGAGCATCCCGACGCGCTCACCGTGCTCGGCGGCATCCACGCCACCTTCATGTACCAGCAGGTGCTGACCGAGGCGCCGTGGATCGACGCCATCGTGCGCGGCGAGGGCGAGGAGATCATCGTCGACCTGATGCGCGCCCGCGAGGACGGCCGCTGGGACAACGACCGCCGCAGCATCAGGGGCATCGCCTATCGCGACGGCTCGGAGGTGGTGGCCACGGTGGCGGCGCCGACGGTGAAGAATCTCGATGCGATCACGCCCGACTGGAGCGTGCTCGAATGGAGCAAGTACATCTACATTCCGATGAACAAGCGGGTCGCCATCCCCAACATGGCGCGCGGCTGCCCGTTCACCTGCAGCTTCTGCTCGCAGTGGAAGTTCTGGCGCGACTATCGCATCCGAGACCCGAAGAGGGTGGTCGACGAGATCGAGACACTGATGCGCGAGCACGATGTCGGCTTCTTCATCCTCGCCGACGAGGAGCCCACCATCAACAAGAAGAAATTCGTCGCGTTCTGCGAGGAGCTGATCCGGCGCGACCTCAAGATCCTCTGGGGCATCAACACCCGCGTCACCGACATCCTGCGCGACGAGGCGCTGCTGCCGCTGTATCGCAGGGCCGGCCTGATCCACGTCTCGCTCGGCACCGAGGCCGCCGCACAGATGAAGCTCGACCGCTTCAACAAGGAGACCACGGTCGCGCAGAACAAGAAGGCGATCCAGCTCTTGCGCGACGCCGGCATCGTCGTCGAGGCGCAGTTCATCGTCGGCCTCGAGAACGAGACCCGCGAGACCCTGGAAGAGACCTACCAGATGGCGCGCGACTGGAGGCCGGACCTCGCCAACTGGGCGATGTACACGCCGTGGCCATTCTCCGACCTGTTCCGCGACCTCGGCGACAAGGTCGAGATCTTCGACTACGAGAAGTACAATTTCGTCACGCCGATCATGAAGCCCGACGCAATGGATCGCGGCGAGCTGCTCGACGGCGTCATGAACAACTACCGCCGCTTCTACATGCACAAGGCGCTGTTCTCGTACCCGTGGGCCGGCTCGGGCGAGCGCAGGCGCTATCTGCTCGGCTGCCTCAAGGCGTTCCTGAAATCCGGCTTCGAGCGCAAATTCTACGATCTTGGCCGCGTCAATTACTGGGGGCCGCAGTCCAAGGGCAAGGTCGATTTCGGCTTCGATACGTCGCGCAAGCGCGCTGATCCCGGCAAGATCGAATGGAAGACGAGCCATAATCGCAAGCTGACCGGACCGCAGCAGGCGCAACTGATGGCCTGCGGCGGCGGCACCGAGCAGATGAGCGACGAGGCCGAGACGCCGGTGCATTGACATGCACGGCACGCGCGCCCAGCCCAATCTGCTACTGCGCGCTGCCGCTGCGTCTGGTCACGCCCCGGGCCGTATCGGCCCCAACGCGATCATCCAGACCGCCGAGGCCCTACGCCTGCTGCGGGGGGAGGACAGTGCGCGCCGCGTGTTCGCGGCCGCGCGGCTCGATTTCTATCTGAGCAGTCCGCCCGCCGAGATGGTCGATGAGGCCGAGGTCATGCGGCTTCATGACGCGCTTCGCACCGTGCTCGATGACGAGACCGCGCGCGCCGTCAGCAGCAGGGCAGGGCGGCTGACCGGCGCCTATCTGCTTGCGCATCGCATCCCCGGCGCGGCGCAACATGTGCTCCGGCTGCTGCCGGCCCGGCTCGCGAGCCGCGCGCTGACGCGGGCGATATCCGCGCATGCCTGGACGTTTGCCGGGACCGGCACCTTCACCGCACGCCCGGGCCGGCCCATCATCTACCAGATCAGCCATTGTCCGCTGTGCCGCGGCCATCACGGCGATCACGCCATCTGCGACTTCTACGCTGCGACCTTCGAGACGCTGTTCGCAACGCTCGTGCACCCCGACGCCCATGCGCGTGAGATCGCCTGCGAAGCCTGGGGTGACGAGGCCTGCCGGTTCGAGATCGATTGGTGAGACGGCGCCATGCGAGACGCGACGCCGCCTTGGCATCGGGTGCGGCGCTCAGCTCGGCAGAAATCGCGCGCCTTCCTTGCCGAGGAAGTCCAGCATCGCCTGCGCCGGCGGCAGCAGCAGCTTGTCGGCACGCCGCACCGCGTGCCACTGCCGGATGATCGGCAGGCCCGCGACCTTCAACGTGACCAGCCGCCCCTCGCTGAGCTCATGGGCGACCGTGTGCTGCGAGATGAAGGCGATGCCGAGGCCGGCGATGACGGCCTGCTTGATGGTCTCGTTGCTGTCCATCTCCATGCTGGTCTTTGGTTTCAGACCATGCTTCTCGAAGAATGTCTCCATCAGCAGACGGGTGCCTGATCCCGGCTCCCGGGTGATGAACACCTCGCCGGCGAGATCCTCGGCCGCGATCCGCTTGCGGCGCGCCAGCCGGTGGTTGGCGGGGGCGATGATGACGTGCGGGTGTTTGCCGAAGGGCCGCATATCCACGGGAACGTCGGCCGGTGGCCGGCCCATGATGGCAATGTCGAGATCATAGCCGCGCAGCGCCTCGCGCAGGCTGTCGCGGTTGCCGATCCGCAAGGTGACGTCGATCTTGGGGAAGCGCCGCGAAAATTCCGCGATCGCAAACGGCACGAAATATTTCGCGGTGCTGACCGCGCCGATCGCCACGCGGCCGCCGCTGCGTCCGGCGAGAATGTCGAGCGCCTGCTCGCAATCCTGCAAGGCGGCCTCGACGCGTTCGGCCAGCGCCAGCACGCTGCGCCCGGCCTCGGTCAGGATCATGCCGTCGGTGGTGCGCTGGATCAGCGGCAGCCCGGCGAGCTCCTGAAGATTGCGGATCTGCAGGGTGACGGCAGGCTGAGTGAGGTTCAAACGGCCGGCCGCTGACGTCACCGACCCCGAGTTCTGCACGGCGGCCAGCGCCCGAAGCTGGCGGATGGTGAGATCGCGGGAGAAATGCCGGCTCATGGAACCCTCGATCAGATCGTTCACATAAGGAAAACTTTGGTCTATCCAAAGATATTGAAATTTCCCTAATTAGGCAAATCGAGTGTTGATAGCAGCGCGGCACGACGCATTCGTGCGGCTTCATCAAGTTCCCGGCAGAGGATCTGATGGCGAGGGAGTGGCCCATGGATCACCAGATGGATCATCATCAGACATTGCAGGCACATCTGGCGGCGCAGGGTGCCGACGCCGATTGCGCCGCGGTCATCGCGGCTCTGGCCGGGGCGGCGCGCGAGCTCGCGCGGCAGATCGCGGTGGCGCCGCTGTCCGGCGTCGACGAAGGCGCTGCCACCGTGAACGCCGACGGCGACGTCCAGAAGGCGCTCGACATCGTCGCCGACAACCTGATGCGGGATGCGCTGCGCCGGGCTCCGGTCGCTGGCATCCTGTCCGAAGAGGGCGACCGGCCGGAAACGGTCAATGCTGCTGCCCCACTTTGCGTGGCGATCGACCCGCTCGACGGCTCGTCGAACCTGCAGAACAACATCTCCGTCGGCACCATCTTCTCGATCCGCCCGCGGGGGCGCGACGTGCTCTCCAGCTTCTTCGAGCCCGGCACGGCACAGCTTGCCGCCGGCTTCTTCGTCTATGGACCGCAGACCTGCCTGGTGCTCGCGATCGACCATCGCGTCGATCTCTACGTCCTGCATCCGACCTTGCACGAGTTCATGCTCGCCAAGTCCGGGATCCGCATCCCGCAGGATACGCCGGAGTTCGCCATCAACGCGTCGAACCGCCGCCACTGGAGCGGGACCGTGCGCAACTATGTCGACGAATGCCTGTCGGGCGCCGCCGGCCCGCGCGGCCGCGACTTCAACATGCGCTGGATCGCCTCGCTGGTCGCCGAGGCCTATCGTATCCTGATGCGCGGCGGCGTGTTCCTCTATCCGGCCGACTCCCGCCCGGGCTATCGCGAGGGCCGGCTGCGGCTGGTCTACGAAGCGCATCCGATGGCGCTGATCATGGAATGGGCCGGCGGCTCGGCCTCGAGCGGCCGCGCGCGCATCCTCGAACTGTCGGCGCGCTCGCCGCATCAGCGCGCGCCGCTGATCATGGGCGACGTCCGCCTCGTCCGCGACGTCGACCAACTGCATGAGGGCATCGAGCCGCTGTTCGAAACCAGCGATGCGCCCCTGTTCGCGCGGCGCGGCCTGTTCCGCTGAGCCTGCCTGCCGAACGCGCCTTCCGGAGAAAGTTCATGTCACGTCGTCATCCCATCATCTCGATCACCGGCTCGTCGGGCGCCGGCACCACGTCGGTCAAGAAGACCTTCGAGAACATCTTCCGCCGCGAGAACGTCAAGGCGGCCTATATCGAGGGCGATGCCTTCCATCGCTACAATCGCGAGGAGATGCGCCGCAAGATGGTCGAGGAGGCCGAGCTCGGCAACAAGCACTTCAGCCATTTCAGCCCCGACACCAATCTGTTCGAGGAGCTCGAGAAGACCTTCCGCGACTACTCCGAGACCGGCACCGGCATGACGCGCCACTACGTCCACGACGAGGAGGAGGCGCGGCTCTACGACACGAGGCCCGGCAACTTCACCGAGTGGAGCCGGCTGCCGGAGGACTCCGACCTGCTGTTCTACGAAGGCCTGCACGGCGCGGTCGTCACCGAGAAGGTCAACATCGCGCAGCACGCCGATCTGAAGATCGGCGTTGTTCCGGTGATGAACCTGGAGTGGATCCAGAAGCTGCACCGCGACCGCGCGTCGCGCGGCTACACCACCGAGGCGGTCACCGACACCATCCTGCGCCGCATGCCAGACTACGTGAACTACATCATCCCGCAGTTCTCGGAGACCGACATCAACTTCCAGCGCGTGCCGACGGTCGACACCTCGAACCCGTTCGTTGCCCGCTGGATCCCGACGCCCGATGAATCGATGGTCGTGATCCGGCTGAAGAACCCGCGCGGCATCGACTTTCCCTATCTGCTCTCGATGATCCCGCAGAGCTTCATGTCGCGCGCCAATTCGATCGTGATCCACGGCGCCAAGCTCGATCTCGCGATGCAGCTCATTCTCACCCCCATGATCATGCAACTGATGGACCGAAAGAGGCGCACGCTATGACCGCCAACGCCGTGCAGACGCTGGCTCCGAAAGCCGATCCCAGCCATGCCGAGATGGCGAACGCCATCCGCTTCCTCGCGATCGACGCCGTCGAAAAGGCGAAATCGGGTCATCCAGGCATGCCGATGGGCATGGCCGATGTGGCAACCGTCCTTTTCTCGCGCTTCATGAAATTCGATCCCGCCGATCCGGCCTGGCCCGATCGCGACCGCTTCGTGCTGTCGGCCGGTCACGGCTCGATGCTGCTCTATGCGCTGCTGCATCTGACCGGCTACGAGGCCGTCACGATCGATGAGCTGAAGCGGTTCCGGCAATGGGGCGCCAAGACGCCGGGCCATCCGGAGTATGGCCACACGCCCGGCGTCGAGACCACCACCGGTCCGCTCGGGCAGGGCATCGCGACGGCGGTCGGCATGGCGCTCGCCGAGCGCCTGATGAACGCGCGCTATGGCGACGATCTGGTCGATCACTACACCTACGTGATCGCCGGCGACGGCTGCCTGATGGAGGGCATCAGCCACGAGGCGATCTCGCTCGCGGGTCATCTCAAGCTGAATCGCTTGATCGTGTTGTTCGACGACAACGGCATCTCGATCGACGGCTCGACCGATCTCGCCTGCTCGGATGATCAGCTCGGACGCTTCGCCGCGTCGGGCTGGGCGACGTCCCGCATCGACGGCCATGATCCCGAAGCCATCGAGGCTGCGATCGCTGCGGCGCGGCAGAGCAACCGCCCCAGCATGATCGCGTGCCGGACCACGATCGGCTTCGGCTCACCCGGACGGCAGGGCTCGGAGAAGGCGCATGGCGCGCCGCTCGGGCCGGAAGAGGTCGAAAAGACCCGCGCGGCACTGCACTGGCCGCACCGTCCGTTCGAGGTCCCGGCCGACGTGCTGGTGAGCTGGCGCGAGATCGGCGCGCGCGGCCGCAACGTGCGCCAGGCCTGGAAGGAGCGTGCGCGCAGGCTGTGCACCGCGGACCGCTCGCCCTGTCATGATGCGCTGAACAGGAAGCTGCCGGCCGCCTATGCCGAGCGCATGGCGCAGTTCATCGCGCAGCTCACGGCCGAGCGGCCGAAGATCGCCACCCGCCAGGCGTCGCAGAACGTCATCGATGTCATCGCGACGGTGCTGCCGAACCTGCTCGGCGGCTCGGCGGACCTGACCCACTCCAACCTGACCAAGGCAAAGACGCACAAATCCGTCACGCCGGCCGCGATGGATGGCAACTACATTCACTATGGCGTGCGTGAGCACGCGATGGCCGCGGCCATGAACGGCATCGCGCTGCATGGCGGCTTCATCCCCTATGGCGGCACTTTCCTCGCCTTCGCCGACTACAGCCGTCCGGCGATTCGCCTGGCCGCGCTGATGGGCATCCGCGTCATTCACGTGATGACGCATGACTCCATCGGCCTCGGCGAGGATGGCCCGACGCATCAGCCGGTCGAGCATGTCGCGAGCCTGCGCGCCATTCCGAACCTCCTGGTATTCCGCCCAGCCGACGCGGTCGAGACGGCGGAAGCCTGGGACTGCGCGCTGCGCGCGGAGACGTCGCCGTCGGTGCTGTGCTTGTCGCGGCAGGGGCTGCCGGCGTTCCGTACCGAAGCATCTGATCACAACAAGGTGGCGCTCGGCGCCTACGTGGTCGTCGAGCCCGAGGCTGGGCGTGACGTGACATTGATTGCGACGGGCTCGGAGGTGGCGATCGCGCTGGAGGCGGCCAAGCTGCTGGCGGCCGAAGGCGTCCAGGCGGCCGTGGTGTCGGCCCCCTGCTTCGAGCTGTTCCGCAAGCAGCCCGCCGAGTATCGCGCCGAGGTGCTCGGCGCTGCGCCACGCATCGGAGTCGAAGCCGCGATCGAGGGTGACTGGGCGCGCTGGCTCGGCGATGCCGGCGAGTTCGTCGGCATGCACGGCTTCGGCGCCTCGGCGCCGGCCGAGGTGCTGTACCGCGAATTCGGCATCACGCCTGCGGCGGTCGCCGATGCGGCCATGCGCAACATCATCCGGGCGCGGGCGTCCTGAGCCGCGCCACCATACAGAACATCGAAACAGGGACGGAGACCAACATGGCGCGGATCACGCTCAGACAATTGCTGGACCATGCGGCCGAGCGCGGCTACGGCGTGCCGGCGTTCAACATCAATAACATGGAGCAGGGGCTCGCGATCATGGAGGCGGCCGCGGCGGTCGATGCCCCCGTGATCATCCAGGCCTCGCGCGGCGCGCGCTCCTATGCCGGCGACATCATGCTGTCGAAGATGATCGACGCGCTGGAGGAAATGTATCCGCAGATCCCGCTCTGCCTGCACCAGGACCACGGCAACGACGAGGCGACCTGCGCGACCGCGATAAAATACGGCTTTACGTCCGTGATGATGGACGGCTCGCTGAAGGCCGACGCCAAGACCGCGGCCGACTACGACTACAACGTCGACATCACCCGCCGCGTCGTCGAGATGGCGCATTGGGTCGGCGCCTCCGTCGAGGGCGAGCTCGGCGTGCTCGGCTCGCTCGAGCATGGCGGCGGCGAGCAGGAGGACGGTCACGGCCTCGAAGGCAAGGTCAGCCGCGACCAACTGCTGACCGATCCCGACCAGGCGGTCGATTTCGTCCGCGCCACCAAGGTCGATGCGCTGGCGATCGCGATGGGCACGTCGCACGGCGCCTACAAGTTCTCGCGCAAGCCGGATGGCGAGATCCTCGCCATGAACGTCATCGAGGAGATCCATCGCCGGCTGCCGAATACGCATCTCGTCATGCACGGCTCGTCGTCGGTGCCGCAGAGCCTGCAGGACATGTTCAACCAGTTCGGCGGCGAGATGCCGCAGACCTGGGGCGTGCCGGTCGAGGAGATCGTGCGCGGCATCCGTCACGGCGTCCGCAAGGTCAACATCGATACCGACTGCCGGCTCGCGATGACTGCGATCTTCCGCAAGGTCGGCGCGTCGTCGAAGGTCGAATTTGATCCGCGCAAGTTCCTGAAGCCGGCGATGGACTCGATGCGTGATCTCTGCCGCGAGCGGTTCGAGCAGTTCGGCGCCGCCGGCAACGCCTCGAAGATCAAGGTGCTGCCGCTGTCGGAGATGGCCAAGCGCTACCGCTCCGGCGCGCTCGATCCGCGAATTGGGGGAATGACCGAAGCTGCGTGACGTGAACAGCCACAACGAGACAGCCAGGAGGAACACATGAACGACCAATCGATCACCGTCCGCGGCAAGGATCGCTACAAGTCCGGCGTGATGGAATACAAGAAGATGGGCTACTGGGAGCCGTCCTACCAGCCCAAGGACACCGATGTCATCGCGCTGTTCCGCGTCACGCCGCAGGATGGCGTCGACCCGGTCGAGGCGTGCGCTGCCGTCGCCGGTGAGTCCTCGACCGCGACCTGGACAGTGGTGTGGACCGACCGCCTGACCGCCGCCGAGAAGTATCGCGCCAAGTGCTACCGGGTCGAGCCGGTGCCGGGCTCGCCGGGCAGCTATTTCGCCTACATCGCCTATGATCTCGACCTGTTCGAGCCGGGCTCGATCGCCAACCTGACGGCCTCGATCATCGGCAACGTGTTCGGCTTCAAGCCGCTGAAGGCGCTGCGGCTCGAAGACATGCGGCTGCCGGTGGCCTATGTGAAGACGTTCCAGGGGCCGGCGACCGGCATCGTCGTCGAGCGCGAGCGGCTCGACAAGTTCGGCCGTCCCTTGCTCGGCGCCACCGTCAAGCCGAAGCTCGGCCTGTCCGGCCGCAACTACGGTCGCGTGGTCTACGAGGCGCTGAAGGGCGGACTCGACTTCACCAAGGACGACGAGAACATCAACTCGCAGCCCTTCATGCATTGGCGCGAGCGCTTCCTGTATTGCATGGAGGCGGTCAACAAGGCGCAGGCGGCGACCGGCGAGATCAAGGGCACCTACCTCAACGTGACAGCGGCGACGATGGAGGACATGTATGAGCGTGCCGAGTTCGCCAAGGAGCTCGGCTCGACGATCATCATGATCGACCTCGTGATCGGCTACACCGCGATCCAGTCGATGGCGAAATGGGCACGCCGGAACGACATGATCCTGCATCTGCATCGCGCCGGACATTCGACCTACACGCGGCAGCGCTCGCACGGCGTGTCGTTCCGCGTCATCGCCAAGTGGATGCGGCTCGCCGGCGTCGACCACATCCATGCCGGCACCGTGGTCGGCAAGCTCGAAGGCGATCCCAACACGACCCGCGGCTACTACGACATCTGCCGCGAGGACTTCAACCCGATGCGGCTGGAGCATGGCGTGTTCTTCGACCAGAACTGGGCGAGCCTGAACAAGCTGATGCCCGTGGCCTCCGGCGGCATCCATGCCGGCCAGATGCACCAGTTGCTCGACCTGCTCGGCGAGGACGTCGTGCTGCAGTTCGGCGGCGGCACCATCGGCCATCCCCGCGGCATCGCCGCCGGTGCGACTGCCAACCGCGTCGCGCTGGAGGCGATGATCCTGGCCCGCAATGAGGGCCGCGACTACGTGCATGAAGGTCCTGAGATCCTGGCCAAGGCGGCACAGACCTGCACGCCGCTGCGCGAGGCGCTGGAGATCTGGAAGGACGTCACCTTCAACTACGAATCGACGGACTCGCCGGACTTCGTGCCGACCGTCACCCCTGCCGCTTGAACCACGTTCGATGCGTCGCCGTGCTGCGGGCCGGACATCGGCTCGCCCGGCAGCACAACATCAGGAGATTTCAACATGCGCGTGACCCAGGGTTGCTTTTCTTTCCTGCCCGACCTGACCGACGAGCAGATCACGGCCCAGATCCAGTACTGCCTCGAGAAGAACTGGGCCGTGAACATCGAGTTCACCGACGATCCGCATCCTCGCAACACCTATTGGGAGATGTGGGGGCTGCCGATGTTCGACCTGCGCGACGCCGCCGGCATCATGCGCGAGCTGTCCGAGTGCCGGAAGATCTATGGCGACCGCTACATCCGCATCTCGGCCTTCGACTCCAGCCATGGCTGGGAGTCGATCCGGCTGTCCTTCATCGTCAACCGGCCGCAGCACGAGCCGGGCTTCCGGCTCGATCGTCAGGAAACCGTCGGACGCAATCTGCGTTACTCGACGCGGTCCTATGCGGCTGAGCGCCCTGAAGGCGAGCGCTACTCATAAGAATACCGCGCTGAAGTCCCATCCCGTCGGGGAGGGGACTTCAGCGCCGGCTCTGCCGCATTGATCAAGTCCGATTCGACGGCGTCCCCTGCTTGCCGGAGTTCGCGGGAGGATCTGCCGCCAGCGTGTGCGAACTTCGGCCAAGCGGAGCACCAGCCCATGATGCAGGCCACGCAGGCGGATGCCGACAAGGCCACGCCGGTCGACACCGTCGACCTGCGCCGCGAGTTCGAGAGCGTCGACATCGCACCCGTGCTGGAGCAGCTCGACCGCGAGCTGGTCGGGCTCACCCCGGTCAAGACGCGAATCCGCGAAATCGCCTCGCTGCTGATGATGGAGCGGATCCGCCGCAAGATGGGGCTGGCGACGACGTTTCCGACCTTGCACATGTCGTTCACCGGCAATCCAGGCACCGGCAAGACCACGGTCGCGCTGCGCATGGCCGGCATCCTGCATCGGCTGGGCTTCGTCCGCCGCGGCCACGTCATCAGCGTGACTCGCGACGATCTCGTCGGCCAATATATCGGCCACACCGCGCCAAAGACCAAGGAGGTGCTGAAGAAGGCGATGGGCGGCGTCCTGTTCATCGACGAGGCCTATTATCTCTACCGTCCCGAGAACGAGCGCGACTACGGCCAGGAGTCGATCGAGATCCTGCTGCAGATCATGGAGTCGCAGCGCGAGGACCTCGTGGTCATTCTTGCCGGCTATGCCGACCGGATGGAGAAGTTCTTCCAGAGCAATCCCGGCTTCCGCTCGCGCATCGCCCACCACATCGACTTCCCCGACTATTCGGAAGCCGAACTGCTGACGATCTCCGAGATGATGCTGGAGGGGCAGAATTACCGCTTCACGCCGGAGGCCCGCGCCGCCTTCGAGAAGTACATCGCCGTCCGGCGCACCCAGCCCTTGTTCTCCAACGCGCGCTCGATCCGCAACGCGCTGGATCGGATCCGCCTGCGCCAGGCCAACCGGCTGGTGTCGCGGCTCGACCGCGTGCTGACGTCCGATGACGTGATGTCGATCGAAGCCAGCGACGTGCTGGCAAGCCGCGTGTTCGCCAAGGGGGCCGACGCGGGAGACGGCAGGGTGGAGGCGCAATCATGAGTCTGGCTCTGGTGAGGAACGCGCCGCTCGACGACCTCCGGCGCCGCATCGCCGACGCCGGCGCACTGATCTTCGACGTCGACGGCACGATGGCCGAGACCGAGGAGATCCATCGCGAGGCCTTCAATGAGGCGTTCGTCGCGGTGGGCATAGACTGGCACTGGGGCCGCCGCATCTACAAGGAGCTGCTGCGTGTCACCGGTGGCAAGGAGCGCGTCCGTGCGTTCGACCAGATGCGGCGCACGGGTCCGCCGCTCAGCGACGCCGTCGTTGCCCGGCTTCATCGCATCAAGACGGAGCGGTTTGCCGCGCTGATGGCCGACAAGGGCTGCCCGTTGCGCCCGGGCGTTCAAGCCTTGCTGGAGGCTGCCTCGGCCCGCGGGCAGCGGCTCGCGATCGCGACGACGACCACGCGCGGCAATATCGATGCCCTGTTGGCGCCCGTGCTGGGCGCCGACTGGGAGGCAGGATTTGCCGCCGTCGTGGCGGCCGACGATGTCGCGCGCAAGAAGCCTGCACCGGATGTCTACCTGGAGGTCTTGTCGCAGCTCGATCTACCCGCGGCCAGTTGCATCGCGATCGAGGACTCCGGTAACGGGTTGATGGCTGCGACCCGCGCCGGCGTTCCCGTGCTGATCACGCGCAGCCTCTACTTTCACGACGACACGTTCGACGGTGCGCTCGCCGTGCTCGATGACCTCGGGGAGTTTGTTGCCTGAGGTATTTTGAGGTGTTTGTGGTGATACGTTGCCGATTATGTACGCCACCATGCGCATAGCCGCGTGGCGTGGTCGTTCTATTGCCGTCTCGACAAGAACGTGTAATCCCTTGACGACATGTCTTCATGTCGAGTCGAGGTCGTTGAGTATGGCCCGCACGCAGGCCAAATTGAAACGTACGGACGTTGCCCGCACGGAAGCGTTTCGCGGGCGGGTGGGACGGCCGCCGAAGGCGCTCGCTGGAAACATCGAGGAGCGTATTCTGGACGCTGCGCGCGCGGTGTTTCTCGAGCGTGGCTTCGACGGTGCCAGCATCGACGAGATCGCTGAACGCGCCCCCGCCAGCAAGCCGACGATTTATGCCCGATACACCGGCAAGGCCGCCTTGTTTGCCGCCGTCGTCGCGCGCTCCATCAACGACGTGATGAATCTGGGATCCTACACGCCGGTGGCCGGCACCGCACAGGAGAAACTGGTCGGACTTGCCATCGCCATCGTCGATCGCGCGCTGAAGGACTCGCTGGGATTGTTACGGGTCACGATCGGGGAGGCTTACCGGTTTCCCGATCTCAGTTGTCAGTTTCATGACGTCTCACGCAAACGGGCCGCCCATGCCGTGGCGGTGCTGCTCGGCGAGACGATCGGCGCCTCGGCCACGACCGCCCGCCGGACGCCGTCGAAGGCGTCGGCCGCCTCTGCCGAGATCTTCATCGATCTGATCGTCATGCCGGTGATCATGCGCTCGCTCATGGGCGAGAGCGAAAGGACGATCCGCAGGGAGCTGCCCGGCTTCGTCCGTGACCGGGTCAAGACGTTCCTGACGCTTCAGCCGAAGGCGTGAGCGGCGCGATCAGCGTCGCCGCAGCGATGACGGTTCGAGCGTCACTTGCTTGAGATCGTTGCCGCTGACGACGACCACGACGAAGGCGAGCTTGCCGTCCTTGTTCATCAGGCCGCCACTGATCGCCCGGCCGGCCGCCGAGCGCTCGGCGATCCGAATCGCATCCGACATCTTGAGCCGGACCGTGGTGAGGGCAGCCAGGCTGTTACGGTCGCTTTCGCTCAGTCCATCCACGGTGGAGAACAGCACGCTGTTGCGCACCTTTGCCGTGGTGCCGTCGATGTCGGATTCCCAGATCCGTCCGCTCTGCAGGGTTCGGACCTTGTAGACGGGGGCGTCGAGCCCACCTTCGAAGCTGATGTCCGCGGTCTTGGAGCCCGGATGAATCCTCTCGGCGATCCGCAGCGCCTGGTGCAGTGACACCTCCGTCCGCCGGAACTTGTCGAGCTCGCGATCGATCGTCTCCTGACTCAGAGCCGGATCGGTGGAGACTTGTGGATCCCTCTCGGTCTGCATGCCGCTGCCGGTCCCGCCGACGGCGTGCGCCAGGGGAGTCCACGACAGCAGGATCACGCTCAAAAGAATGATTCGTTTCATGACGGCCTGCTGTCTCCGATCTCGGTCGGTGCTTGTAGAGCATTCCCTTGGGAAACGGTTGCGATAAAACGAAACTGTATCGTTTTATAATGATGGCCGGAGGACCTGTCAAGGTTGGCTCCCCCGGGAGGTGTCTGGATCCAGAAGGGACCCATTCCTGCGCGGCTCTCGAGGCCGCGGACGAGCGGAGCGGAGATCGTCGTCGAGGCCGACGATCTCGAGGTTGGTGATTCACCCGTCCATGCGCGAACGCGCCCGCGCGTCTCACGCCGCTCTCGCTAAACGAAACCGTATAATAATGCCGGGCGGGCCGAACTCCGATGCGGCCGCAGCCGGCATCGCGATCTCAGAAGGCGATCGTTGGAACCCGCATGGCGATCGGTTCCGCCAGCGGTGCTGGTGCGCACACAGGCGATGGTCGACGCTCGTTCATCTGCGGCTAATTCCCGCCCGGCTATGATTTTCTTCCATTTCCGATAGGTTGTCGCCGTTGCAAACCGGGGCAGCCGATATGACCGCCGCCAGCGGCGTCCGATGTCCCGCAGGATAATGGTGCGAGCCGCATCGGCGGACGCGACCAGAGGAGTCTGAATGAGCAAACGCCGGGCCATGATCACCTTCACGTTCACCGCCGCGACGCTGCTCGCTGCCTGCGGCGGCGTTGCGCAGGCGGCGCAGTGCGGCTCGTCGCCGGCGGGGTTCGAGGCATGGAAGCGCGAATTCAGCGAGGAGGCGAGGGCGAAGGGCGTCGGCGGCACCGCGATATCCGCGCTGATGCAGACCAACTACGCCTCGGCGACGATCGCGGCCGATCGTGGCCAGCGCAGCTTCTCGCTGTCGCTCGATCAGTTCCTCGTCAAGCGCGGCGCTGCTGCGATCGTCGCGCGCGGGCGCCAGCTCAAGCAGTCGCAGGCCGCGATGTTCGCCTCGATCGAGCAGCGCTACGGCGTGCCGCCCGGACCGCTGATCGCGATCTGGGGCATGGAGAGCGCGTTCGGCAGCCAGCGCGGCAATCAGCACATGCTGTCCTCGATCGCGACGCTCGCCTATGACTGCCGCCGTCCGGAGTTCTTCACCGACCAGCTCTATGCCGCGCTCAAGCTGATCGACCGCGGCGTGCTGTCTGGCAACACCCGCGGCTCGATGCATGGCGAGGTCGGGCAGACCCAGTTCATGCCGAAGAACATCCTGGCCTATGGCGTCGGCAATCTCGACGTCGCCGCCAATGCGCTCGCCTCGACGGCGAACTTCCTGCGTGCCAATGGCTGGAAGGCGGGCGCCGGCTATCAGCCGGGCGAGCCGAACTTCGCAGCCATCGAGGCCTGGAACGCCGCCGGCGTCTATCAGAAGGCGATCGCGCTGATGGGCCGCCAGATCGACGGCGGCGGCTCGGCCGCGGCGCGCTGACAGGCCCGCGACTGATAAGCCTGTTCCATCAAAAAAAGCGGCGCTTCATCGCTGAAGCGCCGCTTCTCTGTATGAGCAGTCAGTCGGCGTCTCGCCTCAGGCCTTCAGCTCGAACCGGTCGAGGTTCATCACCTTGGTCCAGGCGGCGACGAAGTCCTTGACGAACTTCTGCTTGGCATCCGAGCTCGCATAGACCTCGGCCAGCGCGCGCAGTTGCGAGTGCGAGCCGAAGATGAGGTCGGCGCGGGTGGCCGTCCACTTGATCGCGCCGGTCTTGCGGTCGCGGCCCTCGAAGGTGTGCTCGCCCTGATCGACCGGACGCCAGGCCACGCTCATGTCGAGCAGGTTGGCGAAGAAGTCGTTGGAGAGCGTCTCGGTCTGCGCGGTGAACACGCCATGCTTGGAGCCGTTGGCGTTGGCGCCGAGCACGCGCAGGCCGCCGACCAGCACGGTCATCTCCGGCGCGGTCAGGGTGAGCAGTTGCGCCTTGTCGACCAGCAGCTCCTCGCCGGACAGCCACTGCTTGCCGCTGAGATAGTTGCGGAAGCCGTCATGGGTCGGTTCGAGCACCGCAAACGATTCGACGTCGGTCTGCTCCTGCGAGGCGTCGGTGCGGCCCGGCGCGAACGGCACGCTCACCTCGACGCCGGCCTTCTTGGCGGCCGCCTCGACGCCGGCATTGCCGGCCAGCACGATCAGGTCGGCGAGCGACACCTTCTTGCCGCCGCTGGCCTGCGCGTTGAACTCCTTCTGGATGCCCTCGAGCGTCGAGAGCACCTTGGCAAGCTCGGCCGGGTTGTTGACCGCCCAGTCCTTCTGCGGGGCCAGACGAATGCGCGCGCCATTGGCGCCGCCGCGCTTGTCCGAGCCGCGGAAGGTCGAGGCCGAAGCCCAGGCGGTCGAGACCAGCTGAGAGACCGACAGGCCCGAGGCGAGGATCTTTGCCTTCAGCGACGCGACGTCCCTGTCATCCACGAGCGGATGATCGACGGCCGGCACCGGATCCTGCCAGATCAGGTCTTCCTTCGGCACCAGCGGGCCGAGGTAGCGCACCTTCGGGCCCATGTCGCGATGGGTCAGCTTGAACCAGGCGCGGGCGAAGGCGTCGGCGAACTGATCCGGATTCTCCATGAAGCGGCGCGAGATCTTCTCGTAGGCCGGATCGAAGCGCAGCGCGAGGTCGGTGGTCAGCATCGACGGCGCGTGGCGCTTGGACTTGTCGTGTGCGTCCGGCACCGTGTTGGCGCCGGCGCCGTGCTTCGGCTTCCACTGGTGCGCGCCGGCCGGGCTCTTGGTCAGCTCCCATTCATAGCCGAACAGATTCCAGAAGAAGTTGTTGCTCCACTTGGTCGGCGTCGTCGTCCAGATCACCTCGAGGCCGGAGGTGATGGTGTCGCCGCCCTTGCCCGAGCCGTATTTGCTGGCCCAGCCGAGACCCTGCTGCGCGATGTCGGCGCCCTCAGGCTCCGCCCCGACCAGCGACGCGTCACCCGCGCCGTGGGTCTTGCCGAAGGTATGACCGCCGGCGATCAGCGCCACCGTCTCTTCGTCGTTCATCGCCATGCGGGCGAAGGTCTCGCGGATGTCGCGCGCGGCCGCCAGCGGGTCGGGGTTGCCGTTCGGGCCTTCCGGGTTGACGTAGATCAGGCCCATCTGCACGGCAGCGAGCGAGCCGGCAAGCTGACGGTCGCCGCTGTAGCGCTCGTCGGCGAGCCACTTGCCTTCGGGACCCCAATAGATGTCCTGCTCCGGCTCCCAGGTGTCGGCGCGGCCGCCGCCGAAGCCGAAGGTCTTGAAGCCCATCGATTCCAGCGCGACGTTGCCGGTCAGCACGAACAGGTCGGCCCAGGAGATCTTCTGGCCGTATTTCTGCTTGATCGGCCACAGCAGGCGGCGGGCCTTGTCGAGGTTGGCGTTGTCGGGCCAGCTGTTCAGCGGCGCAAAGCGCTGCTGACCGGTGCCGGCGCCGCCGCGGCCGTCGCCGATGCGATAGGTGCCGGCGGCATGCCAGGCCATGCGGATGAACAGCGGACCATAATGACCGAAGTCCGCCGGCCACCATTCCTGCGAATCGGTCATGAGCGCGTGCAGGTCCTTGATCACCGCGTCGAGATCGAGGCTCTTGAATTCCTTGGAGTAGTCGAACGTCTCGCCGAGCGGATCGGACAGGTTCGAGTGCTGATGCAGGACCGACAGATTGAGCTGGTTCGGCCACCAATCCTTGTTCGAAAATCCCTTCAAGCCGCCCGAAAACGGGCACTTGCTGACGTCATCCATGTTTGCCTCCTGACGTGATCGTCATGGTTCCCCCTGGGGTGGGAGCCGGGACCCTACGCGGCTACTTCGATCAGGGGAAATTGAGATTGATGATCATAACGATAAGATTATCTGATGAACGCGGTGTGACGCCCGTCCAAACGCAAAACGATGCCAGACGTTGGCGACACACCTCAGGCTTGTAGTCAGGGAAAATTGACTTCGCGTCGATGAGCGATAAGATAATCTGATGATACATCTGACGATGCGGCAGCTTCGCTATTTCGACGCGCTGGCGCGTCTGGGGCATTTCGGCCGCGCCGCCGAGGCCTGTGCGATCTCGCAGCCGGCGCTGTCGATGCAGATCAAGGAGATGGAGGAGGCGCTCGGCGGCGTGCTGCTGGAGCGCAACGCCCGCCAGGTCGTGCTGACCCGGTTCGGCGAGCAGCTCGCCGAGCGCGTCCGCGAGATCCTTCGCTCGGTCGATGAGCTCGGCGATTTCGCCCGCGCCTCGCGTGACAAGCTCACCGGCCGGTTGCGGCTCGGCATGATCCCGACTGTCGCGCCTTATCTGTTACCCAAGGTGATCGGGAACCTGACGCGCAAGCATCCCGAGATCGACATCCACGTCCGCGAGTCCAAGACGCCGACCTTGATCGAGGAACTGGTCGAGGGCCGCCTCGATGCGGCGATCGTCGCGCTGCCGGTCTCGGAGCCCTCGCTGACCGAGGTCGCGCTGTTCGCGGAGAACTTCCTGCTGGTGCGGCCGCCGGAATATGAAGGCGCTGACGTGCCGAGCAGCGAGATGCTGCGCGAGATGCGGCTGCTGTTGCTGGAGGAGGGGCACTGCTTCCGCGACCAGGCGCTGTCGTTCTGCAACATGCAGGCGCCGCGCGAGATGCTCGATGCCTCCTCGCTGTCGACCCTGGTGCAGATGGTCGGCGCCGGCATGGGCGTGACGTTGATTCCGGAGATGGCGGTCGGCGTCGAGACGCGCTCGGCGTCGGTGTCGCTGGCGCGCTTCGCCGATCCGCAGCCGCAGCGCACGGTCGGCATGGTCTGGCGCAAGACCAGCCCGCTCGCCAAGCAACTGATGCAGATTTCCGAGATCGTCGGCAGCGCGGCCGAAGGTCTGCGCAAGCAGGCCGCGGCAGCGCAGGGCCGCAAGCGGCGCGGCTGAGCACCGCGCGTGACGACGCTGGCTGACGCCATCCCTGCTGCGTCCCGCCCGCGCCGTGTAGGAACGATCCGTCGTCGTGGCCCGTCACGTGCGGCTTTCCATGGCATAAGTCTTGTATCGATCTTCGCGAGCGGTCGAACGTCCGACGCGCACGCGGGGTGGCGATGCCGCCGGATCGTGATCTCGGTCGGTTGGCTCGCCGCTCGCGCCGATTGCTGATCGAGGCTGCGCACCTGGAGAACGGTCCATGCCTGAGCCGCTTCGACATGAGGGCCTCCGTCATTGCGGGGAGCGACGCGACGAGGCAACCCAGAGTCCCGCGATGGTTCTGGCTTGCTTCGCTGCGCTCGCAAGGAGAGAGCTCGTTCGGGGATGTGGCGAGGAGGTCGGGTGAAAATTGACGAGCGTGATGATGGCGTCCTGGCCTTTGTCGACACTGACGGCCGCATCTGGGCGCAATGTGCGCGTCCCTCTCAATATGCCGCCGACACCGACTACGTGATTGAAGGCCCGCTGAGCGGCTTTATCTACGAGGAGGGGACGTTCACGCCGGACAGCGAACAGGCGTTTCGCGCCTGGCTCGACGACCGCTTGATCAGCGACGGGATATTCCATGTCAAGGACAAGGAGACGGCGCTGTCCTTGTGTCGGCGGATCGCGGTGGCCGCGCGCGACATCCTGACCGACCGGTCGGCCTCGTCCCGTTGCCCGCGCTGATCGCTTGATCTTCCGTTAATAATAATTCTATTGCGTAATTTCAGAAATTGTGCTTATCTGTGCGTACCCCGCCTCGAGCAGAGGGACGTACGCGTCGTCACGATACGTTGAGGTGGGCTGCGATGGACGTGACGGCTGCGCCAG